>CAZHTS010000006.1:0-96060 GCA_964535315.1 uncultured Anaerolineaceae bacterium
GCGGCGCAACGATTAAGCGTGACAACCTGCCCACCCCTGTTTAACCTCTGCCGCAGAGCGCCGGTCGATTTATGCCAGCTGCGCCAGGAAGCGTTCGACTTCGGCGTAGAACAGGTCGGGGCGCGTCCACATCAGCGGGTGCCCGCCGGCGTGGGCCAGCAGCGCCTGGCTGCCCGGGACCTGGCGCAGCATGTTGAGCGTCTGTTCTGCCAGGTCCGGGATGAATTCATCCCGGCTGCTGGCGGTAAACAGCACCGGGCAGCGGATTTCCGCCAGGCGGCCGTGATAATGGTCGCCGCCGGCGGCGGCAAAGTCGAGCAGCAGGGCGTTATCGGCCAGCACCACCTGGCGCCAGTCCGGGCCATGCCCGGCGAGCCAGAAGCCCTGGAGCAGCGGGTGCTCCAGGTTGCGCCCGGCGACGATGGCGCCCAGCGCGGCGGGGTCGTAGCGTTCCCCTTCGCTGTCGGCCACCACGGCGCGCACCCGGGCCGGAAAGTCGATCGCCTGCCAGAGGGCCACGGTGGCGCCGCCGCTCATGCCAACCGCAATCCAGCGTTCCTGGCCGAGGTGGTGGGCCAGGGCCGCCGCGGCGCGCCCCGACTGGCGCCACCAGTCTACCGGCCAGCGTTCCACCCGGTCAGAGCCACCCACGCCGAGGAAATCGAGCGATACGGCGTGGTAGTGGGCCGCAAAGTGGGCGAGTTGTGGCTGCATGTGCACGGACGAGGCGGTGTTGCCGGGGAATAGAAAGAGCAGCGGCCCCTGGCCCTGCTCGGCATAGAAATACGAATGATCTTCAAAACGAAAGTGAGGCATTTTGATCTCTTGTGGGATAAGACGGAAAAACGATCCAACGCCGGGGAAATGCACCCGGCCTGGGCGAGCCAATACGGCGACAGGATGGATCGATTAGCGAATACCCACAGCAGACCTCACGGGATTGGCGCAATTATACCCTGTATGCTCTACCTGCCTACCCTTTGGTGAATTCATTGCTCATTTCGGAAGGTCAGCATTTAAAATGGTTGTCGTTGATTCCAGATTGTAATGAATGGCGATGCCTTCTGTTTGCGCAAAAATAGGGCCTTAGGCAGAAGCAAAGTAAAATTGGTCTTCCGTTGGGTCAACTGCAAATTTTAACCTTTCCAAACAACCCGTTAATCCTAGAAATGTTGGCGTTTCTCCCCACTCTTCGGCTGTTACAGTAGGAATAAAGGCCGTAACCTCCTGAATCAAATCTTCTCCTACTTCTGCTTGCACGCGCATAGTGACTCTATGTAAGAGGCCTTCAATGCGATTCCCGCGGATAGATAACGTTTCGCTTTTAATCGCGCCCTGTGAGTCAAGCCCCAATTCTTCTGCAATACTCGGTTCAATGATTAGGTAAACGCCGCCTGTATCTACAACCGCGCGCACAAAAACATTCTCGATAGAAATGGGGATGATTAAACGGTTGGCGTCTTGCCGAATTCCGGGAATTGGACGAATTTCGCAAGAGGTCTTGCCCGTTGAAAATGAACTGCCGTTAGCAAAGAAAAGCATCAATATACCTTGGTCACGAGAATTCGAGTATTTTTCAATGGGCCGACCTGATTCCTGATGTCCTGCATAGTCTTCCCAAATGCCAACAAATCCCCATCCCGCAAAGCCACCCACATCCCTTGATACTTCTCATGGTGTTCTTTCAGCCAAATGTTGTTTTTTGCTACCCCAGGGTCAGCGGGCGCGTTCGACTGGATAGTTTTGACAGGCGCAAGTATCTTTACATGTTTAGCAATTTCAACATCCTCAGGAAAGCGAGAGGCTCCATCTTGTGTAAGCTTGCGAGCAGTCAAATGTGCCCCAACCTGGAGCGCCAATTCTATGGCTTTTAAATAATCGTCTACGGGGCGAATTTGCCAATCCATATCTGCTACCAGTTGGGCAAAGCTGTCCGTATCTTCTAAAACCACCGCTCTTTCTAATTGGGTCATCTCCCGATCATAGTGGTAAGGAAAAGTCTGCTCAATTGGCAACCAATAGGATGAAGTGATACTCCCCGAGGTTGTTGTATTAACTCGCTCATGGGTTTGTGGGATGGCTATGCCAGATGATGTGTCGAAAAAGGAGCCCACTACATCTAAGAGCCGTTTGTAGGTGCTGTTTATAACTACCTCTTTATATGTGACTGGCTCTAGATAATCAGTAACCATATCAGTCCTCTCGAATAGGTTCAAATCGTTCCAAACTATGATCCTTTATGCACCAACGAAACGCCTGATAAATTTGGTTATGGTAACGATTCAGACGCCTGTTTAGGTTCTTGAATTCAATTTGCCCCTCTTCAAAATAATCAAGATCAAGAATGAAGAATTGCTCCTTTTGTTCTTTTCCATAACCAAACCGAATGGTAAGTTTTGCTTTTCCATCAGGGATAACAAATTGTGAAATAGTTTCCTCTGGTTCTGACCAGGCCTCAGAACGAATAAAACAAGTCAGGTCGTCGCGGAATAATCCCAGTAGTTCTTGATAAGAAGAACAGCCAGTGTTTTTACGGGTGAATTGGTTAATGAAGCGCAGCCCAACCCGGGATGTTATCGGGAGAGTAAATTTTTCCTGGGCCACATTTTCGATAAAAGAAAAATCATTTACAAAATCATGCCAATGGGTATATGCAGTGGTCGACAAGGCAAAAAAGTCGGGCGCCAGAGCTACATTGGATTTCGAGTCCAGTGATTTAAAACGATATATTTTAGGTGATGTCTCTATCGTTGGCTTTTCAGCCGTTGGGCTTATCCCAAATTGAAACATAACCCCTTGCTCGACTTCAAGACCCGGATAACGGTTCCGTATGGCCTCCTGGAAATCTGCAGGGGCCTCTTTTCCAATTCGAAGAATCGGAGGAAATCTCACCTGACAGAGCACCTCGCGTAAAGGTGACTTTTTTAAGCGCACCTCCGATTGTTGGGGAAATGTGATATTCATAGCATGCCTCTTAGTGCCAAATCTTCACTCTATTATTATAGCGCAATTGCCAAAAATGTTTTCCTTGTTATCGTTATCTGGCGGGCTATTACTCCTGCTCCAAAAGATCCAAAATATTCTGCGCCGCGCGAATCGCACCCGCGGCTGCCGGCCATTTTCTTGTTGACGGCGAAGTAAAAGACTGCTATGATAAGATGCGATATGCAAGGAAGATCCACTGCCTGGTACGAACGAATCTGGGTGTCGATACGCAAGAAGTTACGCTGGTTGACGCCGGGTTTGGGAGTCAAGCGGTGGGTGTTTTTAATTCTGGCGGGGACGACGTTGATCGGGGTGGGTTTCGCCATCCTGGTGCTGGACGTGTACCGCACCGCCCCGGAGACGTGGTGGCTGCCGATCCTCTCGGCGCTGTCGCTGCGCTTCCTCGACCGCCCGCTGCGGGCGGTGATCTTTGGCGGGCTGGGCATGCTGCTGATCCTGATCGGCACCTGGCGACTGAACACGGCGCTGCTGCGGCCCTTCTTGCGACCGGGCCAGCCGCTGCTGGATACGGTTTCGGCCTACCGGCGCAAGGAACGCGGCCCGCGCATCGTGGTGATCGGCGGCGGCACCGGGCTTTCGGCGCTGCTGCGCGGGCTGAAGGAACATACCCGCAACCTGACGGCGATCGTGACGGTGGCCGACGACGGCGGGTCTTCGGGCGAACTGCGGCGCAGCATGGGCATCCTGCCGCCGGGCGACATCCGCAACTGCCTGGCGGCGCTCTCCAAAGACGAGGCGCTGCTGACGCAGTTGTTCCAGTACCGGTTTTCGAGCGGGGCCGGACTGAACGGGCACACCCTGGGCAACCTGCTGATCACCGCCCTGACCGACATCACCGGCAGTTTTGAAGAGGCGGTGGCCGAGTCGGGCCGGGTGCTGGCGGTGCAGGGCCAGGTGCTGCCGGCCACGCTGCACGACGTGCGCCTGGTGGCCGAGGTGCATTTGCCGGATCACGGCCGGGATATCCGCGTCAAGGGCGAGAGCCAGATCCCCAAAGCGGCCGGCAAGGTGCAGCGCATCTGGCTGGAGCCCAACAACCCGCTGGCGTTTCCGCCGGCGCTGCAGGCCATCCTGGCGGCGGATTTGATCGTGGTCGGGCCGGGCAGCCTGTATACCAGCCTGCTGCCCAACCTGTTGGTGCCCGACCTGGCCGAGGCGATTCGCGCCAGCCGGGCGTTGAAATTCTACGTGTGCAACGTCGCCACCCAGCCGGGCGAGACCGATGGGTATTCGTGCGGCGATCACGTGCATACCATCGAGCGCGTGCTGGGCGAGGGCATCTTTCAGGTGGTGGTGTGCAATGGGCGCACGGAAGGCCGGCTGCCCAAAGAACTGGATTGGGTGCGCGCCGATCCCGAGATGGAGAGCGCCTTTTCGTTGTATCAGACCGACCTGGTGGACGACGAGCGCCCCTGGCGTCACGATTCGGCCAAGCTTGCCAGGGCGATTATCGATTTGTTCTACGAACGCACCGGGCCGTTGAGCAGCCGGGAGGCGGAAGAAAGCTAAACTTGTGCTTCTGTTCATGCCGTCCAGACAACCGCGGCATGGTAAAATACACCTATATTCAAATGAGGAGGAACAAAATGGCAGTCAAAGTTGGTATCAATGGTTTTGGCCGTATTGGCCGTCAGGTCTTAAAGGCGATCCAGGAACGCAGCGGGGGCGAACTTGAGGTTGTGGCGATTAATGACCTGTTTGATTCCAAGACGAATGCCCACCTGTTCAAGTACGATTCGAACTATGGCATTTACCCTGGGTCGGTTGAGGTTGTGGATAACAACCTGGTGATCGACGGCAAGACCATTCAGGTTTTTGCCGAAAAAGACCCGGGCAGCCTGAAGTGGGCCGAGTTGGGCGTCGATATCGTCATTGAGTCGACCGGTGTTTTCACCGACGCCAATGGTGATCCCGCCAAGGGCAAGGCTGGCGCCCGCGTGCACATTGAAAAGGGCGGCGCCAAGAAGGTGATCATCAGCGCCCCGGCCAAGAACGAGGACCTGACGCTGGTCATGGGCGTCAACGACGCCATGTACGATCCCGCCAAGCATCACGTGGTTTCGAACGCTTCGTGCACCACCAACTGCCTGGCGCCCGCCGCCAAGGTGATCCACGACAATTTCCGCATCCAGCACGGTGTGATGACCACCATTCACTCGTACACCAACGATCAGGTCATCCTGGATCAGGGCCACAAGAAAGAAATGCGCCGCTCGCGGGCTGCCGGGTTGAACATCATCCCGACCACCACGGGCGCCGCCAAGGCGGTTGCGCTGGTGATCCCCGACCTGAAGGGCAAGTTCGACGGTTTCTCGCTGCGCGTGCCCACCCCCACCGTTTCGATCGTGGACTTTGTCTGCACGGTTGAGAAGGCGACGAGCAAGGACGAGGTCAATGGTCTTTTCAAGGCGATGGCAGCTGGCGCGTTGAAGGGCATCCTGGGTTACTCGGCCGGCGAGTACGGCGATCCCCTGGTCTCGATGGACTTCAAGGGCGATCCCCGCTCCTCGATCGTGGATGGCGCTCAGACGATGGTGATGGGCGGCAACCTGATCAAGGTTGTGACCTGGTACGACAACGAGTGGGGCTACTCCTGCCGCACCGCGGATCTGGCGCTCGTGATGGCCAAGTCGCTCTAGTTTTCGAGGGCTGTAGCAAAACATGTGGAATGCGTGATCTGGTGATCCACTGGATGGGCCGGGTTGCGCATTCCGCTTATTTCATCACCGGAGGACGGTATGTTCAGCAAGAAGACGATTGAGGATATCGATGTAAAGGGAAAGCATGTCCTGGTGCGGGTCGATTTCAACGTTCCGACCAAGGAAGGCAAAGTTGGCGACGATACCCGCATCCGGGCCGCGCTGCCGACGATCGAATACCTGCTGGGGCAGGGTGCGGCGGTCATTTTGTGCTCGCACCTCGGCCGCCCGAAGGGTGGGCCAGACCCCAAGTATACGCTCAAGCCAGTGGCTGAACATCTGAGCGGGCTGTTGGGCAAACCGGTGGCCTTTGCCGAAGACTGCGTCGGGCCGGCGGCCGAAGCCGCCGCAAAGGCGTTGCAGCCGGGCGAGGTGCTGGTGCTGGAAAATACGCGCTTCCACCCGGAAGAGGAAAAGAACGACCTGGAACTGGCCAAACAGATGGCCTCGCTGGCGCAGGTATACGTCAACGATGCCTTCGGCACGGCACACCGGGCGCATTCCTCGACCGAGGGCGTGGCGCGCTTCTTGCCGGCGGTGGCCGGTTATCTGCTGCAAAAAGAAATTCGCTACCTGGGCCAGGCGGTGGCCGAACCCAAGCGTCCGTTTGTGGCCATTCTGGGCGGGGCGAAGATCAGCGATAAGATTGGGGTGATCCGCAACCTGCTGACCAAGGCCGACCATGTGTTGATCGGCGGCGGGATGGCCAATACCTTCCTCAAGGCCAGGGGCCTGGCGATGGCCGACTCACTGGTGGAGGAAACGGCGCTGGATACCGCCCGCGAACTGCTGGCAGCCGGCGGCGATAAGCTGCACCTGCCGGTGGACATGGCGCTGGGCGACAAGTTCGACGCCGAAGCCGAAAAGAAGGTGCTGCCGGTCGGGGACGTGCCCGATGGCTGGCGCATCCTGGATATTGGCCCCGAGACCGTGGCGGCCTACAGCAAGGTGATTGCTGCGGCGGGCACGGTGGTGTGGAACGGGCCGATGGGCGTGTTCGAGTTCCCGCGCTTTGCCGAGGGCACCTTTGGCGTGGCCAAGGCGGTGGCGGCCAGCGAGGCGGTGAGCGTCATCGGCGGTGGTGAGTCGGTGGCGGCCATCCAGCAGTCGGGTCTGGCGGATCAGATCACGCACATTTCGACCGGCGGCGGCGCGTCGCTGGAAATGTTGGAAGGGCTGGTGCTGCCGGGTCTGGCGGCTTTGATGGATAAATAGACGGCCTGGACCAGGACGTTGCTTCTCCCCGCCCGCCATTTTGGATGGGCGGGGAGTTTTTAAGGAGGTGCGATGAAAAAGCCGGTGAAATGGATCTTGATCATCCTGGCGCTGGTCGTGGGGGGCGGGGCGTTGTGCCTGGGGGTGGCGCAGCTGGTGCCCTACGGGCGGGATCACACCAACCCGCCGGTGGTAGCCGAGCCGCAGTGGGACAGCCCGCAGACGCGCGCGCTGGCCAAACGGGCGTGTTTCGACTGCCACAGCAACGAGACGGTGTGGCCGTGGTACAGTAACGTGGCCCCGGTCTCCTGGCTGGTGCAGCACGACGTGGAAGAGGGGCGCAGCAAAGTGAACTTCTCGGAATGGGACGGTGAGGAAGCGGATGATATCCTGGAGGTGGTGCAGCGCGGCGAGATGCCGCCGGCGCAATATTTGCCGATGCACCCGGAAGCAAAGCTGAGCGCCACGGAGAAAGAAACGTTCCTGAGCGGCCTGGAGAAGACGTTCGGGGAACGCTAGGGAACACGGATTTACCCGCTGATACGGATTGGCGGCCCTGTGCCGCGGATTTGAGGGTTGACAGACCATTATACCGTGCGGTATAATGGTCTGTATGGATAACCGTGAGAACATTTTGAACTGTGCATTGGAGTTGTTTGCGGCGCGCGGTTACGATGCGGTGGGCGTGCAGGAGGTGGTGGAGGCGGCGGGCATCACCAAGCCGACCCTGTACCACTATTACGGCAGCAAGCAGGGGCTGCTGCGGGCGCTGTTGGAGCGTTATTACGAACCGTTCAATCGCTCGCTGCAGGCGGCGACGGTCTATCAGCACGATTTGCCGCTGACGTTGGAGCAGGTGGGGCGGGCCTATTTTGAGTTTGCCCGGGAAAACCCGGTGTATTACCGTTTGCAACTGGCGTTGTACTTTGCGCCGCGACAGAGCGAGGCGTACCAGCTGGTGGCGGGGTGGAGTGATGTGCAGTACCGCCTGGTGGGGGAGGTGTTTGCGGCGGCGGTGGATGACCACGGCAACATGCGCGGCCGGCAGAACCTGTACGCGGCCACGTTTATCGGAGTGTTGAATCACTGCATCGTCTTGTGGCTGAACGGCCACGTGCAGTTGGACGACGAACTGCTGCGCCGGGTGGTGCACCAGTTCCAGCACGGTATCTATTCGTAGGGCGCAATTTTTTTTTGCGCCGGGACTATACCTACCAGTATGTATATAAAAGGAGATTGGCATGCATCACACCTGGGCGACGGACGCCATTTTTTATCACATCTACCCCTTGGGACTGTGCGGCGCCCCACCGCGCAACGACTTTTGCCAGGCGCCGGTCGCACGGCTGGCGGAACTGTACGGCTGGCTGGATCACATCCAGGGCCTGGGCGCCACGGCGCTTTACCTGGGACCGTTGTTTGAAGCCAGCGCCCACGGCTACGATACCGCCGATTATTATCAGGTCGACCGGCGCCTGGGCGAGCGCAAGACGCTGGCGGACTTCAGCCGCGAACTGCACCGGCGCGGCATGCGCCTGGTATTGGACGGGGTGTTCAACCACGTCGGGCGGGATTTCTGGGCGTTCCGCGACCTGCAGCGCTACGGCGCAGGCTCGGCCTACCGCGATTGGTTTTACGGGCTGGACTTTAACCGGCGCAGCCCGTACGGCGACGCCTTTGCCTACGAAGGTTGGAGCGGGCATTACGACCTGGTCAAGCTCAACCTGGCCAACCCGGCGGTGCGCGCCCATTTGTTCGACGCCGTGCGCCTGTGGGTGGAGGAGTTCGCCATCGATGGGCTGCGCCTGGACGCCGCCGATCAGATTGCCCCGGACTTCCTGGCGGCGCTGGCGCAGCACTGCCGCGGTCTGCGCCGCGATTTCTGGTTGATGGGCGAGATCGTTTTTGGCGATTACCGCCGCCTGGCGCAGCCGGGCCTGCTCGACTCGACCACCAATTACGAGTGTTACAAGGGCCTGTATTCCAGCCACGTGGACCGCAATTATTTCGAGCTCGCCTATTCGCTCAACCGTTTGTTTGGGGCGCAGGGGTTGTACCGCGAACTGGATCTGTATGCGTTTGCGGATAACCACGACGTAAACCGGGTGGCGAGCAGCCTGTCTGACCCGGCGCACCTCTACCCGTTGTATTGTTTGTTGTTCACTATGCCGGGCATCCCTTCGGTCTATTATGGCAGCGAGTGGGGGCTGGGCGGGCAGCGTACCGCCCAGGGAGACGCCGAACTGCGCCCGCGGCTGACGGTGCAGCCCGGTGAACACGATCTGGCGCGGGCGATTGCGCGTCTGGCGCACCTGCGCCGGCAGTACGCCGCCCTGCGGCGCGGCGAGTACGAGCAGGTGCACGTGGCGCACGAGCAGTTTGCCTTCTTGCGCAGTCTGCCGGGCGAGCGGCTGTTGGTGGCGGTCAATGCGGCGGCGACGGCGGCGAGCATCGCGGTGCGCCTGCCGGTGGAACGCGGGATGCTGGTGGATGCGCTCAACCCCGGAGAGCGGTTTGCGATCGAGGGCGGGCAGGCGCGGGTGGACCTCACCCCGGCGTGGGGGCGGGTGATGGTGGTGGAGGGCGGCTAAGGGGACACAGATTTGACGGATGAGACGGATTTAAGAAGGGGGCAAGTGTTTTTTACATTTTTTTGACACGGCCGCCGGGGGTTTTATGGCCGTTTTGACGCCGGGCGTGCTAAAAACAGAGCGGAGGAAAACGTATGGATATGATATGGTTGCTGATTATCGCCGGTCTGGGACTGGCGACGTGGGCGCTCATCCGGGGAATAGGCAGCCTGGTGGAGGATGGAAAATGAACCCGCTGTATATCGTGATGGTTATCCTGACGGCGGCTTTGTTCTTTTATCTGTTATTGGCGTTGATCAGGCCGGAGAAGTTTGAATGAACTGGCAGGATGGATTGCAACTGGCGCTGTTTTTTACGGCGCTGCTCGTGTTGGTCAGGCCGTTGGGGGCGTACATGGCGCGGGTCTATCAACGGCAGCCGGTGTGGCCGGAAGCCGTATTGGGGCCGCTGGAGCGTTGGATTTACCGCATCGCCGGCGTGCGTGCCGATGTGGAGATGAACTGGAAGGACTACGCCGTTGCGCTGCTGGCGTTCAACGTGCTTGGGGCGCTATGGGTGTACGCCTTGCAGCGGTTGCAGGCGGTACTGCCGTTGAACCCGCAGGGGGTGGGGGCGGTTGCGCCGGATCTGGCGTTCAATACGGCGGTCAGTTTTGCCAGTAATACCAACTGGCAGAGTTATTCCGGCGAGAGTACGTTGAGCTATCTTACCCAGATGCTGGGCCTGACCGGCCAGAATTTTCTTTCGGCGGCGGCGGGGATGGCGGTGCTGGCGGCGTTGGGCCGCAGCTTTGCCCGCCAACGCCAGAAAACGATCGGAAATTTCTGGGTGGACGTAACGCGCGGGACGTTATACATCCTGCTGCCGTTATCGCTGGTGCTGGCCGTGGCGTTGGCGTCGCAGGGGGTGGTGCAGACGTTTGCCCCGGCGCGCCCGGTGGAGACGTTGCAAGGCGGGACGCAGACCCTGATGCTGGGGCCGGTCGCCTCGCAGGTGGCGATCAAGCAGTTGGGCACCAACGGCGGCGGCTTCTTTGGCGCCAACTCGGCGCATCCGTACGAAAACCCGACGCCGTTGAGCAACGGGTTGGAAATGCTGGCCATCGTGCTGATCCCGGCGGCGCTGTGCTACACGTTTGGGCAGATGGTGGGCGACAGACGCCAGGGGTGGGCCATCCTGGTGAGCATGCTGGTCTTGTTCGCCGGCCTGTTGGCGGCGACGTTGTGGTCAGAGCAGCAGGTGGCCGGTTTTTATTCATCCGCCGGGGTAGACGGGACGGCGACCGCGCTTCAGCCGGGGGGCAACCTGGAAGGCAAGGAAGTGCGCTTTGGCGTGCTCAACTCGGCGCTGTGGACGGCGCTGACCACCGCCGCCTCGAATGGCTCGGTCAACGCCATGCACGATTCGTATAACCCGTTGGGCGGCCTGGCGGCGATGTGGGCGATGCAGCTGGGCGAGGTGGTTTTTGGTGGGGTGGGCTCCGGCCTGTATGGCATGTTGGTGTTTGTACTGGTGGCGGTATTTGTGGCCGGGCTGATGGTCGGCCGTACGCCGGAATACCTGGGAAAGAAGATTGGGCCTTTCGAAATGAAGATGGCGGCGCTGGTGATCCTGCTCCCACCGGTCACCGTGTTGATTGGGACGGCGCTGGCGGTGGTATCGCCGGCGGGGGTGGGGGCGATTTCCAATCCCGGCCCGCACGGTTTCAGCCAGGTGTTGTATGCATTTTCTTCGGCGGCCAACAATAACGGCAGCGCTTTTGCCGGGCTGGGGAGCAACAATCTGTTTTATAACCTGGCGTTGGGCGTGGCGATGTGGGTCGGGCGTTACTGGCTGGCCGTCCTGGTGCTGGCGATTGCCGGCGCGCTGGTACAGAAGAAGCATACGCCTCCCGGCGCGGGGACATTGGCCACACACACGCCGTTGTTTGTGGGCTGGCTGCTGGCGGTGGTGGTGGTGGTCGGCGCGTTGAGCTTTTTGCCGGCGCTGGCGCTGGGCCCGTTGGTGGAACATTTGTTGGTATTTCAGGTTTTGCCATGAGCACGTTACACAAGAAGGTTCGTCATTTTGATGTCAGACTGTACCGGCAGGCACTGCTGGATGCGGTTCTCAAGCTCAACCCGCTGCGCATGGTGCGCAATCCGGTTATGTTCGTGGTCGAGGTGGGCAGCCTGGTGACCACCGGCCTGTGGTTGCAGGCGTTGAGCGGAAACGGTGAAGCGCCAGCGGGGTTTATCGCCGGGGTGGCGCTGTGGCTGTGGTTTACGGTGCTGTTTGCGAATTTTTCAGAGGCGATGGCCGAGGGGCGCGGCAAGGCGCAGGCGGCCGCGCTGCGTAAGACCCGCCAGGATACGGCGGCCAAAAAGGTCGGCGAACTGAGCGGACAGGGGGCGCGTCCGGCCAGCTACGAACAGGTTTCGTCGGCAACCCTGCGCCAGGGGGATTTATTCCTGGTGGAAGCGGGCGATATCATCGCCGCGGATGGGGAGGTGGCGGCGGGCATCGCCTCGGTGGATGAATCGGCGGTAACCGGCGAGTCGGCTCCGGTGATTCGTGAGGCGGGCGGTGATCGCAGCGCGGTGACGGGCGGCACGCGCGTCCTTTCGGACTGGTTGGTGGTGCGGGTGACGATGAACCCGGGCGAGGGCTTTCTGGATCGCATGATCGGCCTGATCGAGGGCGCCCGGCGCCAGAAGACGCCCAATGAAATTGCCTTGTATATCCTGTTGGCCAGTTTTACGCTCATTTTCCTGGTGGTATGCGCCACCCTGCTGCCGTTTTCGCTGTTCAGCGTGCGGGCGGCGGGGCAGGGCGCGCCGGTGACGATTACGGTTCTGGTGGCGCTGCTGGTGTGCCTGATCCCCACCACCATCGGCGGTTTGCTGCCGGCCATCGGTATTGCCGGGATGGATCGCCTCATCCAGCGCAACGTGATCGCGCTTTCGGGGCGGGCGATTGAGGCGGCCGGGGATGTGGACGTCCTGATGCTGGATAAGACCGGGACGATTACACTGGGCAATCGCCAGGCGGTGGAGTTTGTGCCGGTGCACGGGGTGAGCGTGGCGGAACTGGCCGAGGCGGCGCAGCTTTCTTCGCTGGCCGACGAGACCCCGGAAGGACGCAGCATCGTGGTGCTGGCAAAAGAAAAGTATGGTCTGCGCGGGCGGACGCTGGGGCCGCAGCAGGGGGCTGAAAAGGGCTTCCGCTTTATGCCGTTCACGGCGCAGACGCGCATGAGCGGCGTGGACTTTGACGGGGTGCGCATTCGCAAAGGAGCGCCGGACGCCATCCTGGCGTACATTCAATCGCAGGGCCAGCCGGTGCCGGCGGAATTAAAAGCGGCAGCCGATGCGATTGCGCAGAACGGCGGTACGCCCCTGTTGGTGGCGCGCGACGGAAAGGCGCTGGGGGCGATCCATTTGAAGGATATCGTCAAGGGCGGGTTGAAAGAGCGTTTCAGCCAGCTGCGGCGCATGGGCATCCGCACGGTGATGATCACCGGAGATAACCCGTTGACCGCCGCGGCAATCGCGGCCGAGGCCGGGGTGGACGATTTTCTGGCGCAGGCAACCCCGGAGGCCAAACTACAGCGGATTCGCGAGTATCAGAACAGCGGGCGGCTGGTGGCAATGACCGGGGACGGCACCAACGACGCCCCGGCGCTGGCGCAGTCGGACGTGGCGGTGGCGATGAATTCGGGCACCCAACCGGCGCGCGAGGCGGCCAACATGATCGACCTGGACAGCAACCCGACCAAGCTGATCGAGATCGTGGAGATCGGCAAACAGTTGTTGATGACGCGCGGGGCGCTGACGACGTTCAGCCTGGCAAACGACGTGTCCAAATACTTCGTGATCATCCCGGCCGCTTTTGCTTCGACCTACCCGGCGTTGGGGCTGTTGAATTTCATGCACCTGACGACGCCGCAGAGCGCCATTCTTTCGGCGGTCATCTTCAATGCGGTGATCATCATTGCCCTGATCCCGCTGGCGTTGAAGGGGGTGCCGTACCGGGCGTTGAGCGCCAACGAACTGCTGCGCAACAACCTGGTGGTGTACGGGCTGGGAGGGCTGGTGACGCCTTTCCTGGGTATCAAATTGATCGATGCGCTGCTGGCGGCGCTTCATCTGGTGTAGGCAGGTAGAAATGGCTGTTCAATTACGGACGTGTGTACTGGTGTTTGCGCTGTTGACGGCGCTGACGGGCGGCGTGTACCCGGCAGTGGTAACGGGGCTGGCGCAGTTGATCTTTCCGGCCGGGGCCAACGGCAGTGTGTTGATGGCCGGGGAGAAGGCGGTCGGTTCGAGCCTGATCGGGCAATCTTTTGACGACCCCCGCTATTTCTGGGGGCGGCCCACGGCGCTGCAACCGGCGTATGGCGGCGGCGCTTCGGGGGGCAGCAATCTGGCGCCGTCTAACCCGGCGCTGGCGGCGGCCGTGCGGCAGCGGGCGCAGGCGTTGCGCGACGCAGACCCCGGCAACACCCAGGCGATCCCGATGGATCTGGTGACCGCTTCGGCCAGCGGATTGGATGCCCACATCAGCCCGGCGGCGGCGGAGTATCAGGTGCGGCGGGTGGCGCGGGCGCGCAACCTGGATGAACAGGCGCTGCGCCTGCTGGTCGCCCGCTATTGCCAGGCGCCGCAGTTTGGCTTTTTGGGGGCGCCGCGGGTGAATGTAGTATTGCTCAATCTGGCTTTAGATGGTCTACAATAGGGATGATGGAAACCTATTATCGCCCCGACCCTGACGAATTACTGGAGCGTATCCGCAGTGCGGAAAAGAAGAAACGCTACGGCCGGCTTAAAATTTTTCTCGGGTATGCAGCCGGTGTGGGAAAGACGTACGCCATGTTGGAGGCGGCGCACCAGCGCCAGGCGGAGGGCGTGGCGCTGCTGGTAGGGTATGTGGAAACGCACGGTCGCACCGAGACCGAGGCCCTGCTGGCAGGGTTGGAAACGTTGCCCCGCCAGCGAGTGGAATATCACGGCACCGTGTTGGAAGACATGGATCTGGATGCAGTTTTGAAGCGCAGGCCGCAACTGGCGCTGGTCGATGAACTGGCGCACAGCAACGCGCCGGGGCTGCGCCACCCCAAACGCTATCAGGATGTCGAGGAGATTCTGGCTCAGGGGATCGATGTGTACACGACCATGAACATCCAGCATCTGGAGAGCCTGAACGACGTGGTAGCGCAGATTACCGGGGTCAAGGTGCGCGAGACGGTGCCGGATCATCTGCTAGACGAGACGGTCGAGATTGAGCTGGTCGATCTGCCGCCGGATGAGCTTTTGCAGCGCCTGCGGGAAGGCAAGGTGTATGTCCCCGAGCAGGCGGCGCGGGCGGTGGAGCGGTTCTTCCGCAAGGGCAATCTGACGGCGCTGCGTGAGATGGCGCTGCGCCGGGCGGCAGAGCGGGTGGACGATCAGATGCGCGGCTATATGCAGGCCCAGGCGATTGCAGGACCGTGGCCGGCGGGGGAACGCATTCTGGTATGTATCAGTTCACATCCCTTGAGCGAGCGCCTGGTACGGGCGGGCAGGCGGCTGGCGGACGAACTGAATGGTGAGTGGTTCGTGGTGTATGTCGAGACGCCAGACCGCATGGAATTCTCGGCGCCGCACAGCCAGCGGGTGGCGCGCAGTATGCGCCTGGCAGAGCAGTTGGGGGCGTCCGTGCAGATGATCAGTGGGCCGACGATCCCGGAGGCGGTGATCGATTTTGCCCGCCGGCATAATATCACCAAGATTGTGGCGGGTAAACCACTGCGCTCGCGCTGGCAGGAATTGCTGTCTGGATCGGTGGTGGATGAAATCATCCGGCGCAGCGGCTCGATTGATGTGTATGTGATCAGCGACCAGAGCGGGCCGGTGAAGAGCGGCGGGCTGCGTTCGCTGCATTTTCACAGTTCGTTTACCCGTTATCTGCTGGGGGCGGCGCTGGTGGTGGTGATTACGCTGTTGTGCTGGCCGGTGCAGACGTTTTTGCACCCGGTCAACCTGGTGATGCCCTACCTGGCGGCGGTGGTGGTGTCGGCGGTGTTCCTGGGGCGTGGGCCGTCGATGTTGGCCTCGGTGATCAGCGTGCTGGCGTATGACTTTTTCTTTATCGATCCGCGCCTGTCGTTCAGTGTCTCGGATACGCAATATCTGATCACGTTTTTTGGGCTGCTGGTGGTCGGGCTGGTGATCAGCAATCTGGCGGGGGTGGTGCGGCATCAGATGGAGGTGTTGAGCCAGCGGGCGACGCAAACCGGCCGCCTGTACGCCCTGAGCCGCGAACTGGCGGTGAGTTCGGATCTGGACGCGGTGTTGTATCAGGTGATTGGGCAAATTGGCAAAACCTTTGAACGTGAGGCGGTCATCTTGTTGCACACGCAGGGTGGGCTGCGGGTGCGGGCGGCCAGCCCCGTTTTTCAACTGGACGAAAACGAACTGGCGGTGGCGCAATGGGCCTTCGATCACGACCAGCCGGCCGGGCGCGGCACAGATACCCTGCCGGCCGCCAGGATTCGCTACCAGCCGTTGGACACGGTGCGCGGCGTGGTGGGGGTATTGGGCGTCAAACCGGGGGAGCCGGATCATTATCTGACGCCCGAACAACGCCAGTTGTTGGATGCGTATGCCGGGCTGGCGGCGCTGGCCATCGAGCGGGCGCAATTGACCGAGCAGGCCAACCAGGCGCGCATGGCAGAGGTGAGCGATAAGCTGCAATCGGCGCTGCTCAATTCGGTTTCGCACGATTTGCGTACGCCGCTGGTGACGATCACCGGGGTGTTGAGCAGCCTGGACGAAGAGTTGCAGGGCAGGACGCTGCCGATGGACGCCGAGGGCCGGCGGGAACTGGTGCAAACCGGGCTGGAGGAAGCGGAACGTTTGAACCGGCTGGTGGCGAATTTGTTGGATATGTCGCGCCTGGAGTCGGGCATGCTGCGGCTCAACCTGGAGCGGTGCGATCTGGAAGAGATCATCGGCGGGGCGTTGATGCGCCTGGGACACAAGCTGGAGGGGCGGCAGGTGAATACGTCGATCCCGGACGATCTGCCGTTGGTGCTGGCCGATTCGGTGCTGGTGGAGCAGGTGTTGATCAATCTGCTGGATAATGCCTGCAAATATTCGCCGGGAGGGACGCCAATCGATATTCAGGTCGTCAATGCGGGCGGAGAGGTGCGTGTGCTGTTGGGTGACCGGGGGCCAGGGATTGCAGAGGCGGATCTGGGGCGCATTTTCGATAAATTCTACCGGGCCAACCCGCCCGAACGGGTGATCGGCACGGGGTTGGGGTTGTCGATTTGTAGCGGGATCATTGAGGCGCACGGCGGGCGCATCTGGGCGCAGAATCGCCCCGAGGGTGGGGCGGCGATCCTTTTCACGTTGCCGGTCGGCAACGCGTCTTGAACGGGAGGCAGGCATGGGAGAAGGCGGGGCGCGAGTCCTGGTGGTGGACGATGAGAAACCAATCCGTAAGTTTTTACGAACTGCGCTGGCCAGCCAGGGCTATGAAGTGATCGAGGCGGTGGACGGCGGCGAGGCGCTGGCGCTGGCTGCCAGCCAGCACCCGGACGTGATCGTGTTGGATCTGGGACTGCCGGACCGGGATGGGATCGAGGTGATTCAAGAGATACGCGAGTGGAGTGCGGTGCCGGTGATCGTTCTCTCGGTGCGAGAAGCCGAGCAAACCAAGGTGCGCGCCCTGGATGTGGGCGCCGACGATTATCTGACCAAGCCGTTTGGCATCAGCGAATTGCTGGCGCGCATCCGGGTGTCTATCCGCCGGGCGGCCAGGAGCGGCGACGAGCCGGTATTTGTCACCGCTGGGCTGGTGGTGGATTTCGCCCGCCGGCTGGTCAGCGTGGATGGCCGGGAGGTCAGCCTGACGCCGATTGAATACGAGATTTTAAAGACGCTGGCGCAGCACGCCGGCAGGGTGCTGACGCACCGCCAGATTCTGCACATGGTATGGGGCAGCGGGTATGAGGAGGAAGCTCATCTGCTGCGCGTGACGGTCAGTCATTTGCGCAAGAAGCTGGAGGTCGATTCAACCCGGCCGCGCTACGTGCAGACCGAGCCGGGGGTGGGTTACCGCCTGCGGGTGCAGGAGTGAGATCGAAGTGGAACTGAAGCACGGTTTCGTGCAGGAAAGGGTCATCCGGGGGGAGCTGAGACCATAACAGATCAGTGGGGGATCAAAGGGTGGTCTCTATTCCGGAGGCCGCCCGCGATTTTAACGAAAGGGAAGTAAGGGACACGGATTGACGCTGCGGGTACGGGTGGGAAATATCCAGTATTTCATATTTCATATTTTTTTAATAGTTGACTCTGTTGTATGATTTTGCTATACTCATGCTATCTGTTTTCCACAAAAAACACATACAATTGAATAATTTGCCGAAACGGAAGAGGTGACCATGAAATCATGCGAAACCGGTTAGTCGCCGTGTCTTTTCGTCTCTCAATCGTCAAAAGCCCCTTTTACTTTGTGGGTCACGCGAATGGATCGATGCGTTCATAAGGAGCTGTAGAACTATGGCGGACAAAAAGTCTCGTGAAGAGATCATCCAGCAAGACATACGCGATTTGCATAAGATGGGCTATGCCCAGCAACTGTTCCGCGAGATGGGTGGATTTTCCAACTTTGCCATTTCGTTCTCGATCATCTCGATTTTGACGGGCGCCATGCTGTTGTATGGCTATGGGCTGAAGTTTGCCGGACCGATCATCAATACCCTGGGCTGGCCGCTGATCAGCCTGTTTACGTTGACGATCGCAGCCTCGATGGCCGAACTGGCTTCGGCTTACCCGACGGCGGGCGGTTTGTACTTCTGGGCGGTGCGCCTGGGCGGGACGCGCTGGGGGTGGGTGACGGCCTGGTTCAACATGATCGGGCAGGTCACCATCACCGCCGGGATCAATATCGCCGCGGCCATTTATTTTGTCGGCATGCTGACCCGGGTGTTTGGGGTGGCCGAAGACGCCGTCATCCCGGTGTTTGGCTCGCTGACCAACTGGTATTTCTACGTGTTCATCATGGTGGTGATCAGCATCCCGCAGATTTTGATCAATATCTTCGGTATCCGCCTGACGTCCTGGATGAACGATTTCAGCGTCTACTGGCACATCGGCGGTGTGTTGATCATTGCCATTCTGTTGTTCTTCGTGGGCAAGACGCACAATTCCTGGTCATTTGCGATGACGGCGGTGCAAACGGTGTCGCCGCTGGATGCGTCGTCGGCGACCTTTGCCGACGGGACGGTCGGGCCGGCGCTGGTGATCGGTACGGCGGTGTACAAGTCGCCGTTATTTGCGTTGTTCCCCGGCCTGTATAACCTGTACATGGCGGCGCCGTTTGGGCTGGCCTTTGTGTTGGCCTTCTTGCAGGCGCAGTGGACCTACACCGGCTACGACGCTTCGGCGCACGTGGCCGAAGAGACGGTCATGGCCCGCCTGAACAGCGCCTGGGGCGTCTTCCTCTCGGTGGCGGTCTCGGCGGTGGTCGGGTATATCGTGTTGATGGCGCTGACTTTTTCGGTGACGGATATCGCCGCCACGGTGGCGGACCCGTACCCGGTGTTGTATATCGCTTACGCAAACCTGAGCAATTTCTTTGCCGGTGTGGTGGCCCTGATCGTGTTTGGCGGCATGTGGTTGTGCGGTCTGGCGACGATCACCAGCATGAGCCGCATGTGGTTTGCCTTCGCCCGTGACGACGGCATGCCCGGCGCGGCGCTGTTCCGCGAGATTCACCCCAACCTGCGCACCCCGGTCAAGTCCATTTTGTTGACCAGCCTGCTGTCGGTCTTGATCACGCTCTACTCGGGCGCTTACTTTGTGGTGACCTCGATCAGTACGATCACGCTCTACCTGGCCTACGGCATCCCGGTCTTCCTGAACGTGCGCAACAAGTTCAAGAAACAGGGTGAGTATACCACGCCGGAGACGGCGCCGTGGAGCCTGAAGAAATTTGGCCCGTTCCTGAATATTGTGGCGGTGGTCTGGGTGGTGTTCCTCACCTTCCTGTTCTGCCTGCCGCCCAATGAACTGGTGTTGTGGACGATGCTTGCCATCTGCCTGTTCATGTATCTGTACTGGCAGTTGTACGCCAAGAAGCACTTCACCGGGCCGAAGAAGACGGCCGAGGAAGACCTGCGCAAGGCCGAGGAGTTGATGTCGGCCACGTACAAGGGTCTCGAATAATTCAAGCTGCTGTGGGTGGGTAGTTTTCGGGCAAATTTGCGCCCGAAAACTACCCGTGTATGCGCCAGGAAAACGGGAAGATAAGGTAAAATTCACTGATGGCCGATTCCAGAACCCTGCTCTCCGCAGGCATCGATGTAGGCACGACCACTACCCAACTGGTGTTATCGCGGTTGGAACTGACCGATCAGGCGCGGCCCGGACAGGTGCCGCGCTTTGGCATTGCCGGTAAATCGGTGTTGTACCAGTCGCCGATCGTGTTTACGCCGCTGCTGGATAACGAGACGGTGGACGCGGCGCGGTTGAAGGAATGGGTGCGCAATGAGTATGCGGCGGCGGGCATAGATCCGCAGCAGGTGGAAAGCGGGGCGGTGATCATCACCGGCGAGACGGCCAAGAAGCGCAATGCCGACGAGATTTTACAGGCGCTGGCGGGCATGGCGGGCGAGTTCGTCGTCACCGTGGCGGGTCCGCACCTGGAGTCGTTGATCGCCGGACGCGGGGCAGGGGCGGCGCAGTATTCGGCGCAGAACTTCTGCCGGGTGACCAACGTGGATATCGGCGGCGGCAGCGCCAATTCGGCGGTGTTCAAGGCCGGGACGATGCTGACCGCGGCGGCGATGAATTACGGCGGGCGCATCCTCGAGATCGAACATCGCAGCGGAACGGTGCGGCGCATCGCCGCCCCGGCGCAGGCCATCCTGGACGACATCGGGCTGGCGCTGCGGGTCGGCGACCAGCCGACGCTGGCGCAGCTGCGCCGTTTCAGCGAACGCATGGCCGACATGACGGTGGAACTGATTGAGGGGACGAGCTCGGCGCTGGCGCAGAAGCTGTACCTGACGCCGCCGGCGGCGGTTTCGGGCCGGGGGACGGTGTTGATGTTCTCGGGCGGGATTGGGTATCACTACTTCAACCCGCACCGCATCGAAGATGTGTTGGATGTGACCCCCTACGACGACCTGGGGCCGCTGTTGGGCGAGAGCCTGCGCAGCCACCCCGGTCTGCAGGGCTACCGCATCGTACAGCCGGCAGAAACGCTGCGCGCCACGGTGTTGGGAGCCAGCACGCAGACCGTTTCGCTCTCGGGCTCGACCATCTGGGCCGAGAAGGGCATTTTGCCGCTGCGCAACGTGCCGGTGGTGCGGCCGCGCCTGGAGGAGAACGGCGGGGCCGAGGCAGTGAGCGGCGCAGTACGCGAGGCGCTGCGCCGCTGGGATCTCGACCCGGCCGTAGACCAGTTTGCCGTGGCTTTTGAGCTTGAGGATGGCAAGGAATTCGTGTTTAATGATCTTGTGGCCCTGGCCGAGGGACTGGTGCATTTTGGCGCCCATGCGCTCACCTTTGCCCACCCGCTGGTGGTGATCATCGAGCGGGATTATGCCCAGGCGTTGGGACAGGCGATCAAATCGCTGGCGCCGGATCGCCCTCTGATTGTGATTGACCAGGTAGAACTTGAAGAGGGCGACTATATCGACATCGGCTCTCCGGTTATGGATGGGCGGGTGGTTCCGGTGACGGTGAAAACGTTGATTTTCTATCACTAACCTGGTGGAAAGGAGTATCGATGCTCCTGCGTACAAAACTGTTTGGAAAGACTTACGAGTTCCCGGATATCCGCCTGTTGATGGGTAAGGCCAACGAAGAAAAATCGGGGGACCATCTGGCAGGCGTGGCGGCCGATAGTACGGCCGAACGGGTGGCGGCGCGCATGGTGCTGGCGGAGGTGCCCCTGTGGGTGCTGCGCGAGAACCCGGCGGTGCCCTACGACCAGGACGAAGTAACGCGGGTGATCCAGGACGGCGTCAACGAGACGGTGTACAACGAGATCAAGGACTGGACGGTGGGCGAACTGCGCGAGTGGCTGCTGGCGGATCGCACCACGGGCGAGATGATCCGGCGGGTATCCAACGGGTTGACGGCCGAGATGGTCTCGGCAGTGACCAAGTTGATGTCCAATCTGGATCTGATCTACGGCGCAAGCAAAATCCGCGTTCAGGCGCACTGCAACAACACCATCGGTCTGCCGGGGACGCTTTCCAGCCGCTTACAGCCCAATCACCCGACCGATTCGCCCGAAGGGATCCGGGCGGAACTGTACGAGGGCCTGGCGTATGGCTCGGGCGATTCGGTCATCGGCATCAACCCGGTGGACGATTCGTACGGGTCGGTGGCGCGCCTGCTGGACATGACCTACGATGTGATCAAGACCTGGGAGATTCCCACCCAGAATTGCGTGCTGGCGCACGTCACCACACAGATGAAGTGCCTGCAGGCTGGTTCGCCGGTCGGGCTGGTGTTCCAGTCGATTTGCGGCTCGCAAAAGGGCAACGAATCGTTTGGTATCTCGGTCGATCTGCTGGACGAGGCCTATGCGCTGGCGAAGAAGTACTGCTTCCCGGCCGGGCCGAACTTCATGTATTTTGAGACCGGGCAGGGTTCGGCGCTCTCGGCGGACGCTCACAACGGCTGGGATCAACTGACGTTGGAGGCGCGCAACTACGGGCTGGCCAAACGTTATAACCCCTACCAGGTGAACACGGTGGTGGGTTTCATCGGGCCGGAGTACCTGTACGATGCGGTGCAGATCCAGCGCGCCGGGCTGGAAGACCACTTCATGGGCAAGCTGTCCGGTATCCCAATGGGCTGCGACGCCTGCTACACCAACCACGCCCGCGCCGATCAGAACGCCATCGAAAACCTGGCGGTGATGCTGACGGCGGCGGGCTGCAATTACTTTATGGGGGTGCCGGTAGGAGACGACTCGATGCTCTCGTACCAGTGCACCTCGTATCACGATGCCCCATCGCTGCGCCAGACCTTCAAGCTGCGACCGGCGCCGGAGTTCGAGCGCTGGCTGGAGGGCCTGGGGCTGATGAAGGACGGTGTGCTCACCGAGCTTGCCGGCGATCCGACCTTTTTCTTGAGGAGGTGAGCGATGGACGAGGCAAGACTCAACCAGATTATTGAAGCGGTGGTGCGCGAACTGGCGGCGGCGGGGGCGCTGAATGGGAGCGCTGCGCCGGTGCAGACGCCGGCCGCTCCACCGGCGCCGCCGGCTATGCCGGTGCCTGCGCCCGTGCAGGTTGTGCCGGCGCCGGTGCCCGTTGCGGCGGCGAACGGCAAGAGCCGCGATCTGCGCATCGACCTGCCTGACCCGACGCTGGCGGAATACCGTTACAAACTGGGGGTGAAGAACCCTCAGGACGCCGAGGCGCTGCAGGCGATGGTTTCGGCCACGATTGCCCGCATTGGCGTGGGGCGCGCCGGGCCGCGCTACCGCACGGCGACGATGCTGCTGTTCCAGGCGGATCACGCCGTGACCCAAGACGCCTTGATGCGTGACGTAGACCAACGGCTGTTGGACGAGTTTGGGCTGTTTACGGTCAACACCCGCATCGCCGGCGGCAAACAGGAATACCTGATGCGCCCGGATTTGGGCCGCCTGTTGAGCGATGAGGCCAAACGCACGCTGGCCGAACGCTGCGTGAAGAACCCGACGCTGCAAATTTGCGTGGGCGATGGGCTGAGTGCGGCGGCGATCGAGGCCAATTTGCGCCAGATTCTCCCGGTGTTGAAGCAGGGCGCCCAGACCGGCGGCATGACGCTGGGCACGCCGTTCTTCATCAAAGGCTGCCGGGTGGGGGTGATGAACGATATCGGCGACCTGATCCGGCCGCAGGTGCTGGTGCTGCTGATCGGCGAACGGCCGGGATTGGGCCGGGCCGAGAGCATGAGCGCTTATATGGCCTTCCGCCCCAAGTCGGGCGACAGCGACGCCGACCGCGACCTGGTGTGCAACATCTTTGAAAACGGCGGCACCAACCCGCTGGAAGCCGGGGCGGTGGTGATCCAGATGGCGCAGAAGATGATCCAGCACCAGGCCTCTGGCGTAAAGTTGAAGCTGGCCACGAAGTAAGGAAATGCCCCCGGTGCTACCGGGAGAGAGGAGGTTCGATGGGATTTCTCGATCCGTTGTACGCAAACCCACTGGCAGTACGCCTGATCCCGAACGTGGATGCAAACCTGGCGGAGCAGTTGAACCTGCGCCCGGATCAGCGTTCGATTGGGCTGATTACAGCCGATAACGACGACGCCACGTATGTTTCCATCGACGAGGCGACCAAAATGGCAGACGTGGAGGTGGTGTACGCCCACTCGTTTTACGCCGGCGCCAAACATGCCTCGGGTAAGCTGTCGGGCGAGATCATCGCCATCCTGGCGGGCTCCAGCCCGGCCGAAGTGCGGGCGGGGTTAAACGCCGCGCTGGATTACATGAAGCACGAGGCCATCTGGTATTCGGCCAACGAGGACGACTCGATTGCTTTCTTCCCGCATCTGATCTCGCGCACCGGCTCGTATCTGTCGAAGATCTGCAATATCCCGCAGGGCGAGCCGATTGCCTATCTGATTGCCCCGCCGTTGGAGGGCATGCTGGCGTTGGATGCGGCCTTGAAGGCGGCGGCGGTGCGCATCTGTTCGTTGACGATGCCGCCCTCTGAGACCAACTATATGGGTGTTTTGCTGACCGGCGACCAGCCGGCCTGTAAGGCGGCGACGATCGCTTTCCGGGACATGGTGCTGGAAGTGGCGCAAAACCCGATCAAATTCTAAATCTAAGTACGAACACAACCTGAAAGGAGAATGGAACAATGCCCGTCGATATTGCTATGATTGCGTTGGGAATGGTGGAGACCAAAGGTCTGGTGGGTGCGATTGAGGCTGCGGATGCGATGGTCAAGGCTGCCAATGTGACCCTGATCGGCAGCGAGTACGTGGGCGGCGGCCTGGTGACGGTGATGGTGCGCGGCGATGTGGGCGCGGTCAAGGCGGCCACAGACGCCGGCGCGGCGGCGGCCAAGCGCGTGGGCGAACTGGTCTCGGTGCACGTCATCCCACGCCCGCACGCCGATGTGGAGATGATCCTGCCCAAGAGCAGCAAGGGTTCCTTTGGCGGACGGGGTTCCTGAGCCGGTGAAATGGCACAGGATTGTGGGTAGCGGTTTATGAATCCAGAGTTGAACACGCTTCTGGCGCAGGTGGACGCCGTAATGTCTGCCGGCGCGCCGGCCAACGGGCATTCCCGCGGCCCGGTGCACGTGGGCGTAGACCTGGGCACGGCCTATTCGGTGCTGGTGGTGCTGGACGAGGAGAAGAAGCCAATTGCCGGCGCTTACCAGTTTGCTCAGGTGGTACGGGATGGCCTGGTGGTGGATTTTAACGGCGCCACCACGCTGCTGCGCGGATTGAAACAACAGGTGGAGGCGCGCCTCGGGTTTGAACTGACCTCGGCGGCCACGGCGTACCCGCCGGGTGTGCCGCTGGCCGAGGTGCGCGCCACCGGTTACGTCCTGCATGCAGCCGGGCTGGAGTGCAGCGGGTACATCGACGAACCGACGGCGGCCAACAATGTGTTGCAAATTGCGGACGGGGTGATTGTGGATGTGGGCGGCGGCACGACCGGCATTGCCGTGGTGCAAAACGGCGAGGTGGTCTACACCGCCGACGAGGCCACCGGCGGCACGCACTTTACCCTGGTCATTGCCGGGGCGAAGGACATCAGTTTTGAAGCCGCCGAACGGCTGAAGGTCGACCCGGCGCAGCAGCAGCAATTATTCCCGGTGGTACGTCCGGTGATGGAGAAGGTGGGCGACATCGTGCGCCGGCACCTGGCCAATTACCGGGCCAACGCGATCTACATGGTGGGCGGCACGTCCGCTTTTCCCGGGATCGAGCGCGTGGTGGAAGAATACACCGGTATCCCGACCTGTGTGCCGGGCAAACCATTGTTTGTGACCCCGCTGGGGGTCGCCATGCACAATTAATCAAAGGAACTCGAATGGCCGATCAATTTTCACTTCGTTGTTATTCATATGTTGACCGGATGCAGCCGCAGTTTGCGGCCTTCATCGGAACGGTCACACAGGGTGATCTGCCCACCGAGGGCATGGCGGCGTTGTACATCGAGGTGGCCCCGGGCAATGAGGTGTTTCGCCTGGTGGATATTGCGGTGAAGGCGACCGAAGCCCGACCCGGCGCCCAGATTGTGGAACGCGAGTTTGGCATGTTTGAGGTGCACTCGCATTCACAGGCCGAGGTGTTGGAGGCGGGGCGGATCGTGTTGGATCGTATCGGCTTGAAGGTTGAGGATCGGGTGCGGCCCGAACTGGCCTCGATCCAGATCATCACCAACGTCGACCCGTACCAGTCGCAGTTGTTGAACCGCTTCCGGCGGGGCTCGATCCTGGTGCCGGGCGAGACGCTGCTGGTATTGGAATGCGCCCCGGCGGCGTATATCAACTATGCGTTTAATCAGGCCGAGAAGGGCGCCAACATCAAACTGATCCACATCTCTTCGGTCGGGCGGTTTGGCAGAATGTGGCTTTCGGGCTCGGAGGCCGAGATTCTGACGGCGCGTAATGCGGCGGTGAAGGCTTTGGAAGAGTTGGAAGGCAAGTCCGGAAAGTAACGTACGTCCGGGGTTTCTTTTGCCGGCCGGAGGTGCTATGGCAAAAATTTTTTATACGGAACGCGATATCGTCGACATGGTGCAGCGTGGGATCACCACGATCGAGGTCAACGACAATGTGGTGTTGACGGATCTGGCGCGCGAGATGGTGATGAAATACAACATCCGTCTGGTCAAGCCCAATACGGTGCACCCCGAGGATGAGGACGATGCGGTGTTGATCCATCGCGTCAAGGCAGCGGTGATCGCCCGGCTGGGCGATCAGGTGGACGCCCGCCTGCTGGACGCAGTGGTGACGCGGGTCATCCAGGCGATGAAGTAGCCGTAACGAGACAGCCTGGGAAAGAGCAGGGACGACATGCAGATCGCGGGTGTGATAGGGACAACCATCGCCACCATCAAGGATGAAAAGCTGACCGGACGCAAGCTGTTGATCGTGCGCAACGCCAACGAAAAGGGCGAGTTGTACGGCGAGCCGTACGTGGCGGTCGATTCGGTGGATGCCGGGGTGGGCGACCTGGTGCTGATCGCTCTGGGTTCGGCTGCCCGGAATACGTATTTCACCACCGATGCGCCGGTGGATGCGGTGGTCATGGCGGTGATCGATTCGCTTGAGATGAGCGGAAACGTAACCTTCCGCAAATCTTGAGGTAAGGACAGGTGTGTATGCCTGAATTTGACAACGATCTTCAATCGATACAGGAGGCGCGCAACCTGGTGGTTGCGGCGCGCCAGGCGCAAAAGCAGTTCATGCACGCCTCACAGGCCGAGGTCGACCGCATCTGTGCGGCGATGGTCGAGGCGGGTTATGCTGCATCCGACCGCCTGGGACGCATGGCGTGCGAAGAAACCGGCTATGGGGTGCCGGAGCACAAACTGTTGAAGAACGTGCTGGCGACGCGGGTGTTGTGGGACGCGATCAAGGACGTTCCCACGGTTGGGGTGATCCGGCGCGACGAACGACGGCGGGTGGTGGACATTGCCTGGCCGATGGGGGTGGTGGCGGCGCTGACGCCCAGCACCAACCCGACGTCGACGGTGTTCTTCAAGGCGTTGATTGCCATCAAGGCGCGCAACGCGGTGATCATGGCGCCGCACCCTGCGGCGGCGAAGTGTTCGCTGGAGGCGGCGCGGGTGATGGCCGAGGCCGGCGAGCGGGCGGGCATGCCCAAGGGGCTGCTGGGGTGTATGTCTAAGATCAGCCTGGGAGGCACCAACGAACTGATGCGGCACAAGTACACGGCGCTGATCCTGGCGACGGGCGGCGAGGAGATGGTGCGCGTGGCGCATTCGCTGGGTAAGCCGGCCTATGGCGTGGGCCCGGGCAACGTGCCGGTGTACGTGGATCGTTCGGCGGATATCCGCCAGGCGGCAAAGTACATCGTGGCTTCTAAGGCGTTCGATCATTCGGTGATCTGCGCCACGGAGCAGGCGGTGGTGGCCGACCGGCCGGTTGCGGCCCAACTGGAAGAGTTGATGAAGGCCGAGGGCGCCTATTTCATGGACGAGACGCAGTCGCAGGCCATTGCGCGGCTGCTGTTCACCCCCGGGCCGTTGATCAACCCCAAGACGGTGGGCAAGAGCCCGCAGCAGTTGGCGCAGATGTGCGGGATCAGCGTGCCCTCTTCGGCGCGCATTCTGGTGGCGCGGCTCAAACAGGTGGGGCGGGCGGAACCGCTTTCGGGCGAGAAGCTGACTACCGTGCTGGGCTGGTACGAGGCCGACGGCTGGGAAGCGGGCTGCGAACGCTGTATCGAGTTGATCGAATATGGCGGGCGCGGGCATTCGTTGGTGATCCACGCTCAGGACGAAAAGGTGATTTTGCAGTTCGGGTTGGAGAAACCGGTGCACCGCATCCTGGTCAATACCTGGGGCACGCTGGGCGCCACGGGCATGACGAGCGGGCTGATGCCTTCGTTTACCCTGGGGCCGGGCGGCATCGGTGGGGCCATCACCGGCGACAACATTACCGTGCACCACATGTACAGCGTCAAGCGCCTGGCCTACGAACTCAATCCACCGCCGGAGGCGGCTTTCCGGCCCGGCTCGACCGACAGCCAGGTGCTCAGCCAGCAGGCGACGCCGGCCAACAGCGTGGGGTTTGACGACAGCCGGATCGAGGAAATCGTCCGGAAGGTGTTGATGGAATTGAAGAAGTAAGCGTTCAGAGTGAGAGGAGTGAAACATGCCTGTTGACATTGCCATGATTGCGTTGGGAATGGTGGAGACCAAAGGTCTGGTGGGCGCGATTGAAGCTGCGGATGCGATGGTCAAGGCTGCCAATGTGACCCTGATCGGCAGCGAGTACGTGGGCGGCGGCCTGGTGACGGTGATGGTGCGCGGCGATGTGGGCGCGGTCAAGGCGGCCACAGACGCCGGCGCGGCGGCGGCCAAGCGCGTGGGCGAACTGGTCTCGGTGCACGTCATCCCACGCCCGCACGCCGATGTGGAGATGATCCTGCCCAAGAGCAGCAAGGGTTCCTTTGGCGGACGTACCGAAGCGCCGGCCAAGAAATAAGGGCATCCTCAGGCGCCAGCGGTGAAAGGAGCGGTGGAGCATGGCCCGTCAATTGTTCAGCGCGGCGGATATCCGCCGCCTGGTTTACGAGCAGCGTTCGACCACGCTGGTGGTCGGGCCGAATGATCTGATCACCCCCGAGGCGGTGGACGTAGCGGCCCAGTTGGGGCTGCACATCGTCCGCGAGAAAGAGGCGCCGGCGCTGCCGCAGGCCGGCGCAGGGCCCCTGCCGCCGCTCAAGGTGGTGGCGCGCTTTGGGGTGCAGTTGGACGCTTTTGGCGAAGGGCTGGCCACGCCGGGCACCAACGTGCGCCTGAAAGATGTGATTACCTCGGCGGATGGGGCGCCGATGGCGTCCGGTTATATGTCGCTGGAGCGGGGAGAATTTCCCTGGACGTTGACTTACGATGAGATCGACATCGTCCTGGAAGGGGAACTGGTGATCCGGCGCGGCAGCGAGCTGGTGCGCGGCGGGCCGGGTGACAGCATTTTCATCCCCAAGGGTTCGGCGATCACGTTTGGTTCGCCCAGCTATGCGCGCTTTGTTTACGTCACCTTCCCGGCGGACTGGAATGGATAAGCGATGATCCTGACCGAGAGCGATCTACGCCAGATGTGGCAGGATGGCAAGCAGCCCCTGCCGGTCTTTCCGGTCGGAACGCAGTTCACGCCGGCGGCGCTTGATTTTCTCAAGGCGCATCATCTGGAGGCGCGGCTGGCGGTGGGCGAAGAGCCCCCCGTTCCCACTGCGGATTGGGACCGTCCGGGCGAATTCCCGGTGGTGTTGAGCGGGCCGCGGCCGGTGTGTGACGTGTGCGGGCAGGAACTGCGGCGCAAGCCGGAGCACATGACGCAGCTGGACGCCGGTCATTTCACCGAAAAGACCCACCCGCGCATCCGCTTGCGCGGCGAGGTGGACAGCCTGCACGCCCTGTGTATGCTGGCAGGGGCCGAAGCGCGCCGCGATGGGCTGGACGGGCTGGCGGCGCGGCTGGACACGCTGGCGGCGTACTGCCGCGAGATTCAATCGGCGGATTACAATAACCGGCCGGTGCAGCCCCTGCAACTGGACGGGCGCAGCGAGGAGGAGATCCACGCCATTTCGCATCACCCGGAGAAGATGCTGGGGCTGGCGCATATCGTGCCCGGCGCCCAGGATGGCGTGGCGCTGCACTGGTTGAACTTTTTGCGGGCGTTCGGGCGCCAGGTGGAGCTATCGGCGTTGGCGGTGTATCCGCCGCCGCAGCGCGCCGATCTGGCGCAGGCCCTGAACCGTTTTAGCAGCGCGGTGTATTATCTCGAACTGCTGCTGCGCAGTGGTAAACTGGAGCCCCCGGCGGGTCGATAATCAGCTAACTTTGATACGGGTTGTTATCCATTGTGTCGCAATTGCGTTACAGTTGCTTGGCATGGGATGGCAACCCGTTATATCGTTGTAGTAAGGATTAAGAAGAGAGTAGACCGATGAGCACGAATCTGAACCAGGACAACGGTACCACGGTTTTAAGACGGACGACAGATTATAAGCCGCCTGTGTCGTGGCGGACATGGTTGATCGGGCGCCCGTTGCAAACGGCGGATGCGCCGCATGAGACGATCGGCAAGTTCATTGGGCTGGCGGTTTTTGCCTCGGACGCGCTTTCTTCGACGGCCTACGCCACGCAAGAAATGCTGGTCATTCTGGTTGCGATTGGGGCAGCGGCGTATGGCTATGTTTTCCCGATTTCGATTGGGATCGCTATTCTGCTGGCGATTGTAACTTTTTCGTACGAGCAGACGATCCACGCCTATCCGAACGGCGGCGGTTCGTATATTGTGTCGCGTGACAATCTGGGTGAAATTCCGGCTCAGGTAGCAGCGGCGGCGTTGTTGACCGATTACATCCTGACTGTGGCGGTGTCGATCTCGTCGGGGGTGGCGCAGATCGTTTCAGCAGTTGAGTTTTTATTTCCGTACCGGGTATGGCTTGGGGTGGGGTTGGTTGTGTTTGTGATGCTGGTCAATCTGCGCGGGGTGCGCGAATCGGGAATGACGTTTGCGTTTCCGTCGTATTTCTTTGTGGTGATGATGTATCTGACGGTGGGGGTGGGCCTGTTTCGCTATTTCAGCGGTTCGTTGGGTACCGTGATTGACCCACCAGAAATGGAGATGCTGGGGGCAACGCAAGGGGTATCGCTGTTATTGATCCTGCGCGCCTTCTCGAACGGTACTTCGGCATTAACCGGGGTGGAGGCGGTTTCAAATGGCATTCCGGCTTTCAAGGAGCCACGTACGCATAACGCGGGCGTTACGTTAATCTGGATGTCGTCGATTTTGGGAACGCTGTTGTTGGGCATTTCGTTCCTGACGGGGCATATCCAGGCGGTGCCCTCGGAAATGGAGACGGTGATTTCGCAGCTGGCGCGCACGGCGTACGGTGGTCGCAATATTTTTTACCTGGCGATGGTAGCCGGCACTTCTGTTATTCTGATTATGGCGGCGAATACGTCGTTTGCCGATTTTCCGCGTTTAAGCGCCATCGCTGCCTCGGATGGCTTTCTGCCCAGGCAGTTGGCCTATCGGGGCAGCCGGCTGGTATATTCACGCGGAATTGTGGCGCTGGCGTTACTGGCATCCGCGTTGATCGTCATTTTTGAGGCGAGTGTGACGCGTCTGATCCCGCTGTATGCTATTGGCGTGTTTCTGTCGTTCACGCTCTCGCAGGCGGGTATGGCGCGGCGCTGGTGGAAGATTGGGCGGCTGCAACCGGGCGAATTGGTGCAGGAGCGGGGTTCGGTGTTGAAGTACGTGGCGGATTGGAAACATAAGATGGTCGTTAATGGCGTGGGCTCGGTGTTGACGGCGGTAGTGATGGTGGTCTTTGCGGTGACCAAGTTCATGGATGGGGCCTGGGTGGTGGTGATCATCATCCCGGCAATGGTGACCCTGCTTAGCGCTATTCACCGCCACTACCGCAATGTGGCCAGCAAACTGACGCTGGATCATTATGGCGCCCCGCCGCGCATCGTACGCCACCGGGTGTTGTTGACCCTGGGTGGGGTGCACCGCGGCAGCCTGGCGGCGCTGCGTTACGCCAAGACGCTTTCGGACGACATCACCGCCGTGCACGTAATGATCGAGCCGGCGGACGCCGAGCGGGTGCGCGAGAAGTGGGCGCTATGGGGGGATGGTAACCGCCTGGTGATCCTGGATTCGCCCTACCGGCTGTTTATCGAGCCGTTGTTGGAATACATCGATGAGATCGATCGCCAGCGGCAGCCGAACGAAATCATCACCATTGTGGTGCCGGAATTTGTCTCGCGGCACTGGTGGAACAATCTGCTGCACACCCATACGGCGGCGGTTTTGCGTCTGGCGTTGTTGTTCCGCAAGGATATCGTCATTACCAACATTCCCTATCAGGTGGATTGAGGAGGCAGCGATGAAGGTGATTGTGATTGGCTGTGGACGACTGGGCGCCGAACTGGCCTACCGCCTGTTCCGTTCCGGTCAGGAAGTGTCGGTGATCGATCAAAACGGGGCAGCCTTCAACGCTCTGCCGGCCGATTTTGAGGGGCGGCTGCACGAAGGAGATGCGCTCAACCGCGACGTGCTGCACCGCGCCGGGGTGGAGCACGCCGACGCCTTGCTGGCGGCGACGGGCTCGGACTCGCTCAATGCGGTTATCGCTCACGTAGCGCGCCAGGTGTACGGTGTGCCGCGGGTGGTGGCGCGCAATTATGATTATCGCAACCGGCCGATTTACGAGACCTTTGGCGTCCAAATTGTGAGCGCGGCCAGCTGGGGGGCGCAGCGCATGGAGGAACTGGTGTATCACTCGGACGTGCGCACGGTCTTTTCGGCCGGCAACGGCGAGGTAGAGGTGTACGAGATGACCATTCCGGTTACGTGGGATGGGCACCGGGTGGCCGACCTGCTGCACAGCGCCGGCAGCGTGGTCATCTCGGTGACGCGGGCGGGGCGCTCGATGTTGCCGGAGGCGGAGATGATCTTGCGTACGGACGATATCGTCCTGTTTGGGGCGACGGTGGAAGGGGTGGAGGCGATCCGTGAGCGGATGGGGTTGGTCCGGCAGGAGGTGCGGCGATGAAGGTGATCATTGTGGGCGGCGGGCAGGTAGGGGCGCAGCTGGCGCGTTTGTTGTTACAGCAGAGCCACGAGGTGTGCGTGATCGATAACCGGCGTGAGATCCTGGCGTTGTTGCACAGGGAACTGCCGACCGAGGCGATTTTGGAAGGGCATATGATTGACCCACAGGTGTTGGAGCAGGCGGGCATCCAGTCGGCGGACGTGCTGGCGGCGGTGACGGTCAGCGATGACCAGAACCTGGCGTTGTGTTACCTGGCAAAGCAGCGCTATCGCGTACCGCGCACCATCGGCCGGGTGAATAATCCGCGCAACGCCTGGTTGTTCGACGAGTTGTTTGCGGTGGACGTGGCGGTCAACCAGGCCGAGTTGATGTCGCGCCTGATCGAAGAAGAGATGTCGATGGGGGATATGATGACGCTGCTCAAACTGCGCAGCGGGAAGTATTCGTTGGTGGAGGAAAAGATCCCGGCCAATGCGCCGGCGGTAGGTAAGATGATCAAGGATATGGCTTTCCCCGAGGAATGCGTGATTGCGGCGATCATCCGGCGGGGCGAAGTGATTGTGCCCCGCGGGGTGACGGTCTTTGAGGCGGGGGACGAGGTGCTGGCGGTGACGAACGAGGACGGGGCGCGGCGGCTGGCAGTGTTGTTTGGCGGGAATCGTTGAATTTTTTCGCCAGCACTGGACAAAAATGACGCTCTCAGGTAAAATTCCCCTTCGCAATCGTTAGGAGATTTCTGGAGGAAAGACGTTGGCTAACATTAAATCTGCAATTAAGCGCAATAAGCAAAACGAAAAGCGGCGAGTTCGTAACCGCGTGTATCGTGGTCGGGCGCGCACGTTGGTGACCAAGGCGCGTGTGGCGATTGAGGGCAATGGCAGCGAGGCGATGGAAGCGACCCGCCTGGCGATCAGCGCTCTGGATAAGGCCGCCGAAAAGGGCGTGATCCACAAGAATAACGCTGCCCGCCGCAAAAGCCGCTTGATGAAGCGCCTGGCCGCGGCTCAGGCCGAGTAGTAACCCCGAATTGGTTGGCAACAGCGGGAGAAGTCCTGTTCTCCCGCTTTTTGCTTTTAAGCTGATGGGGTAATGCAAGTTAAGCCTGGTCATGATTTTGGGCTATTTCTTGCTCGATCTGGATGCTGACGTCGAGTTCTGGGCGATGAGCATCATAGAAAGCCTGTGCTTCACGAATGCGTTGTACGTCCAGTTCATATTCGGCGGCAATTTGTTCGGGGGACGTCCCCGTTTGAAGGTCGACGACAATTGTCTGGACGCGGATGCCGGTGCCGCGCAATACTGGGGTGATCCACCCTGATGCGCCGCGCCGGTAGGTGATTCCAGGAAAATGGGGGTCATCTAATTCCTGGCGCAATGCAGCAACTTTTTCGGAAACGGACCACATGATGAACTGGTTCAATGAAATGCCCTGTTGGGAGGCGAATGCTTCGGCCTCGCGTTTGAGGCTACTGGGTAGGTTAAGTGGGTAGCGTGGCATACACGACTCCTTTGATCTTTTGATATCATATAGCATATCTTATACGATGTCAATAAGGAGAAACAGTGCCGCCGCTGACCGGGTAAGTAGGTTGACCCCAAAAAGGGCGGGGTGTCTTTTCGGGCGTTCCCATGATATAATCCCAGGGTTGGATTTGTATCTCTTGGGCGAGGTTGCGCATGTTTACGGTTGAACAAAAACTTCTGGAAGAAAAGATCAAGGCGTTTTGCGCCGGGCAAGGGCTGCCTGAATTTACGTTGCAGTGGGCCACCATCCCATTCAGCGGCCAGTGGGGGATTGCGACGTCTTTCTTCCAACTGGCGGCGCTCGAAGCGCGCCAGGGTAAGAAGCTGAACGTTAACCAGCGCGCTCAAGAACTGGCTGAGATGGTGGCCGCCATGCTGGGCACCCCGGCCGGTTTTGAACGGGTTGAGGCGGTGCGGGGTTACCTGAACCTGTATTTTTCGACGGCGGAGTATACCCGGCGGGTGGTGGATACGGTGCTGAACGAGGGCGCGGATTTTGGCCGCGGCCCGCGCACCGGCGAGCGGGTGATGGTTGAATTCTCGCAGCCCAACACGCACAAAGCCTTTCACGTCGGGCATTTGCGCAACGTGATCCTGGGGCATGCCGTCTGCAATCTGTTGGATTTTGCCGGCAACGAGGTGGTGCGCGCCAATTACATCGGCGACATCGGCCTGCACGTGATCAAATGGCTGTGGAATTATATGAAATTTCACGACGGCGAACAGCCGCCGGCGGATACGATGCGCTGGATCGGCGAACTGTACGTCGAGGCGGCGCGGCGCTACGAAGAAAGCCCGGAAAATGAAGCCGAGGTGCGCGCCCTGTTTGCCCGTTGGGACCGGCGCGACCCGGATGTGACCGCTTTATGGGAGAAGACGCGCCAGTGGTCGATGCACGGCTTCGAGCAGGTGTACGATCTGCTGGGCGTGCCGTTTGAGCGCTTCTACTTTGAGAGCGAAGAGGAAGAGCCGGGCAAGGAACTGGTGAAGGAACTGGTGGATAAGGGAATCGCCCGGGATGAACGCCCCGAAGGGGCGGTGATCATTCCGTTAGACGACCTGCTGGGCACCAAAGAGAAGTATCGCGTGCTGGTCATCCTGCGTTCGGACGGCACGTCGCTGTATTCGACCAAAGATTTGCCGCTGGCGGTGCGCAAGTTTGAGGAATATCATCTCACCCGTTCGGTGTATGTGATCGACGTGCGCCAGTCGTTGTATTTGCAGCAAATCTTCAAGACGTTGGAGTTGATGGGGCACGCCTGGGCGAAGCATTGCTATCACCTGGCGTACGAAATCGTCAATCTGCCGGGCAACGTGACCATTGCCTCGCGGGATGGGGCGGTAGTGCTGCTGGAAGACCTGGTGAGCGAGGCCACCCGGCGGGCGCTGGAGGTGGGGCGCGCCAAGAACCCGGATCTGGCGGAAGAAAAGCAACAGGCGATCGCCCACGCCGTGGCGTTAGGGGCGATCAAGTACTCGATGCTTTCGCGCGACAACGCCAAGATTGTTACCTTTGATTGGGACGCGGCGCTGGACTTTAACGGTCAGGCCGCGCCGTATATTCAGTATGCGCACGTGCGCGCCGGCAGTATCTTGCGCCGTTTTGGCGGTGAACTGCCCGGCCCGTTGACGCCGGTGGGCGCGCTGACGAGCGAAGAAATTCAATTGGTGAATGTAATATCGCGCACGCCGCGCGAAGTGCAGCGTGCGGCGGCGGAGTATCGGCCGCTGTTGATTGCCAACCACGTATACGAACTGGCGCGTGCGTTTAGCGATTTTTACAACCAATGTCCGGTCTTGCAGGCCGAGGAACCGGTGCGCAGCACGCGGCTGCGCCTGGTGGCGGCGGCCCGCCAGGCCATTGCCAATTGCTTGGCTTTGATGGGCATCACAGCCCCAGAAGCGATGTGAAAAACCTTCTATTCCATAAGGAGAGCCAAGTACTATGACCCCCATTCGTACCATTATCATGGGCGCTGCCGGGCGCGACTTCCACAATTTCAATACGTTCTTCCGCGATAACGCAGATTACGAAGTTGTGGCATTCACTGCAACCCAGATCCCGAACATCGAAGGGCGAAAATACCCTGCGGCGCTGGCCGGCAAGCTGTACCCTGACGGGATCGATATCTATCCCGAAAGCGAACTGGTGCGGCTGATCAAAGAAATGAACGTTGACCAGGTGGTTTTTGCTTATAGTGATGTGCCCCACGAAGTTGTGATGCACAAGGCTTCGATGGTGCTGGCGGCGGGCGCCGATTTCCGCCTGATGGGCACAAAACTGACCCAGATCAAATCGACCAAACCGGTGGTCTCGGTGTGCGCTGTGCGCACCGGTTCGGGTAAGAGCCAGACGACCCGCCGGGTCTCGTTGATCCTGCGCAGCATGGGCTACAAGGTAGCGGCGATTCGTCACCCGATGCCCTACGGTGATCTGGTCAAACAGCGGGTGCAGCGCTACGCTTCCTACGCCGACCTGGACAAGCACGAGTGCACCATCGAGGAGCGCGAGGAATACGAACCGCATCTGGATAACGGCGTGCTGGTGTATGCGGGTGTGGATTACGAAGCCATCCTGCGCCAGGCCGAACAGGAAGTGGACATTATCCTGTGGGACGGCGGCAACAACGACTTCTCGTTCTATACGCCCGATCTGTCGATCGTGGTGGCCGACCCGCACCGCCCCGGGCACGAGAAAAGCTATCACCCCGGCGAGACCAACATCCGCTCGGCGGACGTATTCGTGATCAACAAGGTTGACACGGCGCAGCCGGACAAGGTGATTGCGGTGCGTGAGACGCTGGCGGCGCTGAACCCGAAGGCGGTGGTGATCGAGGCCGCTTCGCCGTTGTTCGTGGACGATCCCGAGGCGATTCGCGGCAAGCGCGTGCTGGTGATCGAAGACGGCCCGACCCTGACCCACGGCGAGATGGCCTACGGGGCCGGCTGGGTGGCGGCGCGGCGTTTTGGCGCAGCCGAAATCGTCGACCCGCGCCCGTTTGCGGTGGGTTCGATCGTGGCCACCTATCAGAAATACCCCGGCACCGGGGCGATCCTGCCGGCGATGGGCTATGGCGAGGAAATGACGCGCGATCTGGAGCGCACCATTGACAACGCCGACGTGGACCTGGTGTTGAGCGCCACGCCGATCGACCTGACGCGTGTGATCAAGGTCAACAAGCCGATGCAGCGCGTGCGCTATGAATTGCAGGAGATCGGCCAGCCGACGCTGGAAGACATCCTCAAGGCGAAATTCGCCGGAAAGTAAACTCAGATCAGTGGGGACGGAGGGCCGAGCGCAGCGCCCGGCCCTCCGTTCTCGAAATGTGGATGTGTTATGTTTATTGATGAAGCCCAAATTTATGTTCGCTCCGGCAAGGGTGGGGATGGGTTTGTCCATTTTCACCGGGAGAAATTTATAACCCGCGGGGGGCCGGACGGCGGCGATGGCGGCCGGGGTGGGAACGTGGTGCTGGAAGTGGCGCCGACGCTCAACACGCTGGCCAGTTTCCGCCACAAGTCGCGCTTTATCGCCGAAGAGGGGCGCAAGGGCGGGGTCAACAACCAGACCGGCAAGTCGGCCGACGACCTGGTGATCCCGGTGCCGCCCGGTACGATTGTGTACGATGCGGACAAGGGCGAACTGTTGGGCGACCTGGTGAGCGCTCACCAGCGTCTGGTGGTGTGCAAGGGCGGCCGGGGTGGACGGGGCAACACCCATTTCGCCACCTCGCGCAACCAGGCGCCGCGCACGGCCGAGCGCGGCGAGCCGGCCGAGGAACATTCCTTGCGTCTGGAGTTGAAACTGATCGCCGATGTGGGCATTGTGGGCGTGCCGAATGCGGGCAAATCCAGCCTGCTGGCCTCGGTGACCAACGCCCGGCCCAAGATTGCCGATTACCCGTTCACCACGCTGGAACCCAACCTGGGGGTGGCGGAACTGGATATGGATACCAGCCTGGTGCTGGCGGATATCCCCGGCCTGATTGAAGGGGCGCACATGGGCATTGGCCTGGGAGACGCCTTCTTGCGCCACGTGCAGCGCACGCGCGTGTTGATCCACCTGCTGGATGGCCTGTCAGACGACCCGTTGGCCGATTACAGCCAGATCAACAGCGAACTGGCGTTGTTCGATCCCAACCTGGCGAAGAAGCCGCAGATTGTCGTACTGAATAAGATGGACCTGCCCGAGGTCGGCGAGCGTTGGCCGGTGGTGCGGGCCGCCTTGCAGGCGCGCGGCATCGAGGCCATGTCGATTTCGGCAGTGGCGCACACCGACGTGGATGCATTGTTGTGGCGGGTGGTGGAACTGCTCAAGACGGCGCCCGAGGTTGAAATTGCGCCGGCGGCGCTGCCGGTGTATCGTTCGCAGGAGGACGCCCGTGATTTCACCATCGAGCAGACTGCTGAGGGTTGGGTGGTGCATGGCACGGCCATCGAGCGGGCGGCGGCGATGACCTATTGGGAGTACGAAGGTTCGGTGCGGCGTTTCCAGCGCCTGATGGAGGCGTTGGGCGTGGAATCCGCGCTGCGTGAGGCTGGCGTGCAGGAAGGCGACAGCGTTTTCGTCGGCGAATACGAACTGGAGTGGCAAGATTGACGGCCTGAGGCATGCGCGTCGGTATCTTTGGCGGGACGTTTGACCCGCCCCACGTGGGGCATCTCATTCTGGCGGCGGAAGCCCGCGACCAGTTGCGACTGGATTATTTGTTGTGGGTGCTGACGCCCGACCCGCCGCATAAGCGCGACCAGGTGATCCGTCCGGTGGCGCAGCGGCTGGCGTTGGTGCAGGCGGCGCTGGGTACGGACTCCGGTTTCATTCTGTCGCGGGTGGAGATCGACCGGCCGGGGCCGCATTATACGGTCGAGACGGTGCGGCTGGTGGCGCAGGCTTATCCCGGCGCCGAGGTGTATTTCATCATGGGCGGCGATGCGCTCTTCGATTTGCCGGATTGGCACACGCCGGTGGAATTTGTGCGCGCCTGCCATGGCCTGGGGGTGATGCGCCGGCCGGGGGACGCCCTGGACCTGCCGGCGCTGGAAAAGATTGTGCCGGGGGTGAGCGCCCGGGTGCGCTTTATCGAGGCGCCGCTGCTGGAGGTCTCTTCGCGCCAGATCCGCCAGCGGATTGCCAGTGGGCGCCATTATCGCTACTTTCTACCGCCGGCGGTGTACGCCCTGGTGGAAGAAAACGGTTGGTATCGCTCGAATGGAAGGAGCCAGGATGACGAAGACTTCGCCGCTGCAACTGCTGGTGGATAAACGTTTTTCTTCAATTGCGCTCAGTCATTTATTGATTGACATGCTCAACGGGCAGCGCAGCATCCTGCTGGCCTATTTGAGCGTGCCGCTGGGACTGACGAATACAGCCCTGGGGGCGATTTCGACGGTGTATTCGCTGGCGGCGGCGCTGGCCCAGGTGATCTTTGGTTACGTGGCCGATAAGCTGGGGGCGCGCTGGGTGGTGGCGGGCGGTGTGATCTGGATGGCGGCGTTCTTCTCGCTGGCGCTGGTCACGCCGGGTTACGCTGCGGTGGTGCTGTTGATCGTCGGCAGCATGGGCTCGGGGGCGTTCCACTCGGGCGGGGCGATGCAGGCCACTTCGCTGGCGCACCTGCGCATGCCCGACCGTGAAACGGCGGCGGCGTCGTTCTTCTTTGTGTTCGGCCAGTTGGGCTTTTTCTTTGGGCCGTTGATGGGCGGTTGGATGTTGGAACAATGGGGGCCGTTGGGGCTGCTGTCGCTTTCGGCAGTGACGGTGTTGATGGGCGCCAACGCCGCCTGGCAGCTGGGAGTGGTGGCGCCGCAAGAGAGCGCAGCCGCCGCGGCAAAGCCGGCGGGACGTTCCGTCTCGCTGGCGGTGGTGTTGGTGCTGGTGGCGGTTACGGCGCTGCAATCGTGGGTCTCACAGGGCATCACCACCTTTGTGCCCAAGTATTTGAGCGACTTGAATTATTCGGCGACCGAGTACGGTATTCTCTCGGCGCTGTTCATGGGTGGGGCGGCGCTGGGCAACCTGATCGGCGGGCAGATGTCGGACTGCTACGGACGGACGAAGGTCATCCTGGTGGCGATGAGCATTGCTGCGCCGCCGACCTTCTTGATCGGCGCGGTGACGCAGCTGAACTGGTTGTATCTGATCATCCCGTTGGCCGGCGTGGCCTCGGGTTCGGCGTTCAGCGCCATCATCGTACTGGCGCAGCGGGTGGCGCCGACCGGCCAGGGGTTGGCCTCGGGCCTGGCGCTGGCGCTGGTGTTTTCCAGCGGGGCGCTGGGGGTGACGGCGTGCGGCTGGGTGGTCGATCGCTGGGGTTTTGCGGTTAATTTCTATCTGCTGGCCGGGCTGTCGCTGCTGGCCGGGCTGCTGGCGCCGCTGTTGGATAAAGAACGGGAAAATTGACGGGAGGCATCATGGACGAGCGAACGAAAGCGCAGTATCTGGACAACTGGGATGATGAGCGCAATGCGGCAGCGTTGTATGAGCTGCTGGCGCAGGCCGAGAAGGACGAACGCCTGGCGGAGATCTACCGGCGGATGGCGGCGGTGGAAGTGCGCCATGCGACCCGTTGGGAGGAGGGGCTGGCGGAAGCGGGGGTGCCGCTGCCGGTTTTCAAGCTTTCTTGGCGGACGCGCAGCCTGGGCTGGCTGGCGAAGCGCTTTGGGCCGGCGCTGGTGCTGCCGAGCATTCAGGCGATGGAACAGCGCGGCACGGAAAGTTACCAGAGCCAGACGGCCGGCCAGATGGCCGGCGAGGAACGTTCGCACGCCCGTTTGTTGAGCCAGATTGCAGGTACGACGCGGGGTGGGGTAGAAGGCGGGACGCTGGCGCTGCTCGAGGGCCGGCACCGTGCCAGCGGCGGCAATGCGCTGCGGGCGGCGGTGTTGGGCGCCAACGACGGGTTGGTCTCGAACCTCAGCCTGGTGATGGGCGTGGCGGGGGCGGCGCTGTCGAGCCAGTCGATCCTGATTACCGGGCTGGCGGGGCTGCTGGCCGGGGCGTGTTCGATGGCGTTGGGCGAGTGGCTGTCGGTGCAGAGTTCACGTGAGTTGTACGCCAACCAGATTCGCATCGAAAAGGCCGAAATCGAGAGCGCGCCCGAAGCGGAGGCCGAGGAACTGGCGTTGATCTACGAGGCGCGCGGGCTGAAGCCCGAACAGGCGCGCACGCTGGCGCGGCAGATCATGGCCAATCACGAGAGTGCGGTGGAAACGATGGCGCGCGAGGAACTGGGCATCGATCCCGAGGAACTGGGCGGTTCGGCCTGGGAGGCGGCGGTGACCTCGTTTGTGTTGTTTGCGATTGGCGCAATTGTGCCGGTGCTGCCGTTCATCTTTACTGCCGGCAACACGGCGGTGATCGCCAGCATCGCCTTGAGCACGGTGGGGCTGTTTGTGTTGGGGGCGGCGATTACCCTGTTCACCGGGCGGAGCGTGTGGTCTTCGGGGATGCGCATGGTGATCTTTGGGCTGCTGGCGGCGGCGCTTACCTTTGGCATTGGCCGGTTGATTGGGGTGAGTATTGCGGGTTGAGCGCCGGACGAAGTAGAGAGACGGGGGGAAGGGTACAAAAAAGAATACAAAGCTGGCTATTGACAAAATCGTGGAATACTCCTATAATGTTCACGTGTGCATAAAATGCTGTCAGGCATGGACGGCGCGATTTTCCCCTCTTTGATAACAGAACAGGCACAGGCAATATGGGTCGCAAGGTTTCCATTCAGGACATAGCGAAGGCGGCGGGTGTTTCGCACACCACCGTGTCGCGCGCCTTGCGCAACAGCCCGTTGATCAGCCGGGAGGTGCGCGAGCGGATTCAAAGCGTGGCGCAGCAGCTGGATTACACCCCCAACGCGCTGGCGCAGGGCTTGAAGATGCAGCGCTCGAACACCATCGGCCTGGTGGTGACGACGATTGCCGATCCGTTTGTGGGCCGCGTGGTGCGCGGCATCGAAGAGGTGGCGCAGGCGGCGGGGATGAGCGTGATTCTGAGCGCCTCGTACAACGACCCGGAACGTGAGATGGAGACGATCGAGAATTTTCAGCGCCGCCGGGTGGACGGAATTATCGTGGCGGCGGCGCAGATCAGCGACCAGTACGCCCACCGCCTGTCGCGCATCGACGTGCCAACGGTGGTGATCAATCACCAGGCGGAGTCGGATCTGGCGCTGTTGCACTCGATTGCGGTGGACGATTACATGGGGGCGCGCCAGGCGGTCGAACACCTGTTGGGGTTGGGGCACCGGCGGATCGGTTACCTGGGGGCGGGCAACCGGCCGCGTTCTAACCGGCGACGGTTGCAGGCTTACCGCGACGCCTTGCACGAAGCCGGCCTGGATGCGGCGGAATGGGTGCGCATCGCCTCGCCGGAGCATCGTTATCACTCGGATGACGTGATGGCCGGGCGCACGCTGCTGCCCGAACTGCTGGACGGCGGGGTGACAGCGCTGTTTTGTTATAACGACATGATCGCGATTGGGGGATTGCTGGCGTGCAGTGAGCGACGCCTGAGGGTTCCTGAACAGTTCAGTCTTATTGGTTTTGATGATATCGAGCTGGCGCAATACGTGACGCCGGGGCTGACCACCATTCATCAGCCGAAGCTGCGGCTGGGGCAGATGGCGATGGAGATGCTCCTGGAATTGGTGGCCGGGCGTGAAGTGTGCGACCAGGTATTGGCGACGGAGTTGATCTTGAGAGGGACGACCGCCGGTTTGAGCGGTCGCTAGGTGCGGCGCCGCCGGCGAGGGCGGGGCGAAGTCAGAAAGGTTTGATGCACACGTGTGCAAAGGAGCGTTTATGCAGTACCACTCTCAGAATCTGGTCATCCACCCCGAGAAAAGCGACGACCCTCACCGCATCGTAGAGGTCACGCCGCAGATGGCGGGCTGGGAGACCCTCTCTTTCCAGGCTCGCCGGCTGCCGGCCGGGGAGCAGTGGCGTTTTGATAGCGGTGAGGCCGAACTGGCGCTGGTGGTGTTGGCCGGGCGATTGGACGTCGTCTCGCCGCGTGGCGAGTGGCGCGGTCTGGGCGAGCGGCCAACGGTCTTCTCCGGCAAGCCCTATGCGCTCTACCTGCCGCGCCGCACCCCCTTTGCCGTGCAGGCGCAGAGCGATTGCGAATTTGCGCTGGCCTGGACGCCGGTGCAGGGTGATTTTGCACCGCGGCTGGTGACGCCGGCCGAGGTAACGGTAGAGATCCGCGGCGGCGATAACGCCACCCGCCAGATCAACAGCATCCTCCCGCCAGGCTTCCCCTGCGAACGACTGGTGGTGGTAGAGGTGTATACGCCGGGCGGCAACTGGTCGAGTTACCCGCCGCACAAACACGACGTACATAAAACGGATGCTCAGGGCAAGATTCTGGAGGCCGACCTGGACGAGATCTATTATTACCGCATGGATCGCCCCGAGGGCTATGCTTTCCAGTATATCTATACCGACCCCGAGTCGCCGTTGCAGCGGGCAGGAACGCCGCTCGACGCGGTGGTGCGGGTGCGCGACCACGATGTGGCGTTGATCCCGGAGGGATACCATCCGGTTGCCAGCCCGCCGGGGTACACGTGCTATTATCTCAACGTGCTGGCGGGCAGCGCACAAAGCCTGGCGGCCACGGATGACCCGGCTTATACGTGGGTCAAGGGTGCGTACCGCGGGCGAGACGGGCGCGTGCCGTTGTACCCGCTCGATTGAATTCATTGTGGCGAGAGGAGAGAATGGTATGAGCGTTCAAGCAACCCGACGGATGACGATGGCACAGGCGTTGATCGCCTTCTTGCAGCAGCAATACGTGGAGCGAGACGGGATCGAGCAGCCTTTCTTTGCCGGTTGTTTTGGGATCTTTGGTCATGGCATCGTGGGTGGGATCGGCCAGGCGCTGCAACAGATGCCCGAGTTTCGCTATTACCAGGCGCGCAACGAGCAGGCGATGGTGCACATGGCTACGGCCTATGCCAAGACGCGCAACCGGCTGCAAACGTTGGTATGCACCTCTTCGATTGGCCCCGGGGCGACGAATATGATTACCGGAGCGGCGACGGCGACGATCAACCGCCTGCCGGTGTTGCTGCTGCCGGGCGACATTTTTGCACGGCGTAACGTCGCGCCGGTGCTGCAACAACTGGAGGCGGCCTACAGTCAGGACATTTCGGTCAACGACTGCTTCAAACCGGTCAGTCGTTATTGGGATCGCATCAACCGGGCCGATCAACTGCTGCTGGCGCTGCCCGAGGCGCTGCGCGTGCTGACCAGCCCGGCGGAAACGGGCGCGGTGACGCTGGCCCTGCCGCAGGACGTGCAGGCCGAGGCCTTCGACTACCCGGCGGCGTTCTTCCACAAGCGGGTGTGGCGGGTGCCGCGCAACCGGCCGGACCGCGACGCGCTGCGCCGGGCGGCGGAACGCATTCGCGCCAGCCGTAGACCGTTGATCGTGGCCGGGGGCGGGGTGATTTATTCCGAGGCGTGTGAACTGCTGCGCCGCTTTGTCGATCAGAGCGGCATTCCCGTGGGGGAGACGATGGCCGGCAAGGGCAGCCTGCGTTACGATCACCCGCTCAACCTGGGCGCCATTGGCGTGACCGGTACGCTGGCGGCCAACCGGGCGGCGGCCGAGGCCGACCTGGTGATCGGGATCGGGACGCGCTACAGCGACTTTACCACCGCCTCGAAGACGGCCTTCAGCAACCCGGACGTGCAATTTATCAATATCAATGTGACCGGGTTCGACGCCGGCAAACATGCCGGGCTGGCGCTGGTGGGCGACGCCCGCGAGACGCTGGAAGAATTGCTGGCGGCGCTGGCGGGGTATTCGGTGGCGGCCGAATATCGCCGCACGGCCCAGGAACTGCACGATGCCTGGGAGGCGGAGGTGGCGCGCATCTATGCCATCCGCCATACCCCGTTGCCCAGCCAGGGTGAATTGATCGGGGCGGTAAACGAGCTTTCGCACCCCGAAGGGATCATGGTCAATGCGGCCGGCAGCATGCCCGGCGATTTGCACAAGCTGTGGCGGGCGCGTCACCCCAAGAATTTTCACATGGAGTACGGCAACTCGTGCATGGGTTACGAAATCGCCGGCGGGCTGGGCGTCAAGATGGCCGCCCCGGAGCGCGAGGTGTACGTCATCGTCGGCGATGGCAGCTATCTGATGCTGTCGGCCGACCTGGCAACCTCGATCCAGGAGGGGTATAAGCTGACCGTGATCCTGTGGGACAATTCGGGCTTCAAGAGCATCGGCTCGTTGAGCCGCTCGCTGGGCCAGGACGGTTTTGGGACGCGTTTCGTCTTTCGCCAGGACGGGGTGTTGGTGGGCGACTCGGCCGGCGAGAATGTGCAGACTCTGCCGTTAGATCTGGCGGCGAATGCGCGTTCGCTGGGGGCGCACGTGATCGAATGCCAGACGTATGATGACTTTGTGGCGGCGCTGGCGGCGGCGGAGAAGATTGAGCGTACGACGGTCATCTACATCCGCAACGATCGCTGGTTTGGCGTGCCGGGCTACGAGAGCTGGTGGGACGTGCCGGTGGCCGAGGTCAGCGCCATGCCGGCAGTTCAGGAAGCGCGCCAGGCCTGGGAGGCGAAGCGGGCCGAAGAGCGCTATTTCTTCCCGGCCGAATAGGGTATGAGTTCGATGAGAGGAGGGACGACTTGGTAGAGCAAACGCAAGCAGCCAGCATAACCCCTGGCGTCACGCTGCTGCGCATGGAAGCAATCAGCAAGAGTTTCCCGGGGGTGCGCGCCCTGAAAAATGTGCACCTGGAAGTGCGCAAGGGCGAGGTACACGCCCTGCTGGGCGAGAACGGCGCGGGAAAGTCGACGTTGATGAAGATCCTTTCGGGAGCTTACCAGCGTGATGCGGGCGAGATTTATTGGGAAGGCAAAAAGATCGAGATCCGCGACCCCAAAGAATCACAGCGGGCCGGGATTGGCATCATCTATCAGGAATTCAACCTGGTGCCGCAGTTGAGCATTGCCGAGAATGTATGGATCGGGCGCGAGTTCTTCAAGAACAAGGCCCTGCACCTGATTGACTGGCAGGAGATGTACCGTCGCACCGAGGTGCTGCTGCACGAATTGCACCTCAACCTCGACCCGCGCCGCCCGGTGCAGGGGCTGGGGGTGGCGCACCAGCAGATGGTTGAGATCGCCAAGGCGCTCTCGCTGGACGCCCGTTTACTGATCATGGACGAGCCGACCAGCGCCCTGACCGATACCGAAATCCAGCAGTTGTTTGCGGTGATCGAAAAGCTCAAGCAGCGCGGCGTGTCGGTGGTGTTCATTTCGCATCATCTGGACGAGGTGTTTAAAATCTGCGACCGGGGCACGGTGCTGCGGGATGGCGAGTTCATCAAGACGGTGGACTTGAAATGGTCGAACGAAGAAGAAATCATCCAGTTGATGGTTGGGCGCAGCCTGGATCAACAATTTCCCAAGGTGGCCAGCCGGCGAGGGGCAGAGGCGCTGCGGGTGGAGCACCTGTGCCGGGATGACGTGCTGCACGATATCAACTTCAGCGCCTACACCGGCGAGATTCTGGGCATTGCCGGTCTGGTGGGGGCGGGGCGCACCGAACTGATGAAGGCGGTGTTTGGCGCTGACCGGCCGACGGCGGGCAAGATCTTTGTCATGGGCAAAGAGATTCGCATCACTTCGCCGGAAGCAGCCATTCGGGCCGGGATCGGCCTGCTGCCGGAGGATCGTAAACAGGAGGGTCTGGTGCTGCTGTTGTCGGTGTTGCACAACATCAGCATGGCCAGCCTGGAGCGATTGCAGGGCAAGAGTGGGTTGTTGCGGCTGAAGGTCGAACGCAGCCAGGTGCAGGAATTCGTCGATAAATTGCGCATCCTGACGCCGGGCGTCCAGCAACAGGTGCAATACCTGAGCGGCGGCAACCAGCAGAAGGTGGTGCTGGCCAAATGGTTGGCCGGCCAGTCCCGCATCCTGATCTTTGATGAGCCGACGCGCGGGATCGATGTGGGCGCCAAAGTGGAGGTCTACAACCTGATGAACAGCCTGGTGGAAAACGGCGTGGCGGTGATCATGGTGTCGTCCGAAATGCCGGAATTGCTGGGCATGAGCGATCGCATCCTGGTGATGCACGAAGGTCGTCTGTCGGCCGAGTTCGACCGCTCGGAAGCAACGCAGGAAAAAGTTTTGGCAGCAGCGATGGGAGTGTATAACAATGGCGAGAATTCAAGCAACGGTGGATGAAGTCAAAGGCAAAAGCGGGGCAACGGGCATGACGGTGGGCAATTTTATCGCCCGGTTCGGGGCGTTGTTTGGACTGTTGATCCTGGTGATTTTTCTTTCGGCGATGTCGCAGGTGTTTTTGACGCCGGATAACCTGTCGAACATTGTCCGCCAGGCGACGGTGAACGCTTTGCTGGCGATGGGGCTGCTGCTGGCGATCATCACGGCGGGCATCGATCTTTCGGTGGGTTCGGTGCTGGCGGTGGCGATGTGTACGCTGGCATTGATGGCGATTCGCTGGCATATCAACCCGTTTGTGGCCATGCTGGCCTGTCTGGCAATTGGGACGTTTATTGGCTGGCTGAACGGCATCTTGCTGACCAAGCTGCGCCTGCCGCACCCGTTTATCTCCACCCTGGGAACGATGAATGTGGCGCGCGGCGCGGCGCTGATCCTGACCGGGGCGTCGCCGATCTCGGGTTTTGACCGGGCGGGGGCAGATGCGGTGCTGTTTCTGGGGGCGGGCTCGTTTGGCCCGGTTCCGGTGGCTTTCTTCGTTGTGCTGGTGGTCTACGTGCTCTTTCATATCCTGTTAAACCACACCTCGCTGGGCCGGCATATTTATGCAGTGGGGGGCAACGCTGCTGCGGCGCGCCTTTCGGGGATCAACGTCAGCCGCACCCTGGTGGCGGTGTACAGCCTGAGCGGGTTGATGGCCGGGCTGGCGGCGTTGATGCTGGCCGGCCGCACCAATTCGGGTTTCCCGAACGCCGGCATGGGTTACGAACTGGACGCCATCGCGGCGGTGATCATCGGCGGCGCCAGTTTTGCGGGCGGCTCGGGTTCGGTGGGCGGCACGGCGATTGGGGTATTGTTGATTGCGGTGCTGCGCAACGGGCTGGTGCTGCTCAACGTTCCGACCGAATGGCAGACGGTGGCGATCGGCCTGGTGATTATCGGAGCGGTGTCGGTGGATGTTTTGCGCCAACGCGCCCGCCGCTGAGCGTGGGAATATGCATGCCGTCGGTCTGGGCCGGTGAAAGGAGGTAGACTGCGCTGGAGAAGAAGAACGTCGTCCCATGTATGCAACTGTCCGTAATTTGATCTATCACGAAATTCTAGGAGGAACGATATGTACGCAAACTTAAAGAAGTTGCTGGTTGTGCTCGTCCTGGTGACCATTTTGCTGAGCGCCTGCCAGCCTCAGCCGGCCCCGACCACGGCGCCCGAGGCCCCCAAAGCCACGCAGCCGCCTGCGGCCAGTGGGGATACGGCCAAGAAAGAAATTAAAGTTGCGGTGATTGTCAAAGCGGTAACGAGCGACTACTGGAAGGCAGTGGGCGCGGGCGTGGAAGCAGCGATGCAGGCCGACCCGACGGTCAAGGCGACCTTCCTGGGCCCGAACGAAGAGACGGACATTGAAGGCCAGATTCGCTTCATCGAGGCGCAGATTGCGGCCAAGGTGGATGCGCTGGCGGTTGCGCCGTCACAGGCGGACCAGGTGCAGCCGACGCTGCAGAAGGCGGTGGATGCGGGCATCCCGGTCATATTGATCGACACGGACATCTCGACCTTCACGGCCAAGTCGGCGTTTGTGGGCACGGACAACAAGCTGGGCGGCAAGCTGGCGGGCGAGTTCATCGCTGCCAAACTGCAAAAGGGCGATAAGGTAGCCATCATTCGCGGTGCGGCGGGCGACCCGGTGCACAACCTGCGCGAAGAAGGCGCCAAGGAAGCTTTTGCGGCGGCCGGGATCGAAGTGGCGGCCGTGCAGCCGGCGGACAGCGACCGGGCCAAGGGCCAGAGCGTGGCCGAGAACCTGATGACGACCTACCCGGATCTGAAGGCGATCTACGGCACGAACGACGAGATGGCGTTGGGCGCCGCCAATGCGGTCAAGTCGGCGGGCAAGAGCATGGTGATCGTGGGCTTTGACGCCTCGCCGGATGCGTTGAAGGCGATCGAGAGCGGTCTGTTGAGCGGCAGCATTGCGCAGTTTGCGGGCAAGATCGGCGAACTGGGCACGCTGACGGCGGCCAAGGTGGCGCGGGGCGAGAAAGTGGACGCCTTCGTCAACACCGGCGTGGAAGTGGTGAGCAAAGATAACCTGAGCAAGTTCCTGCCCGATGCGGCCCCGGCTGCGGCCAAGAAGGAAGTCAAGGTTGCGGTGGTCGTCAAGGCGGTAACGAGCGACTACTGGAAGGCGGTGGGCGCGGGCGTGGAAGCAGCGATGCAGGCCGACCCGACGGTCAAGGCGACCTTCCTGGGCCCGAACGAAGAGACGGACATTGAAGGCCAGATTCGCTTCATCGAGGCGCAGATTGCGGCCAAGGTGGATGCGCTGGCGGTTGCGCCGTCACAGGCGGACCAGGTGCAGCCGACGCTGCAGAAGGCGGTGGATGCGGGCATCCCGGTCATATTGATCGACACGGACATCTCGACCTTCACGGCCAAGTCGGCGTTTGTGGGCACGGACAACAAGCTGGGCGGCAAGCTGGCGGGCGAGTTCATCGCTGCCAAACTGCAAAAGGGCGATAAGGTAGCCATCATTCGCGGTGCGGCGGGCGACCCGGTGCACAACCTGCGCGAAGAAGGCGCCAAGGAAGCTTTTGCGGCGGCCGGGATCGAAGTGGCGGCCGTGCAGCCGGCGGACAGCGACCGGGCCAAGGGCCAGAGCGTGGCCGAGAACCTGATGACGACCTACCCGGATCTGAAGGCGATCTACGGCACGAACGACGAGATGGCGTTGGGCGCCGCCAATGCGGTCAAGTCGGCGGGCAAGAGCATGGTGATCGTGGGCTTTGACGCCTCGCCGGATGCGTTGAAGGCGATCGAGAGCGGTCTGTTGAGCGGCAGCATTGCGCAGTTTGCGGGCAAGATCGGCGAACTGGGCACGCTGACGGCGGCCAAGGTGGCGCGGGGCGAGAAAGTGGACGCCTTCGTCAATACCGGTGTGGAAGTGGTGAGCAAAGACAACCTGAGCAAGTTCTTGAAGTAGTGAAAAGGGAAAGATCCTGTGGGGGGCGGAAAGAGCGCCCTCCACAGGATTGACCCGCAGCAGCGTCCATGATAGAATGAATTTGCACACGTGTGCAGACCGCGACCGGTTCCAGCCCGAAGTGGCGGCTTTTTTTAGCAAATCTTTGCACACGTGTGCAGCTCAATCGAATTCGATCTGTGAGGTAATGGCTTATGAATGGCAATCCGTATAAAAGCCCGCTCCACCAGACGGTGACGACTACAGCCACCGACTATTGGAATGACTCCTGCGCCGTGGAAGAATTGCAATACGCAATCGAGAACGGCGCGGTGGGGGCGACCACCAACCCGACGATCGTGCTCAATGTGCTCAAGAAGGAAATGGCGCACTGGCGCGGCCGTATTCGCCAGATTTGCGACGAGAACCCCGCCTGGAGCGAAGATCAGATCACCTGGAAGCTGATCGAAGAGATGGCGGTGCGCGGCGCAGAGCAACTCTATCCGGTGTTCGAACGCGAGGGCGGGTTGAAGGGGCGTCTGTCGATCCAGACCAACCCGGCGTTTTATCGCAACGCCGAGGCAATCTGCCAGCAGGCGGTGCATTTTGACGGCCTGGCGCCCAACATGCAGGTTAAGATCCCGGTGACGCGGGCGGGGGTTGCGGCCATTGAAGAAGCCACCTATCGGGGCGTCAACATCAACGCCACGGTCAGTTTTTCGGTGCCACAGGCGCTGGCGGTAGCCGAGGCGGTGGAGCGCGGTCTACAGCGGCGCAGCGCCGAGGGCAAAGCGGTGGCGAATATGCGTCCGGTCTGTACGATCATGATCGGGCGCCTGGACGACTGGCTGCACGTGTTGGAGAAGCGCGATGGGATTGTGGTGGCGCCCGGTTATTGCGATTGGGCCGGCATTGCCTGTTTCAAGCGGGCCTGCGCAATCTTTGCCCAGCGCGGTTATCGCACCCGCCCGCTGGCGGCGGCTTACCGTCACCATTTGCACTGGTCGGAGCTGATTGGCGGGGATGTGGTGCTGACGATTCCTTACGAGTGGCAGAAGCTGTTCAACGCCTCGGATGTGGAGGTGAAGGAACGGTTTGCCGATCCGGCGCCGGCGCCGGTTGTGGATACGCTGTACGCTAAGTTTGCCGATTTCCGGCGGGCCTACGAGCCAGACGGGATGACGGCGGAGGAATTCGATCAATTCGGGCCGACGGTGCGCACGCTGCGCTCGTTTATCGGCGCATATCACGACCTGGTGGCGGTGGTGCGGGACGTGATGCTGCCCAACCCGGACGTCAGGTAAACGCGGGAGGTGGTCATGGTGGACGCAATCAAGTTGTTGAATTACATTGATGGCAGCTGGCAAACGGCGGCGGCGGCGCAGACGTTGGATGTGCACAACCCGGCGACGGCCGAATTGCTGGCGCAGACGCCGCTATCGCCGGCGGGTGTGGTTGCCGAGGCGGCCCAGGCCGCCGCCGCGGCCTTTGTTGAATGGCGGCGTGTGCCGGCCCCGACGCGCATCCAGTATCTGTTTAAGCTCAAGCAACTGTTGGAAGAGCATTTCGACGACCTGGCGCGCACGATTACGATGGAAAACGGCAAGACGTTGGACGATGCCCGCGGCGAGATGCGCCGGGCGGTGGAAAACGTCGAGGTGGCGTGCGGCATTCCGATGATGATGCTGGGCGATTTCTCGGAGGACATCGCTCGCGGCGTGGATGAATACATGATCCGCCAGCCGGTGGGTGTGGCGGCGATCATCTGCCCGTTCAATTTCCCGGGCATGATCCCGTTCTGGTATCTGCCGTATGCGCTGGCCTGCGGCAACACGGTGATCGTCAAGCCTTCCGAGCGCACCCCGATTACGATGCAAAAGGTTTTCCGCTTGTTGGAACAGGTTGGTTTCCCCAAAGGGGTGGTCAATCTGGTCAACGGCGGGGCGGAAACGGTCAATGCGTTGTTGGATCATCCCATCGTCCAGGCGGTGACGTTTGTCGGTTCGACGGCGGTGGCGCGGCATGTATATAGCCGGGCATCGGCCAACGGCAAGCGGGTGCAGGCGCAGGGCGGCGCCAAGAACCCGGTTATCATCTTGCCGGACGCCGATGTGAGCATGACCACGGCCATCCTGAGCGACAGCGCCTTCGGCAACGCCGGCCAGCGCTGTCTGGCGGCGTCGCTGGCGGTGATGGTGGGCGAGGCGGAACGGGTCTTTATCCCGGCGCTGGCCGAGGCGGCCGCCACGCGGGTGGTCGGCTACGGGCTGAACGAGGGCGTGCAGATGGGGCCGGTGATCACCCCGCAGAGCAAGGCGCGCATCGAAGGGCTGATCCAGAAGGGCGTGGAGGAAGGGGCCGAGGTGGTGGTCGATGGGCGTGGGGCAGTGGTGAAGGGCTACGAACAGGGTAACTTCTTGCGCCCGACCTTGTTGTGCGGCCTGCCGCCGGGCGGGACGATTGCCACCACCGAGATCTTTGGGCCGGTGCTGGGGGTGATGCGGGTCGAAACGGTGGACGAGGCGATTGCGCTGGTCAACGGCGGTGAATACGGCAACATGGCGTGTGTCTTCACCGGCAGCGGGGCGGCGGCGCGGCGTTTCCGCTACGAAGCGCAGGCCGGCAACATCGGCATTAATATCGGCGTGGCGGCGCCGATGGCCTTTTTCCCGTTCAGCGGCTGGAAGAACAGCTTCTTTGGTACGCTGCATGCCCAGGGCGCGCACGCCGTGGAATTCTTTACGCAGACCAAAGTGGTCGTTGAGCGCTGGCTCAACGAGTGGAACCGTAAATTTTAATCAGGAGAGACGGACATGATCAAAGTCGGCAATGCTCCTTGTTCGTGGGGGGTGCTGGAGTTCGACCTGGAAGGTAAGGCAGCCGGGTACGTCCAGGTGTTGGATGAGATGAAAGCAAGCGGCTATGTGGGCACCGAACTGGGCGACTGGGGTTTCATGCCCACCGACCCGACCGGGCTGCGCTCTGAACTGGACGGGCGCGGGTTGACCCTGTTGGGCGCTTTCGTGCCGGTGTTGTTGAAAGATCGCAGCGCACACCAGCCCGGCATCGAGGCGGCGGTGCGTACGGCGCGGCTGCTGGCGGGCGCCCAACCCGAAACGCCGTTTATCGTCCTGGCGGACGACAACGGCAAGGATGCGGTACGCACCCGCCATGCCGGGCGTGTCCAGCCCGGTATGGGCATGAGCCCGGCCGAATGGCAGGCGGCGGCCGAGGGCGTAGAGCGGGTGGCCGAGGCCGTGTACGCCGAGACCGGGCTGCGCACCGTGTTTCACCATCACTGCGCCGGGTTTGTGGAGACGCCGGAGGAGATCGATACGCTGCTGGCGATGACCGACCCGCAGCGGGTGGGGCTGTGTTTTGACACCGGGCATTATCGTTTTGGCGGCGGTGATGTGTTGGCGGGGCTGCGCAAGCATTACGAGCGCATCTGGCACGTACACTTTAAGGACTGCCAGCCGGCTGTGGCGCAGCAGGCGCGGCTCGAGGGCTGGGATTATTTTGAGGCGGTGCGCAACGGCATTTTCTGCGAGTTGGGTAAAGGCGAGGTGCCGTTCCTGGCGGTCCAGCAGGAACTGCTACAGCGCGGTTATGAGGGCTGGATCGTGGTCGAACAGGATGTGTTGCCGGGGATGGGTTCGCCCAAACAGTCGGCGCAGCGCAACCGGGACTATTTAAAGAGCATCGGTTTATAAGGAAAGGGGTAATGATGAGCGAGCAAATTTTACGATTTGGGGTGATCGGCGCCGGACGCATCGGTAAGATCCACGCCGAAAACCTGGCGACGCGCATTTACGGCGCGACCGTGGTGGGCATTGCCGACCCGGCGATCGAGGCGGCGCGCCAGACGGCGCAGCGTTTGCACGTGGCGAAGGCGACGGCCGATTACCGCGATCTGCTGGCGGATCCGGCGGTGGATGCGGTGGCGATTTGTTCCTCGACCGATACACATGCGCGCATGATCGTCGAGGCCGCGCAGGCGGGTAAGCAGATTTTCTGTGAGAAGCCAATCGCCTATGACCTGGCGCGGATCGACGAGGCGCTGGCGGCGGTGGATAAGGCCGGGGTAAAGCTGCAAATCGGCTTCAACCGGCGTTTCGACCCGAATTTCCGCAAGGTGCGCGAGATGGTGGCCGCGGGTAAAGTGGGCGAAGTGCATATCGTGCGCATCACCAGCCGCGACCCGGCGCCGCCTCCGATTGAGTACGTCAAGGTATCGGGCGGGATGTTCTTCGATATGACCATCCACGATTTCGACATGGCGCGTTACCTGACCGGCTCCGAAGTGGAGGAGGTGTACGTGGCGGGCGGCGTGCGGGTGGACGAACGCATCGGCGCCGCCGGCGACCTGGATACGGCGGTGGTGACGCTGCGTTTTGCCAACGGCGCCATTGGGACGATTGACAACAGCCGCAAGGCGGTGTATGGCTACGACCAGCGGGCCGAGGTGTTTGGTTCGGGGGGGATGGTGGCGACGCAAAACGTGACCGCCGAGACGCACAGCTACAGCGACGGCGAGGGGGTGCACACCTCAAAACCGTTATACTTTTTCCTGGAGCGGTACTGTGAATCGTTTGTGGCCGAATTGCGCGATTTTGTCGATTGTGTGCGGAGCGGTAAGGAGCCGCCGGTCAGCGGCATGGATGGACGCATCCCGGTGGTGATTGCGATGGCAGCGACGCGCTCGTATCGCGAACAGCGGCCGGTAAAACTGAGCGAAATTCAGTAACGGGACGCGAAGCGAAAGGCGGGGCGCATTGCCTGAACGAGCACCGGCAAGGCGCGGGGAAGTTCGTTGCTTTAAATTCACAGGGGCTGCCTGACAGGTCAGGCAGCCCCTGTGAATGAAGACATCTCTTGCCGGGGGATTAACGGCTGATCAACTCGAGGTTACCGAGGCCCATATCGACCTCGATTTCGATTTTGTGCCCTGTGCCGAGCGAGGTGTAGACGTTATCCTCGACATTCCAGGTGCCGGTGAGCGCGACGTTCTTGAGCCCGCCGGTGAGGTCGACGACGGCCAGGGTGTCTTTGGGGACGATGATTTTGACGTTGCTGACGCCGCCATTGATTTTCACCGTAAGGTCGCGCTGCAGCGGGCCGGAAAAATCGAGGGTGTAGTTGCCGGCGCCGCAGTTGAAGTTGATCTCGGCGGCGTTGGCGTATCCCAGGCCGCTGAGTTCGACCTGTGAAGCGCCGGTCTTGTAGGTCAGTTCTTGCATCTCGGCCGGGTTGGCTTCGCTGAAGACCAGTTTGGCCTGGCTGGCGCCGTCGTTGACCTCCAGGTTGGTGAGGGGGATGCCGCTCAGGTCGACGGTGCCTTTGTATGCGCCGGCATGCAGCGACAGATCGAGCGGGATCTTCTTGCCCAGTTTGAGGTTCCATTCGTTAATCAGATCCTGGCCGGGAACGCCGAGGGATTTATTGGGTTCCTGGTCGATCTGAATGCTATCGTCGTCGCGCGCCAGAGTGGGCTTCCAGGCGCTGACGTTGTAGCGGATTTCGCCGCTGACCAGCCCCTCGGCGCCGGGGGTGATGTTGAGGTCACCGGCGCCCATGTTGATACTCATTTCGAACGATTTGCCATCTTCAGGGTCGCGCTCATTTACGCTGAGCGTTTCGGTCGGGCCGGTGGTAACAGTCGGTAAATTGACGGTAAACGAGCACGCCAGCGATGTGAGCACAAGGATTGCGATCAGGGTGAGGGCTCGGATATTCATACAATAATTCTCCATTTTCCTGGTACCGGGTGCATAGAGACGCCCCGGTGGGAGCGTCTCTGGCAAAACCCCGATAATTTCAAGCGGGCGATTCGTCGCCCGGCGAGTCCTGGCCGGGGCCATCGCTGCCAGGATCTGCGGTGGGGGGGGTGTCTTGCACGGCGGAGGGGGCCGGGGCTACTTCCACAGGGGCCTGGTCAGGGCGTATGGCGGCCGGGGTAACCGGCGGGATGGGTGCGAACGAAGTGTTTGCCGGGTGGTAAACGGCTGCCGCGGGAACGTGCTCGCGTTGCAGGCCAAAGCGGCTGAGCAGCACGGCGCCCAGGCCCATCAGGCCGATGACGGTGTAGATGACGGCTCCCAGGCAGGGGATGAGGTCAAGCAGCGTGGTCAGCAGGGTAAGGGCCAGGGTGCCCAGTCCGGCATAGACGGCCGGGGCCCAATCGACCTTCAAGGCGGCGCCGATGCGCCGGCCCAGCTCCAGCCCGAGGGCGATCCAGCCCATCAGAGCCGCCAGACCGAGGGCGATGACGAACAGGATCATGACCGGGATGAAGACGATGGTTACGGTCAGGATGACAATCAGCAGCGGGGCGACCAGCACGGTGAGCAGGCCCATGCCCAGCGAGGGTAACGGGCGGGTGACGATCATGGCGGCGACGTTTTCGGTGGGTTTCTGGACGAAGAGCACCGCCGCGGCGGCCAGGCTGGCGACGACCAGGGCGGTAAGCATGGCGTAGAGCGCCTGGCTGATGGGGCCGAAGACATCTTCGAGGATCGACGGAGCGCTGAAGCGGTTGCCCAGGGCGGGCTTGACCAGCGGAAATTCCATCTGGCCGGGGTTGCCAATGGTCAGCGAACCGTCGATTTTGGCCTTTTCAGAACGGTTGAGCACGGCGCCGACGGTGGACACATTGCCGTTGACGTGGGCGTCGTCGCCCAGGGTGATGGTGCCGCCAATGGCAACCACATCGCCGTTGACCTCACCGTTGACGTCCAGGATACCGCCGGTGAGGGCCACGTCACCGTTGACGGTAGAGCCCTTTTCCAGCGTGCCAGAGCCACCGATGATCACGAGATCATCGCTGAGGGTCTCGCCGCTGGAAAGCCGGTAACTGCCGCCGACGATCACTTTGCCTTCTTCGTTGTCCGGGTCCTGTGCGAAGGCAACGCGCCCGGGCACGGCCAGTGCAACGAGCAGCGCCAACGCCAGCAGGAGGATGCGGGTGAAGGATTTCATGGTTAATTACTCCTTTTGTAAGAGATTCGCCACAGGGTGGTTAGCCAGACGAGGCTGAGCACCGCCAGGATGCTCACCAGGCCAACCGCCAGGGCGACCAGTAGAACGGGGGAAACAACCTGAGACCAGCTAAGCCAGGTGGTCTGGACCTGGGCAAAGAGGGTGGCGACCCGTACGAAGACCTGCAGGGCCTCAGACAGCCAGTCGGCCGGGGTAGTGGTCAGGAGGAGTTGGAGCGCCAGAGCCAGGATGGTGACGCCGTTGGCCAGTACCAGGCCGAGGAACAGACGGCGCACCTGCAACTTTTGCTGCAGGAGGCGCCGCTCCGCCAGGTTCGCCTGCCAGCGCCGGGTGAAGCCGGGGGCTGGTCTTGCCATCGGCTGCGATTGAAGCTGGCGCTCGACAGACACCCAGGCCGCCTGACGTTGCTGGCAGCGCGGGCAGGCGCGCAGATGCTCGACTTCGGCGGGCGTCAGATCCTGTTCGGGGATGGGTAAGCGGTCAAAAAGCGGGTGACTCATGGTGTTTCCTTTCTGCCTGAAGGGTCTGCGGCTGGGTATCTTGCCAGCGTTGGGCGAGATGGCGGCGAGCGCGGTGCAGGCGACTTTTTACGGCGCTGACGGTCATGCCCAACATCTGACCGATCTCCTCGTCGGACAGGTCGTGCCAGTAACGCAGGATGATGGCGGCCCTGTCCTGGGGAGGCAGAGCGGTGAGCATCTGGTGGACATGGCGTTCCTCTTCGCTGCGGCTGACCGTCCGTTCGGGGTCGGGCAGCGAGTCAGGGAGGATATCCTCGGCCAGGGCGTCGATGTCAAAGGTCGGCAGCCGGCGGCGGCGTTGCTGGTCGATGCAGTAGTGGGCGGCGATGGATAGCAGCCAGGTGGCAAAGGGCCGCTGTGGATCGTAGCGCTTGAGGTTCTGATAGGCTCGCCAGAAGGCTTCCTGGGCTGCGTCTTCGGCCTCCTGAGCGTCGCCTAGCATGCGATAACACAGGTTGAAGACCGGGTTTTGATAGGTCTCGACCAGGTAACCAAATGCGTTGTCGTCTCCACGTAGAGCCAGTTGCAGCCATACTGCTTCGTTGTTACTCACCAAATCGCTCCGCTTTCAGGTTATTTCACTACTGTATACGCAGGAGTGCGATAAAAGTTGCATCCTTTTTTCGTTGACGTTGCGTGCTGCTCTCATTATAATCATTTGCGAATGGAATGGGGGATGAGTGCAGCTACCAGGCCGGCCTCTCTGGGTGAAAGAGAACGAGGGGAGAGGAGTGGGCCGGATCAATACGATGGAGGGGCAGGCGATGTTAAAAGTTGATGGTCCGTGGTTTGTGGATGGGGAAGGGCGCCGGGTGCTGTTGCGCGGCGTGAACCTGGGCGGCAGCACCAAGGTGCCGGCGACGCCAAACGGCGCCACACATATTCATACCGATTATGGCGATCACCGCAGCGTGTCGTTTGTCGGCCGGCCGTTTGCCCTGGCGGACGCTGACGAGCATTATCGCCGTTTGCAGCGTTGGGGGTTCAACTGTTTGCGCTTCCTGACCACCTGGGAGGCAATTGAACACGCCGGGCCGGGTGAGTATGACGAGGAATATCTGGATTACCTGTATGCGGTGGTCAAGAAGGCCGGGGAATACGGCTTTACCGTGTTCATCGATCCGCATCAGGACGTGTGGAGCCGTATGTCGGGCGGCGACGGCGCCCCAGGCTGGACGCTGGAGATGGCCGGTTTCGACCTGAGCCGTTTAGACGCCTCGGAGGCGGCGGTGACGATGGCGGGGCGTTATCCCGAGTACCCGCGCATGGTATGGCCGACCAATAACCAGCGCCTGGCGAGCGCCACGATGTTTACCCTGTTTTTTGCCGGCGATCGTTTTGCGCCGCATTTCAAAATGGGCGGTGAGGGAGCGCAATCGTTCTTACAGCGCCATTTTGTGGCGGCGATGCGCCGGGTGGCCGAACGCATGGCAGACCTGCCGCATGTGGTGGGCTACGACAGCCTGAACGAACCCAGTTCGGGGTTCATCGGGGTGGAAGACCTGAGCCTGACGGCGCCGCGTACGGTGGCCGGGCCGCTGCCGGCCTGGTTCGATCTGCTGGTGATGCCGGCGGGGGTGACGCGTACGGTGCCCTATCAGGAATGGTCGGGGCTGCAGTTGGAGGTGGTGGGGGAAGTGACGCTCAACCCGCAGCGGGTGAGCGCCTGGAAAGACGGCGCCCCGGACATCTGGCGTGAGGCCGGGGTGTGGGATTTCGACGCGGCGGGCAGACCGCAGCTGCTGCGCAGGGATCATTTTGCGGGCGTGCGTTTCTTTGCCGATTGCGTGCGGCCGTTCGTTGCCCGCTACAGCCAGGCGGTGCGGGCTGTGGATGCGGACGCGGTGATCTTTATCGAGGGTGAGCCGAACTCGACCGAGATCATGCAGGCGCCGCCTGGAACGCCGGTGGTCAACGCCAGCCACTGGTACGACGAATGCGCCCTGTTTACCAAACACTTCGACCCGCATTACACGATTTACTGGGGCAACAAACAATTCATCCAGGGAACGGAAAATGTGCGCCAGTTTTTCTGCGAGCGCATCGGCTGGTATACGGCCATGTCGCGCCAGATGGGCAATGTGCCGACCTTGATCGGTGAGTTCGGTTTGCAGTTCGATCTGGACGACGGCCAGGCGTACCAGAGCGGCGATTATCAGGCGCACGTGCAGGCGCTGGGCATGTATTACGACGCGCTGGATGCCAACCTGGCGCACGCCACGCAGTGGAATTACACGGCGGACAACGACAACCGCTGGGGCGACCAGTGGAACCAGGAAGACCTGTCCATTTACAGCCGCGACCAAAGAAAAGACCCGCAGCACCTCGACAGCGGTGGACGGGCAGTGGCGGGTTTTTGCCGGCCTCATTTGCTGGCGGCGGCGGGCCTGCCGCTGCGCCAGCACTTTGACACGGCCAGCGGGGCGTTCACGCTGGTGATAGCGGTCGATGCCGGCATACCGGCGCCGACGCGGGTGTATGTGCCGCGCATCCAGTATCCCCAGGGAGTACATCTGGCCGTCAGCAGCGGACAGGTGGGTTATGACGCAGGCGCACAGATGATCGAATGGTCGGGCGCCGGCCCGGGAGAGCAGACGCTGACGATCGTTCGCAGCATTTAATTTTTTTATTGGAGGCAAGCCATGAATTTTGACCGTCCGCATCGCCGTTTGAATTTATTGACTGGAGAGTGGGTGCTGGTTTCTCCGCACCGCGCCAGGCGCCCGTGGTTGGGGCAGGTGGAAAAGACCCACGGGGAACAACTGGCAGCGTATGACCCGGATTGTTATCTTTGTCCGGGCAACCGCCGTTCGACCGGCCCGGTCAACCCGGCCTATACCGAGACGTTTGTATTCGATAATGACTTTGCCGCCTTGTTGCCGCCGGAGACAGAGGACGAACCGGAGGAATGGTCGGAGGGGTTGTTCAGCGCCGAGAGCGAGACGGGATTGTGCCGGGTGATTTGTTTCTCGCCGCGCCACGATCTGACGCTGCCCGAACTGGATCAGGCGGCGGTGGAGGCGGTGGTGCGCACCTGGACGGAACAGACGGCCGACCTGGGTGGGCGCGACTTTATCCAGTACGTGCAGGTGTTTGAGAATAAGGGGGCGACGATGGGCTGCTCCAACCCGCACCCGCACAGCCAGGTGTGGGCCACCGGGCACATCCCGGTGGAGCCGGCGCTGGAACAGGAGCGCCAGGCGGCGTATCTGGAGGAGAAAGACGCCTGTCTGTTGTGCGATTATCTGGAAGCCGAGCGCAAGAGCGGCGAGCGGGTGGTGGCGAGCAACGCCGCGTTCACGGCGCTGGTGCCGTTCTGGGCGATCTGGCCGTTTGAGGTCATGCTGGTGGCGCACCGGCACATTGGCTCGTTACCCGAATTGACGGCAGACGAGACGGCCGGGTTGGCGGATATCATCCGCCAGGTCACCATCCGCTACGATAACCTGTTCGAGACGTCGTTCCCGTATTCGATGGGCTTTCACCAGGCGCCGTTTGACGGGCAGGAGCATCCGGAGTGGCATTTGCACGCCCACTTCTACCCGCCGCTGCTGCGTTCGGCGACGGTGCGCAAGTTTATGGTCGGGTATGAACTGCTGGCCATGCCGCAGCGCGACCTGACAGCCGAAACGGCGGCGGCCCGCCTGCGCGAACTGAGCGGAGTGCATTATAAATCGCGCCGCGATTCGTAGCGCGCTTAGAGCACCAGTTCTTCCTTGCCCGCCAGGCGGTCGCGAATCTTTTTGACCACCAGGTCGAGGTGCTGCGGCTTGTTGACGAAGTCCAGGTCGTCGGAGCGCAGGGTGAGCACCGGGCACAGGTCGAAATTGCGCAGCCAGTCATCGTAAAAGGAATCGAGCAGGCCGAGGTATTCGGCGCTGATGCCGGTTTCCATCTGGCGTGAACGGCGGCGGATGCGTTCGATGAGCACGGGAACAGGCGCCTTGAGATAGATGAGCAGTGAGGGCGAGGGCAGGCCCTTGACCACCAGGTCGAAGATGCGCCGGTAGGCAAGGTAGTCGCGTTCGTTCAGATTGCCCATCTCGTGCAGGGCGCGGGCGAAGATGTAGGCGTCCTCGTAGATGCTGCGGTCGATGATCGCCGGGCGGGGGTCGGCGGCCATATCGAGGTGTTGTTGCGCCCGGTGGCCGAGAAAGTAGACCTGCAAATGAAACGACCAGCGCTGCATGTCGGCGTAGAAGTCGGGTAGATAGGGATTGTCGGCGACCGACTCGTAGGCGGTGCGCCAGCCCAGGCGGTCGCCGATGCGTTCGGTCAGCGAGGTTTTGCCTGCACCAATATTACCAGCAACAAGGATGAGACGTTTAGACATAGAGGATATGTGGTGGGGTGAAAATGGATTTGTTTTGTGGATAGGGATGGCGGCGCTGTGGGCTTCAGGGCATGCTTTCCCACAGGTCGGTGCTGAGGTATTTGAGACCGGAGTCGCAGATCATGACGGCGACAGTCTGGCCGCGGCAGGGGCCTTCGAGCAGGTGCAGGGCGGCGGCGACGTTGGCGCCGGAGGAGAAGCCGGCAAAGATGCCTTCCTCGCGGGCCAGACGGCGGGCGACCTGGATGGCCTCCTGGTCGCTGATCTGGAGGTAACCGTCGATGTGGGCGGGGTTGAGCAGGGGCAGGTCGGGCATGGAATACCCGCCGCCCTGGATGCGGTGGTTGGGGTACGTGACGGGCTGCCCGGCAAGGACGGCCGCGCCTTGCGGCTCGATCAGGTAGCAGCGGATGGCGGGGTTGTGTTCTTTGAAGGCGGCGGCGCAGCCGGCAAAGGTGCCGCCCGTGCCGGCGAAATCACAGAAGGCAGCGATCTGTCCCCCGGACTGGCGCAGGAATTCGGGGCCGGTGTGCAGGTAGTGGGCGCGCAGGTTGCCCTGCAGGTGGAACTGGTCGGCGCGGAAGGCGTTGCGCTCGGCGACGATACGTTGCGCCGCCTGCTCGACGCGTTCCAGGTCGCCGCCCGAGACCTGGCCGGGCAGCGAGCCGGGCAACTGGTCGACCAGCACGACCTCGGCGCCCAGGGCAGACATCATGCGCGCCCGTTCGATTGAGTTGCCGCGTGACATGACGGCGACGAAGGGGTAGCCTTTGACGCCGCAGACGATTGCCAGCCCGGTGCCGGTATTGCCGCTGGTCAGTTCCACCACCGTCTGTCCGGGCCGCAGGTGGCCGTCGGCCTCGGCGTCGGCGATGATCTGGCGGGCGATGCGGTCCTTTTTGGAAAAGCCGGGGTTGAGATAATCCAGTTTGGCAAGGATGCGACCGGGCAGACCGCGTGTCAGGCGAGCGAGTTCGACCAGCGGCGTTTCGCCGATGGCTTCAACGACCGAGGGCAGCAATGTTGAAGCTTGAGACATAGGGGAGGCTCCTGAGGGCAGTTATTCGGGATTTTGCAGCAGATCGAGAAAGATAGGGATGAGTTCCGGGTCGAACGACTGACCGGACTGAAGGCGCAGGTATTTGAGCACCTCTTCGGCGGGCCAGGCGGGGCGATAGGGGCGATCGGAGAGCAGCGAGTCCCACACGTCGATGATGGCAAAGATGCGGGCGGCGACGGGGATCTGTTCGCCCTTCAGCCCATAGGGATAACCGCTGCCGTCCCAACGCTCGTGATGAAAGCGGGGAATATCCATGGCGCCGCGCAGGAAAGAGACCGGTTCCAACATCTGGCGGGCGAAGTCGGGATGGCGGCGCACCAGCTGCCATTCTTCTTCGCTCAGACCTTCGGGCTTGAGCAGGATGTGATCGGGGATGGCCATTTTGCCAACGTCGTGCAGCAGTGCGCCGCGGCGGATATTGTCGACGGCGTCTTCGGAGAGCCCCAGGCGGCGGGCCAGCCGTACGGACATGAGAGTCACCCGCCGGGTATGGGCGCCTGCCTCGCGTTCGCGCAGCCCGAGGGCCGAACTCCAGCCTTCAAGGGTGGCGTCGTAGGCCTCTTTAAGCTCGCGGTTGCTCTGGCGCAGCCCCTCCAGCAGTTCGGCGTTCTCGATAGCAATGAGGGTTTCGGTGGTGAGGGTATCGAGAAAAGCGCCCCAGTTGGGGTCGGCTTGAGGTGGGGTGGCGTGATAGAACTCGAGCAGCCCCTTGATTTCGCCGCTCAACCGCAGCGGCACGGCGGTGCGGGCGAGATATGTGACGCCCTGCAGGGTGACCGCTTTCATTTGCGGGTTCTTTTCGGATGCGGCGGTCGAGAGCGGGGTGAGAAAGGGATGGTGACTGGCGCGGCGCAGGTCGAGCCCGCGGGCGGCAAGGAGTTCGTAGGAAGCGGTGGTGGGATCGTGCTGCCAGACACAGCCGGCGGCGGCCTGAAGGTGTTCCTGGCCGACCTCGAGGATGAGCGCCAGGGTGTGCGCCAGGTCGGCCTTGCCGGTGATGGCGACGTCGATGCGGTGCAAATCGGCCATGCGCCGCACCTGGCGTTGAATTTCTTGCTCGGCGCGCAGCCGTTCGCCGATTTCGCGGCCGACGACGACGACGTATTGTTCACCGCCAAAACGCAGCGGTGTGAGTGATATCTCCAGTGGGATCTGTTCGCCGCTGGCGGCAGGAAGGTGCACCAGGCGCACCAGTTGCGCCGCAGGCGTATTTTCGCTGATATTGTGAATGGCAGCGCACAACGAAGGCGGAAAGATATCTTGCAGGCTGAGGCTGGCGGGGGCGCGCCCGATCAAAAGGCCGAGGGCGGCGTTGGCGTCCTGAATGACGCCGTCGGACAGGCGCACGGTGAAGATCAGGTCGCGGCTGTGATCGAGCAGCGTACGAAAGCGTTCCAGGTCGGCCAGGCGTTGTTGCAACAACGGGTAATAGCTCTTGCGCGCCGAACTCTCGCCCAAACCGATGATCTTCTGGCGAATCTCTTCGTAGGGATTCTCTGCATCAGCAGGCTTGTTCATAGATGTTGACCAGATCCTGGAGGGTGGGGGTGCGCGGGTTGGTGACGACGCACGGGTCGTGGATCGCTTTTCCGGCCAGGGCAGGAATATCCTGAGGACGAACGCCGATTTGAGCGAGGGTCTGGCGCACGCCCAGCGAGGTGCGCATGGTGCGCAGCGCGGTCACGAGGGCGTCTTTTGCGGCGGCGTTGTCGGCCGGGGTTTCCAGGCCGATTTCGGCGGCAATGCGCCGGTAGCGCCCGGCGGCATGTTCGAAATTGTAAGCGACGACGTGTTCGAGCAAGAGGGCGTTACATTCACCGTGCGGCAGGTCGAGCAGGCCGCCCAGGCTGTGGGCCATGGCGTGCACGGCGCCCAGGCTGGCATTGGAAAAGGCCAGACCGGCGTGCAGGCTGGCAAGCATCATCTGGCTGCGGGCTTCCAGGTTGCCGGGCTGGGCCTGGGCGTTGGCCAGGCTGCGCCAGACCAGACGAATGGCTTCCAGGGCGTGCAGGTCGGTGATGGGCGAGTTGGCATTAGAGACGTACGCCTCGACGGCGTGGGTCAGGGCATCCAGGCCGGTGGCGGCGGTCAGCTCGGCGTCCATGGTGGTGGTCGTTTCGGGGTCGATGAGCGCCACGTCGGGGACGACGGTTTTGCTGATGATGGCAATCTTAACCTGGCGCTCGGTGTCGTTGATGATGGCGAACTGTGAGACATCGGCGGAACTGCCGGAGGTAGTGGGAATGCAAATGAGCGGCGGGGCGGGCAGGGCGACTTCGTCAACGCCTTCAAACTCGAGCACGTTTTGAGCGTTGGCGACGACGATGCCAATGCCTTTGGCGCAGTCCATCGGGCTGCCGCCGCCGAGCGCCAGGATCAGTTCACATTCTTCGTCCTGGTAACGGCGGGCGCCCTGCATGACCTCATGGTCGCGGGGGTTGGGATGGACCTGGTCAAATACGACGCAGGTGATCTGTTCTTCCTCCAGGGTGGCAAGCACCTGGTCGAGCCAGCCGGCGGCGATGATGCCGGGATCGGTGACGACCATGACCTTGCGTGCGCCAAAATTACGGGCGTAACGACCGGCCAATAAGCGCGCCCCAACGCCAAAGACAAATTCCGGGGCGACAAACTTGCGCAATTCGTATGTATGTGCAGAAGTTTGCAAGGCGCACCTCCCTGAATACGAGAAAGGTGTTTCCCCGGCGAAGGCTGGGGAAATCAGGATAACTTCATTATATAGATTATACAGATTCCTGTGAGAAATTAGAGCATGTCATTGAGAATGTCGGCGGCGGTGCGTATCAGCTGCGGGCAAAAGGTTTTAAAGACACCGCGCTCCTGGGCGAGCAACTGCTGCTGTGGATCGGAGAGGTCGCATTGCACCAACCCGCGGCAGAGGATTGTGCCGTGCTGCTGGCGGAAGCGTTCTGAGAACTGGCGCACCAGGTTATAAAGGTTCTCTTTGGCGGCCTTATCTTCAGGCCGGGTGTAGCCATAGCGCAGTCCCAGCACCATCAGGGCGCCGCTGACCGCACCGCACACTTCGCCCATGCGGCCCATGCCGCCGCCAAACGATGAGGCGATGCGCAGGGCGGGATCGCTATCCAGGTCGAAGTCGAGGGCATAGGCGGTGAGGACGGATTGTGAACAGGAGTAACCCTGTGCGAACAGGTTGACAGCTTCTTGTGATCTATCCATGATCGGTTCCTTTGGGTCAGTCGAGTGCGAGGACATCTAAAAAGTGGTAGCCGGCGTTGTGGCTGATGCCGCCGGGCTGCCAGCGAATGGGATGGGCGAAGAGCGGGCCGGCGGTAACCAGGGTGTGAAACTCGCCGTTTTCACCGCAGATATCGGCGCCGGCGGCGGCAATTTCAGCCAGGGTGAGGGCGTCCAGGGTGCGGCCAAGCAGGTGCGGGCCGAGCACGCCCTCGCGGGTGGCGACAATGACGGCCTCAAAGCCCAGGGACAGCCACTCATCGATCAACTGAGCGTGCGGCAGGCCCCACAGTGGGTGACAGGCTTCCAAACCGGCGTTGGCGCACACGCGCCGGCACCACTGGCGGTGTTCTTCGAGGTCGAGGTCGCCAAATACAGCATAGTCGACGCCTTGCTGGCGAAATTCTTGCAGGGCCGCGCCGAAGATGACTTCGTACCCCTCCCAGGAAGCCTGACGGGCGACCAGGGGGATGCCGAGCGAATGGGCCTGTTGTTGCAGGATTGCCAGGGGCAGACCGTGGGCGCGCGAGCGCTGCCCGTCTTCAGAGAGCATGGTGAAGAGAGCGGCGGGGCGCTGCCCACTGCGCAGCGTGTGCTGGAGCGCCAGGCAGGCATCTTTGCCGCCGCTCCACGAGCAGAAGAAAGTGGGGGGAATGGACATGGTGTGGTTATCGAACTCTTTACTTTCTACCGGGTGGCGAGTGGGTTGGGTCGTGGTTTGCACGTTGAAAAGTATACCACTTTACAACGGGAAGCCTTTATGGGGCCGCGGCTTCCCCAGAAAAGATAATATGTCCGCTGTGGATGACGAGCCGGATATCCTTCAGGGCATTCAGATCCTGCAGCGGGTCGCTGCCGACCACCAGCACGTCGGCCTGTTTGCCGGCTTCCAGGGTGCCCAGTTCGTCTTCCAGGCCGATGACATGGGCGGCGTTGCGCGTGGCGGCGACGATGATTTGCATGGGGGGCATGCCGGCCTTGCGCATCATTTCGATCTCGTACAGGGGGATGCCGATTTCGAAGACGCCCGGTCCGCCGTTGAAGTCGTTGCCTAACGCCACCTTACCGCCGGCCTGGACGAAGGCAGCCAGGTTTTGCACACAGGTCTCGATCGGCGCCTGGTAGTTGCGGAAGACGGTGAAGGTGGGGATGAGGTAGACTTCTTTGGCGACCATGAGTTGAATGGTTTCGGCAGGGATGGGGTCGTAGGCGAGGTGGGCGGCGTCGTCCACGCCGGCCTCGACGACGATTTTGAGATACGCGGCCTGCGTAATGTGGGCCGAGACCGGGACGCGGCGCTCGTGGGCGGCGGTCACAATGGCGCTTAATTCCTCAGCAGATAATTTGGGCAGGCCAGATTGGCCGGCGTAGCCATCTTCCATCGAGAGTTTGATGTTGTCGACGCCCAGGTCGAGCTGCTCAAAGACTTTCTGGCGGGCGTCGGCGGCGGAGTTGACGAACAGCGAACCGTAGCCCTTGGGGACGGAGAGCATGTGCCCGGCGGAGACCAGGCGAGCATACTGTGGGTCGTGGCGGACGCCGGCGCGCCAGGTGAGCGCCTCTTCGAGCGAACGCCCGCTGAGGATGCCCTCGTCGCGTACGGTGGTAACGCCGCCCTGGGCCCAGGCGCGCAGGCGGTCGGCGTTGTAGGCGTTGTGGACGTGGGCGTTGATGAACCCGGGCAGGACGAAGCTGCCCTGCAGTTCGATGACCTGAGCGTTGGCGGGGATGGCTACGGCTGCGCGTGGGCCGGCGGCCAGGATGTGTTCGTCCTGGATGAGCAGGACGGCGTCTGGAATGGGGTCGCGGCCGGTGCCGTCGATCAATGTGGCGTCGGTCAAGGCGATGAGGCCGGCGGCCGGCGCCGTACCACCCGGCGTTGGGGCGGCGAGCGGCGTGGTTGCTGTGGCGGCGGGCGATGATGGGGTGACCGCCGGCGGCGGGGGACTACAGGCGGCCAGAATGAAAAGGAAGAGCGCGGCAAGCAGGCGGGAATTTTTCATGGTGTTTTTCCTTTCGTGACGGCGACTGAATTGATTTTACACCGGGCGCCGGTATAATCAATGCTATCCTCCCGGGTGGGGCGGCTTGGGGGGGAATTTCTTTTTTGGAGGTTGGTATGTTGCGCTGGATGAAACGGGTGGTGGTGTTGGTGGCGCTGGCGAGCCTGGCGCTGGCGGGGTGCGCCGGCGGGGTCGCGCCCCAGGAGCGTGAGACGTTGTATCAGGTCTCGACCATCAGTCTACTGATGGCCGGCAATTATGACGGCGTGCAGCAACTGGATGCGCTCAAGACGCACGGCGATGTGGGTATCGGTACGTTTAACGCTCTGGACGGCGAGATGGTGATGCTGGACGGCGTGGTGTATCGGGTCAAGGACAGCGGCAAGGTAGAACGGCCGGCGAACGGGGAGACGACGCCATTTTCGGCGGTGACGTTTTTCGATGCGGACGTGAGCCAGGAGCTGGGCAGCGTGCAGGGGCTGGATGCGCTCAAGGCGCAGTTGGAGCAGTGGATCACCCAGAAGAACGTGTTTTATGCGCTGCGCATCGACGGGCATTTTGACACGGTCAAGGTGCGCAGCGTGCCCCGCCAGGAAAAACCGTATCCGCTGTTGACTGAGGTGACCAAAAACCAGCCGGTATTTACCTACCAGAATGTGGAGGGGACGCTGATCGGGTTCTGGTGTCCGGAGTACGTGGGCGGGATCAATGTGGCGGGTTTTCACCTGCATTTTCTCTCCGGCGACCGTACTCAGGGCGGGCATGTGCTGGACGTAAGCCTGGCGAACGGCAAGGCGATGCTGGATGCGACCCGGTCGTTTGAAATGCACCTGGTGGACGCCCAGGGTAAGGCGGCCTCGGAGGAAGAGATTAACCAGGTAGAAAAATAGAAAAAGGCGGGCCGCCCCAGGAATGGGGCGGCCCGCTTTGTGGTTAACGCGGTGTCTTGGTGAAGTTTACTTCTTGACGGCGGTGATGCGGCCCTCGACCTCGATCTTGATCGGGCTGTTGGCCTTGATGTAATCGGCGAGCACCTGGTCGAGTGGGCGGCCGTAATCGTAGGGGTTGATGGCCTTTTCGGCGAACACCTTATAGTCGTCGCCGCCGGTGCGCATGTAGTCGTTGGTGGCGATCTTGTAGGTGGCCTGCGGGTCGAGCGGTTTGTAGCTGTTGCTGGCCTCGTCAAAGACTTCGGCGCTGACGATGCGGCTGCCGACCGGTTTGCTGGCATCGAAGGTGAACTTGATGCCCGAGACCTGCGGGAAGCGGCCGGTGCCTTCTTCGGCGTCGACGCGTGAGACGCCGTTTTCGAGGGCGACGAGTACATCTGCGCCGGTCAGTTCAAGGGTGCTGACCAGGTTGTTGAAGGGCAGCACTTCGAGCACTTCACCCATCGTGATCGGGCCTACGTCGATGCTGGCGCGGATACCGCCGCCGTTTTCGATGGCGATCTGGGCGCCGGTTTCTTTGCGCATAGCGTCGGTGATCAGGTTGCCGAGGTTGCATTCCTCAAAGCGGCAGACTTTGCGATCCCCTTGCAGCAAGACGGCGGTTTCGCCGACCTTTTGCAGCTTGAGCTTCTTGATCGGCGCAAACAGGCTGGCCAGCAGCTGGGTGACACGGCGGTCGGGGGTGACGTAGTGAGAGAGATGGATGGTATCGCCGCCCCACTTGGTCAGCACACCCTTCTCGTTGAATTCGACGTCCAGGCGGCCGATGAATTCAAATTTCTCGCCGCTCTGGACGACCAGCACGGGTTCCCCGTCGGCGTTCTTGAGAGCCGCCGGATAGGGGGCGGTGGCGTTGGCGAAGCGATTGTTCAGGAAGGTGTGCGAGTGGCCGCCGACGACGATGTCTACCCCCTTGAGCTTCTGGGCCAGTTCCTGGTCGGTCTTATAGCCGATGTGGGTGAGCAGGATGATCTTGTTGACGCCCTTGCCGGTGAGTTCATCGATGTATTTCTGCGCCACGGCAGCCAGATCGCTCTGGACGTTGATCTTCTCGCCCAGCTTGGCCAGGATGGTGACCTCGGGGGTGATCAGGCCGATGACGCCGATCTTCTGCCCGCCCTTTTGCAGGATGGTGTAGGGCAGGACTTTACTGGCCAGGAGGGAGGTCTTTTCAAATTCCATGTTGGCGGATACGACCGGGAAGCGCACCTGCTTGATGAAGGCGGACAGGTTGGCGGCGCCGTCGTCAAATTCGTGGTTGCCGAGGGTCATGGCGTCGTAGCGCAGGGTGTTCATGATGGTGACGGCGTCCTGACCGCGGTGCTGGACGTAGTAGAGCGAGCCGGTGAAGTTGTCGCCGGCGTTGAGCAGCAGGTTATTGGGCGCCTCGGTGCGCACGGTCTGAATGACGGTGGCGGCGCGTGCGGCGCCGCCGTCGCCGGCGGCGTTGGGGTCGTAGCTGGCGTGAATATCATTGGTGTGCAAAATGGTCAGTTTGTAGGGCGGGGGTGGGGTCGGCGTGGCAGCAGCCTGGCTCAAGGGCGCGCTGGCAGCCGCGCTGGTGAAGCTTGCCAGCAGCAGTGACAGGAAGAGCAAGATGGAAATCAGCTTGTAGCCTTTCATCGATCCTTTCTCCTTGGTATGGAATTGGGTTGTGACATTGACTGCAAGTTAATTATACGCCCGAATGCAAGCGGGCAAGCGGCGGTTTCACCCGCCAGCCAGTTTAACGGTGAAGCCGCGTTTTTTTAGTTCGGCCAGAATGACGTCGCGATGGTCGCCCTGGATTTCGATGATGCCGTCCTTGAGCGCCCCGCCGGTGCCGCACTGGCGTTTGAGGTCGCTCAACAGGGTGCGCAGCGCCTCACCGTTGAGCGGCAGGCCGGTGACGGTGGTCACAGTCTTGCCGCCGCGGCCTTTGGTCTCGCGGCGGATGCGCGCCACGCCGTCGCCCTGAGGTTGGGCGGTGGTTTTGCAGGTACATTGAGCGAACGGCCGGCCGCATTTGGGGCAGTGGCGGCCGTGCTCGCTGGAATAGACGGTCGGATTTTCGTTGCGCATGAGAATAATTATACCCGCTGCGAGCGGGGCGAACCAAACGGCGGTGATTTCTGGTAGAAATTGGATCTAGGCCGGATGGGGAAAAGGCGGTATCTTTGATGGGTCGTGATGAACGGCAAACCGGATCGTTGATGAACAGGGAGCAGCCCAATGCGCATTCCGATTGAACGTGACAGCGGCGTGCCGCTATACCAGCAGATTGTGCGTTTCCTCGAAGCGCAAATTGCCTCGGGGGCGTTGAGCGCCGAGAGCCGCCTGCCGGCCAGCCGCGAACTGGCCGACAGCCTGGGGGTGGGGCGGTTGACGGTGATCAATGCTTACGTCGAACTGGAAATGCGCGGGTTGGTGTACGGCGCTCAGGGCGATGGCACCTATGTGGCGGCCCGCAACGCAATTTTGCCGCACAGTGGAGAAACAACCGGGACGGACACCTGGCCCGAGTGGCAGCAGCCATTTTGCCGCCCGGCGCAGGCGGCGGTCGCCGGGCGGCTGGATGCACTGTTGGCGACGGTCAAGGGAGAAGGGGTGATTTCTTTTGCCAGCGGCAGCGGCGACAAACGGCTCTTTCCGCTGGAAGACTTCCGCCGGGCGATGCAGAACGTGCTGCGCGAAGGCGGCAAGGAAGTGCTCGAGTACGGCGATCCGGCCGGCTACCCGCCGTTACGGGCGTTGGTGGCCGGCATTCTGTCCGGACAGGGCATCCCCACCCGTCCGGGAGAGGTGTTGATTACCTCGGGGGCGCAGCAGGCGTTGAACCTGGCGGTGCGCCTGCTGGTGCGGCCGGGCGAGACGATCTTGTGCGAAAACCCGACGCACATGGGCATGATCGACTTGTGCCGGGCGGAGGGAATTGGTATGCTGGCCGTGCCGGTTGACGATGAAGGTATGCAGGTGGAAGGCGTAGAAGAAGCCTTGCGTACTGGAGCGGTGCGCCTGATTTACAGCATTCCCAATTTTCATAACCCGACCGGAACGTGTATGACCTCGCCGCGCCGGCGGCAGTTGGTGACGCTGGCCGAACGCTATCAGGTGCCGGTGCTCGAGGACGATTATATTGGCGACCTGCGCTATCACGGCGCAGCTCAGCCGGCGTTGAAGGCGTTGGATGGCAGCGGCAACGTGATTTACGTGGGTACATTTTCAAAGATGTTGATCCCCAGCCTGCGGGTGGGGTATCTGGTGGCGCATGGCCCGGTTTTGCAGCGTTTGCAGGCGGATAAACACACCAGCGATGTGGCGACGTCGAACCTGATGCAACGCGCCTTGCAGTCCTACATTACCGTGGGGCGCTACCAGGCGTGTTTGCGCAAGGCGCGGCAGGTTTTCGGCAAGCGCCTGACGGTGATGCTGGCGGCGTTGTCGCGGCACATGCCGGCCGGGACGAGTTGGAATGCGCCGTGTGGGGGCATGTACGTCTGGCTGCGCCTGCCGGGTGGACTCTCGGCGGATGAGATGTTCCCGCTGGCAGCGCGGGAGGGGGTGGTGTATGCCCCTGGCTCGTTCTTCTTTCCGGATGGGGCCGAGAGCGCCTGTCTGCGGCTGAATTTTGCGGTGCAGCCGGCGGCGCTGATTGAGGAAGGGGTGGCGCGTTTGGGCAGGCTGATCCAGTTTTGTATGACCACCCGGCGTTAAGTATCCAGGCGTCCTGAAGCGGGCGCAAACCATTGTAAAGGAACGAGTTGAAATGAAACCTAAGGCCGTGAACGGAGATTTTTACGCGCTTCTTGCCGCCCTGCTGTGGGGGGTGAATTATCCACTGGTGAAGCTGGTGCTGCGCAGCATGCCCGAACAGCAGTTTGTACTGGTGCGCTTTCTGGCGGCGGCGGTAATTTTGAACGGGTATGCCTGGCTGGCAGGCGAGCGGGTGTGGCGCGGCTGGCAGCGGGCGGCGCTGTGGCGGCTGGCCTTTCTGGGTCTGGTGGGGGTAGGGGCGTACAACATCGTGTGGACGGCGGGCATTCATCGCACCACGGCGGCCAACGCCGCCCTGCTGGTTTCCACCGCCCCAATCTTTACAGTGGTGTATACGGCATGGCGCGGCGAAGAACCGGTCGGGGCGTGGCAGTGGTTGGGGGTTGGGCTGGCGTTTGCCGGGGTGTACGGCATCGTGGCGGGCACACCGGGCGGGCTGTCCTTTGGCGCCGATGTGTTTGTGGGCAATCTGTTGGTGTTGGGCTGCGCCGTATTGTTTGCGTTGTACGGCATCATCGCCCGCCCACTGCTGGCGCGGCATTCGCCGATTAAGGTGACGACGGCGGTGATGACGCTGGGGTTGGGTGTGCTGCTCCCGTATGGGCTGGTGGGCGGGCGCATGGCTGCACCGGCGTGGCCGGTCTGGTGGGAAATGGGCTTTATTGTCCTGTTGGGGACGGTAGCGGCCTATGTGTGCTGGTATGGCGGTATTCAACAGGCCAGCCCGGCGAAGGCGGTCATCTTTCATAATCTGGTGCCGGTGATCAGCATGGGCGTGGGGGCGATATTGCTGGGTGAGGAGACGAACGCCGGTCGTCTGGCGGGGGCCGTGTTGGTGTTGACGGGGGTCATCGTGACCAAACTGGCGCCGAGGCGCCTGACAATCGATTTTGTTTTCAAGAAAAAGGAGCCAAACAATGATGTTCGAAGCGATCGATAAGGTGCGCGATTTGCGCAAACGGTATAACTACAAGATGTTCAGCAGCGGGGTGGGCGCGTTTCGTGCCTTCGAGCAAATGGAAGCCGACGTGTTGAAGGATGGGGCGCTGCCGCGCAAACACAAGGAACTGATCAGCCTGGCGATCAGCATCGTGTCGAGTTGCTATGGGTGCATCGAATACCACACCACCCAGGCGCTGGAGAACGGAGCCACGCGGGCAGAGATCGCCGAGGCGGCGGCGCTGGCGGTGTGCCTGGGCGGGGGCACGGTGCAGTGGCCGGCGCGTTACGTGTTCGACGTGTTGGAGCAGCTCGAGCAGGAAAAAAGCAAATAACCTGGGGCTGTGAGGCCCGTCTCCCCTACCCCTTCTCCCACCAGGGAGAAGGGGTGGGGGCTTGATCAGGTCATTCTATGCAGGGGAGGGAAGCAAACGATCATCTTGACATTCTTACTTTCTGTGTTATTCTGTTTCCGTTTTATTTGCTTCCCCTTCAAGCAAACAGATGCATTTTTGTGGCGCAGATTACCGTAAGCGGTGTGCACTCTGCGTTTTGAAAGGACTGTGGGTATGGAATATATCTTGTTTCTTCTTCTTAATGGGTTTGAAATCTTTACCTGCTGGCTGGTGTGCATTCGTCTTGAAGGGGTGACGGTAGAAACGATCTCGGCGGCCACTTTTTTAAAGGTCGATCTTGTATTCTTGCCTGTGCTGATGGCGTTTTGGGTGTATCTGATTTATCAATCTGCTCAGAACCCGCAGGTCGCCGGGCAGAAGATTCTCGCTTTTGCCAAAAGCGGTCGCCCGTTTAAAATTTATACCGCTGCCAGTTTGTTTTTTGCTGCGCTTGCCGGTGGGGTGGCCTGGACGCCGGTTTTCAATCTTTCTGAAAAGCCCAGGTCTTTTCTCCTGTTTGTGGCGCTGCTTGCCGTTCAACTCCTTTTGTTCCTGGTGATCAAAAGGTTCGAAGCGGTAGAGAGATCCATCCGCACCTTTTTCGAGAGTGCAAAGGGCATTTCTATTCTGTTGATTGGCCTGTATGTTGTGAGCGTCCTGGTCAGTACGCTGGCGGTTACTTCCACTGCCTACGGGCCGGTGCATTTCAACGACGAGCCGATTTTGTGGAAAATGGCTCAGACGATTGCCGGCGGGGAATTTTCAGCCAGTGAACAGCATAAGGCGGGGCCTGGCTACCCGATTGCGATCTTGCCGGTTTTTTATCTGTTCTCCCCTCTCCAATGGTATGCTGCGGTCAAACTGCTCAATTCTTTGTATATCGGCAGCGTGATTTTCCCCGTTTATTTTATCCTGCGAAGGTTCACAAACAGGCCGCTCAGTTTTCTGGGGGCGGTTTTGCTGTTGCTGAACCCCGTTCATCTGGTAATGCCGCGCAGTGTGTTGACCGAAAATACATATTATCCCCTGTTCATGTGGGCGGTCATGTTGTCTTTTACCCATCTGTTCGACGGAAAGCACAAGAAAATCTTGCGCTTGTGCGAAGCCGTGTTGTTGGGTCTGGTATTGGGGTTGCTGGCGCTGACCCGTTTTATCAGCATGGCGCTGATCCCGGTGTTTTTGATTTGCTGGTGGCTCAAACCGTTTGACGACGAAAAGTCCCCCTTTGTTTTTCCTGTCTGGAAGGTGTTGTGCCTGGGGGTGATTGGCGGGTTGACTGTGGCGCTGATTGCGCCCTGGGTGTTGTTGGGACGTTTTCAAGGCGTCCCGGCGGCGGAAATGCTGGGCTTTTCCATCGGTTCAAATTTCAACCCCGAACAGGTGACGTTCGACCGCCTGGTGATGTGGGCTGTGTTCTATCTGTCGTATGCCATTTTGATGGCGGCGCCGGTTTTGAGCCCGTTGATCCTGGGCCTGGTTAAATTGAATCTCAAAAAATGGAATGAGGATGCGCTACAGCGCTGGATCGTGGTTGTTTTGTTGATTACAGGGATGATCCTGGTGGCCTGTACCCGGCATTCCTGGCGGGTTCCATACAATTATCCCGAACCTGCAAAAATTCAGGGCCGGTATCTGCTGTATCTCGGGCCCCTTTTTTTCATTACGGCGATCGCCGTATTAAAGCATTCGGCTGATGCGCTGAAAATGACGTTTAAGAAATTTGTTCTTCTGGAGACCGTGTCTCTGGGTTTGCCGCTGCTGGCGTATGCCATTTTATATCGCGGGCTGTTCTATCTGGGGCACCCCTTGTTGATTTCGGTGAGTTCCCCCGATGGGTATCTGATCGATTATATGGGGTGGACGTTCGTGGCGGCGATTACGATCTTGATCACTGTCACAAATCTGGTGCTGCTTATCGAAAACAAGACGATCTTGTTGGCTGTGGTGCTGTTAGGGGTGGGCAGTTTGTATTGGGCGGGCAACGACTCGATCTATCATCGTGGGTTGATGGTCAATACCAAACAATGGCAAAATTTTCACGCCGCGGTGCTGGTCGACCAGTTGTTAGACGATTTTGAGGGGGAGGAGCTTGCCAACGCCAGGTTCAAGATCACCCTGTTTACCACTAAGAAGGTTGACAGCACGTATTACCAGACCACTTTCCGGTTCAGGGGACTGCGGGCGCCGGGCAAGGTGGAAAAAAAGCCACCGTCTGACGGCGGCCCTTTTCTGGTCTTCCAAAAAGACGAGGTCGATATTTATTCGATCTATCTTGAAGCGCCGCACAGCACCTGTCGCCCGTATATCAGCGAATTAGAAAGCGTCTATCTGTGTAAGTTCGAAGGGGCGAAATAGCTGTGAAAAAATCATCCGGTCTGTTCAGCGTTTGGACTGAATGACCGGGGGAAGAAGTCGAAGAGTGGCGTTCAGGCACCCAGGCGGATGCGCGGGTTGTCTGCCGAGAGGATCTCGGCGCGGGCGTGACCGCCGCAGAAACGCTGGACGAGTTCGATCACCGCGGCGCAGATTTCTTTAACCTCGGCGGCGGGCACCACGGGCAGGGCGTCGATGTTGAACTCGATGGCGCGCGTGTCGGGCAGGGTGAGGGTGTGCTGGCTCTGGCGCCAGACCCAGCGCCGGGTGAGGACGACGCTGCCTTCGACAAAGATGAACTCGCCCGCTTCGGGGTGTTCGAGGACGTCGGAACCGAGGGCCACAAAGTCTTCGCTGCCGGCGGCGGGGCGCAGGGCGATGTCCTGGGTCAGTTTGTCGATGGCGTGCCCGCCGGCGGGCACCAGGTGGCGCAGTGAGATCAGGTTGCCGATGTCGACCAGGGTGTTGATGGCGGGCAGGGCGTCGCCGCGCAGGACACGCCGCGCCAGGGCTTCGGGCGAGGGGCGGTATTCGGCCGGGCGGATGCCGATGGCGCGGTAAACGTCGCGCCAGGCCTGGATGCGTGGGTGCTCGAGGATGTGTTCGAGGGTCAGGCGGGTGCGCAGGGCGGCTTCTTCGGCGCGCAGCAGCGCCAGTAATTCGGCGGGCGAAGCGCCGTTGGTTACGTCGTGGGCCACGACGACGCCGCGCACGTAACCGGGAAATTTTTCAAATACGGCAGGGTGGATGGTGTAAAAGAGTTCGCTCATGGAACAATCTCCAATGGGGGTCTGTATTGGTTTCTTTGAGGGGCCTGTGGCGGAATATACCGCCCACCACCGCAATCCTTGTGGGCCAATAAGTGTTTCTGATTATACCGCTTTGGGCCTGTGGCCGGCGGAACGCGGGGAACTGGTGATGGATTTGGCTTGACAGCCAGTAGAAATTCGGCTTAGATAAAGTAAAGAGGGGAACGTACCGGCTACAAATGGATAGAGATGGGTCGCTATTTTGGACAGGAGAAAACCGCGATGAAAATCTATTTCAACGGCGCTGCCCAAACGGTTACGGGTTCTCAGTGTTTGCTCGAGGTGAACAACCACCTGTTGTTGCTGGAATGCGGCCTGTTTCAAGGAAAACGAGCCGAGATTTATCAGCGCAATCAGAATTTCTCATTTGATATTCACCGGTTGGGGGCGGTGATTTTATCTCATACGCACATCGACCATTCAGGCAACCTGCCCAATCTGGTCAAGCAGGGCTATCGCGGCCCGATCTATGCCACCCTGCCAACGACCTTGCTGGCGGACATCATGCTGCAAGATTGTGGACACGTGCAGGAAGAAAACGTGTCGTATGCGAATTACAAACGCGCCAAACGCAACGAGCCGCTGATGGAGCCGTTGTATACGGCGGCGGACGGGGCGCAGGTGGCGCAATATCTCAAGCCGGTGCATTATCATGAACCGTTCGAGCCCATCCCTGGGGTGCAGGCGCAGCTGGTGGATGCCGGGCATTTGCTCGGTTCGGCCGCCATCGTGCTGGATATCGAAGAGCACGGGCGCTGGCTGCGCCTGTGGTTCTCGGGCGATATCGGGCGCAGGGACAAACCCATCCTGTGCGACCCGGTACAGCCGTACGACGCCGATTATTTGATCATGGAGTGTACCTACGGCGATAAATCACATCAGGACCCCGACGCGGCTTATGTGGAGTTTCGCGACGTGGTCAATCGCACTATCCAACGCGGCGGACGGGTGGTCATTCCATCGTTTGCGGTCGGGCGTACACAGGAACTGGTGTATTATCTCAACCAGATGGTGCTGCGCGGCGAGGTGCCGCGCGTGCCGGTCTTTGTGGACAGCCCGCTGGCGGTCAACGCCTCGCGCATTTTTCAGAAAATGGAAAACGACACCGAGTATCAGGTGTATTTCAGCCCGGAGGCGCGCGAGTTTATCCGCGACGGGCGGCGCGACGCCTTTACCTTTGACGGCCTGACCTACATACAGGACGTGGAGGAATCTAAGAAACTGAACGATCGCAGAGACCCGTTGATCATCATTTCGGCGGCGGGGATGGCCGAGACCGGGCGTATCCAGCACCATTTGCGCTGGGCGATCGAGGATAAGAAGAACACGATCGTCATCGTCTCGTGGCAGGCGCCGGATACGCTGGGGCGGCGGTTGGCCGACCGTGAGAAGCGGATCAAGATTTTCGGCGAAGTCTTTGACCGGCGGGCGGAGATCGCCACCATCGGTGGGCTCTCGGCGCATGCCGGACAGGACTTTTTGCTGGAATATGCGCTGGCGTCGCGCCAGCGGTTGAAGGGGATTTTCCTGATCCACGGTGAGCCGCCGATTGCCGGGGTCTTTCAACACAAGCTGGTGGAGGCCGGTGCGCCGCCGGTGCTGTATCCCGAGAGCGGCCGTTGTGTGGAACTGTGACGGCTGCGGTAAGGTGAGGGGCCGTTGACTGGCTCTTTACTTTGCGTTCCCGGCGTTGTATAGTGGTAGCAGCAAAAGGGGTTCCTGTTTCAGCCCGGTTCGGCGATTGAACCGGGTCAAAGGAGATGGCATATGTCTGACTATGGGGCCATCACGTCGGTTAAGGACATCGATCTTTCACCACTGCCGGGTAAAACCTATTTCAATATCTACCGCGAGGCACGGGAAGACTTTATCTACTTCCTGATGGTAGACCGTTTTCACGACGACAGCCCACGTGCGCCGGACGGTTCTCCGGGGCGGGTGAGCGGCGTGCAAACGCCCGATGATTTCTACGGCGGTAAGATCAAAGGCATTACTCGGAACCTGGATTACATCGCCGGGCTGGGGTGTACGGCGATCTGGCTCTCGCCGGTTTTTGAAAACAACCCGGGCGCCTACCACGGTTACAACATCAATAATTATCTCGATATCGATCCGCACTTTGGCAGCAAGCAGGATTTGATCGACCTGGTGACGGCGGCGCACCAGTACGACCCGCCGCTGCGGATTATCCTGGACGTGGTGATCAATCACTCGGGGGATAACTGGGCTTATCCCGGCGACTACCCTTACGATTACTGCGACGATCAGCAGTTCCCCCTGGGCTTCTGGCGGCGGGCCGACCGGCCGGTGCCGGGCGAACTGCGCAACGAGGCGCTATACCACCGCCGCGGCCAGATCCACAGCGCAGGGGGCTGGGATGCATACCCGGAAAACCAGCATGCAGACGTGTGCACGCTCAAGGATTACGCCAACGATGACGACCCCGCCGGGCTCGAACTGCTGGATATCCTGATCCGGGCGCATTGTTACTGGATTCGCGAGGCGGACGTGGATGGTTTCCGTGTAGATGCGGTCAAACACATGGGCGAACTGGCCTGCGCCCGTTTCTGTACCTCGGTGCGCGAGTACGCTTATTCGCTGGGTAAGCGCGGTTTCTTCCTCTTTGGCGAGGTGGCCTCGCCGGATGATGAGATCCTGGATCGCTACATCGGGCAAAACACTTCACGCCAGGACGGCAATAAGACGGTTTTCTTTGGCCTCAATTCGATCCTGGATTTCCGCCTGGGGCGCGATTTGCCCTGGGTGCTCAAGGGGTTCCGCCCGCCGCAGGCGCTCTTCGACCGCCACGAGGCGCAGCGCCAGCGGGCGCTGACGCGGGGCGAAATCGGGCGTTACCTGGTAACGTTTGTAGACAACCACGATTCGTTCTGGCAGCCGGGCGGGCGCTTTGGCAACGGGGCGACGGAGGCGCAGATTGTGGCGGCGGTGGGCTATTTGCTGTGCGCGCTGGGGACGCCGTGTATTTACTACGGCACGGAGCAGGGTTTTTCAGGCAGCGGCGGTGATAACGCCATGCGTGAGGCCCTGTTCGACCGGGCCCGGCCGGGCGTCAATCTGCTCAACCCGAACTGCACGATTTACCAACAGATTGCCCGGATTGCGGCGGTGATGCGCGCCAACGAGGCGCTGCGTTTTGGGCGTATGTATTTCCGGCAAATTTCGGCAGACGGCCAGCATTTTGGTTATCCGTATGGCAACAGCTATACCCTGGCCTTCTCTCGCCTGTTGTACCGGCGTGAGGTGCTGGTGGCCTACAATGTTGCCGGACAGCCGCGCAAGGAGTGCGTGATCGTAGATGGGGCGATGCACCGCCCCGGCGACCGCATGCGCTTTCTGTACGGCGGGCCGGGTGATGTGCCGGTGGAACAGGCTCCAGACGGCGCTTTATTTGTCCGTCTGGAGCTGGATGCTCACCAGTTTGTCATCCTGGAGTGAGCGCCTGGCGGGGCAGGTCAGCGCCTGCGCCGGGTGAGGACAAAGGCGAGCGGGACGAGCAGCAGCGCAGCGCTGCCGCCGCAGAGTGGGTTGCGGGCGGTTTTGGCCGGCGTGGCGGTGGGCTGCGGCGGGGCGGTAGTGGGTGCGGCCGGCGGCGCGGCCGTGGCGGAGGCGAGCACAACGGCTGAGGCGGTTGGGCTGGCTGCCTCAACACCGGGCGACGGTTCGGCGCTGTTGACCGCGGCTGCGCTCATGCCCGGCGTGCTGGTGGCGGTGATGGGCGGCGTGGCGGTCAGGGTCGGCAGTGAGGCGAGCGGGTGGGCGGTGAGGAAGACGAAGTCGGGGCCGGCGCTGCCGGGCTCGAACAGGTCGATGTTGAGGGCGTTTTCCAGGTCGCCCAACTGCTCTAACAGCGCTTTGGCCCGGCTGTGGTTGGGGTTGAGCGCCAGCGTCTGGCGAACCTGCTCCAGGCAGCCGGCCAGGTCGAGGTTGCGTTCGTCGGCTGAGACGCCGTAAGCCCACTGCGCCTTGCCGCACAACAGGTCGGCGTAGCCGTAGTGCCAGTCGGCGTCTTTGGGCAGCAGGGTGACCGCCTGGCGGTAGGCCTGTTCGCTGAGGACGTACATTTCCTTGCCGGGTTGATCCTCGCGGTAGCCGCGCCGTTCAAGGATGGCCTCTTTATAGGCCTTGCCCAGCCGGCCCCACGCTTCACCATCTTTGGGTTTGTCGCCCAGGTGCTCCTGTTCGCTGAGGATCTTTTGCCACAGCGCCGGAGCGAGCACGTGGAAGGTGAGGTTGTAGGTGGGTTCGAGGTTTTCGAAGTGGTAGCGCACTTCCTGGCCGGTGAGCTGGTAGGGATTGGGGTAGTAGCTGTAGTAGATTTTGGGATTGACTTCCACGGGGTAGCGCAAGACGACGTCGGCGCGGCCGATGGTGTCGTACCAGGCGGCGCCGGTGACGAGGATGTAATCGTAGGCCTGGTAGGCGGGGGCCGAGCTTTCGTGCCCGAAGACGGTGTAGGTGACCTGTACGGTCACGGTTTTGCCGGCGGGGAAGGTGACCGGGAAGCTGGCCCAGACGGGTACGGTGAGGACGGAGGGCGTTCCGGCGCCCGGCTGCACGCCGGGATATTCCACCGTTTCTTGGCGGGTGCTGGCGGTTACGGGGGCGCCGTCCACCCAGACGGAAAAATTCTGGACGGTGGGGTAGAAGGGGTAGCCTTCGTTGCCTTCCAGGGTGTTGTTGAGCGGAAAGCGCACCTGCATTTTCTCTTCGGCGGCGCCCAGGTTTTGCATGTTGAAGGTGGCGGTGACGTTGGCCTGCCCGTAACTCGCCTTGCTGGTAGCAGATACGTCGATGGTGACGACTTCGCTCAACATGCGCACCTGAGTGGTTTCGCCTTCGGGCAGCGGGTTTGCGCCGCTGGGTGAGCCGGGTGGGGCAATATCGGCCTGGACGGCGGCGGGGAAGAAAGCGAGCAGGGCGGCAATGAGCAAAGCGCGAAAAACGTGTACAGATGAGAAGGGTTTCGTGCGGTTCATTTTTACCTGCCGGGGGGAAAGAGGAGGGTAGAATGAAATCATTATAGACCCAAATGGTTTGCAAATGGCGGGTATAATCGAGCCATGAATGCAACGATCCCCTCTTCTTTTGCAACAGATTCGCCTTACCGGCGGCTGGCGCGCAGCCTGGATGCGCTGCCCAATCGTTTTCCACCGGCCGAAGACCAGTCGGAACTGCGCCTGCTGGCCAAGATTTTTACGCCGCAGGAGGCCGATCTGGCGGCAGAACTGCTGCCCGAGTTAGAAACGCCGGTGCAGATTGCCGCCCGGCTGGGGCGCGATCCACAGCAGACGTTGGCGTTGTTGAAGGCGATGACCAAGAAGGGGTTGATCATTTTTGGCAAGACGGCCGGCGGCCGGCCGGGTTTCGGCCTGCTGCCTTTTGTGGTGGGTATCTATGAGGCGCAGGCGGGGCGGATCGACGCCGAAATGGCGCAGTTGTTCGAAACCTATTATCGCCAGGCGTTTGGTCAGGCGCTGCGCTTGCAGCCGCAGGTGCACCGGGTGGTGCCGGTGCGGGAGAGCATCCCCAATACGCTGGAGGTGCGCCCGTTTGAGAACGTGGCCGATCTGATCGCCGGGGCGCAGGCGTGGGGTGTGATGGATTGCATCTGCCGCACGCAAAAGGCGTTGATCGGCGAGGGCTGCGACCACCCGCGGGATGTGTGTATGGTATTGAGCGACAAACCCGGAGCGTTTGACGGCAGCGAGACTACCCGCGCCTTGAGCCTGGCCGAGGCGCAGCAGACGCTGCGCCGCGCCGCCGCGGCCGGGCTGGTGCACTGTGTCAGCAACCAACAGCGCGAGCTGTGGTACATCTGTAACTGCTGCACCTGTTCGTGCGGCATTCTGCGCGGTATGGCCGAGTTAGGCATCGCCAACGTGGTGGCGCGCTCGGCGTTCGTTAACACGGTAGACGGGGCGTTATGCGCCGGCTGCGGGGCGTGTGTACCGGCCTGCCCGTTTACGGCGCTGGTGGTAGACGGTGTGGCGCAGGTGCAGGAAGTACGCTGCACAGGCTGCGGGGTGTGCGTGCCGGTCTGTCCGCAGGGGGCGCTGGCGTTGACCCGCCGGGCGGGCGAGGCGGCGCCGCCGGTGAGCGAGGCCGACTGGCGGGCGCTCAGGGGGTAGGCGTGGCGTGGGCCGGCCAGGGGATCTCGACCGGGCGGGTGTAGCCGTGTTTTTCGACGGCGTACAGACGCCCGTGGGAAGGGGCGGCGCAGCCCGCTTCGTCGCTGACCTTGAGGGCCGTTTCGTAACTGCCGATGGGGGTGAAGACGATCTGTCCGCCCTGGCACAGCCAGGCTTCGACCAGGAAGGGGAACTGGCCCGAGTCGTCGCCGGCGCGCAGCGGGAAGGGGCGCCAGAAGATGGAAACGTCGTTGCCTTTGCGCGCCGCCGAGACGCCGGAGGGCGGGCCGTAGTAGGGTGAGGGCGGCAGTTGCACGTCTTCGGGGCGGATGGGGGCGACGTTGGCGAGATCGCCTTTGACCTGCATCCATTGGGCGTTGACCCAGCAGGGGTTGTTGCCGCCGATGGCCCGCACTTCCAGGTAGTCGCCGCCGTCCAGGCGGGCGATGATCTCCAGGTTGCTGCCGCCGATCAGGGCGTATTTGTACAGATAGGGGGCGCCGGGGCCGTAGTGACAGACGGCCTTTTCGACGGTCACCTTGCCGCGCAGGGTGATGTAGGTGGGGATGGGGGTGGCGGTGGCGGTGGGGGGAGTGGTTGGCGTGAGGGTGCTGGTGGGGGTGAATGTGGATGTGGATGTGGGCGTCGGCGTGGCTGTGGAGGACGGTTGGGGCGTCTGGCTGGGGGTGGGTGCGGCGGTGGCGGCGGTGGCGGGCGCGGAATGGGGCGGTGGCGGTGTGGCCAGCGGGGCGCTGGAAAGGTTACAGGCCAGCAGTAAGAGCGCCAGCCAGGGCAGGAGTTTGCGCAGACGAGCTTTCATAGGTTAATTATACATAAAGTGTCTGTTTTCAAAAGAGCGCACAGATTTTTTAAACCTGTGCGCTCTGGGGCAGAAACGATTCCTCCTGCCGGGTGTCGCCGCGGAGGGTGCGGGCAGCCGCAAGGGCTGCCACTACGGGGGACGACGGCCGGCGTGGCGGTGGGGTTGCCTACGCCGACCGGGCGTGCGGGCAGCCGCAAGGGCTGCCACTACGGCGGAGGACGGTTGGGTTATTTCTCTTCGATGGTGATGGTGGTGATGACGTCGCCGGTGAAGGTGGGGTTTTGTTCGGGGTCGCGGCGGGTGATGGCGTTGACCACGTCCATGCCGCTGATCACCTGGCCGAAGATGGTGTAGCCGCCGTTCAACTGCGGGGTGGGGACAAAGGTGACGAAGAACTGGCTGCCGTTGGTGTCGGGCCCGGAGTTGGCCATGGCAACCACGCCGGGTTTATCGAAGGTCAGGTCGCTGATCTCGCTCTTGAATTCGTACCCCGGCCCACCCATGCCGGTGCCGGTGGGGTCGCCGCCCTGGGCCATGAAGCCTTCGAGGACGCGGTGGAAGGTGACGCCGTCGTAAAAGCCCTGGCGCGCCAGGAAGACGAAGCTGTTGACGGTGAGGGGCGCTTTGTCAGGATGGAGCTGGATGACGAACTCCCCGCCCTTAGCCATTTTGACCGTGGCGGTGTATTGTTTGGCCGGGTCGATCTGCATTTCGGGGGCGGCGGTGTATTGTTTGGCGCCGGTTTTCTCTTTGGAGGTCTGAGAAGAGACGACAGCCCACACCAGGGCGATCACGATCAGGACGATGACGACCAGGGCGGCGATCTGAATCCTGGAATCGGCCTTGGATTTGGCGGCCGGGCGCCGGGTCTGGGAGGGGCGTTTTTGTTTGGACATGATTTTTTTACCTCGCGAGGGTGATGGAATGGGCTGATTGTATCACTTCCGGGCGCCGTTTGAGGGTTGGATGGCGACGTTCATTCCACTCGTACGCGGCGATCGAGATGAGGCGCACAGACAGGAGGATGGATTGGCTTTCCCCTGAGGCAGATGGATTGGCGGCGCGATGATAATAGTTCAATGGCTCAAAGCATTGCTGTTCGTGAAATCTGTTTCCATGCCGAGGGCTTCACCCTGTTTGGCGTGGATTTCCTGGCGTGAGACCAGGTTGGCGACGAGGAAGGCAAAGAGATGGTGCGGGCTGCGGGCGTTCATTTGCGGGGCGCAGGCGCGGCGCAGGATGGCGGGGTAGGTGTTGAAGCGGGTGCGCATGCGATAGCAGGCGGCGCTGAGTTCTGCGGCGCTCATGTTCCTGGGGTGGAAGAAGGCCTGGCCGTAGCGATACTCCTCGTCCAGCCACCAGTGCGGGTGGATGAGGCGGCCTTCGGCCTGCAAGCGCTGGAAGAGCGGCGTGGCGGGCATGGGGATGAGCGGGTTGAACTGGGCGAGGGTCAGTTTGGAACGCAGGGCGAAGTCCAGGGTGCGCTCGAAGACATCCGGGGTGTCGTGGTCGTAACCAAAGACAAACGAGGCGCACACCATCAGGCCGCGCCGGTAGAACTCTTGCAGCGCGGCGGCGTAGTCGCCGCATTGCAGGCTCCAGTTTTTGCGCATCTGTTGCAGGTTGGCGGCGTTGAGCGACTCGAGGCCGATGAAGACGGCGAAGCAGCCGCTGCGGGCCATGCGATCCAGCAGGCGACCGTTACGGGAAACGTCGATGCTGACCTGGCAGGCCCAATGCACTTTGAGCGGAGCGAGGGCCTCGCACAGGGCAAGGGCGTGGGCCTCGTCGACGAAGAGGTTATCGTCCACCAGCAGGACGTATTTGCGGCCGGCCTGGGCGATTTCGGCCACGACCGCCTCGAGCGGGCGGCGGGAAAGTTGGGCGCCATAAAAGGCATGGATGGCGCAGAAATCGCAGGCGAACCGGCAGCCGCGCCCGTATTGGACGAGGGTGATGGGCAGGTAGCGCTTGCCGTGGAAGATGCGCCGGTCGGGCAGCAGATAGGGCAGCTGCGATTGGGCGGGGGCGTGATAGATGGGCTGCAAACGTCCGGCGCGGGCGTCTTCCAGGATGATCGGCCAGATGTTTTCGGCGTCGCCGGTGACGACGGCGTCGGCGTGCTGGCGGGCTTCGTCGGGCAGCAGGGTGGGGTGATAGCCGCCCATGACGACCGGGACGCGGCGCTGCCGGAAACGGGCGGCGATGTGGTAGGCGCGGCGGGCGGTAAAGGTTTCGACGGTCAACACCACCAGGTCGGTGGGCCGGTCGTAGGGCAGCGCTTCGATGCGGTCGTCGTAAAACGATATTTCCACGTCGGGCGGGGTGAGGGCGGCGAGGAGGGCAAAGACGAGCGGTTCGAGGGTGTCGGCGGCCCGGTGGGGCGACATGCGTGGGCGGATGAAGGTAATTTTCATAGGGTGAGGCTCATAACAGGCTGGCTTCCAGCCCGGCGGGACGGGCGTCGATCTCGTCCAGCGGCGAGTGGTCGCCGGCGTCCCAGCGGGCGAGGTATAACTGGCTGACGTAATCGATGTGCGGGTAATGCTTTTTCAGCGTGGGTAGGAGCGGGTGGCGTTCGTCCAGGCCGAGCATGAAGTAGCTGTATTTGCGCGCCAGCACGACGGTGTAGGCGCGCTGGAGCAGGGCGAGGAAGACGTGCGGGTCGTCGTGATCGATGGCCACGTGGCTGACGAAGCAAAACGGAAAGGGTGTGTTGGGGCGCGGCAGGTCGGGATAGCCGCTCAGGCGCGAGAACAGGTTGATCAGCGGGCGGGCGCGCCCCAGCCAGCCGTGGTAGGCGCGCACCACGGTTTGTTTGAAGGCGGTTTGATCCCAGACCGCCAGGCAGCCTGCCAGGTGGTCGCCGCGCCACGCCAGCCAGAAATCTTCGGGGAACAGGCCGGGCGTGGCGTGGGGGGTGAAGAGCTGCCCGGCGTCCCACTGCGGCGAGAACTGAGTGCGCCGGCCGTTTTCCTCCAGGCAGGCGAGAATGGCGGCGGTGTGCTGCGGGCCGCCGCGCTCGATGTGCAGCCCGGTGGGCAGGGGCTGCATGGGGCGGCTGCGCCGGGTATGGATGGCCAGGGTGTGGTAGCGGGTGTATTCGTACAGGTGAGGAAAGCCGGGCCGGCGGGCGGTGAGCAGGCGGCGGGCGGGGCGGTTGTCGGCGATGATGCTGACCAGGTACAGGCTGGTGCGCCGGTCGGCGTCGAGCTCGTGCAGCAAATCGGCGACGCGGCTCAGCGTCTGCGGGATGAGACGGTAGCCGGGGATGAGGCGCATCTGGCTGTAATAGCCCAGCGGGGCGGGCGCGCCGTTGAGATACACCCGGCGCACCGAACGGGTCACCATGCCGACGATCTGCCCGCCGGGCCCGTCGCGCAGCAGGACGGTCTGATGAAACGGCCCTTCGACGCCGGCGGCGATGAAGAAATTGGGTTCGCGCTCAAAAGTGACGGCGATGCGCCCCGGCAGGGCGTTCTGGCGCAGGATACGGCGCAGTTCGGCCTCGTCGGCGGCGGTGGCCAGAGAGATATCCAGGGCAGCCATATCAGCCGGGATAGGGGGCGGGCTGCTGGCGGACGGGGAGAAGCTGGCCGCGCCAGGCTTCGTCGCCGAGGGGGTAATCGTTGCGGATGGCAACCTCGTGACGAAAGAGGGCGTTGATCCAGTAGTACGACAGGCTCATCAGCAGACCGGAACGGTTGACCGGGTCGCGGCCGCGGCGAGCGATGCTGCTCCAGGTGTAGAACTGGCGGCGGGCCTCGACGCAGCCCTGCTGCACCGCCTCGGGCGTCATGCGCAGCGGGCGGAAGGGTACCTGGTTGTAGCGGTAGCGCTCGTCGAGCCACCAGGCGTCGTACAGCAGGCGGCCTTCGCTTTCCAGGCGGCGGTAGAGCGGCGTGCCGGGAAAGGGGGTGATGTGGTTGAAGGCCGCAATGTAGAAGCCGCTGTCGCGGGCAAACCGCACCGTTTCGGCGAAACTGGCGGGGGTGTCCGCATCGTAACCAAAGAGAAAGGTGATGTAGAGCCGGATGTTGTGACGGCGCAGGTTGGCGAGCGCCTGGCCGTAGCCGCCGTGCATCAGGTTGAAGTCTTTTTGCATCAGGGCCAGGTTGGCGGGGTTGAGCGATTCGAAGCCGATGAGGATGCCCTGGCAGCCGCTGGCCTGCATGAGTTGCAGCAGTTCTTCGTCGTAGGCGACGTTGATGCTGGCCTGGCTCACCCAGCGGATGTGCAGCGGGGCGAGCTGGCGCAGGAAATCTTTGGCCTGGGCGGGGTGGGCGATGATGTTGTCGTCGACGAAAAAGACCAGCGGCTTGCTGCGCAGCCCGTCCAGTTCGGCGAGGATGTGTTCGTAGGGGCGGAAGCGCTGCGTGCTCTGAAAGAAGGTCTGGATGGAACAGAAATCGCAGTGGAACTGGCAGCCGCGCCCGGCCTCGATCAGGCGGATGGGCAGGTAGCGGTTGTGGGCGTAGATGGCGCGGTTGGGTCGGGTGAGCGCCAGGTTGGCGGGAGCGGCGGCGCGGTAGTAGGTTTGCAGAGCGCCGCGCCCGGCGTCGGCCAACACCTGTTCCCATACCCCCTCGGCCTCGCCGACGATGACTGCTTCGGCGAAGCGCGACACTTCCTCGGGGCAGAGCGTGGCGTGAAAGCCGCCCATGACCACGGGCACGCCGCGACGGCGGTATTCGCTGGCGATCTGGTAGGCGCGGCGGGCGGTGTAGGTCTCGACGCTGATGGCGACCAGGTCGGTGGGCCGGTCGTAGGGGATGGCTTGCATGCGGTCGTCGTAAAACGAGACGTCCACCCCCGGCGGGGTGAGGCCCGCCAGGGTGGCGGAGGGCAGCGGTTCCATCTGCCAGGAACGGATGTAGGGCTGGCCGGCGCGGCGCCCGATGCAGGGATGGATAAGGGTCAATTTCATGGGGTAACCTGGCGCGGCGGTGTCTGGGTGAAGTTTTCGGGGGTGAGGCCGGTGATCCAGTCGCAGTTGTAAAAGTCGCTGAGGTGGTGGGCGTAGAAGCGGTAACCCATGTTGGTTACCCACCAGACCGGCACCTGGATGCGCGAGCCGAGGAAACGGCGGGCGATGGCGCCGAACGAGTAGGTGTATTTCCAGGCCTGCTCGTGGCCTTCGTAGAGTTGAGCCACGCTCATCTGTTTGGGCTGGAAGACGACGTGTTGGGCGTCGTACAGCTCCCAGTTTTTGGTGAGGATGCGTCCCTCACTTTCAAGGCGTTTGTACAGGCTGGTGTTGGGGAAGGGGGTGACGATGGCGTAGCGCGGCAGGTCGATGCTGGCCTCAACGGCGAAGCGGGCGGTCTGCAGGAAGACGTCGGGGGTGTCGCTGTCCAACCCGAAGGTGAAACAGGCCATGAGGGTGATGCCGTGGCGGTGGAGGTCGGCCACCAGGGTGCGGTATTCGTCCGGGGTGTTGAAGCCTTTGCGCATCTGTTTGAGGTTGCCGGGGGTGATGGTCTCAAAGCCCATCAGCAGGCCCGAACAGCCGCTGCGGGCGGCCAGTTCCAGCAGCGGGCGGTCGTGGACCAGCAGGGTGGTGGTCAGGCCGAACCAGTCGACCTTGAGCGGGATGAGGGCCTCGAACAGGCGGGCGGCGTATTCTCGATCGGAGATGAGGTTGAGATCGACGAACATGATGCGCCGGCCCCAGTGCTGGCGGATGTCGGCGACGACGTCTTCGACCGGTTTGAGATAGGGCCGCGTGCCCCAGGCGACCGGGGCGACGCAGAATTCGCAGGTGTGGATGCACGAGCGGGTGGCCTCAAAAACCTGGGTGGTCAGGTAGCCGTGTTCTTTAATCAGCTCGCGACGTGGCAGGGGCCGGTTGGCCAGGCTGAGGTCGGGGGCCATGTCGTAGCGCGGTTTCATCTGGCCGGCGGCGAAGTCGCGCAGCAGTTCGGGCCAGGTATCTTCGGCGTAACCGACGACCACGGCGTCGGCGTGGGGTTGGGCGTCCTCGGGGATGAGGGTGACGTGCGGCCCGCCGAGTACGACCGGCAGGCGGCGGGCGCGCAGGGCGTCGGCCAGTTCGTAGGCGCGCACGGCGTTGCCGGTGATGATGGTAATGCCGACCAGGTCGGCGTCGATGCGGGCGGGGTCGATGTCTTCGACGCCCTCATCGTAAATCTGCACCTCGGTGTTCAACTCGGCCGGCACCAGGGCGGCCAGGGTGGTGAGGGTCAGCGGGGCGTAACGCAGGTTTTTCTTGAAGATGCCGCCGCGGTGGCGGTAGAGGGGCCCTTTGGGTGAGACGAGCGCGATTTTCATGGCTGCTCCTTGGATGGGGAGGTCTGCAATTAAATGTGGCGGTCAACCCCAACCCCTTCTCCACGGGAAGAGGGTCGGGAGATGGGCATGCAGGCGGGTCACGGTTTGCGGTGGCCCTACCCTGCGGGGCGGGCACACAAGACTCTACTATTGTAGCATGGGTCTGATAGCAGAAAATAATGTGCTATCATCGTGCCCGTATCCCTTTCCAGGTGAGGTGCATTTTGGGCGAAACGGAACGTTCGGCGGTGCGGGTGTGGACGGTGGTGTGGATTGGCGCCGGGTTGTTTGCGGCGCAGTTTGCGTGGGTGGTGTATAACACTTACCTGCCTATCTTTTTGCAGAGCGGTTCGGCGCAGTTCGACGCGCTGCGGGGGCAGGGCGGCGCGGGCGGTTTTGGGTTGAATGCGGTGCAGACCGGCTTGATCATGGCGTTGGACAACCTGGCGGCCTTCCTGCTGCAACCGCTGACCGGGGCGCTTTCGGATCGCACCCGCAGCCGTTGGGGGCGGCGCGTGCCGTACCTGCTGGTGGGGATGCCGGCGGCGGCGCTGGGTATGGCGCTCATTCCGTTGTTCAGCCAGGCCGGGGCGTTTGCGCCGTTTCTGGCGTGTGTGCTGTTGATGGTAACGGCCATGGCCGGCTGGCGGGCGCCGCTCTTTGCGCTGATGGCCGATTGGACGCCGCCGGCGGGGCGTTCGCAGGCCAACGGCATTCTCAACCTGATGGCCGGCCTGGGCGGTATTCTGGCGTTTGGGGTGGGCAGCCTGTTGTACGGTGTCTCCCGGCCGCTGCCATTTTGGGCGGCGGCGCTGATTCTGCTGCTGGCCTGCGGCTGGATCGCCGTCCGGCTGGGCCGGCCGCAGCCGGGCGGGGCGGCGGCTGAATTTCCGCCGTTAGGACGCTGGTTGTGGGCCTGGCGGGCGGCGCTGCCCCCGGAGCGCCGGCGCAGTCTGACACGCCTGACGGCGGCGGTGTTCTTTTATATGCTCGGATTTCACCCAATCGAGGCCTTTTTCAGTTCGTATGGGGTCAGCCGCCTGGGGTTGTCGGAGGCCAACAGCGGGTTGGTGTTGAGTGCGGCGTATATCACCTTTATCCTGTTTGCGCTGCCGGCGGGGCTGCTGGCCGGCCGGTTGGGGCGCCGGCGGGTGGCGCTGGCCGGGCTGGTGTTGTTTGCCGGGGTGCTGCTGGCGGCCTTCTTTACGCCGCGGGTGTGGGCGATGGTGGTGTGGATGGCGTTGGGTGGGCTGGCCTGGGCGTTGATCGATATCAACGTTTTCCCGATGATCCTGGATCTGGCGCCGCATAATGACGGGCAAACAGCGGGGACTGCCACCGGGGTGTATTTTGTCGCCACCACGCTGGCGGCGGTGTGCGGGCCGGTGTTGAACGGCTGGTTGATCGATTTGTCCGGGCGGAATTACGCTATGATTTTTTTGATCGGGCCGGTGTTCTTCACCCTGGCGTTTGCGTGCCTGTGGGGGGTGAGATCAGGGCATGGCGAGGTGGTTGGGGACGCGGATTGGACGGAGGGGACGGATTAGAGCCGATGAGGGGGGATTTGAAAGCAGGCGTGAGGACAGGACGCCGGTGGAGGCGCGGCCGGGAGGGGGGAGCGAAGCCTAGCCGAGACGGTAGTGGAAGATGCCGGCGGAGTGGGCCAGGGGCGGGAAGTAGCGCAGCCAGCGGAAGGAATGCAGGCGCGGTTCGGGGCGGTCGAGGTAATACCACTCGTCGAGGAGTTGGATGTTGCTGGCCCATTTTTCCAATTCGCGGGTATGTTTCAGGCTCCACCGCATGCGCGCCCCAATTTTGGAGGAGGTAAGCTGCAGGTTGTCGGCCCACACGGTGAAGGGCGACAGGGCGTCGAAGATCAGTTCGCAGCCGGGGAACTGGTCGTGCAGGGTGAGGACGAACGAGCGCACCTGCTCGGGGGTGAAGTAGGGCAAGACGCCTTCGGCCAGGAAGAGGAAGGGCTGTTTGCGCTGGCGTTGGATGCTCAGTACGTCGATCCAGGCGGGGTCGAAGATGGAGCAGGCCAGCGGGCGGCAGCGATCGGAGGGGACGCTGATCAGCTGGCGGCGCAGGTCGATGACTTCGGGCAGGTCGAGGTCGTACCATTCCACCCGGCCATCGTCGACGCGCTCGAAACGTGTGTCGAGGCCGCAGCCGATGTGTACGACGACGGCTTTGTTGTTATGGGTGAGGAAGTCGCGGGCGCGGCGGTCGAACTCGCGCTGGCGCATGACGATGGTGACGTGGTCGTGGGCAGCCAGTTTGATGCGCGAGAAGTCGTAATCGATCTGGGCGACCAGGGCGGCTGCTTTTTCGTCTCGCAGCAGCGCGTCGGGACGCTGGCTTTCCAACGCCCGGCAGTAGAGCGGGATGAGCAGCGTTTCGGATACGCCGCCCTGGGTGGGGAAGGTTATCCTGGTCATGTATGCTCCTTGGGACCCGGCCGGCCGCCTGCAATCGGGGTTAGGGAACAGGATCCTCAGAAATAATTGTCCCTGAATCTGGCCCGGCTTGCAAGTGGGAAATGGGGGTGATTATGTGGTTTTTTGCGGAAAAACGGGGGAAAAATCCCGGCGGGCGAAGAACAGACCGATGGGGATGGCGACGAGCGCCAGGCCGAGGCCGAATTCGCCGGTCAGGTAGGCGGTGATGCCGGTATTGCCGGTAACGACGTCGAAGATGCCCTGGATGAACAGGTTGTGGCTGGCGTGCAGCAGGGCGGCCGGCCACAGGCTGCCGGAGCGCAGGCGCAGCCAGCTGAAGGCAAAGGTGATGCCGGTAACCATGACGGCGAAGCACAACCACGAATACCAGATGGGGGTGCCGGCGGCGCGGTAGTCAGAGAAGAGGATGAGCGGGGTGTGCCAGAGTATCCACACGGCGGCGGAAAGCAGCACGGCGCGGCGGTAGGGCATGAGCTGCGCCAGGCGGGCGATGAAGTAGCCGCGCCAGCCGATCTCTTCTCCCAGGGCCGAGACGAGCGAGAGGAGCACGCCCAGGCTGGCGAGCAGCAGCAGGTCGATGGGGGAAGAAAGCTGGCTGAGGTCGAGAGCGCCCAGGCCGCTGAGCCACACCAGGCCATAGGGAGGCAGGGCGTAGAGCACGGGCAGGAAGTAGGCGATCAACAGGTAGACGGCCCGGCCGGGGCGCCAGCCCAGGCTGCCCAGGCCGCGGCGGTGGATGAGGACGGTGAGGATGGCCGACAGGCCGGGCACCCACATCAGCCCCAGCACCAGCAGTTCACCGTTTGCCATTCCGCCGGCGCGCAGGATGAGGGCGTAGAAGAGCAGGCTGCCGGCGGTGAGCAGGCCGAGGAAGGTACGCAGATCGGTGGGAATGGAGGAGGGTTTGAAGGATGACATTGGCGGGCTCGTGAAGGGTTACAGCGTCATTATAGCGGCAAAGCCGCCATGCGGGGAGATGTTTAACCTGGCCTGAAAAGTCAACGCAAAGGGGCCAAGACGCAAAGTTTTAAGCGGCGGGGGTGTCAAGCAGATCGCGGGTGGTGTACAGTTCGACGCCTTCGGCGCGGGCCCGCTCGCACAGGGCGGGGGTGAAGGCGGAGCGGGCGAACAGGGCGTAGCGCACCGTCTGTATCTGCCGGTCGTGCAGCAGGGCGATCGCTTTTTGTTTGAGTTCGTCCAGGATGTTCTCGCCGATGGGGTTGAGCGACCATTTACACTCGCCCAGCAGGGCGGCGCGTTCGGTCTGGCTGATGGCGAGGACGTCGATCTCGGCCGCGCGATCCCACCAGCCGCCGATGCGCTCCGGCAGAAAATCCAGCCGGCCGGCCTGCGCCAGGCGGGCGACAAAGGCCTGCGCCGCCTCTTCAAAGGCTGCGGCGGCAAAGTGATCCAGGTCGGGGCGGATGCGCTGCTCGAGGATGGCCTGCGCCAGGCCAAGATCGAGGGCAGACTGGTTGGGGTGGACGTAGCGGAACCAGAAGCGCAGAAAGTGGTCGTCGATCTGGTATAGGCCCTTTTTGCTTTTTTCGGGCTGGCTTTCGCTGGCCGGGACGCGGCGGGTGACGAGGCGCATTTGCTGGAGGATGTCGAGGTAGCGCGAGACGGCGTTGACCTCGCCCACGCCCGAGGCCTGGGTGATTTCGTTCAGGCGGGTGCGGCCCTGGGCGATGGCGCGCAGGATAGAGAAGTAGTTGCGCGGTTCGCGCAGTTCTTCCATCAACAGCAGGCGCGGCTCGCTGAAAAGCGTGCCGGTGCGGGCATCCAGGATTTGCTGGCGGATGTTGCTGAACAGGTCCTGGCGCTCGTCGCAGGCGCGCAGGTAGTAGGGCATGCCGCCCAGCACGGCCCAGGCGAGGAACTGCTCGTCGGGGGCATAGCCGGGGAAGAAATGGGCCGCCGCCGGCAGGTCCAGCGGGCGGAGCAGGGCGCTGGCGGTGCGCCGCCCGTAGAGCGGGGCCTGGTATCCGAGGACTTCGCTTTCCATCATGCCGATGTATGAGCCGCACAGCACCAGCATCAGGCGGGTGTTTTTGAGGGTTTCGTCCCACACTTTTTGCAGGATGGAGGGGATGGCCTTGTTGCCGCTGATCAGATAGGTGAATTCGTCGATGATCACGATGGGGCGGGGCTGCGTGGGCAGGTCGGCCAGGGCGCGCAGGGCGGCCTCCCAGGTGGGGTAGGTGAAGCCCTGGGGGGCGGCGCCGGCGTGGTTGCAGGCGTAGACCTGCTGTGAGAAGGTCGCCAGTTGTTCGTTATCGCTGCTGAGGGTGGCGATAAAGAACAGGTGCGGCTTGCCGGCGCAGAAGGCGCGCAGCAGTTCGGTCTTGCCCACCCGGCGGCGGCCGTAAAGCACAAACAGTTCCGCCTGGTGTGAGCGGTACAGGCGGTCGAGTTGTTCCAGTTCGGTCTGGCGGTCGATGAACATGTCGGCACCTCGCAATAATTCTAATCGTAATTATTATAATCCAAATTAGAAAATTATTCAACCGGGAA
>CAZHTS010000007.1:0-94812 GCA_964535315.1 uncultured Anaerolineaceae bacterium
TGGTATCTTCTACGATTATATCAGCAGCCCCCAAAGCGCTTCTAACTGTATCAGGAACACTGTATGGGTTTAATCGCCCCACAAACAAAAAACCCCCGCTTTTGCAAGCGGGGGTAGTAGCTTTCGGGTTTGTTTACAGGGTGACGACTTTGGCAGCCTGCAAGCCCTTCGGGCCTTTCTCGATGGTGAATTCGACCTTCTGGCCTTCTTCCAGGGTGCGGAAACCTTCACTCTGAATAGCGGTGTGGTGGACAAAGATATCCGGACCATCTTGCTGGGCGAGGAAACCATAGCCCTTGCTGTTGTTGAACCACTTGACTGTACCGACGACACGTTCCGACATTTTCAATTTCTCCAATCTTGTTACTGTATTCCTAAACTTCTGACTTATCCGGTCAGAAAAAAACTTGCCGCCATTCCATGATGCGGTCCGGCGACAATTGCACACAACCTTATGGCAAGAAGTATTCTACCACAGATTCCACAAAAAAACAAAGCAGTTTCACAAAAAGTCAACCGTTTTGGCGCAAATTCGGGCAGTTGAGCCAGTCCAGTTGCACGGGCGCGTCAAGGACGAGCTGTTCGACGCCCAGATAGGCGCCGAAATGGGCGAAGCAGGCGTTTAACGCCGCCAGCAGTTCGGGCGTCTGCTCGACGCCGGGCTCCCACCACCATTGTTTGATGTGCAGCGCCCGGTTCTTGCGGTCGCGGCCGGGTTCAAAGCGGGCGACGAAGCGCTCGCCGTACAGGATGGGCAGGACGTAATAGCCGTGAGCGCGTTCCGCCGCCGGTTTGTACACCTCCCAGCGATACTCGAACGCGAACAACTGGCGGATCAGGCGGCGATCCCACAGCAGGTTGTCCAGCGGGGCGAGGATGCTGGCCTGCGGCGGCTGGCAGCCGTCTGCAAGGACGGCCTGCAGCGCGGCCTCATCCTGGCTGCGAAAATAAAAGGGGACGGGCAGGCCCTCGATCTCGACCCGGCGGATGCGGTCGTTTGCCAGCAGACGGTCGAGGGCGGCCTGCCGGGCGGCGCTTTTGATTGCGGACATGCCCAGCCAGGCGTCGCCGGCCTTGTTCCACAACAGGCCAATGCCGCCGATGCGGCGCAGGACGTACCAGTCGTGATACTCGTCTTCGCCGGGGTTGGGCTCGGGCGCGTCCAGCAGGGCGGGGGGCAGGAGGCGCTGGGCAAGGTCGTACACCTTGCGCGTGCGCACCTTGTGATGGATGATCAATTCGCCCCAGAAGTACAGGCTCTCCAGGGCGGCGCGGCTCAGGCGGGTGGGCGCCCAGTACCAGTCGATGGTCTGGTCGAAGTCCAGGTCGAGCGAGGAGAGCGGGCCGCGCTCCTGGATGGCCTGGCGGATGTGCGGCAGCGCGGCGCGCAGCGCTTCGGGGCTGCGCCCGGGGTTGTTGCGCGCCTGTTCGCGCCGCCGGCGGAAATACGGCCAGTCTTCCAGGCTGTAGATCGACATGTTCTTGTCCCAACCGTCCAACAGGCGGCGGTCTTCGTACAGCAGCTGTTCGAGCATCTCGGGGCGAAAATCGGCCAGGCGCGCCTGTAACACCAGGGCGGCGTTTTGGCCGGCGATGTCCAGCGGGTCGAACTGGATGCAGCCGACGCGGCGGATGTATTCGAGAATGCCGGCCTTGCCGTTTAAGCGGCGGGGCGGCCACAACCCTTGATGGGCGAGCAAGAAACGACGGGCTTGCGTTTGAGTGATCTGCATGGCGGCTAATTATACGTCAAAGCGGGCGAGAACGGGCGGACTTCAATAATTGCTATAAAGGTGGTATGCTTCTTGTAACGCTTTGTGTTACCGGAACCATTGATCGGGGTCGAGCGTCTTAAAGCGGAAACTGTTCGCTCGCGAGGTGAATAAATGAAGCGCACTCCCGTTTTGTTGTTATGCGTCCTTTTGCTGGTCGTTGGGCTGGCGGCCTGCCTGCCCGGCAGCGCTGACCCGCGCCTGGTGGCGACGGCCGTGGCCGCCACCCAGCAGGCGCGCCAGACTGAGGCGATGTATAACACCCTGGTGGCCGAGATTACCCGCCACGCGCAGGTTACCCCGTCTCCTGTTGCGCCGGGCGCACCCACCCTGCCGCTCCAGCCGACGCCGACCGCCTGGCCGGCGGTGGTGACCCTCTACCCCAGCGCCGCGCCCCTTCCCACCGTCGCGCCGCAGCCGGCGTGCGACCAGGCGGCTTTCGTCCAGGATATCACCACCCCGCCGGGCACCCAGCTTTACCCCGGCGAGAGCTTTACCCGCATCTGGCGGATCATGAACGTGGGCAGCTGCACCTGGACGGCGGATTACAACCTGGTGTTTTACAGCGGCAACCTGATGTCTGGCCCGCGCGCCAAATCTCTGGGGGTCAACGTCTTGCCCGGCCAGGCGCTGGATGTGAGCGTGGATCTCGTCGCCCCGCAGGCCAAAGGCACACATTCGGCCAACTGGATTCTGCGCAACGCCCAGGGGGCGCTGTTTGGCCTGGGGCAGACCAACGCCCCGTTGTTCGTCAGCGTCCACGTGCGTTCCGATACGCTGCGCAAACCGGGCGAACGTTTCAAGCTGGCGGATTATTATTGCGTGGCCGAATGGCGCAGCACCCGCGCCGGACGGCTGGCCTGTCCCAGCCCGTCTGCCGACCTGCTCAACGGTTCGATCAATCGTCTGGAGGCGCCCAAACTGGAAGGCGGCTATCAGGAAAATGAGCCGGCCCTGATCACCATGCCCAGCGGCGGCAAGGACGACAGCATCACCGGGCGTTATCCCACCATCCCGATCGGCGCCGGCGATCGTTTTTCGGCGATCATCGGCTGCCTGGATAAGAGCCCGAAATGCAAGGTGGATTTCGAGTTGAACTATTCGGTCGACAACGGGCCGTTGTACCCGTTGGGACGTTGGAGCGAGGTTTCGGACAACGCCTTCCACCCGGTGTGGGTGGATCTATCCGGGCTGGCCGGGCGGTCGGTGCAGATTGGCCTGACGGTTTACAACCGCGGCAACAGCAGCGATGACCGCGCCTTCTGGCTGGCGCCGGTGATTTACAAGGTTACCCCCACCCGTACGCCGACCGTTTCCCTGACCCCCACTCAGTCGCTCACGCCGACCCAGTCTGCCACCCCCACGGCGACCGGTTCGGCCACCAGCACCGCCACGCCTTCACAAACGTCCACCCCCACTGCCACGTCTACGCCGACGCCGAGCGAGACGCCCACCGAGACCCCTACCGAAACGCCTACGGAGACCCTTCCGGCCCCCTGAAAGGACGGTGACGCACGCCCCAGACGATCAAAACCTCTTTTTTGATGTGCGCTTTTCGTTTTCACGCTATACTACATTTAACCATTCTCTTGTGCGTGTAATCAGGAGGTTCCGATGTACGCCGGCTCTTCAACTCACTTCTTAACCTTTTTCAGACGCCTGGGCAGAGGGTTAATGGTTTTGTTCCTGCTGGCCGCCCTGCTACTGCCGGCCAGCGGCCCGGTACAGGCAGGCGCCACGGCTCTGTCGATCAAGGTGTTTGCCGTCCAGACGGATAACTACGTCACCATTCGCGCCCACAACTTCCCGGCCCACGAGAATTTCACCGTGCGCATGGGGCCGTATGGCACCCAGGCATTGAGTGGGATTGTGGTCGCCACCACCAACTCGGCGGGCGGCGGCGATTTCGAGGCCACTTATCCCATTCCGCCCGCGCTCAAAGGCAGCTACCAGATTGCCCTGCGCATGGACAGCACTTCGGGCCATTACGCCGCCACCTGGTTCTACAACAGCACCGAGTATATGATGCCCGGCCCCAGCCCGGTGCCGACCTTCAATATCGTCAGCGTCTCGCCGGACAATACGGTCACCATTCAGACCAGCAACTTCCCCGCCGACCGTACCTTTACCGTGCGCATGGGACAGTTCGGCACGCTGGCGTTGAACGGCATTGCGGTGGGGGTGACCCACAGCGGCGCCGGCGGCAGCTTCCAGGCCACGTATTCGATCCCCGTGCAGCTGCGCGGCGCTTACCAGGTCGCCATCCGCATGGATAGCAACAACTCGGCCCATTTTGCTTACAACTGGTTCTACAACAGCACGGTCGGCAGCTATCCGGGCTATCCCAGCTATCCGGGCTATCCTTATCCGGGGTCGTATCCGGGCTACCCAGGATCCCCCGGTTATCCGGGCACCTACCCGCCGCCCAGCGGCAGCCTGCCGACTTTTTCGATCACCAATGTGGTGCAGGACAACTCGGTCACCATTCAGACCAGCAACTTCCCCACCAACCAGAACTTCATCGCCCGGATGGGCCCTTACGCCACGCAGGGGGTGAATGGCACGCCGGTGGCCACGTTTAATTCGGGTTCTTCCGGCACCTTCCAGGTCACGCTCGCCATTCCACAGGCGCTGCGGGGCAGCGGGCAGATCGCCGTGCGCCTGGAGACGACCGATGGTTCGTACTACGCTTACAACTGGTTCTATAACTATGCCAGCGGTTACGTTCCGCCGGTCTACACCCCGCCGGTGCCGTATATCCCGGGGTATTCCGGTATCCCGACCATCTGGATCGTGTCGGTGCTGCGCGACAATCAGGTGACCATCCAGGGCGTCAACTTCCCGCCGGGGCAGAGCTTTACCGTGCGCATGGGCGCTTACGGCACCCTGGGCGTAGGCGGAATCGTGGTGGCGACGACCGATTCGGGCGCAGGTGGTACGTTCTTTGCAACCTATACCGTACCGGAAGCGTTGCGCGGCAGTTACCAGATTGCCATTCGTATGGACAGCGCCAACAGCTACTTCTACGCCTACAACTGGTTCTTTAACAACAGCACATACTAAAATTCGTCGATTTTGGTTAACTTTTCAGCGGCGAACTGCCGTAATAACTCGTGAAGCTGATAACGCCCTGGCGAGGGCCGGTGTACCAGTGATTTGTCTACCAGCGCTTTGATGTCGGCTGGGCTGGCGCCGGTGATCGCCAGGGCGGCTTCCAAACCGAAGCTGCCCGGGAATACGCTGCAACGGGCCAATGCCAGCTGTTCTTTGGGGGTCAACAGATCCCAGGAACTCTCGAAAACGGTGCGCATGTCGCGATGGCGGCTGGGGATGTCCTGGAGCGAAGTGGTGAGGAAATCCAGGTCTTTGTGGATTTGCTCGGCGATCTGTTGGAGCGGCATTTCGTTCGTCAACGTGGCGGCCAGTTCGATGGCCAGCGGCAGACCGTCTAGCACCTGACAGATGCGAATGATGTCGGTCAGATTGCTCTCGTTGACTTCGAATTCGCCCGTGCCGCGCGCGGCGCGCTCGGCAAACAATCGCACACTGCTGTAAAAGAGCGCCTCAGGATCGCTGGTGTTTTCCGGCGTCGGCAGGCCTTCCACCCGCATGACGTAGCCCGCTTGAAAATTGAGCACGTGGCGCGAAGTCACCAGGATGGATAACTGCGGCGCTTGGCCGAGCAGATCCAGCAAATAGTCGGCGCAGGTGACCAGGTGTTCGAACCCGTCCAGCAGGAGCAGGATTTTCTGCGGCGGCAGCAGTTCGCCCAGTTGTCGCAGGCCGTCTTCCTCTTCGTTGAGGCGGAGGTTCATGGCCGAAGCAATGGCGCTGCTCAAGAAGTCACGGTTCTGTTTGCGATTATCTTCGAAACCGAGGCCGGTGAGGGGGACGAACCAGGCGCCGCCGGGATAATTGCCGACCAGCCGCTCGGCGGCTGCCAGCGCCAGGCGGGTCTTGCCAATGCCGCCTTCGCCGACCAGGGTGATCCAGCGATAGGAGAGCATCAGTTTGCCCAGGCGAGAAAGTTCGGCGTCGCGTCCAAAGAAGAGCGTAAACTGCGGCGGCAGGTTGTGGCATTGCGGCGCTTTGCGTTGAACGGCGCCGGGCTCGCCGCTGCTCTGGCGGGCGCGGATCTGTTCGTACAGGGCGGTGGTGACCTCGTCGGGCTCGATGCCCAGTTCGCTTTGCAGCAGGTTACGACAGACCTGATATTGCACCAGGGCGGCCTGAGGCTGCCCGCTGCGTTCCAGGGCCAGCATTAACTGGCGATGGACGCTCTCGCGCCAGGGTTCCAGTTCCAGCAGGCGGCGGGCGCAGATCTGTGCGTTTTCCAGGGCGCTGCGCTGTTCGGGGGTGTTGGGTGTGGTTTCGGCCTGGAGCAGGTGGTGGGTGGTCAGGCGGTCGAGGGCCGTCACCGCCAGGTGGCGCAGGTGTTCGCGCTTGAGCACCAGCCACTCTTCAAAGCCGATGGCTTCTTTGACGTTGAACCCGCTGAGAAAATCGCCCCGGTAGAGCGCCACAGCCTTTTCGATGCGCTGGATGCATTCGGGGCAGGTTTCGATGTCCTGGTGGGCGTGGTTGTCGCAGGCGGCCAGCAACGTTTCAAACTCGACCGCATCGACCCACAGCGGCGCGCTGGGGTGAAAGGCGAGCGTCTGGCGGCTGGCCTGAAACAGGCGGGAGATTTGCTCGTTCTGATCGTCTTCCAATGCCTTGCGCAGGCGGAAGAAGCTCAGGCGCACGTTGCGCAAGGCCACCAGGTCGGGAAAGTCTGGCCATAACAGGCCGGCGATCGTTTCACGGCGGTGGGGATGTTCATGCTCCATGGCCAGATAAACCAGCATTGCCCGCACCTTGTCGGTTTCAAAGTGCGATATGGGTTTGCCGTCCAGTGTGACGTGGAGCGTATCGAATAGGTGGATGCTCAAACCCTGCATAGCTTTGATTATATACCATCGTTTCAAAGATGAAACGTTTTTGAAACCACCTTTTGTTATGAATATATGTAGATGCCTGTTAAATTTTTTCCGGATGAGGGTGAGACGTTGGCCCGCAAAACTGTATCTCGCAAAGACCCGAATTATGCTTCTTATCTGTTACGCGTGTGGCGTGACCATGAAGAAGCGCCCTGGCGGTTCTCTCTGCAAAGTACCGCCGCCGGGCAGCCGCTTTATTTTGCTGACATGGAGAGTTTGTTCGTCTTCCTCAATGAACAGATTAACACCGGTAAAGTCCATGTAACGGAGGGTAAAAGTAAAAATAGTATATAATCGTTTTGAATACTCCGAATGTTTTTAAGATTTGTGTAGGTAGATAAAGATGAACGAATGGCACAATTCTTGCTATGCTGTGTTATATCCCGAGGAGTGTTCTGTCTTGCGAACACCTTCGCCAAATTCAGGAGGAATTCCATGAAAAAGGTGAATCTGATTCTTTTGTTCGTGCTGTTGGTCGGCGCGGCGGTGCCGACTATGCCAGCGTACGCGGCGGGTTCGGCCGCGCCGCTGACCGCAGTTACCGAAACCGCCGAAAAGCTGGCGAACCAGTATCTGGAGCTTTACACCACCGCCAGTTCCAGCAGTATGTACCCGGTTGGCGGCCTGGTTTTCACCAAACAACCGACCGATTCCGGGTACGTGCGCTACGTATTTACCCTGCCAGAGCCTAAGGAGGCCTATACTTCCATTCAGATCGGCTTTTTTGGTTATGAAAAGACGGGGTCAGGCCCCGATATGCGTGTCCAGAACTGGACCACTGCCGCCCTGGATACCTACGGGTTCCCGGATGCGCCCACCACCACGATTGGCGAACACATCGTCACCCTGACGACGCCGGTCATCACCCAGTACATCAATGAGGCGCGCCAGCTGCGCTTCGATTTGTTCTTCGACGCGGCGGACACGACCGAGATTTCCAAGGTCTTCATCCGCTACGCCTATAATCGCCGCCCGACCGATCCAACCAACCCCACCCCGACCAACAACGCCATCGACGTCAAGCTGGATTCGCTCGATCGTGTGCTGTTGAGCTGGCAGGGTGGCGACGATCCCGATGGCCCGCCGGTTAACTACGATGTGTACGTGTGGAGCACGCTCGATCCCATGCCGGCTGTGCCGACCATCTCGACCGCCGGTATCAAGAGCGCCCTGGTAGGTGTGTTCAAGAACACCGATTACTTCTGGAAGGTGGTGGCGCGCGATACGACGCTGCCCACCCTGACCAACGCCAATACGGCGGTCTGGCGTTTCAAGACGCAGCGCATCTGCCAGCATCTGATCCTTTCACACCTGGGCGACGGTCAGGACCCGGTGGTTTCTTCGCCGACCAACTCAACCGGCTGCTCGGCTGGTTATTTCTATGCGGGTGAGACCGTCACCCTTTCGGCCCGTCCGGATGTCGGCCGGGTGGTGGATAAGTGGGTGGATCTTACCGCCGGCATCGATCTTTCGGTGCCTGCCAATTCGGTCGTTTCGGTTGTGGTGCCGTCTGTTGCGGCTCCGTACGAATGGCGTGTCCAGGCGAACTACAAACGGGCCTGTTACAAGGTAACCGTTGGTCACACCGGACAGGGTACGGACCCCGTGATTGGCCCGCCTACCACGGCCCCCAGCGGCGAATGCGGTTCCACTGAATTCCAGTATGGCGACACGGTGAATTTCTCCGGCGCCACCCCGGCCGACTCGAACTGGGTTGTCTCCGGTTGGAGCAATACCGATGATGACGGCGCCAAGACCGCCACCAACATCCTGACCATGCCATCCAATCACGTCAACGTGTTGGTCAACTATACGCTCAAGTGCGTCTCGGTTGTCACCAACTACACCGGTTCGGGCAGCGCCCCAACCCTCTCGGGCGGCTCGGGCGGCTGTGCGGCGGGTAAGTACAAGGTCGGCGATACGATCACCGCCACCGCAAACCCCGCCTCGGGCTGGAAGGTGGGCGGTTGGTCCGGTACGAACAACAACGCCACCACCGCCAGCAGCAACGCGGTGACCATCCCGGCGGTGACCACCCACACCATCACGGTCAACTACATCAGTTCGAGCAGCGGCACCCCCGCCACGATCAACGGCAGTGTGACCTTGCAGGGACGCGCACCGGCGCCGAACAGCGGTTGGATCACCACCCTGACCGTGACGCTGACCCTGACCGGTCAATCCTCGCCGGCCTATACTTTCAATAATGTTCCCACCGATCTCAACGGTCGGTTCATCCTCAACGGCATTACGCCGGGTAAGTATGACATCCGCATCAAGGGCATCCATACGCTGCGTAACCGTCTGCTGGGTTATACGCTGACCAACGATGCCAATACCGTAACTTTTGGCACTCTGCTGGAAGGCGACGCCAACAACGATAACACCGTGGGTGGCGCCGACTTCTCCATGCTGGTCGCCTCGTACAACAAATGCCTGGGCGCTGGCGGCTTCGACTCCCGCTCCGATTTCAACGGTGACAACTGTGTGACCGGGGCCGATTTCTCCTTGCTGGCGACCAATTACGGGAAGGCTGGGCAACCATGAACTTGTATTCCAGGGGTATCACCGCAGGGTTGATCTTCCTGGTTCTCGGAGCCATGCTGGCGGGTTGTGCGTCGGCGCCTTCGGCTGCCACGCCCGCCACAACTGGCCCCCTGGTGATCACCCAGGGCGTCGATCCTACCAAGACGCTGCCTGCGCCGGGCCCGACCTTTGCGCCCGGTGTGGTGAACATGTCGTTTGAACCGCAGACCTATCAGGCCGTGGCCGGCCAGGAGTTTATCCTTACCATTCGTGTTCAGGCTGGTGAACAATTGGTGGATACAGCCCAGGCCAGTTTCAACTACGATCCTGCTTTTCTGTCGGTGGTGGAGATCATCCCAGGCAAGACCTTGCCGACCCTGCTGCAAAACACGTTTGACGATAAGACGGGTACGCTCGATTACAGTGCGGGGGCTTTGCCGCCCGCACAACCCGCCAAGGGTACGTTCGATCTCGCTCAAGTTAAGTTCAAGGCCCTGACGACGACTCCCGCTACTTTCCTGGTGTTTCAATTTGCCATGCCGCGTCAGTCTGCTGTGTTCTATCAGGGTCTCCCCGTTCTGGCTACCAATGGTGCGCTGAATGGCACAGTTACCTTGCAATCTCAATAGCTCGTTTCAAGGAGGACAAAACATGAAAGTCAGGAAGTTTACACTGAAAGCGCTTGTCCTGTTCCTCACCGTTGCTATGATCTGGATGGGGGCAGCGCCCGCCCCTCAGGTCATGGCAGCCCCGGCGGCTGCCGGTGCGGTCGGGATGGCGATCACGCCTGCTGCGGTTTCGACCACGGCGGGTAGTGAATTTACCGTTTCCGTCCAGGTGATGGCAGGCTCGCAGGTTGTCGATACGGTTCAGGCCAGCCTGGACTTCGACCCGACCTATTTGAATGTCGTGTCGATTGCCCCGGGCGGCAGCCTGCCGACGCCCCTGCAGAACACCTACGATAACGCCAGCGGCACGATCGACTTCAGCGCCGGGGCGTTGCCGCCGGCGCTGGCGCCCAGCGGGACGTTCACGCTGTGCCAGATCACCTTCCGTGCAGTTGGCGGGTCGTCGGGCACCACCGTTACCTTCCACAACGTGGCGCCGCGCGCTTCGGATGCCTTCTACCAGGGCAACTCGGTGATCAACGCCGGGGCGCTGACCTACACCACGGTGGTGTCGGATGGCTCCGGGTCGTCGACCACCGGCACGGCCACGCCCGCCCCAACGGCGGTCGCTTCCACCGGTTCTGGTGCGGTGTCGATCTCGCTCACCCCGGCCTCGCGCTCGGTGGCGTTGAACGAGCAGTTCATCATGAGCATCCAGGTGGCGGCCGGCACGCAGCCGGTGGATACGGTTCAGGCCAGCCTGAACTTCAACCCGGCGCTGCTCAGGGTCCTTTCCATCACGCCGGGAGGCAGCCTGGGAACCGTTCTGCAGAACACCTACAACAACACCAACGGTACGGTAGACTTTGGCGCCGGAGCTCTGCCGCCGGCCACCGCCCCCACCGGCGCCTTCACGCTGGCGACGGTGACCTTCCAGGGCCTGGCCAACACGTCCGGGACGCCGATCAGCTTTAACAGCGCCGCCCCGCGTGAGACGGGCGCCTTCTATCAGGGCACCTCGTATTACGCCGCCGGCAGCGCCGCCGGCGCCACCGTGGCGGTCGGCGGCGGCATCTCGCCGACGCCGGTGCCTACTTACGCTCCGTATCCGTACCCCAACACCTGGTGGCCGTGGTACTATGCCAACTTCCCCACCTTTAGCGTCTTGTCGGTGGCGACGGACAGCACCGTGACCGTGCAGACCTACAACTTCCCGGCCAACCAGACCTTCACCGTGCGCATGGGTGAATACGGTACGCTGGGGATCGGCGGTATCGTCGTGGCGACGATTAACTCCGGAGCGGGCGGCATGTTCCAGGCGACCTTCAACGTTCCGCCGGCGCTGTACGGCCGCTATCGCATCGCCATCCGCATGGATGGCAACTGGGGCGGGTACTACGCCTACAACTGGTTCTACAACAACACGGCCAACCCTGGGTGGGATGGCGGCGGCTACTACTACGGCATCCCGACCTTCAGCGTCCTGTCGGTTGCCCGCGACCAGTCCGTCACCGTGCAGACCTCCAATCTGCCCCCCAACCAGACCTTCACCGTGCGCATGGGCGCCTACGGCTCACTGGGCATCGGCGGCATCGTGGTGGGTACCTTCAATTCCGGCACGGGGGGGGCGCAGCAGTTGACCTATAACATCCCCGACCAGCTCAAGGGCAGCTACCAGGTTGCCATCCGTATGGACACCCCTGGCGGCTACTATGCCTACAACTGGTTCTACAACAACACCACCGGTTCGGGGTGGAGCGGCGGTTACTATGGTATTCCTACCTTCAGCATCACCTCGGTGGTGCGCGATTCGCAGGTGACCATTCTGACCAACAACCTGCCCCCCAACCAGACCTTCACCGTGCGCATGGGCCCCTATGGCACGTTGGGGATCAACGGGATCGTGGTGGGCACCACCAACACGGGCGCGGGTGGTGCCATGACGTTGACCTATCCAATCCCGGATGCCTTGAAGGGTAGTTACCAGATCGCCGTCCGCATGGATAGCCAGACGGGTTATTACTACGCTTACAACTGGTTCTACAACAACTAAGTCTTATGGATGGAGCGCCCGCCGTTCCTGGCGGGGCGGCGGGCGCTCTCGGATGTTCGGTTTCTCACAGCAGCGCACACTGTAACCTGGTAGCTTTGTGGAGGATCTGGTTTTTGACCATTCCTTCTGGTTTGGTGTGTCGCAGTGTGGCGAATCTGAGAGAGGATTGTTTGATGAAAAAGCGTTTCCTGATCGTTTTGCTCCTCCTGACGTTTGTTTTGACTGCCTGTTTACCCAAACCGGCCAAGCCTGCTACACAAACCAAGTCCACCCAGGCGCAGGCGGCGGCGCCCACCCCGCCGCCGCCGCCCGCCGATGTGTCTACGCCGGCGGCGGGGATGCCGAACCCGTCTGAAGATGTCAAAAAAGTGTTGAGCGCCTGCCTGACGCTGTTGCAGGCCGACGCCAACAATGCCCAGGCGCAGGAATATTTTACCCAGGCGCTCAAGGGGCGCGTCTCCGCCGGGACGCCGGTCTCGGCCATTCTGGCGCTGCAGGCGCCGTTTAACTCTTTTGAACTGTCCGCCGTGACCTTCTCGCCGGACGGCAAGCAGGCCATCGTCCAGGCTACCCTGGTGGGCGCCACCTCAACTGTGCGGCGCTTTGTGCTGGTCACCGAGGGCGAGCAGTGGAAGATCCAACTGGTGGAGACTGCGGATGCACCGATCGAATATCCGACCACACCCGAGGGGGTGGTGCAGATGTTCCTGGCTGCTTACCAGCAGGCTCCTGACCAGATGGCGATTTTCCTCACCCCGAATTTGATTGCAAAAATTCCTGCCGGTGGGTCGGTCGGTGATCTGCTGCAACTCAACGGCCCGGTGGAAGGCTTTGTGATCGAATCGGCCTCGGCCAGTGGGAATGCATCCGGTGCGGCGCTGATCGTTTCGCTGCGCGCCGGCGGCGCGGATGCCATGCGCATCTTTGGCCTGGTGCAAAATAACGGTCTGTGGCAGATCGATACCATCGAACTGCCCAAACAATAATCGCTATTTTCTTCAGGACAGGCGGAGGCTGCCGGTTTGCTGGCAGCCTCCGTGCTTTTTTTGTGCGGGCGTTCAGGCCGGAGGGGACAGGCGGGCGATGGTGTAGAGGATGCCGGGCAGCATGCTCAACTTGCGCAGCGCAGTGGTGTAGGCGCGCTGTTCGTAGACGCGATAGTGAATGGCCTCGATTTCATCCAGGATGGCGCGGTAGAGCAGGGCCGCGGCCCCCACCGCCGGGCGGGCGCTGGGGTTGAGCAGGGCGATACCCGGCAGCGCCTCGCGGTAAAGCTGCCGCGCTCGCTCGATTTCGAAGCGCATCAGCGCCACAAAACGGGCGTCATACACCCGGTTGAAGAGGTCCTCCAGGGTCAGGTCGAAACGCCGCAGGTCTTCCAGTGGCAGGTACACGCGCCCGCGTTCCAGGTCTTCGCCCACGTCGCGCAGGATGTTGGTCAGTTGCAAGGCCAGGCCCAGGCGGATGGCGTAGGCGGCGGCGTGTTCGAAGCTGGCGCCGGGCGCCAGCCCGATGATTGGGATCGACAGCAGCCCAACGGTCGAGGCGACGTGGTAACAGTACCGCTCCAGATCGCTCCACGAGCGATAGGTCTTCTGGTACAGGTCCATGAGCACGCCGTTGATCAGTTCCTGCTCGTAGCGATGTTCCACCTGATATTGCTGGCGGGTGTACGCCCAGGCATACAGCAGCGGGTTGTCCTGCGCCTCGGGCGGCCGGGCGACGCGCTCGCGCCAGGCTTCGATATCCGCCGGTCGGGCGTCCTGGCGGTCGACCAAATCGTCGGTGGCGCGGCAAAAAGCGTACAGTGCCCGGATGGCCTTGCGCTGTGCACCGGGCAGCAGGCCGGTGGCGAGGTAAAACGTCCTGGAATGGAGCCGGATGATCGCTTCTGTGGCTTTCAGGGCGCTGTCGCGATTCCAGCCGGGAGATGTGGAGGGGGCGCAAAGGGGAATGGCGGCCATAGCTGTACGCTCCTTGAGGTGGAGACTTATCCTCCTTCGATGAGCTTTTCGGCGATGATGGAGGAGGAGAGCACGCCGGGCAGCCCCGCTCCGGGGTGGGTGCCGGCGCCGACGAAGTACAGGTTATCAAAGTCTTCCGAGCGGTTGTGCGGGCGGAACCAGGCCGACTGGGTGAGGATGGGTTCCACCGAGAAGGCGGCGCCTTTGTAGCTGTTGAGCGTGTTCTGGAAGTGCAGCGGGTCGATGTAATGTTCGGCGACGATGTTGGCGCGCAGGTCGGGCAGGTAGTTTTCTTCCAGGAATTGCATGATGCGGTCGCGATAGGGGCGGGCCATGTGCGTCCAGTCGACGCCGGCGTCCAGGTGCGGCACCGGGGCAAGCACGTAGAACGACTCGCAGCCTTCGGGCGCCATGCCGGGGTCGGTCAGGGTCGGCATGTGCAGGTAGAGCGAGAAGTCGTCGGCCAGTACTTTGCGTTTGAAGATGTCGTCCAGCAGTTCTTTGTAGCGCCTGCTCAGGATGATGTTGTGATGCCCCAGACCGCTGTCGCGGTACAGCCGGCGTGTGCCGAAGTAGATGACGAACAACGACATGCTGTAACGCAGGTTGGCGTAACGCCGGTCGCTGTTGACCCGCCGGGCCTGGGCCGGGATGAGATTGCGATAGGTGAAAGCCACGTCGGCGTTAGAGACGACGACGTCGGCGCGGTGGATGCTGCCATCTTCCAGGCGAACGCCGGTTACCTTGCGACCCTCGACCAGGATTTCTTTCACCGCCGTGTTGTAATGGATCTTGCCGCCCAACTCGGTCAGCAGACGCACCAGGCCATCGATGATCGCCCCCGTGCCACCGCGGGCATAAAACACGCCCCACTCGCGTTCGAGGTAATGGATCATGGTGTAAATGCTGGTGGTATTGAAGGGGTTGCCGCCCACCAACAGCGGGTGAAAGGAGAAAATCTGGCGCAAGAAGTCATCTTTGATGAATTGCGATACGTACTGGTAAACCGTTTTGTAGGATTGCAACCGGATCAAATCGGGCGCCACCTTGAGCATGTCACTCACATGCAGAAAGGGGGTGTCGGCCAGTTCGATGAAGCCTTTCTCGAAGATGGGGCGGGTGGTGGCGATGAAACGCTCGTAGCCGGCCTTGTCGGCGGGGTTGATCCGTTCGATTTCGGAAAGGATGAATTGGGGATCGTTGTTGTAGTTAAAAACACGCTTCTGGTGGTCGAAGATACGGTAGAAGGGATCGACCGGGAGGAATTCAAAGTAATCGGCCCGGTTCTTGCCAACGGCGGTGTAGATATCATCGAACATGAAGGGGGCGGTAATCACAGTGGGGCCGCCGTCGAATTTGAAGCCGTTGATTTCGTATAGATAGCCGCGTCCGCCGGGCTTGTCGCGTTTTTCAAAGACTTCCACGTCGTTGCCGCGCCCGGCCAGCCGGGTGGCCGCGCCCAACCCGCCAAAACCGCTGCCGATGACGATGATTTTTTTGCGCATTGCTCCCTTCCTCCTGTTGTTGATGCCGGTGTGCAGACAGGGTTTCAGTGGTTCCCTGTCTGTTTGTATATTATTTGTAGCATGATGCCGGATGGGCATCAATGATTTGTATAGTGTGTGCGCTGGACGCCCCTGTGCGCGCTCGAAAATATGAGGCAGGATCGCTTGTGCCGCTCTGCTCTTATCATATCCTGTGTGGTTCACAAAGACAAGAGCGTTGCTTAAATATTTCAGGCGCCCGTTTTGCGGGCGCCTGAAGCCAGGGGGATGGGAAACGGCTCAGTTGGCGGCGATCATGGCCTGGATGGCCTCAACCGGCATGTACATGCGCCGGGCAATTTCGGGCACGCTCAGCCCTTCATCCAGGAGGCGCCGCACGGCAATTGGCAGTGGTTCGCCGATCTCGACGATGTGCCCGTCGGGGTCGTAGACGTATAAGGCCAGCTGCCCCCAGGGATGGGCAGTGATGGGGCGCAGGATGCGGGTTCCGGCGGCGCTCAGGCGCTGCGAGACGGCCTCGAGTTCGTCGCTTTCAAAGTACACTTCCAGATTCTTGCGCCCCAGGGCGGCTTCTCCTTCCTGAGGGGCGGCGGCGAAGATGTGCTGCAGGGCGCTGTCGTTTTGCCAGAGGGATAGCCCACCCTCGAAGCCAATGTTGAGCCCGTAGTCGGTGATCACTTTCTGCTCGAGCAGCGTTTCATAGAAATGACGCGAGATTTGAATATCCTTAACAAACAGGACGCAGGAATGGTATCGCAGGGTCATGTGTTTTTTCTCCGATAGAATGAATGTTCTATTTTATTGTAAACCGAAAAGCAGGATTGTCAAGAGTATTGGCTCAAAGGTTTATAGCGGAATATTTACGTAGATTTTTGTCCCGACGCCCACTTCACTGTTCACGATGACCGAGCCGCCCACCAGCCGGGCGCGCTCATTCATAAACGTCAGGCCGTAACTGTTCGAGGTCGGGGTTTGTGGGTTAAAACCAATGCCGTCGTCCTGCACGATCAACGCCACGGCGTTTTTGTTGTAGGTCAGGGCGACCTTGATCTGGCTGGCGTGGGCGTGCTTTTTGATGTTATTCAACGCTTCCTGGCAAATGCGCAGCAAGGTGATCTTGACCGCCGGAGAAACGATTTGTTCTTCGCCCACCACATCCAGGGCGGCTTCGATGTTCATATCCTGGGCGATGTGCGCCAGTTCTTCCTGGATCAGGGTTTGCAGATTGCCCTGGATCGTAATGTTGGGGCGCAGCGATTGCACGGAACGACGGGCCTCGGATAGTTTATCCTTTGCCAGGCTGCGGATACGCTCCAGAATGGCCTGGGCCTGTTCCAGATCATGATCGTTTAACGCCATCTTTGCCGATTCGACCTGCATCGAGATTCCGGCAAAACCCTGCGCCAGGGTGTCGTGGATTTCGCGGGCAATGCGGTTGCGTTCCTCGATGACGGCCATTTCGCGTAGTTCGTTATGCAGGCGCGCGTTTTCAATCGCGACCGCCACCTGGTCCGCCAGGGGCCAGATGGTAAAGAGATCCACGTCGCCAAAAGGCCGGGCGTTTGCATTGACGAGATCCAACACCCCTAAGATGTTCTTGCCGATCTTGATGGGAACGGCCATGCGCATGGGTTCGCAGGACCTTGCTTGAGGGGGGCGCGATGGGGCGGATGGAAATTCATTGGAGAGATACGGTTTGCCGGTGCTGCTCACCTGTTCGATGATACCCAGGCTAAAAATTTCTGAGTTTTCGGCCCCCTCGGGGCAGGGAATTTCTCCCGATTGGGCGGCCAGGACGTTTTCTCTGGGCTCGCCCTGCACGAGGTAAACCCGTACGCTCTGGATTTGGAATGTCTTTTGCATGGTTTTGGCGACGTAGGGCAGCAGCTCCTGGATATTCAAGAAGGAACTGATTTTCCGGCTGAACTCGTTGATGGCTCTCAACTGGCTGTTGCGCCGCTGCTCGATGCGCGTAAAATCGTCGACGCGTTCGGCCAGCGTAATGATGCGCTTGCGGATTTCTCGTGAAGGGTGTAGAAATTCATCGATGTTGATCGTGGTGGCAACCACCAGCCCTACCGGAGCAATTTGATCGGGGAAGATGGGCACGCAGTACATGTATTTGCGATGAACCTGGCCGTCTGCATCTGGCCAGTCATAATATCCCCCCGCTTCATGCGTCAACCCGGCGGCGATGATTTCCCAGAACTGTGGAAATTCGGCGTGGATGATTTGTAGATCGGAGCCAACGACCGCCGGATCTACGTGGAATAGGTTGATGGCGTGCGTGTCGTGCAGCGCCGAATAGCCGGACTGCCCAATTTTGACCACGGCGATCGAAGCCAGTTCGGCGTCACGCTTGAGATCGACCGGGGAGGAAAAGGCGCGATGTTTCAGATAGATATCAATCTGGCGGGCAATGTCCTGTGCTTTCTGCCGGATGATTTCGCTGCCCAATTCTTCCAGGGCGTTGGCGGCAATCTCTGCCGCCTGGCGGCCGATTTCGATACTTTCGTCTGGGCGAAATGAACTGATCGTCATTGTGGTAAGCCGTAGGTGAAGGATATAATGGAATTATACAGGATCGGAGGCGCTGATTTGAAAACAATTCGTTTCATGATCGTCGATGACCAGCAGATCATTCGCGAAGGGCTGGCCGGGATGTTGAGCCGGGAGGCAGACCTGGAACTGGTCGGGGTGGCCGAGAACGGACAGGAAGCGGTCGCCAAGGCTGCCGCGCTCAAGCCGGACATGATTCTGATGGATCTGCGTATGCCGGTCATGGGCGGCGCCCAGGCAATTCGCGAGATTCGCAAAAACCGGCCAGAAACCAAATTCGTTATCCTGACCGTTTACGACAACGACGAAGAAATGTTTGAGGCGCTGCGAGCGGGGGCAAAAGCGTTTTTATTAAAGGATGTTTCTCGCGACGAACTGATTTCGGTGATCCGTTCGGTCGCTTCGGGAAAGGCGCACCTGCAACCGGAACTGACCGGCATGCTTTTCGATCACCTCACCAGTATGTCTGACGCTGACCAGCCGGCGATCACGATCACCCCGCGAGAACGCTCCGTGCTGCAACTGCTGGCGCGCGGCGCTTCGAACAAGGAGATTGGCGGCGAACTGGCAATCAGCGAGCACACGGTGAAGAGCCACGTCGCCAATATTTTCGCTAAACTCGAGGCGCGCGACCGGACGGAAGCGGTGGCCAAGGCCATTCAAAAGGGGCTGATCCAGGTCTGATTTTCTCGTCGACGCATGCCGCGAGGCGCATTTTACGGGCCGGCCCGTAAGATGCGCCTCGTTTTGTTTTTCTCGGCCGAATGGGGGAGGGTGCGCATCCCCCATTCGGGGGATGCGCACCCGGCCATTCGTATCATTCTACGAATGGCTCGAACGACCGAACGAAGTGTACCTGAATACGGGATTGTCTGGGGCGTGGCCAGACGGTATAAAAGAGTAGATAGTTGACGCTTGAACAAGGTCTGCATGATTTTTCAAGGAGATTCAAATATGGCGACGTTGGAAGCACCAAGCAGAGAGAAAAGGTTAGCCGATATTCTCAAGGAGAAAGGCATTCCGATTGAGAACCATTATGGCCCGGAATATGAGGGCGTAACCAACCGGGAAGTGCTTAACAGCCCCACGGAACGAGCTGAGAAATTGATGTCCATCTACCTCAACTCGTTTTCCTCGGTGAACGTGGAATTTCCCTACTGGTACACGCGCGAATGGGCCAAGTGGGAGAATGACGTCACGATCATCCGCCGGGCAAAGAGCCTGAAAGCGGCGTTCAGCCACATGACCCCCATGATCTGGCCGCATGAAAAGCTGATCGGTGGCAAGACGTATTACTACCGCGGCTCCTTCCCCATGCCGAACCTGTCGAACACCTTCTTCCTGGCCGCCAGCGATGGCCTGGCCAAGGCTGCTGCGGCGCGCGGCGGTTCTGCTGCCGGCGACGAAGCGAAGTTTGGTGCGGGCGGCGGTAATGTAACCAAGAGCTTTGGCAACATCGTATCGATTGCCGGCAAATTCGGTATTCGTGCAGAAGAAATCCCCGCGCTGGTGAAACTGGCTTATGCCTGGAAGGGCAAGTCGGTGGAAGAGGTCGGCCACATCTATGAGATGATGGTCCCCGAGTACGACCTCAAAGAGAAGATGATGCGCTCGGTGATCTGCATGTTCGACTCCGGGTACACCATCCCGCAGGGCCGCGAAGTCATCAATTACTATTATCCGCTGGCCTACGGTTTTGACGAACTGATCAAGATGTGCGTCGAGCGCAAGGCAGAAGTGGCCGGGCGCGCCGGCGGTGATGGCATCACCGGCATCGACCGCATGTATTACTACGAAGCGGTTCGCCTGATGCTCGAAGGTTTCCAGGCCTGGTTCTTGAATTATGCGAAGGAAGCCCGCCGCCTGGAGGCTTATACTACCGATGCGGTGGAGAAGAAGGAATACGCCGACATCGCCGAGATGATGGAGCACATCGCCCATAAGCGGCCGTCGACCTTCAAACAGGCCCTGCAAATGACCTGCCTGATCCATTTTGCGGTGCTCAACGAGGACTCCGCTTCGGGTATGTCGCCCGGTCGTGTGGGTCAGGCGCTCTTCCCCTGGTACGAGCAGGAGAAATTGGCCGGCACGATCACCGACGAAGAAGTGATTGAACTGCTCGAGCTCCACCGGGTGAAGTTCACCTGTATCGACGCTTTCGCCTCGACCGGTGTGGTGGGCGGCGTGCTCTCCTCGAACACTTTCAACAACCTGAGCATGGGCGGTTTGAACCGCGACGGCGAGCCGGAAGGCAACGCCCTGGAAGTCTTGATCCTGAAGGCTGGCCGCCGCCTGCAAAGCCCGCAGCCGACCCTCTCGGTCATGTACGACGACAAGCTTTCGGATGAGTTCATGCTCGAAGCGGCCGAGACGGTGAAGTCCGGCACCGGCTACCCGGCCTTTATGAACAACCAGACCGGTATGAAGTTCCTGCTCAATCAGTACGGACCGGAAGGGATGACGGTCGAGGACGCCCGCGCCATGTCCATCGGCGGCTGCCTCGAGACTTCGCCCTGCGTCTGGAAGCCGCTGGAAATGAACGGCAAACAGTACTGGATCCCGGGCGGCGCCGGCCAGCCGACCTCGGTGGGTGTGCACTTCATCGCCAACCCGAAGGTTCTGGAATGCGTACTGTTCAACGGTTACGATTATCGCCTGGGCGAACAGCTTTACCCGCCGCACAACAGCAACCTGGAGACCTTTGAGGAACTGGTGCGGGTCTTCAAGATGTACTACGAGATGACGGTTGACTGCCTGGCGACGACCAATAATATCCAGCACGACATCTGGCGCAAGAATAACATGTCGGTCATCAATTCCTTCTTGAAGCCGGATGGTCTGGAGCGCGGCCGGCACATCGGCCACCTGGGCTATCGCTTCAACGCCACCTACAATATCGAATCCTGCGGTACGATCACGATGGTCAACTCGCTGGTGGCGCTCAAGAAGCTGGTGTACGACGATAAGAAGTACTCTCTGGACGAGATGTGCGCGGCGATCAAGGACAACTTCGGCTTCAAGACCGCCAAGGAAGTCGGCTCGTTCTCGCTGATGGCCCAGGTCAAGAAGGAAGGCGGCGACGCTTACGACAAGATCCATCACGACTGCCTGATGGCCCCCAAGTACGGCAACGACGATCCGTATGCGGACGAGGTGCTGGCCAAATACGAAGAGTGGTTCTGCAGCATGTGCCACAACTACGAATCGCTGTACGGCAAGAAGATGTACGCCTGCCAGATTTCGGTTTCGACCCACGGCGTGCAGGGTTCGATCACCCTGGCGACGGCGGACGGACGCCTGGCCGGCACCACTTACGCCGACGGCTCGATGTCGGCCTACCCCGGCACGGATCGCAATGGCCCCTACGCCCTGTTCAACTCCGCTACCTGCTGGGATCACTCCTGCTCGCAGAACAGCCAGATGAACCTCAAGATCCACCCCACCGCCATTCATGGTATCGAAGGCTCCCGCAAGCTGGTCGATCTGACGCGTGCCTACATGCGCAAGGGCGCGTTCCACATCCAGTACAACGTGGTGGACTCGAAGGTGCTGAAGGATGCGCAGGCAAGTCCCGAGAATTACCGCGAATTGCTGGTGCGCGTGGCCGGCTTCACGCAGTATTGGGTGGAACTGGGCAAGCCGATCCAGGACGAGGTGATCTCTCGTACCGAGTACGAGCAGGTTTAGTGCGCTGATAATTCAAACCGAAGAACGGATACGATAGGAGCTTCATATGATTGAAGAGAAGGTTATGGTAAAACTCTGCCAGCACAGCGACTGCCGTAATTTTTGCAGCATGGATGTTGCCAAAGGGATCTGCCGCCGGACGCAGGAAATCGTCCTGATCGACTCTGAAGCCTGTGCGGCGTACGTTCAGCTGCCGAAATGCAAGTTCTGTGCGAACTATGTCGCCGGTGAGCAGGAAGGTATTGGCACCTGCACTGCTGAAGAAGGCGGCCCCTGGGCCTACCCGGAAATGATCGCAGTCACCTGCGAAATGTTCAAACCCGCCTAGCCAGAGACCTCAGCGCTGCGCGGTTGGTTCGCCGGCCGCGCAGCGCTTATGGCTGAATAAAGGATAAGGTATATGGACGACAAGAATGCAAAACGCCTGGGGTATCTGACGGTCGCCGCCTCCTGGCTGGCTGTTTTCTGCCTGTTTGGTTTTCGCTCGAGCTTTTCGATCCTCAACCCGGTGATCATCAAAAGCACGGGGTGGGCTGCGACGCTGCCCTCCACCGGCTATTCGATCATGATGTCGGTGTATGCCATCACCGCCTTCTTTAGCGGCGCGATCATCGACAAAAAAGGCACCCGCCCGGTCTACTTCCTCGGCGCCATCTTCTGCGCCCTGGGGTTCTTCCTGACCAGCCTGGTGCCGGATTCGATGCCCCTGCTTTACCTGGCCTCTTACGGCCTGTTTGCCGGGATTGGCACCGGTATGCTGTGGGTTTCCTCGACGGTCTCCGTGCGCAAATGGTTCGTCGGTAAGGCGTACGGCACCTGGTGGGGTCTGGCCTTTATGGGCGCGCCCATGGCTCAGGTACTGCTCAGCCTGATCGTAAAGCCCATTCTGACCGGCCCTGGCGCTGGTGCGGATAGCTGGCGCTTCGCCATGCGCATTCTGGCGGGGATCGTGCTGTGCGCGCTGCTGCTGGCGGCAGCCATCGCCAAGAAGTCGCCGGATGCCTACGGCCTCAAGCCGTTTGGTCTGGCTCCCACCGCCGGAGCGGCGCCCAAGAAGGAAACCCACTGGACGCCCAAGACGGCCTTCAAAACCACTGCCATCTGGGGCACCGTTGCCGCCTTCCTGACGGCCATGATCGGCGAGTTCCTGGTCTGGACGCAGGTTGTCCGTTATTGGACGGTGGACGCCAAGATGGATCTTGCCACCGCCACGAACCTCTACATCTTCATCGGTATTTCCGGTATCTTCACCATGCCGCTGATGGGTAAGGTCTCCGATGCCCTGGTGCAGAAGTTTGGCAACGAGACCAAGGCCCGCAAGACCATGTTGATCTTCGCTCCGGCAGTGGGCGTGCTGGCCTGTCTGCTGCTGCTGGCGAGCGGGGCGGGCTCCTTCGGCATTGGCGTGGTGGCCTGTATCCTGTTTGCCATCTACTGGGCGATTGAACCGGGCGGCTGCGCCGGGTATGCGGGTTCCATCTACGGCGGTAAATCGCTTGGCCGGATTTGGGGCCTGGCGACCCTCGTGGTCATGGGGATTGGGCCGGCGTTAGGGACGTACGTCGGGTCTGCCCTGGGCGCGGGCGGCAGCTACGTGCCGTCCATCTGGTTTGCGCTGGGTGGCTTTACCCTCTCCACCCTTGTGGCGATCTTCCTGCCGCTTGCCGTCAAGGAGCCGCAGGAAAGCAGCGAGACGGTGGTAGAGCCTGCCAAAGCTTAGTAAAATTATTGAGACCGGTGAGACAGGTGATCTGGGCCCATTCGGGTCCGGGTCACCTGCACGGGTATCTGCCAGGTATGAGGACACAGGATGGACAAAGAGTTAAAAGGGCTCGTTTTCGATGTTCAGGGATACTCAGTACATGATGGGCCTGGCTGCCGGACGTTGGTATTTATGAAAGGCTGCCCGCTGCATTGTGAGTGGTGTTCCAATCCCGAGGGGATGCGCACCACCCAGGATGTCATGTTTCGCAACGGCAAGTGCGTTAACCGCAGAAACGGCTGCACGCGCTGCGTGGATACCTGCCCGCACCAGGCCATCCTTCAAAACAAGGATGAGGAGGAAGATGCGCAGCAGTTGATCATCGACCGCACGTTGTGCAACCGCTGCGAAGGCCACGAGTGTTTATCCGTTTGCTATTTTGAAGGGCTGCGTTACTGCGGCGAATGGCGGACGGTGGATGATCTGATGCATGTGTTTGAACGCAACCGCCATTATTGGGGCGCACGGGGTGGGGCAAGCTTCTCGGGGGGCGAGCCGCTGCTCCAGTACGAGTTCATGAAGGCCCTGTTGCAGACCTGCCGGCAGGAGCGTATCCATGTGGCGGTTGAAACGACCGCCCATATCCAGCCCGACCGTTTCCTGGATTTGATGGGCATGGTCGATTTCGCTTTTATCGATGTCAAGCATATGGATTCGCAGCGCCATCGCGAAAAAACCGGGGTCGATAACGGGTTGATCCTGCGCAATATTGAAGCGCTGGTGAGTTCCAAGTGGCCGGGACGGTTGGTGCTGCGTTTCCCGGTGATCGAGGATTTCAACGACGCGGACGAAAACGTCGAGGCTGTGGCGGCGTTCATGCAGCGTCTGGACCTGTTTGAGGTGAATATCCTGCCATTCCACCGCCTGGGCGATACCAAGTGGACTCAACTCGGCAAAGATTACCTGTTCCACGAGACGACCAGCACGCCAGAAGAGAAGATGTTTCACATTCAAGACATCTTTCTGAATAAGCACATCGCCTGCTACGTGGGGTCCGATACGCCCTTTTAATGGGCGCCGGGTAGAATGCACCAGGCTGGCCGGAGGGGGATACGGCCAGTCTTTTTAAACCGTGGGGGAGCGAGTTAAGGCAGCCGGACGCTGTTGTCCTGACTCAGCTGGCATTGTTCAAGCGGGCAGGCAACTTCTTCCAGCTCGCCATCCGGCACGGCGAGGAAGTAATTGACATCTGCACTAATCCATAACGCTCGAAAAAATTCAGTTGACAGATCGTGTTTTTGTGGTATGATATGAAATAATATGGAAACGTTTCCATGTTCTTTCACTATTTTCCACGGAGGGCGCATTGCGAAAAACCAGAGCGGTTTCAATTGTCGATGTGGCGCGCAAGGCCGGCCTTTCACAGGCCACTGTGTCGCGTGTGCTCAACAAGAGCGGCTATTACAGCGCCGAAACGCTTGAAAAAGTCGAAGCCGCCATTCGTGAATTGGGCTACGCCCCCAATCGAACGGCGCAGAGTTTAAAGGGCAAGTTCTCGCAGATGATCGGGGTGATCATCCCCGATATTTCTAATGTCTTTTACACTGCCCTGGCCAGATCAATGCTCGGCGAGTTGGAGAAGAACGGCTACGAGACGGTGCTGTGCGTCCATGAAGAGGATGCGCACAAAGACCTGGCGTATTTAAAGCTGCTCGAACAAAAGAATGTTGACGGCGTTTTATACACCCATCCATCCGGCGGGAGCAATTCGTTTTACCTGCGCAAGCTGGTCGAAGAGGGAATGGCCATCATTGAAGTCAACCGGCAGCGTGAAAAGAACCTGCTGGATGCCGTACTGGCCGACAACGTCCGTGGCGTGCAGCAGGTCATCCACTATCTACACGGCCTGGGGCATCAAAAAATTGCCATGATCAGCGGATCGTTAGATACGACCACCGGGGCAGAGCGCCTGACCGGATACCAGAACGCCCTGGCGCAACTGGGTATAGCCTTACGCCCCGAGCTGCTTAAAATCGGCCAGTTCAACCGCTCGTATGGGGAAGCAGCCATGCTTGAATTGCTGGATCTGCCTGCGGCGCAAAGGCCAACAGCCGTATTCGCCACCAGTAACCGTCTTGCCCTGGGGGCGTTGTATGTATTGGGGCAGAAAACGATCTGCATTCCGCAGGATTTATCGGTGGTGGCTTTTGACGATGCGGAATGGATGGCTGCCTGGAACCCGCCCATTTGCACGGTGGACATCGCCATCGATGAGATGTCCCGGCTTGCCGTCAACTTGTTGTTGCAGCGCATCGGGCAGACCGGCGAAAGACCCAAGCCGGTTACCTATCACCTGGAAACTTCTTTGATCGTGCGCCAATCCTGTTCGGCTGTTTCATCCTGATTTTCAGCGGAGACCGAAAATGGGCTACCATCCCGAAAGTTTAATCTGGTCGTTGGAAGAAACCGCCCGGCTGTTGCGTTCGGACAGCTTGAAAATGATCGCCCGCCGCCAGGCGGGGCATCCCGGCGGCTGTCTGTCGGCGGCCGATATCGTTACGGCGCTTTATTTTCACCAGCTTAAATTGGATGTGTCTTGCCCTGACTGGGCGGAACGGGATCGCTTTATCCTCAGTAAAGGGCACGCCTCTGCCTTGCTCTATTCTGCGCTGGCGCGGCGCGGTTTTTTCCCTTATCAGGATCTGGGACATTGGGGGGAGATGGACTGTCATTTGCAAGGACATCCCGACCGGCTCAAGACAGTGGGTGTGGACATGAATTCGGGCATCCTCGGACACGGGGTTGCGATTGGGGCGGGCATCGCCTATGCCAACCTGAAACAGCATATTAACAGCCGGGTGTACGTGTTGATCGGGGATGGTGAATGTCAGGCCGGGGTCATCTGGGAAGGGGCCATGCTGGCAGCCCGGTTCCGCCTGGCCCGTTTAACCGTCATTCTGGATTACAACGACGTTCAGCTGGACGGCATGCTGCACGACATTATGCCGCTTCACCCGCTGGCGGCCAAATGGCAGGCTTTCAACTGGGCCGTGCTGGAAATCAATGGGCACGATATGCGCCAGATTCTGGAAGCGCTGGATACCGCAGCCGAAATTCACCACCAGCCCACCGTTATCATTGCCCATACGACCAAAGGGAAGGGGGTGTCTTTCATGGAAAACCAAGCGGCCTGGCATGGCAACGCCCCCAGCCCGGAGCAATTACGGCTGGCGCTGGCAGAGATTGAAAGGGAGGGCTGAAAATGAGCGAACTGTCCCAACGAGAGGCTTACGGGCGTGCATTGGCCGACTATGGTGAGAAAAACCCCAGGGTCATGGTTCTGGATGTGGATACCTCGGCTTCTACTTTGAGCAGTTTGTTTGCAAAGAAGATACCGGAGCGGTTTCTGAACATCGGTATTGCCGAGCCGGCAATGATTGACGTTGCCGTGGGGCTGGCCCTGGGCGGGTTTATCCCTTTCGCCAACGGCTTTGCAGCGCTGATCTCTCTGCGCGCCATGGAACAAATCCGCACCAACCTTTGTTACGCCAGGACCAATGTCAAACTGGCGGCCAGTTACGCCGGGCTGTCGGACTACAAGGATGGCCCCACGCACCACGCCATTCTGGACATTGCCATGATGCGAGTTTTACCGCATATGACCGTGATCGTCCCGGCCGATGCGGCTGAAACCGCGGCGTGGGTTCCGCTGATTGCCGAGATGGACGGCCCTGTTTATTTGCGTATCAGCCGCGCCGCCACTTTGCCGGTGCACCGTGGAACGGCGCCGGTAAAGCCGGGCAAAGGTGAGTTATTGCGTCCGGGCAAGGATATAACGATTCTGGCCTGCGGTGGGATGGCCGGGCGCTCTATGCTGGCGGCCGAGAGTCTGGCGCGTAAGGGAATCGATGTGCGCGTGATCAACCTGTCTTCCATCAAGCCGTTGGATCGGGAAATCATTTTGCAGGCAGCCGAGGAAACCAGGGGCATCCTCACAGCCGAAGAACATTCGATTCTCGGCGGTCTGGGTGGGGCGGTGGCCGAATTGTTAAGCGAAGCGCTTCCAACTCGCATGCGCCGGATCGGCATCCGGGATTGTTTTGCGTGCACCGCCCCCGACCCGGAGAGTCTGATGGACGCCTTTGGCCTGAGCATCGAGGATATCGAAAAAGCTGTGATGGGTTTGCTGGAAACTGCATAGGAGGTCTGACACCATGTCGCCGAAACTGTTGAACTATATCGATGGGCAGTGGCTGGAATCTCGTTCGGCGCAAGTCCTGTCCGTTTTAAATCCGGCCAATCAGGAAGAATTGGCCACGGTGGGCCTGTTTTTGCAGGAGGAGAGATGAAAATTGCGGTGATTAATGAAACCAGTGCAGCCGACAAAAACGCTGCGATCGTGGCAGCCCTGGAAGGCCGCGGGCATACTATCCTGAATGCCGGGATGAAGGTGCCAGGGGCCAGCCCCGAACTGCAATACATCCACACCGGTTTGATGAGCGCCGTTCTGCTCAACTTGCAGAGCGTAGATCTGGTGGTGGGCGGCTGCGGGACGGGGCAGGGCTATCTCAATTCCGTCCTGCAATACCCAGGGGTCTTTTGCGGGCATATTCTCGGCCCTCTGGATGCGTGGCTTTTCGCTCAAATTAACGCCGGGAACTGCATCTCGTTGGCGTTAAATCAGGGCTATGGGTGGGCAGGGGACGTTAATCTGAGGATGATTTTCGACCAGTTCTTCAGTGTTGAAGCCGGCGCGGGCTATCCTTCACAGCGCAAAGAGCCGCAAAAAGTTTCTCGCCAGGCTCTGGGCGTTTTGTCAGGGATCACACACCGCTCCATGAGCGAAATCGTGGCTGCCCTGCCGGAGCACATGCTCAAGCCGGCGCTGGTTTATCCCGGATTTATGGAACTGGTAGCTCAAGGCCGCGATCCGCTGCTGATGGCAGCAATCCAACAACGGTATGCCTCGTTTAGCGATAGTTAAGTCCCGGAGGACGACATGTATCAACCACTACGCATAGGGTTTATTGGCGCCGGAGAGATATCCCAACTGCATTATAGAGCCTTACAAAACAACGAGGCGGCACGCCTGGCCGGTTTGTGGAGCATTGACCGGGAACAGGCCGATCAGCGGGCCATCGATTTTCAATGCCGCGCTTACCCATCCGCCGAGGAATTAACCGCCTGCCCGGAGATCGATGCGATTTTTGTCCTGACCAATCTGGAAACGCATCTCCAATACACTCAGATGGCGCTCGAAGCCGGTAAACACGTGCTTGTAGAAAAACCGGTCGGGGCAACCGTGGCTGATATTGAGGCGATGAAGATGCTGGCAGAGAGAAAGGGGCTGCTGTGTGTTCCCGGGCACAATATGATCCACGAAGATTCGATCAAACGGGCACGGGGATTGATCCAGAATGGCGACCTGGGAAAAATCGTTTCCTGTTACGTGATGTATAACATTCAGCATTCGGAAGAACGCGCCGCCACCCTGCCGGGCATGGTGCGGCATATCCTGACGCATAATGTGTACACCATGCTGTACCTGGTGGGCCAGCCGAAACGTGTGACGGCCCTGAAATCGATCCGTCATTACGAAAAATTGGATAAAGAGGACCTGGCGATGGCGCTGGTCGAGCTTGAATCCGGCGGCCTGGCGCATCTTTGCGCCAGCTTTGCTGCCGATGATTATTCTGCCGATCCCTGGACCTTTCTGGTCAAGGTCATTGGCACAGAAGGGAGCGTACGCTACACCTATCAGGATTGGGTTGAGCTAAAAAAGGGATACTCTCATTCCCGTACCTACACGGCTTACCAGGCGACGATTAGCAATGAAGATGCGTATTTTGTGGGGTTGGTACGCCAGGGTGGCCGGCCGCTTTCGAGCATCGATGATGCCATTACCGCCCAAAAAGTGATCGAAGCCTGCGAAAAGTCGATAGAGAAAGGGATAACCGTAGATATTGTGTAGCAGGTAAACTGCGGTGGGTTATGAACCTGTCGTCATCAGCGCTTCGATTCTCTTGACCGTCTCGGCCGGGGTGGCCTCAATGTAGTGCGCCATCTTGAGCGCGGACAGGATGGCTTCTTTGAAGCCCTGCCCGCCCAGGACGACGAGCGGGCGCGGGGCGGGAAATTGCTCGAGGATGGGCGCCAGCGCGAGCATGGCGTTGGCGCTTTCCGGCCGGGTGGCCGAGAAGAGCAGCAGGCGCGGGCGCAGCGGGCGCAGCGCATCTTGCAGCCGCTCTAGCTTGAGGTCTGGGCCCAGGTACTTTACATCCCAACCCTGCCAGCGCAGCATTACGACCACGATCAACAGGCCAATCTGGTGCATTTCGCCGGGGGCACAGGCGGCCACGATGGCGCCGGGCTGCACCGCCGGCGGTGAGGCCGCCAGCAGGCTCATCAGGTGCTGCATGCAAAACTGGGTGGCGTAATGTTCCACCGCCACGGGCAACTCGTCTTGCCGCCAGGCTTCGCCGATGTGCACCAGGGTAGGCTGCACCACCCCCACCAGCACCTGGTCGACGGCGTAGAGCGCAAAGGCGCGGCGCATTACCCCGGTGGCGCCGCTTTCTTCGAAATGGGTGAGGTGTTCGTATAACTGCTGGCTGAGGTATTCCAGCGAGGCGGGGCGTTCGATCCCGCGCACTTCGCTGATGACCTGCTGCGCCGGGTCCTGCCCGCTAGAACGCAGTTCCTGAAGGTATTCGATCGCCCGGCCGATGCTCATGCCGGCGTCCAGTTGTTTTTTTAGCCAGCGCAGGATGCGCAGATCGTACTCGGAGTACAGGCGGTAGCCCTGGTCGCCGCGCTGCGGGCTGGGCAGGCCGTAGCGTCGTTCCCAGGCACGCAGCGTAACAGGCAGCAGCCCGACCAGCCGCGCCACGGCTTTGATGTTATACACCGGCAGGTGCTGGTCGTTAAGGGTCGTTGGTTCGTTCATAATTTGATCATAGCACGTTGCCGGGGAAGCGTCGATGGATTGTATAAGCTTTGTGTAGAAACTTACTTAGCCGCGGCCGGAGCGCGGGCGGGCAACCAGCTGGCGGGCGGTTTGCACGGCTTCCTCCAGGGTCTCGCCCAGGAAGACGCCGGGGATGCGCTGGCGCAGTTCGGGCTTCAGGTTGAACGCCCCGCCGCCGAACCCCAGGATGGGCGCCGGTCGCTGTTTATTCAGCTTGCCTTGCAGCCCGCTCAATTCCAGCGCGGTGCTCTCGGCGCTGGCGGACATGACAATCAACTGCGGGTGCTCGTAGCTGGCGTAGTCGACCAGGTCTTCGATCGGGATGTCCGGCCCGAGGTACTCGATGCGCAGACCGTAACTGCGCAGCAGCAGGGCGAACATCAGGCTGCCAATCTCGTGCTGCTCGCCGGGGGCGCAGCCTACCAGGACGTAGGGGGCGCCGCGCCGCATCGGGTACGATTGCATGATAGACAGCAGTTTGCCGCGCAGGTAGGCGCTGGCAAAATGCTCGGTGGTGATGCGAATCTGGCCGTTGTACCAGGCTTCTCCGATCTCGACCAGCGCCGGGGTAATGATCCCGGCGCAAATCGTCGTCAGGTCAAACAGGGCGAGCATCTGTTGCAGCAAATCGCCGGCGCGCGCTTCGTCGTGTTTGATCAACGCCTGGTAAAGCTGGCGGGCGAATTCGTGCGGAGGGGTGTCGCTGGCTTCGCTGCGCACAGCGGGTGCATCGGGGATTGCCTCAGGCCACACGCCGCTGCGCTGTATGTTGTGTAACTCGCTCACGGCGTTGCTGATGGCCACGCCGTTATCCACCCGGTTCTTGATCCAGCGCAGAACGGCCACATCTCGATCCGAATAAAGCCGGTAGCGGTTGTCGGCGCGCGGTGGGTTGAGCAGTTCGTGCCGCCGTTCCCAGGCGCGCAGCGTCACGGCGCGGATACCGGTCTGTCCGCATACCGTTTTGATGGTATAACGGGGCTCGTCAGATAAATCATCGATGGTGCGGGGCGCTTTTTCTGCTTCTGTCATCCTGGCATCCTTTTCATCGAGTATAATATTCTCTGTAAAAAGATTATACAGTAAAACATTGCGGTTTGCAAAGATTGTACATGGGAGTCGTTGCGGCTGCGTTTGTTTTCGAAAGGGTCTGGGATGGACGAGGATTTTGTGATCCGGCCGATACTGGCCAGCGACTGGGATCGGGTGCGGCAGATTTATTTGCAGGGGATTGCCACAGGCACGGCGACCTTTGAAACCGGCACGCCCTCCTGGGAGAAGTGGGACGCCTCGCATTTACAGCAGGCGCGCCTGGCAATTGAGACCGGCGGCCGGGTGGTGGGTTGGGCGGCGTTGAGCCCCATTTCGGCGCGCAGCGTTTATGGCGGGGTGGCCGAGATCAGCATTTATATTGACGAGAACCAGCGCGGCAAAGGCATTGGGCGGCATCTGCTCCAGGCGTTGATCGAACAGTCTGAGGCGTTGGGTATCTGGACGCTGCAGGCGGTCATCTTTCCCGAGAACGAAGCCAGCCTGCGCCTGCACCAGGCGTGCGGTTTTCGCGTGGTGGGGAGACGCGAACGCATCGCCCGTTTGCACGGGCGATGGCGGGATACGATTCTGTTGGAGCGCCGCAGCGCGGTGGTCGGGGTCGACTAGGCGGGGCGGTTTACTTCCAGCCGCCGACGACCTCGCTTACCACGTCCAGCGCCTGCTCGAGCAGCGGCAGGTTGGCCTGCGAGCCCATGTGCCCCAGGCGGAAGACCTTGCCGCTCAGCGGCCCGTAGCTGCCGCCTACCACCAGGCCGCGCTGGCGGAAAGCCGCGTCCAGTTTTTCCCAGGGGATGTGCGCCGGTACCTTGACCGCGCTGACCGTGGGCGAGGGCACTGCACCGGCGGCGGCCAGCAGTTCCAGCCCGATGGCCTCCAGCCGGCGGTAACAATAGGCGGCGGCCTGCTGGTGGCGGGCGTAGACGTTTTCCAATCCTTCGCTGAGGATGCTGCGCGTGGCGGCGTGCAGAGCGGCCACGGCATGCCAGTAGGGGGTGTAGGGAAAGGCGAAGTCGCGCTGGGCGTGACGCAAGGGTTTGAGTGCATCGTAGCCGGGGTAATTGACCTGTTCGATGATTTCCCAGGCCTGTGGGCTGACCGCCACAAAGGCCAGGTTCGGCGGCAGCGACAGACATTTCTGCGAACCGCCCAGCGCCAGGTCGATGTTCCATTCGTCCACCAGCACCGGCGCGCCGGCGATGCTCGAGACGGCGTCGACGTACAGCAGCGGCACACCGAGTTGCTGCTTGAGTTTGCCCAGCCCGGCCAGCGGGTTGAGCGTGCCCGAGGGCGTCTCACAGTGCACCACGGTGATCATCTTGGGCTTGAACTGGCGGATGGCCTCTTCGACCTGATCCAGGTCCGTTAACGTTTGATCGTATGGCAGACCGATGGTCTGGACTTCGGCGCCGACGGCGGCGGCCATCTCACCGATGCCGTAGCCGAATACGCCGGTGGCGATGGCCAGAACGCGATCGCCGGGAACGAGACAACTCTTCAGCGCACCCCACAGCGCCAGCATGCCCTCGCCGCTTTGAATGGTGACGCGGTTGCAGGTTGCCATGATCTGTTGCAGGTCGGCCTCGGCCTGATTGTAGAGCGCGACGAAATCGGTTTCCAGATCGCCCGAGCCAAAATCGGTTTGGTAGGCCTGAAAGATTTCGGCCGGGACGTGCACCGGGCCGGGCACCATCGGGATGGGATAGATTTGCATGCCGGAGATCCTTTCGAAAGTAATATTTTTATATGCTATCATACCTGTGGCTTGATCTACAGGGCCGATTGGCGGGTGTTTTAACCAGACCAGTGGGTGAAAATGGAAAAAATGGCGCCGGGCCGGCAAATTTGTGGCTGTCCGGGTCAAAATCCGGTGACAGCAAATGAACTTGATTTAGCGTTTGCAATGCTATAATCAAAAGATAGAATTTAGGGGTGGGCCTGTGAACAATGGTGTGAGTGAATGGACTGGCAAGTCGTTTTAGCGATAGCCCTGGGGTCAATCGTTGCCGCTGTTTTGGTGCTGGCAATCGCAGCGCGTTTTGTGCGGCGCGCTGTTCCGTCTGTGTCCACCCCGGCACAGCCCGCAGCGACGCCCGGTGAGTACGATCGCTTTGAAGCTATTTTCAACACGGCCGCGGCCGGGATGGCCCTGATGGATTGCCAGGGGCGCATGATCGAGATCAACGAGCGCTTTCTGGAAATGGTCGGCGCCAATCGTGACGAGGCGCTGCAATTTACCATCACCGATCTGACCCCGCCTGAGGATCGCGAGGGCGCCGCTCAACGCTGGCAGGCGCTCATGCAGCGGGAAGTGAACGCCTATACGATTGAGCGCCGTTTTGTGCGCAAAGATCGCTCCATCTTCTGGGGGCGGATGAACCTGGCCCTGGCTTATACCCGCGTCGACGATGAGCCGCTGGTGGTGTTGCTGGTGGTGGATATCACTGCCCGTAAACTGGCCGAGGAGGCCGAAAAACAGGCACGCCAGACCAGCGAGGCATTGCACGAGGCGGGCGTCTCAATCAGCGCCACCCTGGATGTCGAACGTGTGCTCGATAGCATGCTCGAGCAGATCCATCGCATCGTCCCGTATGAGTTGGGATTGTTTCTCGAGATCAAAGAGAACTATGCATACGTGATCCGTTCACGCGGCTACGAAGAGCTTGGCAACGAGACCAACCAGCGCATCGAGCATATGTTGTTTGACCTGGCGCAGACCCCTAACCTGGGCCTGTTGGTCGAGAACCACCGCGCCAATTTTATCGGCGATACTCGTGAAAGCCCGTTATGGGTGCAGGGCCTGACTGTGGCCGATGTGCGTTCGTGGGTCGGCGCACCCATCCTGCTGCATGACCGCCTGGCGGCGATCATCTCGCTCTACAGCACCCGGCCGGGCGTCTATTCGCAAAAGGATTGTGACGGCCTGGCGGCGTTCGCAGCGCAGGCCGGGCTGGCGCTGGAGAACGCACGCCTGTTTGGCGAGGTGCAGCAGCGCCTGACCGAACAATCGATCCTGAACGAGATCGGGCGTACGCTCTCAACCGCCATGAACCTGTCACAACTGTTGCAGATGGTTTACCGCCAGGTGGGCCGGTTGTTTGACTCCGGCAACTTCCTGATCGCCACGTATGACGAGGATAAAGATGAGTGGTGCATGGATCTGCTGGTCGAGCGCGGCCAACGCCAGCAGCAGCAGCGCTTTCGCACCAACCTGGGGCTGAGCGGCTACATGATCCGCACCCATCAGCCGACCCTGTTTCGCAACAAAACGGATTTGATCGCTTTCACCGAACAGGCCGGGGTGCGCATCCTGGGGGAATACGCCGAATCGTGGATGGGGGTGCCGCTCATTTCGGCCGACCGGGTGATTGGGGTGATGGCCATTCAAGATTTTGAGCGCCACAACGCATATAGTGATAAAGACCTTGCATTTTTTAACACCATCGGTTCGCAGGTGGCCGTGTTTGTGGCCAACGCCCGCCTGTACGAAGATTTGCAACGCCGCGCCGAGGAATTGACCGCTGCCAACCAGCAGGCTCAGGAAGCGACCCGTGCCGCCGAGCGCGCCAATCAGGCCAAGAGCACCTTCCTGGCCGCGATGAGCCACGAGATCCGCACGCCGATGAACGCCATCGTGGGCATGAGCAATTTGCTGCTGGATACGCCGCTCAACACCGAGCAGCGCGAGTATCTGAATGTGGTACGTACCAGCGGTGAGGCGTTGCTGGCGCTGATCAGCGATGTGCTCGACTTTTCCAAAATCGAGGCCGGTAAGCTGGAACTGGAGCGCCGTTCGTTCAATCTGCGCGAGTGCCTGGAGAGCGTGGTGGATTTAATGGTGGCGCGCGCCGTGGAAAAAGGGCTCGACCTGGCTTACTATCTGGATCATTCGGCGCCGGAGATGATCATCGGCGACGAGGCCCGCCTGCGCCAGATTTTGATCAATCTACTCACCAACGCCCTCAAGTTCACCGATGCGGGCGAAGTGGTGGTAGAAGTGCGCGTCGACAGCCGCGGGGTCAAGATCGAAGAAGAAGGCAGAGACGAAAAACTGTCTTCCTTGCTGCTGCACTTCTCGGTGCGTGATACCGGCATCGGCATCCCCGCCGACCGCATGGATCGCCTGTTCCAGTTGTTTGGCCAGGCAGATGTTTCTACGGCGCGCAAGTACGGCGGCAGCGGGCTGGGGCTGGTGATTTGCCGCCAGTTATGCCAGACGATGGGCGGCGATATCTGGGTGGAGAGCCCCGGCGTTCCCGGCAAGGGCTCCACTTTCCACTTTACCATCGTGGTCGACAGCGAGGCGGACGCCCGGCCGGTGGTGTTGAGCGGGATGCAGCTCGAGCTGCTGGGCAAGGCGGTGTTGATCGTCGATGATAACGCCTATATCCGCAGCCTGCTGGGGCGTTACGCCCGCAGTTGGGGCATGTTCCCCTATACTGTTTCTTCCGGGCAGGTTGCCCTGGAGTGGCTGCGCAAGGGCGAAAAATGCGACCTGATCTTGCTCGATCGCCAGATGCCGTTGATGGACGGCGTGGTGTTGGCAAGCGAGATTCGCCGTCTGCCGGGCGGGCAGATGACCCCGTTGGTGCTGATGACCTCGCTTGGCGCGCACGAGGTGGACCGCGAGGGCGGCCTGTTTGCGGCCACCATCAACAAGCCGATTAAAATGCTGTCTTTGCTGAATACCTGCGTGCGTGTGTTGAGTGGACAGGTGTTGCCTGCCTCCGACCAGGCGGCGATGGGCGAGGTGGCGATCGACCGCGATCTGGCGCAGCGTTACCCGCTGCGTATTTTACTGGCCGAGGACAACCGCGTCAACCAGCAGGTGGCGTTGCTGCTGCTCAAGAAACTGGGCTATCAGGCCGACGTTGCCAACCACGGCGAAGAGGTGTTGCAGGCCTTACAGACTCAAACCTACGATGTGATCCTGATGGATGCGCTCATGCCGGTAATGGACGGCGAAGAAACCACCCGCCATATTCGTCAGGAATTGCCGAAAGAGCACCAGCCCTACATTATTGCCCTGACTGCCAACGCCATCAGCGGCGACCGTGAGCGTTATTTAAGCGCTGGGATGAACGATTACCTCAGCAAGCCGGTACGTATCGAAGATCTGGTGCGGGCGCTGGTTCAGGCGCGGCCGGAACAGGGCACTACCCGGGTGACGTTTGCACAGCCGCTCTCGTCGCCGGAGCCCGCGCTGGAAGCCGAGCACGCCATTCGCATGAGCGTGATCCACGACTGGGTAGATGCGATTGGCACGCCGGCGGCCTTCGCCCGGGTGATCGAGGTATTTCTCAGCGAGAGCCCGAACCTGTTGACCGAGATGGACGAGACGCTGGCGGCCTGCGACTGGCGCCGTTTGCGCCAGATTGCGCACACGCTGAAATCCAGCTGCGCCAACATGGGGGCGCTGCAGCTGGCCAGTTTGTTGGAGGGTATGGAGACTTCGCTCAGCATTACGCTGGAGAGCGCCACGACGGCCTCGTACGAATCGCACCGGGCGCAACTCAAATTGGTTCACCAGGAATACCAGCGCGCCGTCGCCGAGTTAAAGGAATTGAGCCAGCGAATGCAAGACGGGGAACGCGACTAATCGAATTCGCCCCGGCGTCGTAACCGGATCAGGCAACCCAGCACGGCCAGGTTGTAGAGGACGCTGTACCAGGGAATGCCGGCTTGCATGATCTGGGCGACGACTACCAGGTAAATCAGACCGCCGCCAAACACCTTGACCGCCCATTCACGGCGCATGGCGACGCCCTCGAACACTACCATGTTGATCAGCACGGCCATGACTGCCAGGACGAAATAAATGCCTGCCTGCGACCGCAGCCGCTCGCAGGCGATAACTTCCTCGGCGTTCAACGCCGGGAAACCGCTTTGGGGATCGTGCCCCCACATCTGGCGCAGGCTGCAATCGTCGGCGCGCACTTGCAAGGTGCTTTCGGAGGCCGCGATCCAGGCCAGCGGGATATTGAGGACGACAGCCAACAGCGTCAGCCAGTGTAGCAGTGAGCGCCTCTTGCGCTTGCGGGGGGTGGGGGAATAATCGTTCATGGGGTGTCCTCCTGTTATGATTGTACAGGCAAAATGATTTGAAATGTAAAAAATCGGCCAGATGAACATCAAACGAGTGGCCGGTTGGCGGTGTTTGTGCTAAAATCGGGGTGTCCCCATTCTTTATTTCAACGGAAACCGTTTTTAGGAGGTAGTATGAGTACCCAACCCACGTGGAAAGATCGTGTGCGTTATGCTTTTGATAATTATATGGCGCGCGGTACGGGCGCATTGATTAGCGGCCTGGGAATGGTATCGCTGGTGATCATTGCCGTGATGGCTGCGGTAATCAGCCTGCTTAAGATTGCCCCAGGCGACGGCGAGCCGGTTGGCTTCATCGAGGCAGCCTGGTTGAGCCTGATGCGCACGTTAGACGCCGGTACGATGGGCGGCGACGAGGGCTGGGGGTTCCGCATTGCCATGTTTGTCGTGACGTTGGGCGGTGTGTTTGTCATTTCGGCCCTGATCGGCGTCTTGACCAGCGGCCTGGAGGGGCGGTTGGAAGAATTGCGCAAAGGCCGTTCACGGGTGATCGAGCAGAACCATACCATTATCCTGGGCTGGTCCGAGCAGATCTTTACCGTGATCTCTGAACTGGTGGCGGCTAACGAGAACCAGGCGAAGTCGTGCATCGTGATCATGGGCGAGCGCGACAAGGTTGAGATGGAAGAGGAGATTGCCCAGAAGGTCGAAGCGACCGGCAAGACGCGCGTGGTGTGTCGCTCGGGCAACCCGATGGAGATGGCCGATCTGAGCATCGTTTCGCTCAACACTGCCAAATCGATCATCGTGCTCTCGCCCGAGAGCGAGGCGCCCGATTCGCAGGTGATCAAGACCTGCCTGGCGATCCTCAACCACAGCGAGCGCCGCAGCGAACCGTATCATATCGTGGCAGAACTGCGCGACCCGAAGAACGACGAGGTCGCCAAAGTGGTCGGGCACGCCGAGGTCGAATGGGTGCAGGTGGGCAACCTGGTGGCGCGCGTCATCGCCCAGACCTGCCGCCAATCCGGTCTGTCGGTGGTGTACACCGAACTGCTCGATTTTGGCGGGGACGAGATTTACTTCACCGAGCAGCCCGCGCTGGTCGGTAAGACCTACGGTGAGGCGCTTGGCGCCTTCCGCAAGAACGCCGTGATGGGGATCGTCCCTGCCGGCGGCGGGGCGACCCTCAACCCGCCAATGGGTACCGTTTTGCAGGCCGGGGATCGCCTGGCGGTGATCGCCGAGGACGACGATAAGATTTTCCTCAACCCAGATGCGGCTGCGCCCCAAAAGGATTTAATTGTGCCCGGCAACGGCGACGAAGGCCAGCCGGAGCGCACCCTGGTGATGGGCTGGAACTGGCGCGGGGCGACGATCCTTGCCGAGCTGGATAATTATGTGATCGATGGCTCGACGGCGGTTGTGGTGGCAGATCAGGCCGGGGCAGAGGAAGCGGTGGCGCGCATCGCCCCCGAACTCAAACATCAAACTGTGGTGTTCCAGGAGGGCGATACCACCGACCGGCGGACGCTCGAGGCGCTCGACCTGGGCATTTACGATCACATCATCCTGCTCAGTTATTCGGACGATCTGGATATGCAGCAGGCCGACGCCCGTACGCTGATCACCCTGCTGCATCTGCGCGACATCGCCGACCAGCGCAAGCTGCGCTTCTCGATCGTGACCGAGATGCTGGATGTGCGCAACCGCAACCTGGCCGAGATTACCCGCGCCGACGATTTCATCGTCAGCGACAAACTGGTCAGCCTGATGTTGGCGCAGGTCTCGGAGAACAAGGGCCTGAACGCCGTGTTTGCCGACATGTTCGACCCCGAAGGTTCGGAGATTTATGTCAGGCCGGTGGAGCGTTACGTTAAAACCGGCCAGGCGGTGGATTTCTACACCATCCTCGCGTCGGCCCGCCAGAAGGGCGAAACGGCCATCGGGTATCGCCTGCAAAAGTACGGGCGCGATGCCGCTCAGGCGTATGGCGTGCACCTCAACCCGGACAAGGCCGAGAAGGTCGTCTTCGAGCCCGGCGACCGCATCGTCGTGCTGGCTGAATAACGAGTATTTTCCCCGGCGCTTAGCGAAACCTTTTATAATGGGAACAGGATGGATGATCCTGTTCCCGATTTTTTTTATGCGGCCTGCGAGGCGCGTTTTCCCCTGCTGGTAGAACCGCACCGGCAGGCGCTGCGGCTGTTTAACGGTTTCTTCGAGGGCTGTCCCGATTTGCTGGTCGATGTGTATGGCCGGACGCTGGTGCTGTACAACTACGCCGCCGAACCGGCGGCGCTCGATCCGTTGTTGCAGGCGGCGCAGGATTGGCTGTTGGCGCGCCTGCCCTGGGTGCAGGCGGTGCTGGTCAAGACCCGTCACGCCGCTGACGAGGCATCCCGGCGCGGTGTGCTGCGCCTGGGCGCCGCGCCCGACCGGCAGGTGGACGAATACGGTGTGGCGTATGCGCTTGATTTGCAGATGAACCAGGACGCCGGCCTGTACCTGGACACCCGCCTGCTGCGCCAGTGGCTGCGGCACAACCTGTCAGGGCGGACGGTGTTGAACACCTTTGCCTACACCGGCAGCCTGGGGGTGGCGGCGTTGGCGGGCGGCGCCCGGCAGGTGGTGCAGACCGATCTCAGCCGCCGTTTTCTCGAGTTGGGGCGCGCCTCGTACCGGCTCAACGGGTTGTCTGCGGCGGCGGGCGATTTCATCGCCGGCGATTTCTTCGCCGTTGCGGCGCGCCTGCGCCGCCAGGGGGCGCTGTTCGACTGCGTCATCCTGGATGCGCCGCTGTTTGCCGTGACCCGCGGCGGCACGGTGGATTTGTTGCAGCGCTTTGACCGTCTGTTGAACAAGGCGCGCCCGTTGGTGGCGCACAATGGGTATCTGGTGGCGATCAACAACGCCGTGTTTTTGAGCGGAGCAGATTACCAGGGCGCGCTCGAACGCCTGTGCGCCGGCGGGTATATGCAGATCGAGACGTTCCTGCCCGTTCCTGAGGACATCACCGGGTATGCGCACACACGCTGCCTGGCGCCGCCGGTTGACCCGGCGCCGTTCAACCACGCCACCAAAATAGCCGTCTTGCGTTTGCAGCGCAAGGATGAGGCCGGCGCGCCGGCAAAAAATGGGTGACTTCCCCGCTGTTTGGCGATCACAGCAGGCAGCTAAGCGGCATTAACAAGCCGGGTAGGTGGCGCCTTAAAAACAACTGGGCGGCTGTCAAGGCCGCCCAGCTTGTCAGAGGTATACCTGGAATTACGGTTCAAAGTTGAAGGTGGCGATCACCTGTTCGGCCTGCGGCAGCAGTTCGTCAAATTTTGTATCGTCAGACATAGGTTCCTCAAAAAATGGGCGGGCCACGAACTGGTGGCCCGCCGGATAGGGTAGCTAGAGAGGCCGAAAGAAGAAGATCGACCGGGTCAGTTTTCGAGTTGGAGTTCCGGATCGATGATGATGCCGATGGGGGCGAGGGTGAAGCCCTTGACGCGCGGGTTGACGAGCACAGCCTTGATGGAATGGATCAACGGAGCGGCGTAGTATTGTCCAAGCACGCGCTCTTCGGCTTGCTGGTAGAGCGCCAGCCGTTTGGCGGGATCCATTTCCACGTCGGCCTGGTCGAGTAACTGATCCAGATCGGCGTCCGAAAGCCCGGACAGGTTGAATTCACTGCCCGTATGGAACAGCACCTTAAGGAAGTTTTCCGGGTCGGGGTAATCGGCGCACCACGAGAAGTTGCTGATGTGGCCGGGCTGCGCGTGCATTTTATCGTTGTAGGTATCGGGGTCGATGTATTGCACCTGGACGTTGACCCCCAGATTCTTCTTCCACATGTCGGTCAGGATCGAGACGGACTTGGGTCGCGTGTCGCCGCGCCCCGCCACAGCGTAGATGATGGGCGGCAGTTTGCCTTTGTATTTCGATTCGGCCAACAACTGGCGGGCGGCGTTGGCGTCGTGGTTGACGGTGGGCAGGTCTTCACGGTAACCGGGCATGCCGGGCGGCAGGATGCTGTAGGCGGCGAGATCGAGCCCGCCTGCTATCTGGCTGGCGTAAGCCTGCGGGTCAGTGGCCATGACGAAGGCCTGGCGCACCTTGGGGTCGTCGAATGGGGCGCGTTCCGGGGAGAAGCGGACGAAGGAGGTACACATGGACGGGGTACTGTGATAATCCTTGTTGAGCGGGTCGTCGGGTTTGCTCACCCGTTCTATTTCTTCGGCGTTCAGGTCGAGGATGTCCAACGAGCCCTCTTCGTACAGGCTGATGGGGGATCCGCCGGCCTTCATCTGGAACAGCATGTAGCGGATGGCGGGCTGCTTGAAGAAGTTGGTGTTGCGCTCAAAGATCAGATATTTTTCTTTCTCCCATTGTTTGATCTGGTACGGGCCAGAGGGGTTGGGCTTGAGCATCCACTCTTTCTCGTCTTTCTCGATCTGACTGACATCGATCACCATGGCGGTGGGGTAGGTGATCTTGGCCAGGAAATAAGGCCGCGGGCCGACCAGGGTCACCTGCAGGGTGCGCTCATCGATGACTTTGACGCCGCTGATTTCGTCGGCTTTGCCGTCCAGGCGCTCTTGAACGCCGTTAATGTCACCCAGGTAGCTGTTGGCCAGGGTCGATTTGGTCTTGGGGTCGCATACATATTCCCAGCTATCCTTGACGCTTTGCGCGGTGAGCGGCTTGCCATCGCCAAATTTCAGCCCGGACCGCAGGGTGAAGGTGTAGACCTTGCCGTCGGCGCTGATTTCCCATTTCTCGGCCAGGTAGGGCGCCACCTGGAGTTGAGTATCCAGGCGCACCAGACCGGCGTAGATCAGGCCAATGTAATTGCCGGCCGAGCCGGTGGTGCTGGCCACATCCAGGTCTTTTTTGTCCGGTTCACCGCCTAACTGGACGAGGGTTTGTTCGCGCGGCAGTCCGTAGGGCTGCGGCTTGAACAGGCGAACACTGGCGAACACGCGCTGCAGGGTTTTTTCGCGCTGTTTCAGTTCGTTTCCCTTGCCGAGCAGGAAGAAGTAATAGCCGCGTTTCTCTTTGCTGGTGTAAATAACCCAACCTTCGGCCATGTTGTTGGCTATCGAGAGGCGCGCCCGCGGCGCGCGGACGCCGTCGGCCAGTTCAATTTCGTCCTCTTCTGTAACCTGGGTATTCACGTTGTTGTCGCCAAAAAAGATCTCCCGGTATTCTTTGACGGCTTCATCCAGGGTCTTGGGCTTATCCTGGGCTTCGCTGTACATAAAGATGGCCATTTGCTGCGAAACCCGCAATACTATGGAGTAAGGGCTTTCGCTCATTTCCCAGGCGGCGGGATAGGTCAGCGAGAAGCCGGCGTTGAAGTGGTTGTAGAAGCCCGGCGGGGTGGCGGTGGGGGTGGGTTCCTCGGTGGGGGTGGCCGTAGGTGCGGGGGTCTCGGTGGCGGTGGGGGTCAGGCTGGGGGCGGGCGTGGCGGTATCGACCGGCGCCGGGGTGTTGGTAACGGTGGGGCTGGCGGTTTCCTGGGCCCGGTTGAGCATCTGACAGCCGCTCAGGCCAAAAATTTGCACAAGGATCAGCAGCCCCGTCAGCAGTTTGAAGATGGGTGAGGATGAGGGTTTCATGGGAGACCTTTCTATGTGTTTTTCTTGAAGATGCGTAAGGCGATGAACAGGATCAGCACCAACAGGATGGCCGCCCCGGCCAGGCCAATGCCGATGAGCAGGGAGGCGATGGGCATACGGGTTGCGCCGTTATTCGCGGCGGTCGTTTCCACCGGGGGGGGCGGGTTTGTGCTGGTAATAACCGGGGTGATGATACGATCGTGCGGCTGTGGGGTGGCGGTGGCTGTGGCCTGCTGCACCGCCTGGGTGTACAGCGCCAGGGTAGGGATGGCGGTGCGTTTTTTGGGCGGCTGGGTGGCGACCGGCGTCGCCGGCGTCGGCGCTTCACCGAAGTTGAGCGAGGCGCGCCAGGTCTTATCCAGTCCGTCAGCGTCCAGCCCGTAGGTGTAGCGCAGCGCCAGGTCGTAGCGTTGGCCGTCGCGCACCCGCACCAGCATTTCGTCCAGTTTTTTGGGGCCGAAGGTCTTGATCATGTATTGCACCACTGCGCCGCTGTGATCGTAGGACAGATTGGCGCGCCCGGCGTTGGCCGGAAAACCGTCGTTGAGCGTGGCCAGTGAGGGCAGGTTGTCACTGCGCAGGGCGTCGAGCAGTCTTTGCCGGGCGCGCGAATCATTGGCGCCCTCGGAATACACTGCCAGGCCCTCGTTGAGCCAGGTCGGCACGCTGTTTTGCTGGCAGTTATAGATGCGCTGTTCCAGCAACAGGTGAGCGATCTCGTGCGGCACCACCTCGCGGATCCAATCGTCCTGCCCGGGCGCGATGCCTATCAGGATCAGGCTGTATTCCGGATAAGCCACGCCGCCGGCCCAATCGGGCAGGTTGTTCATGATCTCGACAATTTCTTCGCTGCTGGGATAGATCAACAGGCGCATTGGGCGAGGGGCGGTGACGCCGGCTTCTTTTGCCAGCCGTTCGGTACTCAGGCGGGCCTGCGCCAGGATGCTGGCGCCGAACTGTTCGCTGCCTTTGGCCCACAAAACGGTGATATCTCCTGCGCTGCGCGTAAACCATTTGTGGTTGCTGTCTTCGATGATGTAGGTCTGGCGCTCGGTGGTGATCTCGCTGCCGTCGTCATCACGGATGTGCCACTGCCACCAGATTTCTACGCCCGGCGGCAGATAATAACCGTGGTCACGGTCCCAGGTCCAACTGAGCGATACCGACGTGCCCGGTTCAAATTCCAGCTCCTGGTGCGCTTCGCCGCTGATACAGGTCTGGTCGCTGACGCCGTAGATCAGGGTAACTTCTTTGATTTTGGCGGCGCTGCTGGCCTTGATCTCAAAATCCAGGCTCTTGGGGAAGTTCAAGTCGACGCGGTTTTGTTGTACGTCGATGCCCGTGGCGGCCTGGCCGGGGAAAGGATTCCCAAAGACAAAAAGTATGGTGATGAGGATCGCAATTTGAAGTCGTTTGTGCATGTGTACCCACTTTGACAAAAACGTTGCAATTTTGTTGCAATGATGGCATTATACCCCGAATATTGCTTTTCTGCGCACCCAGATCACGCCCGGGTAGAAAATATGTTCCCTGGACGAGTCGTGCAACGAGATGGGATTGCTTTCGTATATAATGTAAACGGTTATGCGCTCAAAATGGGGCGCATATCGTGGTGAGGTGGTCGCCCGATGAAGTCCATCCCCTGGCCCCTTTCCGGTTGGAAGGAAGAAAGGAATTGGGGCTGGTAATTCTGTATCCATGCGGGCCCACCCGGATCAAAAAAATGTGCAAAAAACAAGAAACAGGTGTGGAGGGTAATATGGATCGATCACAGCGGTCTCGTCTGGGGGTTGGTATTTTGTTGATCCTGTTCGGCGGCTGGTTGCTGGCCATCCGGGTGGTGCCTGGATTGGAGCGCCTGGTGCAGATTGAGATGTCCTGGCCGTTGATCGTCATTGGCGTGGGCGCCATGTTGTTCGTCATTGGGTTGTTGGTGGGCGCCCCGGGCATGGCTATCCCGGCCTGCATCGTCGGCGGGATCGGCGGTATCCTGTACTGGCAGACGTTGACCGGGCTTTGGGAGAGCTGGTCGTACGCCTGGGCGCTCATTCCGGGCTTTGTCGGCGTGGGCATCGTCCTGGCCGGGGTGATGGGCGGCGCCTGGGCTCAGGCGCGGCGCGGCCTGGATCTGATCCTGACCAGCCTGGTACTCTTCCTGTTGTTTGCCACCCTGATGGGCGGCATGAACTGGTTGGGGATCTACAGCCCGCTGCTGCTGGTGGCGGCAGGCATTTTGCTGCTGGTGCGTTCCTTTTTTCGCAAAGATCGTTAACTGCGGGAGGCAGGCATGAGACGACGTTACGGTGAATTGGTGTGGGGCGTGTTGATCATTCTGGCGGGGATGCTGTTCCTGATGGATAACCTGGGGCTGCTGCCCGGCCGGGTCAGCGCCTGGCAATTGATCTTCCCGCTGGCGTTGGTGATCCTGGGGGCGTGGTTTATCCTGGGGCCGCTGCTTCTGCCGCGCACTCAGCCCGAAACACAGACGTTGACGCTGCCGCTCGGGGCGCTGAGCGCGGCGGACGTGCGTTTCTTGCACGGCGCCGGGCGCCTGGAGGTACGCGCCCTGAACGACGCGGCCAATCTGCTCTCGGGCACCTTTGTGGGCGGGGTGGAATACCGGCTGGATGACAGCCTATCGCCGGCCAAAATCAAGCTCAAGGTGCCGGGCCACGACTGGTTTTTTGAACCCTGGCAGCCGCCTACCCCCGATGGGCTGCGCTGGGACGTGGCGTTGACGTCACGCATCCCGCTGCGGCTGCGTTTTAAGACCGGCGCCTGCCAGAGCTACCTGGACCTGAGCGATCTGCAGGTGAACGAACTGCGCCTGAGCACCGGCGCCAGTTCCAACGAATTGACTCTGCCCGCCCGGGCCGGTTATACCCGGGTCGAGATCGAAGCCGGGGTGGGTTCGGTGACGGTGCATTTTCCGGCCGGGGTGGCCGGACGTATCCATATGAGCGGCGGGATGGCGGCGGTCAACATCGACAGCGGACGTTTCCCACGCCAGGGCGAGGTTTACGAAAGCGCCGGGTTTGAAAGCGCCCCCAACCGGGCCGAGATTTTCATTCAGACCGGGGTCGGTTCGGTGCAGGTGAGTTAGAGGAGGGACTGCATGTTCGAGGGAAACAGATTGCGCACCCTGTTGGGTGTGGTGATGTTGACGGCGGGGGTGCTTTTTCTGCTGCATAATCTGGGACTGCTGGTTCTGGGCGGCTGGGTGTGGGGGGTGGCGTTTATGGCCGGCGGGGCGATCTTTGGCTTCGTGCTGTTCCGGGATCGCGCCAACTGGTGGGCAGCCATCCCAGGGTGTGTTTTGCTCGCCATCGGCGCCCTGATCGTGTTCTCGGAACTGCCGCTCACCCGCCATCTGGCCGAACGTTTCGGCGGATCGTTGGTGTTGGGGGGCATCGGTCTGGGGTTCTGGGTGGTGTACCTGCTGGCGCCGGGCAACTGGTGGGCGATCATCCCCGGCGGGGTGATGTTTACCCTGGCCGGGATTGCCGGGCTGGGCGACGACGCCGAGCCGGCCTCGGGCGGCGTCTTCTTCCTCGGGTTGGCGGCGACCTTTGCGCTGGTGGCCATTCTACCGCGCCCGCAAATGAGGTGGCCGTGGATCCCGGCCGGCGTGCTGCTGGTGATGGGTGTGGGGCTGCTGCTGGCGTTTGCCGAGGCGTTTAATTATATTTTCCCTGTGCTCCTGATCCTGGTCGGGGCATATCTGGCGCTGCGTTCGCTGCGCCGCTCATCGTAAAGAGGTGAAGCAATGCAGGCTCGTTTAACTCGTAGCAGCAGCGATAAGGTTCTGGCCGGGGTGTGCGGTGGGCTGGGGCATTATTTGGGGATCGATTCCAACGTGGTGCGGGTTTTCTTTATCATCCTGGCTACCATCGAAGGAATCGGTTGGATGCTCTATTTTGTGCTGTGGCTTTTACTGCCGCGCCAGGACGACGTTCGGGGGGCGGATGCTTTTGGGGCCGGCGATTGGTCCGGGCGGATCGGGCGCATGGGCAGTGAGTTTTCGCAGGCATTACAGACCCCCCCGCTGCGCGCCCGGCTGTGGATTGGTGTGTTCCTGCTGGCGTTGGGCGTTTTTCTGGCGCTCAAGCAGTTCAACCTGTTTGCGTGGCTGGACGCCAACCTGTTGTGGGCAGTGGTTTTGATCATCGGCGGCGGCATTTTGCTGCTGCGCGCCGTTCAAAATAAATAGAGAAAGAGAGACAAAATGGAAGATCATCAAGAACCACGGCAGCGCAAGGGTATTTTCTTCCCGCTGTTGTTGATTTTGTTGGGGCTGGTGCTCTTTTTTAGCAATATTGGCGTTTTGCGCGGCAACGCCTGGGATATGGGCCTGCGCCTGTGGCCGGTGCTGTTGATCGCTGCCGGTCTGGATCGGCTGTACCGGCGGGGCGGCGGCTGGGTGGGGGCGACGGTTCTGATTGCGCTGGGCACCCTGTTTTTGCTGGCCAATCTGGGCTATGTTCTCTGGGACAGCTGGCAGCTGCTTTCGTTCTTCTGGCCGGTGTTGCTGATCGCCGTCGGGCTGGATATCGCCATCGGCCGGCGTTCGCCGTGGGCCTCGTTGTGGGGCCTGCTGTTGGGCATCGGGTTGGTGATCGGCATCCTGTGGTTTGCCAGTTCGATGAACGCCAGCCAGTTGAACCATCAGGCGGTGGCGCAGGCGCTGGATGGCGCCGGCAGCGGTGAGGTGCGCATCGAGGCGGTCGGCGGGCAGGTGAAGCTGAGCCCCGGCGCGCCTGCCGACCAACTGCTCGGCGGTGATGTCTATCTGGCCCGCTCCGAGACGCTCAAGACCCGTTATGCGTTGAACGACGGGCGCGCCGAACTGCGCCTGGAGAGCAGCGGCATGGGCATGGCGCCGTTGAGCGGCCCGGCCAGCCAGCTGGTCTGGGATCTGCGTTTTAACGCCGGCCTGCCGCTGGATATCGATAGCCAGCTGGCGATGGGCCAGCAGGAGATCGATTTGCGCGCTGCGGCGGTCGAACGTCTGTCGTTGGAGACGGCGTTGGGGCGCACCATTCTCATCCTGCCGCCGGCGGGTGCGTTGAAGGGCGAGATCAGCGGCGCCATCGGCCAGATGGTCGTATTCCTGCCGCCTTCGGCTGCGGTGCGTCTGCGCACAGACACCGGTATCGCCGCCGTGGATGTCCCGCAGGATTTCCGGCGCGAAAACGGCGCTTTGCTTTCGCCGGCTGCGGTGGGAAAAGAAGCCAGCATCGAGTTATCGTTGAGCCAGGCCATTGGCTCGGTGCGCGTGGATTATTACACCCCTTAAAAGCAATTCCCCTGACGGTTGAGGGGGGCAACCGCCAGGAGAATTATCAGTATTTTAGCAAAGCTCGCACCCAAATGCAATAGGCTTAGATTAGAGTCTGTTAAGAGTTTCCCGGCCTGCCGGGAACTTTTTTTGCCGCCGGGCGTCTACATGCTAGAATGAAAACAAATTTTCCGGAGGAAATGACGATGTCCAAACGTCTGTTTTTTGCCCTGTCTATTCTGATCGTGGCGGCGCTGCTGGCGGCCTGTGCGCCCGCCGCTCCGGCCCAACAGCCCTACGTCCGGCAAATCTCGGCCAGCGGTTCCGGGCGAGTCTACCTGACGCCCGACGTGGCGTATGTGAATATCAGTGTCAACACCAAGTCCGAAAAGGTGGCCGACGCGCTCAAGGATAACAATACCCTGGCGCAGGCGGTGGCGAGTGCATTGAAGGAGATGGGCGTCGAGGAGAAAGACATTCAGACCACGGCGTTCAATGTTTATCCTCAGCAGGAATTTGGCCCCAACGGCGAGGTGACCCGCAACCTGTATATGGTGGATAACACGGTGTACGTGACTGTGCGTGACCTGACCCAACTGGGCCAACTGCTGGATGTGGCGGTGCGCGCCGGCGCCAACAATATCAACGGTATCCAGTTCGATGTGCTGGATAAGGAAAAGGCGATGAGCGAAGCGCGGCGCATGGCGGTTGAGAATGCCCGCAAACAGGCCGAAGAACTGGCCGCCTTGGCCGGGGTGCAACTGGGTGTGTTACAGAGCATGAATGTGTACGTCAGCAACCCGCCCGTACCGGTGTACGAGGGCAAGGCGCGCGGCGGAGCCATGTCCGCCGACAGCAGTGTGCCTGTTTCGGCCGGCCAGCTGGTGATCTCGGTTGACGCCAACCTGAGCTACGAGATCAAGTAACCGGTAGGAGCGGTAACGGGGTGTGTTGCGCACTACGTGGAACAACACGAAAAAAGAACATTTGCCGCATCCAGCCCTCACAGGCCCTGAAGACCTGTGAGGGCTTTTTTATCTGCTACGGTGTGATGGCGGTTGGGTTAGCCGGCCCAAAAGTTTAATGCCAGGGTGCAGCGGTGCAAACCCGGTTAAAAACAGGGATTGGCAGGATGGACAGGATTAACCATGCGGCCGCAGATTGCGTGTTGCCGGCAGGTGGGCCGGCGATCAATAGGGGATGCGGCTGATGCGCGCCAGTTTTTCCAGGCGGTGGGTCGATTCGATTTTGCGGATGGTGCCGGTCAGGCCGCGCATCACCAGGCTCTGGGTGCGGGCGCCGTTGGCAAAGTAATCCACACCGCGCAGCAGGTCGCCGTTGGTGATGCCGGTGATGGCGAAGAAGACGTCGTCCGAGGCCACCAGGTCGTTGATGGTCAGCACCTTGTCGAAATCGACGCCCATCTCCTGGCCGCGCCGGCGTTCTTCTTCCGAGCGGGCGTACAGTTTACCCTGGATGTTGCCGCCCATGCAGCGCAGGGCGCAGGCTGCCAGCACGCCCTCGGGCGTGCCGCCGATGCCCAGCAGCAGATCGATGCCGGTGTCGGGCCAGCTGGTCATGATGGCCCCGGCCACATCGCCGTCGGGGATGAGGCGGATGCGGGCGCCGCAGCGGCGCACTTCCTGGATCAATTCGGCGTGGCGCGGCCGGTCGAGAATGATCACGGTCATGTCTTCCACTTTTTCGCCGCGCGCCCTTGCCACGGCCTTGAGGTTGTCCTCGACGGGTTTTTCGATGTCGATGGCGTCGTGCGCTTCGGGGCCGACGGCGATCTTATGCATGTAGACGAACGGGCCGGGGTTGAACATGGTGCCGCGCGGCGCCAGGGCGACGGTGGCCAGCGAGTTCCACTGACCGTGCGCCAGCGGGCGGGTGCCGTCGATCGGGTCGACGGCGATATCCACCTGGGGGTGGTCGCCGCTGCCGAGGTGCTCGCCGTTATACAACATGGGCGCTTCGTCCTTTTCCCCCTCGCCGATCACGATCACGCCATCCATGCGGATGGTGTTGAGGATCAGCCGCATGGCGTCTACGGCTGCCTTGTCGGCGGCGTTCTTATCGCCGCGGCCCATAAAGCGGCCGGCCGCCAGGGCCGCCGCTTCGGTGACGCGCACGAGTTCAAGCGCCAGATTACGGGTGGGTCGGGTAACTTCCATCGTTTCTCTCCTCTTCCGGGTTGTAAAAAACGGCGGGAGAGCTTCCCGCCGGTTTACCAGAACCAGACGATCAGATAGTAACCGATGATGACTGCCCAGAGCCACGAATCGATGCGATCGAGGATGCCGCCATGCCCGGGCAGGATGCGGCTGGTGTCTTTGACGCCAAATTGCCGCTTGAGCATGCTTTCTCCCAGGTCACCCAAGGGGGTCAATATCGCAATGACGACGCCCACCAACAGGCCGCGCAAGGGGGTGATGGCGGGCGTGTAGTTCTGCCAGACGGCGGCCAACGCCGCACTGAGCAGCGCCGCGCTGGCGACCCCGCCCAGGTATCCTTCCCAGCTTTTATGTGGACTGCAACGAGGGGCCAGTTTATGCCGCCCGAAACGACGCCCGATGAAGAAGGCGCCCGAGTCGGCGAACCATACCGCCGGCAGTACCAGTAACATCCACCACAGGCCATCGTTCAGGTTGCGCAGCGAGATGAGATACGATCCCAGCCAGCCCACGTAGACGATGCCGCCCACGGTGATGACGAAGTCGCTGGCGGGTTTGTCGATGCCGCGTTCGTAATGAAAAACGTGTACGCCCATGGCAATCAATGTTAGAAAGCTTAACAGCGCCTCGCCGCCGGTGAAGCCCTGCCATGCGCGCAGCAAGACCATCAGCACCGTGCCGCCGATCAAAACCACCGCCGAGGGGGCGTATCCCCCCTGGCGGAACATGCGCCAGAATTCCCAGGCTGCCAGGCCAAGCGCCAGGGCGATCAGGGCGGTGTAAGCCCAGCCGCCCAATACAATCAGCGCCACCACGACCGGCGCCAGTACAGCCACAACCAACAGACGTTGGATCAGCATGTTCCGTTTCAGGCAGAATCCTGGTTGGAGACCCGCCCGTAGCGGCGGTTGCGCTGTTCGTAGGCCTGCAGGGCCTTGAACAATTCTTCCTTGCCGAAATCTGGCCAATAACTGGGGGTGACGTACCATTCGGTGTAGGCGCCCTGCCAGATGAGGAAGTTGCTCAAACGCATCTCGCCTGAAGTGCGGACGATCAGGTCGGGGTCGGGCACACCCGAGGTGAACAGATAACGACTGACCGTTTCCTCGTTCACCTCTTCCGGCTTGAGCCCGTCGGTGATCATGCTGCGAATAGCGCACACGATCTCGTCGCGGCCGCCATAATTGAACGCCACGCACAGGATCAGGCGGGTGTTATGCCGGGTCACCTCAACCGCGTGCAGCACCTTGTCGCGCAGGGCGGGGGGCAGCCCGTCCAGACGACCGATGTGGCGCAACTGCACACCCTCTTCGTTCAGCTCGCCTAATTCACGTTCGATGACGTTTTCAATAATTTGCATCAAACCTTCCACCTCGTCGCTGGGGCGGCCCCAGTTTTCGGTCGAGAAGGCGTAAATGGTCAGGTATTGGATGCCAAATTCGACACAGGAGCGAATGACCCGGCGTAAATTTTCAGTGCCGGCGCGGTGGCCGGCCAGACGCGGCATACCACGGCTGGCGGCCCAACGCCCGTTGCCATCCATGATCACAGCAACGTGGCGCGGAATTTTGGTTAGCGCTTCTTTGTTGGGAAGGCTGGTCATAGATTGTACTGGCGGTTAAACCTCCAGAATCTCCTTTTGTTTTCGGTCTCCGATTGCGTCGATCTGCTGGATCATGCGATCGGTCAGTTTTTGCAGTTCTTCTTCGCCGCGTTTGAGATCGTCTTCCGAGATCATCTTTTCGTGCTCAAATTCGCGCAGTTCTTTCACCAGATCGCGGCGCACGTTGCGAATGGCCACGCGCCCTTCTTCGGCGCGGTTGTGTACCACTTTGACCAGATCGCGGCGGCGTTCTTCGGTAAGCGGCGGAAGATTCAGCCGGATGACCTTACCATCGTTGTTCGGGGTGAGGCCCAATTCCGAAGCCAGGATGGCGCGCTCGATGGTTTTCAGCGTGGACGGGTCGAACGGACGAATGAGCAGGGCGCGCGCTTCTGGGACGCTGATGGTGGCCAGCTGCATGAGAGGGGTCGCGACGCCATAATATTCAACCTGCAGGCGTTCCACCAGCGCCGGGCTGGCCCGGCCGGTGCGAATGCCCGACAGATCCAGTTCCAGGGCTTCGATTGCGCCTTTCATGCGCGTTTCAGCGTCTTTGATGGTTTCCTTTATCACGGTGCCTCCTTCGATCTATTCGTGCTACTCGGCATCTTGCTGTTTGAGGGCAGCCGGGCGAACCGGTCCATACCCGATCTACCACGGTGGGATGGCTTAAGGATACCTCAAATTCCGGGAAAAATCCACCGTAAGACAAAAACTGGTTCTTTAACCGTGCTTAATCAAAAGCTGATGAGATCTTTACCGTTTCTTTACTTTTATTCGCTACAGTAAGACCACAGACATTGATTGTGGATGGAGGAGAGAATGGATCAATTACGATATGCGGCTTTGCGCACTTTCCTGACCCCGTTGTGGTATGTGTTTTTGCCGCTGGGGCTGCTGCTGGCCATGCTCAGCCGGCCGCGTGGGGCCTGGGGGTTGTTACGCGGCTGGTGGGCCGGCCGTTTTCAGTGGGGCGCTTATGAGTAGAAGCGCACGTTTGGCGTTGCTGCTGCTGGTGGGGGCGGCGGCCTGCCTGTATTTCCCGTTGAACCGGTTGCTTTCAGGTGGCTATAATTTACAACTTCCCCTGGATGCCTGGGTGCCGGTGCTGCCGGTTTTTGCCGTGCCCTATTTGCTCTGCCTGCCGTACTGGTTGATTTTTTTTGTCATCGCTGCCTGGAGGATGGAGGATGGCGTCTTCCGGCCCTTTATGTTGGGCTCTCTGTTTGCCATCCTGGTCGCCACCGCTTTCTATATCTTCCTGCCCACCTATACCGACCGGCCATTGCTGGCAGGAGGAGGTTGGGCGATGGGCCTGTTGCGCCAGATTTACGCCAACGATCAGGCGTATAACGCCTTCCCCAGCGGACACGTGCTCTTTACCACCCTGATCGCCCTGTTTGGTGCAGATTGGCGTCCGGGGTGGGGCAGGCCGCTGGCGGCTTCGGTTGTGCTGGTTATTCTATCTACGTTGTTTACCGGGCAGCACCATGTGGTTGACCCGTTGGGTGGCCTGGTATTGGCCTGGGGTGGACATCGTTTTGGGTTATGGGCGGAAGCGTGGTGGCGGCCACAGCCTCAGCCCGCACTGGTTGTCGCTGTGCGCCCGTCTTCATCAAATCTTTACCCTTTATCCGCTACAATGAGGGTAGCAAATTCGGATCGTGTTCCACAGGGACGTTCCGAGCGTTTTGGAGGTAGACTATGAAACGCGCAATCAGAATCTTACTGGGGATTGTACTGGTGCTGGGCCTGTTTATGGCCGGGATGTATACCGGAGCGCGTGTGACCCAGGCGCGCATGACCTCTGTGGCGGCCCTACAGCAGCAGGTCCGACCGCCAGAAAACCGTGGGTGGCAGGACAACCCGCCGCAGAGTCAGGATGGCCAGCCGCAGAATAATGACCGGCCGTCCGAGAAAGAAGACCGCGGCGGACAGCGCCCGGAGGAGCGGGCGCCATCCTCGAACGGCCCACAGCAGGACGGGCGGCAATCTGGCCGGGATAACGGCCGGGTCGAACGCCAGCCGCGTTCTGACTGGCGGGCCTATGGCAATCCCGGCAATCCGGGTTTCGGCGGCGGTGCGCCTGCGCCGCGCCAGATGGGGCGTGGCACGGGCGGGATGCATTTCCTGATGTTCCCGGCCCTGGCCGGCGGCGCTCTGTTCTCGCTGGTTGTATTGGCGCTGGCGGTGTGGGGCGGGATTTCGCTCCTGCGTCGCGCCCCGGCAAAGGTGGCCGCTCCGGCCGCGGCGGTGGTGAAAACGCAGCCGTGCGCCAGCTGCGGCAAGCCGCTGCAAGCGGACTGGAGCACCTGCCCGTTCTGCGGCAGCCCGGTACCGCCTGCTGCTGAGGAAGCTTCTACTCCACAGGAGCCCCAGGCCCCAGAGGAGCCGACAGCAGACTGACCTCATAACGCTGTATCCAAAGAGCGGCCTCACGGGTCTGCAAGATCTGTGAGGCCGCTTCTGCGTGAGCGTTCTGTTGCGAGAAAAGATTCAACGCAAAGGCGCAAGGATGCAAAGGTTTTGGGGGGATGTCAGACCAGCATTAACAGCACGAGGGGGCAGGCCAGGCAGCCGAGCAGCGAGACAACGAGAAAAAGGGCGGCGGCGACGATCAACGCCTTTTTGGGCCGGCTGACGAGGAGATAGACCAGGTTCCCGACAAAGAGCGGGGCGCCGCAGCACAGGACGAATACCGCCATTTCAAACATTTCCGGCGCTTTGCGCGCTCCTGGCTCGGCATCGACCCGCCAGAACAGCAGGTAGAGGGCCACCGAGAGGAGCATTAATCCCCAACCGGCCGCCAGGCCGCCGGCGCTGAACAGATACCGTAGTTTCATGGGTGCCGCCTTTTAATCATCGTAGATTTGATCGTGCCATTCGGCGTGCAGAAAAGGAAGCCGGCAGGCGGCGCTGGCCTGCGGGTAGGAGATGGGAACCGGGCTTGCCTCGACGGCGCGCAGATAGGATAACCGCTCCTCGATGGCTTCCAGAATAGCTTCTTCGCCGTGCAGCGCCACGCCATGCGATGGCAGCAGGGTGCAGCGGCGAAAATCTTTGAGTCTTTCCAGGGAGGCGATGTGTTCGGCAAGGCGCGAGCGCTCGACCCACGGCAGGATGGGGTGGCCCTGGTTGTCGGTCATGATTTCGTCGCCGATGTGCAGCCAGCTATCATCGATCAGGGTGAACAGGTTGCATACGGCATGCCCGGGGACGATCAGAAAACGCAGCTGGAAGTCACCGAAGGTCAGTGTTTCGCCGTCGACAGGGGTGCGGTGCGGGTGGAAACTGGCCTGCTCCGCCGGGTCGCAATACAGGTCGAGGGTGGTCTGATAGTACGGGCTGCCCAGGATACACACGCCGGGCAAGACTTTCAGACCGTAGATATGGTCGTCGTGGAAATGCGAGACGACGACCAGGCGCGGGGTGATGCCGTTGGCGTTCAGATGCTGGCGCACGGCCTCCGCCTGCACCTGATAGGCGCTGTCGATCAGCAGCGCTTCCTGTCCCGCGAGCAGGGCGTAGATGTTGTATCCGTAATGCTTACCCGGTTTTGGGGGGAACTGGTAGCAGATCAAGTTGGGGTGGAGGGTGAGGATATCCATGATCTCCTGCAAAGTGGGGAATAAATATATCATATCATAGTGGATGTGCGGCGAGAACGCAAAGAGATGCTACAATCAAGGAAAATTAATCGAATCCGGCTATGATTGTTTCATCAAGGAGCGCAGCATGTCTCATTTATTCGATCCTTTGACGATTCGCTCGGTGACGTTGCGCAATCGCATCGGTGTTTCGCCGATGTGTCAGTACAGCTATCAGGACGGCTTCTCCAACGAGTGGCAGTTGATGCATCTGGGCGCCCGCGCCGCGGGCGGGGCGGGGTTGATTATCAGCGAGGCCACCGCCGTGGAGGCCCGCGGCCGCATCTCGCCTTACGACGTCGGGCTGTGGTCTGACGATCACATCGAGCCGCTGGCGCGGGTGACGCGTCTGATTAAGGCACAGGGGGCGGTGGCGGGCGTCCAGATTGCCCATGCCGGGCGCAAGGCCTGCCAGCAGCGCCCGTGGGAGGGCGGCAAGGCGCTGCCCCCCGGCGAGGCGCAGTTCTGGCCGGCGGTGGGGCCGAGCCCCCTGCCCTTTGAGGCCGGCTACCAGACCCCACACGAACTCAGCCGGCCCGAGATCGGCGCGATCCAGGCCGCCTTTGGCGATGCGGCCCGGCGCGCCCTGGCCGCCGGGTTTGAATGGCTGGAACTGCACGCCGCCCACGGTTATCTGATCCACAATTTTTATTCGCCGCTTTCCAACCAGCGCAGCGACGAGTACGGCGGCAGCTTTGAAAACCGTATTCGCTTCCTGCTCGAGACGCTGGCGGTCATTCGCAGGGTGTGGCCCGAACGGCTGCCGCTGACCGTGCGAATTTCTGCCAGCGATTGGAGCGAAGGCGGTTGGACGCTGGCCGATTCGATCGATCTGGCCCGCTGTCTGAAAACGGCCGGCGTAGATTTGATCGACTGCTCTTCAGGCGGCAACGTCGCCGCCCGTCTGCCGTTGGGGCCCGGTTACCAGGTGCCGTTTGCCGAGGCGCTGCGGCGCGAAGCCGGCATCGCCACCGCCGCCGTCGGCCTGATCACCGCGCCGGCCCATGCGGACGAAATCGTGCGCAACGGGCGGGCGGACGTGGTGCTGCTGGGCCGCGAGATGCTGCGCGACCCGCATTGGGCGCTGCATGCCGCCCAGGCATTAAAACAACCGCTGCCCGTCTCTCCTCAATACGCCCGGGCGTTTTAAGGGCGGGCTCACGACTTCTTGAAAGGAACAGCTATGTCCGCGAAAACCCGTTTTGTTGTGTTGGCGGTGGGTTCGCTTCTGGCGCTGGCCGTTCTGGCTTGCAACGCCTCGGCGCGTCCGGCAGCCACCCAACCGGTTGCCATCCCTACCACGGTCAATGTGGAGACCTTGTTGGCGCAGGCCTCGCTTTCCCCCCTGGCGCCGTCACCGGCGGCAGTCAGTGCGACACCCGCCGGCGCGGCCAGCGAGACCCCCGTCCCGGCCGGGGCGTCGCCCATCCCACCCGTGGAGGCCAGCGCCTCGCCGGCTAACGCCGGTGCCTCGCCGGCTAACGCCGGTGCCTCGCCGACCAGCACCGTTACCCCCTCGTTGACCCCCACGCAAACGGCCACCTGGACGGCTACGGCCGGTTGTTCGATGGGCGTGCAGTTGATCGCCGATGTGACCCTGCCGGGCTATGCCAAGATTGTGGGCGGCGACCCTCAGCAAAAGATCTGGCGTTTTCAGAACGTCGGGGCCTGCGCCTGGGAGCCCGGCACGCAGCTGGTCTTTGTTTCCGGGTACAAGTTCAGCAGCGTGGGCGCCATCGCCGTGCCCAGCATGCCGCCCGGTACGGTGGTCGACCTTACCCTGAATTTCAAGGCCCCGGTGACGGTCGGCGCTTACCGTTCCAACTGGCAGATGCAGACCCCCGGCGGGCAGCGCTTTGGCAGCGTCTTCAGTATTGTCGTCGACGTCATTGCTCCGACGGCCGTGCCTTCCAAGTTTGAGAATGGCTGGCGAATTTATGGGCCGGGCAGCAAGGGGGCGGGTGTGTACGCCATCCAGTATCTTCTGACCGAGGAAGGCTATTCGGTCACGATTAACGGCAAGTACGACGACGAGACCGAGGATGCGGTGCGCGATTTCCAGAAAGACAAAGGGATCACCAAGAACGGCACCGTGGGCAGCAAGACGTGGACGGCGCTGATCAGCGGCCACACCTTGAGCATAGGCGACAGCGGCGCAGCGGTCAAGGCGGCGCAGCGCCTGCTCAACGCCTACGACGCGGATTTGAAGGTCGACGGCGATTTCGACGATGATGTAGAAGAAGCCGTGCGTGATTTTCAGGACGAGTATGAATTGAGCGTCGACGGCGTCATCGGTTCCAAGACCTGGAAGGCGCTGGTCGCCAACCAGTAGGAGCTGAGGGCCGGTGCCTGCGTCCAGCGACGATCTTTCCTCTCACCCGGCCGGCGGTGAAATGCCGCCCGGCCGGGTGGATACCGGCGGTGGGGCGTACGTCGCCGGCACCGTCAACACCGGCGGCGGTGATTTCATCGGGCGCGACCAGATCAACATCACCATTTACAACGTTACGGCGGGCATCCAACGCGCCTCCGAGCAGTACCGCCACCGTATCGCCGGCTTCATGAGCGAATACCTGGGCCGCGACGCGCAGCCGGTGCCTTTTGGTGGGCGGGACGAAACGCTGGCAGCGTTGGACGGCTGGCTGGCGGACGAGAACGCCCCGCCGTATGCGCTGCTGGCCGCCCCGGCCGGGCGCGGCAAGTCTGCCCTGCTGGTGCATTGGCTGCATCGTTTGCAGCGGCAGGATACCGCCGTCGTCTTTGTCCCGGTCAGCATCCGTTTTGAGACGGCGGTCAGCAACGTGTTCTTCAGCAGCCTGGCCGCCAGGCTGGCCGAAGTGTTCGGCGAACAGGCGCTGCTGGCGCCCGGCGTGGATTGGAAGGCGAGCTGCGAGAGTTATTTGCGCCGCAACCCGCCGCAGGGAAAGCAGATTCTGCTGGTGCTGGATGGGCTGGATGAGGCCGCCGACTGGCAGATGAACGCCCGCTTCTTTCCGGCGCCGCCGCTGCCGGGCTGGCGGGTGCTGGTCTCGGCGCGTTACCTGGCCAACGAGGACGAGAACGGCTGGCTGCGCCGCCTGGGCTGGCAGGATGACCGCCTGGCGGTCGCCATTCCGCTGCCGCCGCTGGATCAAAACGGGGTGATGCAGGTGGTCGAGACGCTCGGCGGGCCGCTGGCGGGGCAGGCCGGGCAGGTGGATTGGATCGACGCGCTCTATCGTTTGAGCGCCGGCGATCCACTGCTGGTGCGTCTGTACGTCGAAGAACTGCGGGCGCAGGGCGAGAAGGCGGCGGCGCTGCGCCCCGCCGATTTGCGCCGTTTGCAGCCCGGTCTGGAGGGCTATATCGGCCTGTGGTGGCAGGAGCAGCGCGAGCAGTGGCAGGCGGATGGCAAGGACCCGGATGAGGTCGAGGAGCGCCTGGAGGCGCTGTTATATACCCTGGCCTCGGCGCTGGGCCCGCTCAGCCGGGCGGACTTGCTGGAGGTGGCGCCGCCCAACAGCCGCCTGGACGATGGCTTGTGGCTGGAGCGCGCCCTGCGCAGTTTGCGCCGGCTGGTGGTCGGCGACGGCGTGGGGCAGGGCTTCGTTTTCAGCCATTCGCGCATCGGCGATTATTTTGACGAGCGCATGAAAACGCGCCGCGATTATGGCGAATGGCAGCAGCGTTTTGTGGCCTACGGCCGGCGCGCCCTGGATCGTTTGAACGCGGCGGGGACGGCGCCGTCGACCTATATTCTCCAGCATTACGGCGCTCATCTGGAACGCAGCGGCGCACCGCCGCACGAGTTCTTTGCCCTGGTGGGTAAACCCTGGCTGGAGGCCTGGCAGAAGTTCAACCATTCACCGTTTGGTTTTATGAGCGACGTGCAGCGCGCCTGGAAGCACGCTCAGGATACGCCATCTGCCCTGGGGCTTCAGGTGCGCGGTGCGCTGGTCATTTCCAGCATCCATTCGGCCGCGGCGGCGACGCCGCTGGAACTGGTGGCCGAATGCGTCCGCAAACGGGTGATTACCAGCCAGGTGGGCTGGGAATACGCCAGCCAGAAGCGGGCGCTGACCGAGAAAATTGCCTTTGTCAACGGCATCGAGGACTGCCTTTCGGCGTCTGAACGCAGGGAATTGCAGCAGATGATCCTGCTGGCGTTGTGGGATGAGCGCGATGGGCGTACCCTGAGCGAGGCAATGACCCTGCTGGCCCCGCACCTGCTCGAGGAATTGCTGGAGCAGGCGCTCAACATCGTGCGCGCCTCCGGGTATGCGTACGGGCAGGTCGACGCGCTGGCTGCCCTGGCCCCGCGCCTGCCAGACGATCTGTTGCAAGAGGCCGTCCGCATCGCCGCTGCCGGGGAGGATTCTGCCTGCCGGCGGGATGCGTGGGTGGCGCTGGCCCCCTATCTGCGTACCCCGGCCCATTTTTGGGCTGTTTTGCAGGCCGCGCCGGCGCTGCCCAACGCCGATTGGGGCAGCGAAGTGCTGCTGGCGCTGCTGCCCGGTCTGCCGCAAGAACTGCTGGCGCAGGTATTGGCCGCGGCCGGTGAACTGGCGGACGAATTTTGCCGGCTGCGGGTGCTGTGCGCCGCCGCCGGACGGCTGGCGGGCCAGCCGCAGGCGCAGTTGTGCGCCGGGGTGGAAGAACGCGCCCGCCGCCTGGCGCAGCCGCAGCAGGTGTGCGCCATCCTGCTGGATGTGGCGCCGTATCTGTCGTCCGAACGCCGCACGGCGCTGTATCTCGAGGTGTTGGAACGCACCGCCGCCTTACCCGATTGGGAACGCCAGCCCATTCTCTGCCGGCTGGCGCCGTGTTTGCCGGCCGGTGCAGCGGCGCGTTTTTTAGAACTCGTCCGGTCGATACCTCCTGCCCGGCAGGCGCCCTGTCTGGCGGCGATTGCGCCGCAGCTGGACGAGGGCCAACAGGCGGACGTTCTGGCTGCGCTGGAACGCCGGTCGGCCAAAGAGCGCATGGCGGCGCTGGCGGTGTGCATCCCGGCGCTGCCGGCGGGCGGTGTGCGCCGCCGGGCGCTGGACGATGTGCTGCGCCTGCTGCCCCGCCTGGATAGCTGGGAGCGCGAAGCGCAGGTGGAGTCCATCGCGGCCTTTTTGGAACCGGATCAGATCGCCCGCCTGGTGAAAAAGGATGCTTATCTGGAGCAGATCGTCCGGCATCTTCCGCAAGAGCTCATCCCGTTGATGCTGCGGGCCATCCCCCGCCAGCCCTACGATTGGGTCAAGGGCCAACTGCTGCGGGCGCTCCTGCCCCGTTTGCAAGGCGAGCAGCTATTGGCGGCGCAGCAGATCTATCTCCAGATTGACGATAACCGTCACGCCGACTTACAGGCCGAGATCGTGCGCTATTATCCGGCGGAGCGTCTGGCGGAGGCGCTCGACCTTGCCCGCCAGGCGCTGCGAGACGGGGGCGAGGCGGGCGTGTTTTGGGCGGCGCTTGGCCGCCTGGAGGGTGCAGCGCGCGCTGAATTCTGGCTGGAGGGGCTGCAAATTGCCGCCGGCGCAGACCGCTTGATCGATGTCTTTGCCGCCGGGCGCGGGGTCGACTTTTATCACCCCGCGGAACTGTCCGTTCCCGAGGACCTGGCGCGCCGGGCGCTGCACGCCGCCCAGAGCCGCAGTGACACGGAAGATCGGCTGCATGGTTTTGCGCTGCTGGCGCCGTATCTCCCGGCGGCGCTGCTGGCCGAGGCGCTCGATTCGATCCACGGGTTGATAGGCGATGGGGCGGCGCGCCTGCAGACGCTGGCGGCGCTGGCGCCCTGGCTGGATGAAGAACGCTTGCGGGCGGCCGTCTGTTCGGCGGAGGCGATGCTGCGGCGTGAGGGCCCCTCGACCGGACGCATGTGGGCCTGTTTTGCGCTGGGACGTCAGTTGAGCGGTGAATTGCGGGCGCAGATGGCGGCGCAGACCGCCGCCATGCAGGCCATGCCGTATGACGAATGGCCCGTCCTGGCCGCTGAAATCCTCTCTGCCGGGACGCCGGCGGAACGCAAGGTTGAACGGTTGCTGTCTGTCCTGGATAGCGAGTTCGGCGAAGCGGGGTGGAGCGCCGATAGAGGCGCTGACGCCAGTTCGTTTTTGCGGCTTTTTGAAGCGGCAGAACCTGACCTGTCTGCCGGACAAAAGCAGCAGGTGCTGGCGGCGGTGATTGAAGCGCTGCCGCGCCTGGACCGGCGCTGGGTGCGCGGCCCGGCCAACCTGCTGTTCAAAACCGGGCGGGCGGACGTGCTCATCCGCCTGGCGCCGCATTTCGGCGAAGCATGGATCGGCGCGGCGCTCGCCTCGGCGCGTGAGATCGATGTGATCAACGATAACCCGGACAATCGTTCCGACTTCTCACAGGGGCGCAGCACCCGCCGGACGGTATTGATTGCCCTGCTGCCCTATCTGCCCCAGGCGCTGGCCGAAACGACCCTGGCTGAAATACAGGAGGATCTCTTGCCGGTCGAGCGGGTGCGCATCCTGGGCTGGCGGGCGTCGCAGGCCGGGGGTGTGGCGCGGGCCGCGCTGCTGGACGAGGCCTGGAAACTGGCCGAGAGCGTCTTCGAGCAGGAGCGCCGCTTCGACGCCATGCTGTGCCTGCTGCCGCTGCTGGCGCCAGAGCGTCTGCCGCAGGTGTTGGGGCAGATGGTGTGGCTGGCCGGCCTCACCGGCGCCGGCAACCTGGGCAGGCTGGCGCCCTGGCTGGAGGGCGCGCAGCTCGCCCGGGCCGCCGCTCTGTTGGGCGAGCAGTTGGGCGCCGCCTGTACCGGTCAGCGTGACGCCGTGCTGGACAGGGTCGCCGGCGGGGCGGCGTTGATCGCCCGCAGCGGCGAGGCGGCGGCCGCCGAGGCGGCCCGGGCCATCCTGGACTGCGGCGCCTGGTGGCCGTAGCGACGAGGGCGCAGGATTGGGGTATAATCGCCTGAAATTTGTCCTCATTTCGACGTGTGAGGGAAGATGCCATATCGGATTACCGAAGATTGCACTGCCTGTGGGGCGTGCGCCCGCTTTTGCCCGGTGTTCGCCATTCAGGCGTTGGACGGGCGCGGTTATCAGATCAACGCCCGGCGCTGTGTGGATTGCGGCGTGTGCGGGCGGGTGTGCCCGGCGGGCGCCATTTATACCCCGGACGGGCGCGCCGCTGCCCGCCTGCCCCGCCGGCGTTGGCCCAAGGCGCACGTGCACCCGCAGAAATGCAGCGGTTGCAGCCTGTGTGTGGATGCGTGTACGCGCAACTGCCTGGCGCTGGTGCTGCCCGAGGGACAGAAGATCGGGGCGGTGGCGGCGCTGGTCGATGCGCAGGCCTGTACGGGCTGCGCCCAGTGTGTGGCGCGCTGCCCGCAAGGGCTGATCAACCTGGAGACGCCCGATGATTGAGACCGGTTATGCCTGGATCGATCTGAGTACGCGCCAGTGGCGCCCGTACCCGATCAGCGCGGCGTTGAGCGCTGATTACATCGGCGGCAAGGGGTTGGCGGCGCGCCTGTTGTTTGATTTACTGCCCGCCCACACCCCGGCGCTCTCGGCCGAGAACGTGGTCATCGTCAACACCGGGCCGCTGTGCGGCACGGGGGCGCCCAGTTCCAGCCGCTTCAATATTTCCAGCCGCAGCGTCATGACCGGCGGCATCACCAGTTCAAACTGCGGCGGGCGTTTTGGGATGAAACTGCGCCAGGCCGGTTTTGACGGCCTGATCCTGACCGGGCGCGCCAGCGCCCCTGTTTTCATCGAAATCCTGGACGGTGAAGTGACCTTCCAGGACGCCTCCGGGTTGTGGGGGCTGGACAGCGAGGAGACGCAAAAGGCCTTCCCGGCGGCGTACGGTAAGCTGGTCATCGGGCCGGCGGGCGAACACCAGGTGCGTTACGCCTGCCTGATCTCAGACGAGCGTATCGGCGGGCGCGGCGGTTTGGGGGCCATCTTTGGCGCCAAGAACCTCAAAGCGCTGGTCGCCTACGGCACCCGTCAGGCGCCGGTTGCCGACCGCCCGGCCTTCGATGCGCTGTGTGCGGCGTGGATCGAGATGCTGCGCAGCCACCCGGCCACCGGGCGTAGCCTGCCGCTGTATGGCACGGCCGGGCTGCTCAGCAAGGCCAACCTGACGCGCATCCTGCCGGCGCGCAACTTTTCTGATGGCGGCTACGAACAGGCCGACGAAATTTCGGGCGAGACGCTGACCGAGCGCCACCTGACCAGCAACGACGGCTGCCTGTCGTGCGTCATTCGCTGCGCCCGGCGGGTGAAGGTGCGCGGCAAGGCGGTCAAGGGCCCCGAATACGAAACGGTGGGCCTGTTGGGCGCCAACATTGCCAACAACGATCTGCAATTGATCTGCGACCTGAATTACCAGGCCGACCTGCTCGGCCTGGACACCGTCTCGCTCGCCGCTACCCTGTCGTTCGCCATGGAGCTTAAGGAAAAGGGCCTGGCCGACCTGGGGGTGACCTTCGGTCAGACGGCCGGGCTGGAGCAGGTGGTCGCCGATATCGCCTACCGCCGCGGCCCCGGCGACGAACTGGCCGAGGGCTCACGCCGTCTGTCCGAGAAATATGGGCTGGCCGAGGCGGCCCAACACGTCAAGGGGTTGGAACTGGCCGCCTACGATCCGCGCAAGAGCGTGGGGATGGGCCTGGGCTACGCCACCGCCAACCGCGGCGGCTGTCACCTGAACGGCGGCTACGTATCGTTTATGGAAGGCATTGGCCCGATCAGCCTGCCGGCCAACAGCCCGCGTTCCAAACCGGAACTGACCGTCATGCTGCAAAACTTGATGGAGTCCGTCTCTTCAGCCGGCTCGTGTTTCTTTACCACCTACACCCTTTTCCCGCCGTTCCTGTACCGGCTGGGCCCGCGCAGCCTGGGCATGCGCCTGATCAATCAGGTGATGTTGAACTCGGGCCCGCTGCTGGCCTGGGCGCTGCGTCACCCCGGGCGGCTGACGTTTGATAATCCGATGATGCTGCCGCACGGCCAGGCGCTGGCGCTCGTCACCGGCGAACCGTTCAGCTTTGGCCGTTTTTTGCAGGCCGGCGAGCGTTGTTTCAATATGGAACGGCTCTTCAACCAGCGCGAGGGCTTTACCCGGCGCGACGACCGCCTGCCGGGGCGGATGAGTACGCCGCAGAGCGGCGATCGCCGCCAGGATGTGGTCGATCTGGAGGGGATGCTCGACCGCTATTACTGGCTGCGCGGTTGGGAGAAAGACGGCCGGCTGACGCCGGAAAAGCTGGCGCAATTGGGGATCGAAGCATGATCCGCCTGCGGTATTACGGTGAAATGCGTACCCTCGCCGGCTGCCCCGGCGAGGCACTCGAGGCGGCCAGCCTGGCGGCGGTGCAGGTTTATCTCCAAGAGCGTTACGGAGCGGGCGTTACGGATTGCATTCGCCGCTGTCACATCTTTGTCAACGGTGAGGAAGTGTTAAAAACCGCCGGGCTGCATCTGCAACCCGGCGATGTGGTCAGCTTTATCACCGCCGCTGCCGGCGGGTGACTTAATCCAGCAGGAAGATTTGCCCGGTGGTGCCGTCCAGACGCAGGCGTTGGCCGGTGTGCAGGCGGGTGGTGGCCTGGTTGACGCCTACCACGGCGGGGATGCCGTATTCCCGCGCCACGACCGAGCCGTGGGTCATCATCCCGCCGACTTCCATGATCAACCCGCCCGCCGCCAGGAAGAGCGGCGTCCAGGCCGGGTCGCTGGCGCGGCAGACGAGAATCTCGCCGGGTTGCAGGCGCTCGCGGTGAGGGTCGAGCACCACGTGTGCGGTGCCCTCGACCGTGCCGGCGGAGACCGGGCTGCCGCTCAGGGCGCCATCGCCGGCGGCTGGGGCGCTTTCATAAAACGTCCGCCCATCGCTCAACAGCAGGCGCGGGCTGCGCCGGCGGCCCATCTCGCGATGGTGATTCTGGCGCCGTGCGGCCACCAGGGCGCGAGCGTCCGGCAGGTCACCCTGCCCCAGTTGTTGCAGTTCCCAGGTGTGTAGAAAGAAGACGTCGTCCGCCTGTTCCAGCACCCCGCTGGCGACCAGTTGCTGTCCGGTCGCCAGCGCCGCCGTGCGCAGTACGTCCAGCATGCGGACGATGGCAAACTTGGGCGTTTCGCGCAGCCCGGTCAGGTGGCGCACCCGCCCGGCCAGGAAGTTTACCAGCCGGGCGACCGGTTTTTTGCCAAACGCCTGCACCAGTTCGATCTGCGCCTGGCGCGCCCGTTCGGCGCCGCTGCGGAAGATGGCTTCGGGCGAGGCGGTTTGCCCGTCGATCTGGATATAGCTTTGCAGGGTCTGGAGGATGTGCAGCGGGTCGTCTTTCCAGCGCGGCCGGGCGATGTCGATCTCGCCCACCCCGCGCATGCCGTAGCGCTGCAAAAAATCGGCCAGGGCCTGCTGTGCGGCGGCGGGCAGCCGCCCGGCCCGGTAGGCGGCGACGAGGTCGGCGGCCGGGGCGTGGGCGAAATATTCAGCCGAGGGCGGGTCGCGGCGGATGCGCTGCGCCGTGGCCCACAGACATAGATCCATTTCGGTGGTGACGTTGTGCTCCAGGCCGCGGGTGAGATCCATGACCCGTTGTTCGCCGTTGGGGATGGTTTCGGCCATCATTAATAGCCGCTGGAAGGGCACCTGGCCGGAGATCACCGCCGGCAGCAGGTAGGGCAGGAGGATGGAGGGTGCGGCAGCGGGCATGGCGGTCAGCACACCGGCCAGGGCCGCCGGGCTGCCGGCCTGGTTACAACGGCGGCGTGCCTCGTCGACCAGCGCTTCGATGCGGCGCGCCAGCCGCCGGCGGCCGGCTTCCGGCCAGAACAGGTTGTACAGCACCCCGCCGGCAACAGGTAGCAGAGCGCGTACCAGGCGCAAGGTGGCGGCCAGACCCGGCCCCTTTTTCGCCAGCGCCAGTTCAGGCTCGTCCAGCAGACCGTCGATTGCCGCCGCGCTGGCGGGGTCGATGGCGCCGATAAACAGGCGCAGGATGTTCCGTCCGGCGGGCTGGTGAAACAGCCCGGTGACGTTGGCAAACAGGCGTTCGCCGGCCACCTGGAAGGTGCGCTGGCTGCGCAAATCCGCCCGGCTGCCGAAGCAGCGCCCGACCCCGGCCGCCAGGCCGGTGAGCATGTCTTGACCGAGCGGCGAGAACGGGTCGAGCATGCCCTGCCACACGCCAAACGAGAAGAGCACCTCCAGCGGCCGGGCCTGCGCCCCGGCCGGCAGCGGGTAGAGCGAGGTGACCGGCCGGGATTGCACGACGTACAACTGCCCGCCGGCCCAGGCCCATTCCATGTCTTGCGGCCCGCCGAAAAAGCGCTCGGCCTGCTGCCCCAGGGCGGCCAGGGCCAGGATTTGTTGGTCGGGCAGCGCCTGTACGTTGGCGGCGCACTCGTCCACCGTCTGGGTTCCGCCGCCGCTCACGCCGCGCACCGAGAGCGCCTTGGCGCCCAATGTTTTCTTGAGAATGCGCCCGTGGGCGGCGTCCACCACGTAATGATCGGGCTCGACCATGCCCGAGACCAGCGCCTCGCCCAGGCCGAGCGTGGCATCGATGACGGTCTCGTCTCGTTTGCCGCTGAGCGGGTTGGCGCTGAACAGCACACCGGACGCCTCGCTGGGCACCATGCGCTGCACCACCACCGCCAGGCTGATCTCTTGCTGAGAAATGCCGTTGCGGGCGCGATAGCCGATGGCCCGGGCGCTCCACAGGCTGCCCCAACAGCGTTTTACTGCCTGTAGCAGCGCTTCGGCGCCGTGGATATTCAGGTAGGTGTCCTGCTGGCCGGCGAACGACAGGTCGGGCAGGTCTTCGGCGGTGGCCGACGAACGCACCGCCACCGCCCCGCCCAGGGCGGCGTAAGCGCTGAGGATCGACTGGGCGATTTCGTCCGGTAGGTCGCCGTTTTCGAACCACTGGCGGATGAGGGTGGCGGCCGCTTCCAGCGCCTGGGGCTGGGTGGTGTCCAGCCCGTTGAGGGTGGCCAGCAGGCGGGGTTGCAGGTCGTTGGCGGTCACGAAGCGCTGGTAGCCGGCGGTGGTGACACAGAAGCCGGGCGGGACGGGCAGCCCGGCGTGCAGCAGCGCCCCCAGGTTGGCGCCCTTGCCCCCGGCCAGGGGCAGGTCGCGGCGGTCGAATTCGGCCAGTGATTGAACGGATTGCATGGAAACCTCCCAAATGGATCAATTAATTTTATAACGGATCAGTGTCAGGGTGGCCACTCCGGCGCAAATGACCCCTGCCCCACCCAGCACCGGGGCGGCCCCCAGCCAACCGGCCAGCAGGCCGGCCAGCCCAGCGACGGTGAAGGTCACGCTGCCGGTGATGGTTTGCGATAGGCCCAACACCCGGCCGCGCAGTTGTTCCGGGGCGGTTTGCAGGGTGGTTTGGGTGTTGACCTGCACGGTGACAAAACCCAGGCCGAGCAGGAAGGCGCATGCCAGGCCCCAGTTCAGGGCGGGCGCCAGGGCCAGGGCGACCATTGCCGCTCCGCCCAGCGCCGCGCCGGCGCAGGCCAGGCGTTGGCGGTCGAAGCGTTTGCCCAGGGCGGCGGCGGCGCCCGCCCCGGCGAGCATGCCCGTCCCGCAGGCCGACATCAACCAGCCAAAGTCGCCGGCGCTGCCGCCCAGGCGCTGGCGGACGATGATCACGCCCAGGGCCGAGAGCGCGGCGACCAGCAGCATCGCTGCGCCGCCCAACAGCAGGGCAACGCGCATTTCCGGGCGTGCTTTGACCAGGGTCAGGCCCTGGCGCCAGTCGTCCCGGATATCGTGCGTCTCGCTGGCCCGGCCGGCGGCGGGGATGTGCAGGCAGGCGACCGCCAGGGCGGGAGCCAGGAAGGTCAGCCCGTCCAGGTAAAAGGCGGCCTGTAACCCGAAACGATCGCTGATCCAGCCGCCGATGGCCGGGCCGATGGCGATGGCGCCGACGAAGGCCAGGGCAAAGAGGGCGTTGGCCGCCAGCAGGCCCGCTTCGGGCACCAGGCTGGGGATGGTCGCCGAGCGGGCGGGGATGAAGAACTGGCTGATGACCGCCATGCCAAAGTAGAGCGCAAACAGGAGCGGCAAATTTTCGATGGAAGGGATGGTCATTACCAGGGCAAAAAGCAGCAGATTGGAGGCGACCATGACCCATTTGCGTGACCAGCGGTCGACCAGTATGCCGGCCAGGGCGCCGAGGGCCAGCGCCGGCACGGCCTTGATGACCGCCAGCAGTCCGACGGCGGCGCTCGAAGCGCTGCGCTCGTACACCAGGTTGACCAGCGCCACCATCAGGATGCGGTCGCCGACCAGCGAGATGGCCTCGCTCAGCCACAGGGTGCAGAAGGCGGCGCTGCCCAGCGCGGCGGCAAAGCCGGGGCGGGGTGAGACAGGGGGAGTGGTGGAAACGGCAGAAGAAGTCATGGCAGGTTTGGCGGGCAAAAACCAGACCGACCGACCGGTCTGGTTTTTGGATAAAAAAAGAGGCTAGGTTTGTTGCGTGGGATGGGCATTGATGCCGTTGAAGAACACGTCGAGCATGCGCGCCGCGGCCAGTTCGGGCGTCTCGGCGCGCCGGCCGGTGACGTAGAACATGGCAAAATTACCCTGCACCAGGGTCATGAACACCAGCGCCGTCTCGTGCGGGTCGATCGGGCGGAAGATGCCGGTGCGCATGCCGGTGTTGAAGGCCTCTTCCAGCAGGGTCAGATACTGCTGGAAGGAAGATTGAAAGCTGTCGAGCACCTGGCGGCGCGCCTCGGGCACCTCGCGGCGGGCGATTTGCAGGATGTCGGCTGCCTCGTACAGGGAGCGGATGGAGACCTCGGCCATCACCTGGATGCGCCGGCGCGGCTCGCTTTCGACCTGCACCAGTTCCAGGGTGGCGTGCATCTGTGCGGTGACGTTGCCGACCAGCGTCATCAGGATGGCCTGTTTGTCGGCGAAGTGGTGGTAGATGGTCGCTTTGCCGATACCGGCCTCCGCGGCGATCTGGCGCATGGAGGAGGCGGTATAGCCCTGTTTGACGAACAGGCGTCTGGCGGTTTGCAGAATGGTGTCGCGCGTATCTGTACTCATCACGGTGTCCTCGACCGACCGTCCGGTCGATTCAGAGTATACGATTTCTGGCCTGCGCTGTCAAGGGGTAATTGCAACAGAATGGCGCCGGCGGTTACTGTTCCTGGAAAAATTCCACCGTTTCGCCGTTGGGTCCGGTGAAAAAGGCCACCACCGCCGGCAGCTGCCCGGCGAGGTTGACCTCTCTGGGCTCGACCGTGACCGTGCAGCCCGCCTGGCGCGCCCGTTCGATGGCTGCCCGGGTATCGCGGCTTGCCAGGGCGAAATGCACCAGCGGGGCCGGGTTGTCTGCCGGATGCAGCGCACCGCTATCGGAACGGGGCGCCTGTAATTCAACATAGCTGCCGTCGCCGCAGTCCAACAGCGCCAGCCGGCGGCCGTTGACCTCGAATTCGAGGCGCATTTGCATGCCGAGCACCCGGCAGTAAAAATCGATGGAGGCGTCCAGATCGAGCGTCTGGATCGAAATGTGGTGAAAACCGCAGCCTGGGATGAGCGCATTGCGTGTGCCGGCGGGCATGGTTTGTTTCCTTTCTGTAGGAGAGTATTGTACAATTCGCTGTATCTTACCAGAAAACCGGCGGACGCCGCCGGGTTCTTCCTTACGAGGTAAAACGTTTATGTATCGTCCGGTCTGTATCGTTGCCTTGCTGGCGCTCTTGCTTGCCGTTTGGCCCGTTCCCGCCGCAGCCGCCGGCGATTCGCCGCGGCCCGGAGCGTTCCTGGCCTGGCCGCTGGCCAACACAGACCAGACCAACATCACCCGCCTGCCGGATACGGGCTGGACGCATCATTTCCTCGGCGTCAGTCGCTGCGGTGAGTATCCTGCCGTGGTGGATGCCACCCTCTGGTACGATGGCAAGACCTACCCCGGCAACCGCGGCCTGATCCTGCCCGGCGTGCGACCCGAGCAGGTGCGCTGGATGAACAACGGCCACGATGGGGTGTGGGTCAACGCTTTCGCCTGCTACGCCGGGCATGCCGGGGTGGACATTTCTCAGCCCGACGGCACGCACGTCCTCGCCGCCGCGGCCGGTTACGTCGCCAACATCCAGGGCAGCCGCTATACGCTGCGTCACGATGACGTCAACGGCAGCGGGCAGACCTGGTATACCACCTATGTGCACGTCACCCACATGCGTTACCCGCTCAATGCCTACGTGCCGCAGGGCGAATGGATCGCCGATGTGGGCAGCGCCCATCTGCATCTGGAGGTGCAATACAACGGCATTCTGCCCGAACAGGTACGCAACCCGTACGGCCGCGACGAGGAACCCTACGACGGCTGCCTGTGGCTGGATGCGGGCCTGTGTCCACGCCAGGCGGCTTTTGCGACGCCCGCCGCCGGTCAGAACCTGCTGCGCAACGGCGGGTTTGACGGTAGTACGCTCGACCACTGGTGGCGCTGGGGCGGCCTGCCGTACGACTTTGCCGCCCCAGGCCGGCTGGCGCTCGGGCCCCTTTCTGCGGGGGCCGCTCAGGTGTTGGGCCAGACGTTAGATTACGACCTGCCGGCCGGCTCCGGCTTTGAACTCAGCCTGCAACTGGCTAACCCCTCGGCGCAGGTCAAGAAGCCGCTCGTTCGCCTGACTTCGCAAACCGACAAACCCGTCGAGTGTCGTTTCGAACTTCCGCCCGGCTCGCCGCCCCAGGTCTACCGGCTGCACGGTCACACCTCGTCGGAATGGTATGGGTTGAACCTCGAAATCTGGCCTGAACCGGCGGACGGTCTGTCACAACTGAGCGTGGATGACGCTGCCCTGGTGTATCGCCCTGATATTGCTCCACCGGCGAATGAATGTCTCGCGCCCGAACAAACCGGCGTCGATCTGGACGTGGGTTATATCAGTCGCACGCCGCGCTACGCCTGGGACGCCGTCCAGAAGTGGCCGCAGGCCGGTGAGGCGGTTACCTTTACCGCCCACGTTTTCAACAAGGGTGGCAAGGACAGTGAACCGTTTGCGTACCAGTGGTGGATCGATGACGTTCTGGTGGGTTCGGGCGAGGCGCCTGCCGTTGCCGCTCAGAGCGAGGTGCAGCCAACGTTAACCTGGAACTGGCAGCCTGGCCGTCACGTGCTGCGTTTTGTGGTCGACCCCGATCAGCGCATGCCCGAGACGAGCGAGGTCAACAACGCCCGCGCCGATTTCAGCGACGCCCTGGCGCTGTCGCTGGCGGTTGAGGAGAGCGTCTATCGCCGGCTCAACGCTCGGGTAAACGGCGCCGGGACGCGCTCCTGGGAGGATTGGGCGCAGCGCGCCGTGGGGAAACTGAACGCCCTGCTGGCGGGCGAAAACGTGCGGGTGCGCCTGGACGATGTGCAGATCGTCCCGGATGCTAGTCTGCCCGTGGCTGAAGATCGCCGGTACGATGGGCAGTGGGGTTTTTCCGTTCAGGAATACGGCGCCTGTTCGGCCGCCTGTGCGGATGTACCCTGGCCGTTTGTCCGCGACCTGACCCGCCGGCTTTTTGGCTGGGTCGATCTGACGGTTTTTGACGTTTCCGCCGCCGAATTAAGGGAATTGTCCGCTGCGCCCCCTGCTCAACCGCGTCACGATCTGATGGATCGCCCAGCCCCCTATGTCACCCTGAGCGCGCACAGCCAGTATCTGCTGGCGCAGGAATATCCGCCGGGGGCGCGTTACCACCCGGTTCGTTCGTATTCTCTCGATCTGCCGGCCGAGACGCGCCTGCGCCTGGTCGACGCGCGTGGCGAGCCCCTGGCCGGGATTGAGGTGGCCGTTTACCCGGCGCAGGTTACCGCCGCCGGGCGCAGCTTTGCTGCTTCACCAGCGATACGTGGACGCAGCGATGCCTGGGGGCAGTTCTCGCTCGGCGCTCAGCCCTTTGGCGATCTGGCGCACGCCGGCCCGGCGGCCGGCGTGGCGTTGGTGCGCCTGTACGATCCGCTTTCGGCGCAGACCCGCGATCACTGGCTGGAACTGCCCGATTTTAACCTGGCGTACTGGCGCGGCAACCGTCTCCTGTATCTCCATACCCTGTCCTGGGACGCAACCCCACCTCCTGAGGGCCTGCTCTTTCTGGCTGCGCCGCGGGAAGGCCAGTTGCAGGCGTTCGTCTTGACCCCGGATGGCGCACACCGCCAGCCGCTATCCGCCACACCGGGCGGGCTGGAGGCACCGGCTTTGTCGGCCGACGGCGCCCGCCTGGCCTTCATCCAGCCCGGCTCACACGCCCTGTTGTGGATGGATGTCAACGGCGATAACCTGCACGCCTTGCTGCCCGGCGATGCCGCGCCGGCTGCCCCGACCTGGGCGCCCGATGGTCAGAGCCTGGCCTTTGCCCGGTCTTCGGGCGGCCGCCAGCATCTCTACCGTGTTCGCCTGGATGGCTCCGGGCTGACGCCCCTGACGGAGGGGGCGGCGGATGACACTGCGCCGGCCTTTTCGCCGGATGGCCAGCGCTTGTTTTTCTGGAGCAGCCGCTCCGGGCATGGCTGGGATCTATACGCCCTGACGCTGGCGAGCGGGGCCGTCGAGCGCCTGACCCGCCTGGAGGCGGTGGGTGTGTCCGGCGCGCCGCACCCCTCGCCAGACGGTACGCAACTGGTCTTCGCCTGCGATGTTGCCGGTCAGGGCGCCGATGTGTACCTGCTCGCCGCCGGCGCGGCCCAACCGCGCAACCTGACCGCTCGAGCGGGGTACGACGGCGACCCCGTCTGGTCGCCGGATGGTCGCCAGATCGTCTACCTTAGCCAGCGTGACACCCGCCAGATGCTCTACCGCTTCGATCTCACCCGCGACCAGGCCGGCCTGCTCTCGCCCTATCCAGGGGTTCCGCTGGGTTGGCTGCGCTGAGGCGTCTATGCTACAATTATCTCAACCTGTCATTGTCAGAACATCCTGGCAAATACTCTGGTGCGATGATTGCCGGATAAGGACAAATTTCATATGGATAATCCTCTCTCTCCCTTAAAATCCTTGAAAATCACTGACTTTCGAATCTTTGAGGGTCTGGAGATTCCGCAATTAGGGTCTGTCAATTTGATCGTGGGGAAAAATGGAGTTGGAAAAACCTGTTTGCTTGAGGCATTATGGATTTATATGAATCAAGCTGCTCCGCAAGCAATCTGGCAACTTATCGAAGGTCGTGACGAAGGGAAGCGCAGCGCCGAAATTGAGTACGTTTTGGATGCGTTGCGGCATCTGTATTGGGGGCGTGAGCGGCTGTTGAAGCCGGGGGTTATGCGTCTATCCATTGGAGAAATGGGTGAGACGGAGCAGTTTGTTAAATTTTCTGTGGCATGGCCGCTTTCCCAATTAACATCTGCTTTCCGTAATTTTCCGAAGAGTAAGGAAGAACATGGCCCGGGAGTTTTGATTGAAACAGGCGCAGGTACACTGATCGCTGAGCCGGTCAGCCTGTTTGTTCAGCCGTTTGCGCCGCAACAGTTGAATCAACGATGTGTGTTTATTCCGGCCAACGGCATGAGCGAAATGGATGTTATTCGCTTATGGGATCAGGTCGCGCTCACAGAAGCTGAGGAGGATGTACTGGCTTCACTGCGGCTCATCCAGCCCAAGATATCTCGCGTGAATCTGATCGTTCCCTGGCAACAAGGCGAGGGTCAAAAACGCATCCCGGTCGTGAAATTAGAGGATGAAAAAGAACCGGTACCTTTGCGCTCATTGGGCGAGGGGATGGCGCGTTTGATGGGGATTGCCCTGGCGCTGGTAAATGCGCGCAACGGTGTGTTGCTCATTGATGAGATTGAAAGTGGGCTTCATTACACCGTGCAAGCGGAGATGTGGAAACTGATTTTCGCAACAGCCAGGCGCTTGAATATCCAGGTGTTTGCGGCTACGCACAGTTGGGATTGTATTACTGCCTTTCAACAGGCTGCGCAAGAAAACGAACAGGCCGGGTTGTTGATTCGGCTGGAAAATCGGCGTGGCAAAATTATTCCTACGATCTTTAGCCAACAAGAGCTATCTATTGCAACGCAAGACCAGATTGAGGTGAGGTGATCCGGTGAAATCGCCGCACGTTTTGCTTGTCGAAGGCAAAGATGACTACCATTCTGTGCTGGCCCTGGCCAACCATTACCAATTACCAGCGTTTGATATCGTTGCGAAAGACGGGATCAACAATTTGTTGGAGGCCTTGCCAACCCATCTGAAGGCCAGTGATCTGAAAGCGCTGGGGATATTGGTGGATGCCGATACAGATTTGCCGGCGCGTTGGCATTCATTGCATGATATTTTGATGCGGACAGGATACTTACTCCCAGAGCGCCCCGATATTCGTGGAACCGTCGTGCGTTGCCCTGATCTACCTGCCGTTGGTATCTGGCTGATGCCGAACAATCAGTTTCCCGGGATACTGGAAGATTTTGTGGCTGGACTGGTTCCCGTTGGGGATGCTCTTTGGAGGTATGCGCAACATTGTGTTGATGCCATTCCGGTAGAAGATCGCCGTTTTCCGGAAGAGCGTGTGGCAAAAGCAAGGATTCATACCTGGCTGGCCTGGCAAGAAGAGCCTGGTAAACCCATTGGTCAGGCAATCACCGCTCGTTATCTGGATCCGACTGCTACAGGCGCTGCTATGTTTGTCGACTGGATGCGCCGTTTGTTTGAAATCGAATAGCCACATCGCTTGATAGCGGTACGGCTTAAAGTGAACGGTGCCCAGGCGTCGAAAAGCCTGCGGCGCTGTTTGTAAACGTTTTATCAGAATCACCCGCGCCCGTCCCCCATGTCTTGACGCTGATTTGCGGGCATGGTATGATGAAATACGTGTGTTTAGCACTCTCGACCCGAGAGTGCTAAAAGGATAAGGAAATGAACGAACTGAGCGACCGCCAAAAGATGCTTCTGACCCTCGTGATCCACGAGTACACCCTCACCGCCCAACCGGTGGGGTCGTTGCCGTTGGTGCAGAAATATCGTCTGGACATGAGCTCTGCCACGGTGCGCAACGAACTGGCGGCCCTGACCGAAATGGGCTACCTGCGCCAGCCGCACACTTCAGCCGGGCGTGTCCCCACCGAAGAAGGCTACCGCTATTTTGTCGGCCGTTTGCTCCAGGATACCGACCTGCCGGACGCCACCCGGCGTACGATCAGCCACCAGTTTTACCAGATGCGTCAGGACGTGGAGCAGTGGATGCGCCTGACCGCCTCGGTGCTGGCCCACCAATCGCGCGCCGCGTCGCTTGTTACCGCCCCGCACCCCGACCGGGCGCTGCTCAAGCACGTCGAGTTGATTTCCACGCGCGGCCGGCAGGTGCTCATGGTGCTGGTCATGGTGGGCGGCGATATTCGCCAGCGCCTGCTGACCCTTTCCGAGCCGGTCACGCAAGAACAACTTTCTCAGACGGCAGCCCGCATCACGCAGCTTTTCCAGGGGCAGGACGCTGAAGGTATCCAGGCTGGCATCAGTCAGCTTGACCGCCTGGAGGAGGATCTGGCCGAGTGGGTGCTGGCCGAGATGCACCATTCCAACGCCCTGGCGGCCGGCGAGATTTACCTGGACGGGTTGACCAATGTCATGGCCGAGCCCGAGTTCAGCGGCTCGGAGGAAGCGCGCCGGGCGCTGCGCCTGCTTGAGGAGCGTTCCATGCTGCAAGACCTGCTGGCGCGTACCGTGCTGACCAGTGGGGTGGGCGGTGTGCAGGTGCTGATCGGCGGTGAAGGTACCTGGGCCGAACTCAGCCAGTGTTCGGTGGTGCTGGCGCGTTACGGCGCCCCAGGGTCGGTTACCGGTACGTTGGGGGTGTTGGGGCCCATGCGCATGTCTTACGGGCGCACGATTTCAACCGTACGTTTTATGGCCAGTCTGCTCAGCGATCTGGTGACTGAGACACTGGTGGATTAATTCTTGCATCGTTATGAGGTGGTAAATGAGTCGAGCAAAAAAACAGGCGAACCCGGCTGAAGAGGCTCAGGCATCACAGCCCGTCCCGGAAGCCCCGCAGGCGGCGCAACCTCAGGAGGAGGGAGCATTGGAACAATTAAATGAGCTGCAGGCTCAGCTCGAACAGACCAGCGCCAAGGCCAACGAATATTTCGACGGCTGGCAGCGCGAACGCGCCGATTTTTCGAATTACAAACGGCGCATGGAACGCGATCAGGCTCAGCTTTCGCAGACGTTGACCGGTACGATTATTAAGAAATATCTGGTCGTGATGGACGATCTGGAACGGGCGCTCAAGGCTCGCCCCAGCCAGGGCGAAGGAGCCGCCTGGGCCGACGGCATCGAATTGATTTATCGGAAACTGGAGAAATTGCTCGAAGCCGAGGGCGTGCAGCGTATCCCGGCCGAGACCGAGGCTTTTGATCCCGCCCGGCATGAGGCGATCACCCACGAGGATCACCCTGATTTTGAGAGCGGGCAGATTATCGAGGTCGTTCAACAGGGTTATTTGATTGGCGAGCGGGTCTTGCGCCCGGCGCTGGTCCGAGTTGCAAGGTAGGTAACAGGAGGAATCTATGGGAAAAATCATTGGTATCGATCTGGGAACCACCAACTCGGTGGTAGCGGTGATGTTGGGCGGCGAGCCGGTCGTCATCCCTTCGGCGGAGGGCGAGCGCCTGATCCCGTCGGTGGTGGCCGTCAATAAGAACCACGAACGTCTGGTGGGGCGGGTGGCGCGTAATCAGGCCATCGTCAACCCCGAGAATACGATCTTTTCCATCAAGCGTTTCATGGGGCGCAAATACGATGATGCCGAGGTGCAGCGCACCATCGGGCGCGTGCCGTATAAGGTCACCAAGGCGCCCAACGGCGATGTGCGCGTTGTTTTGGATGGCAAGGAATATTCCCCGCCTGAGGTCTCGGCCATGATCCTGGCCAAGCTCAAGGCGGATGCAGAGGCCTACCTGGGCGAGCCGGTTACCCAGGCGGTTATTACCGTTCCGGCTTATTTTAACGATGCCCAGCGCAACGCCACCAAGGACGCCGGCAAGATCGCCGGTCTCGAGGTGCTGCGCATCATCAACGAGCCGACCGCTTCTTCACTGGCCTATGGCCTGGATAAGAAGAAGAACGAGGTCATTGCCGTGTACGACCTGGGCGGCGGCACCTTTGATATTTCTGTCCTCGACGTAGGCGAAGGCGTCTTCCAGGTGCGTTCGACCAGCGGTGATACCTTCCTGGGCGGCGACGATTTCGACCTGCGCCTGATGGACTTCCTGATCGATGAGTTCAAGAAACAAAATAACCTCGATCTGCGCAACGATCGCCAGGCGCTGCAGCGTCTCAAAGAGGCCGCCGAAAAGGCCAAGATCGAGCTTTCTTCGGTGATGCAGACCGAGATCAATCTGCCGTACCTGACCGCCGACGCCACCGGCCCCAAGCACCTGGTGATGACCCTCACCCGCGCCCGCATGGAGCAGTTGACCGGCGATCTGGTCGGTAAATCACTCGACCCGGTGCGCCGCGCCCTATCGGATGCCGGTCTGCGCCCGGCCGATATCAACGAAGTCGTCCTGGTGGGCGGCATGACCCGTATGCCCGCCGTGCAAGAAGCCGTGCGCCGTGAATTCGGCAAAGACCCGCACAAGGGCGTCAACCCGGACGAGGTGGTGGCCGTGGGCGCCGCCATTCAGGCCGGTGTGTTGGGCGGTGAGGTCAAGGATATCCTGCTGCTCGACGTTACCCCGCTGACCCTCTCGGTTGAGACGCTGGGCGGCGTGGCCACCCCGATCATCGAGCGCAACACCACCGTTCCTACCCGCAAGAGCCAGGTCTTCTCGACCGCCTCCGACGGCCAGACCCAGGTGGAAGTGCACGTCTTGCAGGGCGAGCGCCCGATGGCGGCCGATAACAAGTCGCTGGGCCGCTTCAACCTGGACGGCATCCCGCCCGCGCCGCGGGGCATGCCGCAGATCGAGGTCACTTTTGACATCGACGCCAACGGTATTCTCAAGGTTACTGCCCAGGACAAGGCTTCGGGCCGCAGCCAGCACATCACCATCACTGCTTCTTCCGGCCTGAACGACAGCGAAGTGGATCGCATGCGCCGCGAAGCCGAGGCGCACGCTGAGGAAGATCGCAAACGCAAAGAGTTGATCGAGGTGCGCAACCATGCGGATAGCACGGTTTACACCGCCGAGAAACTGCTCAAGGACTACGCCGATAAGATCCAGGCCAACATGAAGACCGAGATCGAAGATAACATCAAGAAGGTCAAGGATGTCATGACCCGCGACGACGTCGACGCCATCCGTTCTGCTGCCGATGCTCTCGGACAGGTCATCCAGCGCGTGGGTGGCAGCTTCTACCAACAGCAGCCGGGCGGCCCTGCGGCTGGCGGTGGCAACGCCGGCCCGTCCAGCGGCGGGTCTGAAGATGTTGTCGACGGTGAGTTCAAGAACGCCTGAGCGGCATAAGATTTGTACATTGGATACCCCCCGCCCTGTAAAAAGGGCGGGGAGCATGACTTAATAAAGGCTGCATGACACAACGAGACTACTACGAAATCCTGGGCGTGCCCCGTTCTGCGTCGGCAGACGATCTCAAGTCTGCCTTTCGCCGCCTGGCGCGCCAGTATCACCCGGACGTCAATAAAGAGCCGGACGCCGAGGAGCGTTTCAAGGAGATCAACGAGGCTTACGCCGTCCTGTCGGACGCCGATAAACGCGCCGCTTACGACCGGTACGGTCACGCCGGCGTCAACGGGGCAGGCGGAGCGCAGGACTTCAGCAACATTGATTTATCCGATCTCTTTGAGGGCTTTTTTGGCGGGTTTGGCGGCAGTTCCAGCGGCCGGCGGCACAATCAGCCGCGGCGCGGCGAGGATCTGTCCTACACCGTCACCCTGACCTTTGAGGAATCCATTGCCGGCGCCGAAAAGGAGATCGAGATCACCCGCGACGAGCTGTGTTCGGCCTGTCATGGCAGCTGCGCCGAACCCGGCACCAGCCCTACGCGTTGTGCCACGTGCGGTGGGCGCGGCGAGGTGCGCCAGGTACGCCAGACCTTTCTCGGTTCAATGGTGCAGGTGACCACCTGCCCCAATTGCAATGGGCGCGGCGAAGTCATTTCTCAGCCGTGTAAGACCTGCCGCGGGCGTGGTTACGAACGCAAAACACTGCGCAAGGTGGTGCCCATCCCGGCCGGTGTGGATAACGGCATCCAGATTCGCCTGGCAGGTGAGGGCCAGCCGGGCGCCAATGGCGGCCCCAACGGCAACGTCTACCTGGAAATTGCCGTCCGCCCGCACAAATTCTTCCGGCGTAAGGGTGACGATATCCTCCTGGATTTATCCGTCAATGTGGCCCAGGCCGCCCTGGGCGCCGACGTTCAGGTACCCACCGTGGACGGGCCGATGACACTGAATATCCCTGCCGGAACGCAGCCGGGCAAGATCTTTACCATCCGCGAGAAGGGCGCTCCGCACCTGCGGGGCAAGGGGCGCGGCGATCAACGCGTCATCGTCTCGGTCGATATCCCTGCACGCCTGACCAATGAACAGCGGCGCCTGTTCGAGGAACTGGCCAAGACAATGGGTAGTGAAGTGCATCCACAGGAACGCAGTTTCCTGGATATTCTCAAGGAGGTGTTTGGTGGCTGATCCGCGCTGGTTGGAGATTTCGCTATCCGTGGACGGTGAGATGGCCGAGGCCGTGGCCGAGGTGTTGGGCCGTTACGTTTCGAATGGGGTTGTGGTTGAACGCGGCGTAGAATACAACGACGCTGAGGACGAGGGCACGCCCTTTGGCCCGGCGCGGGTGTACGGCTACCTGGCCATCGACGAGCAGCTCGAGGATACCCGCAGCCAGGTGCTCGAGGCGCTGTGGTACCTGGGGCGCATTCGCCCGCTACCCGAACCGACTTTTCGCGCCATTGAAGACGAGAACTGGATGTCTTCCTGGAAGCAGCACTATCATCCCATCCCTATTGGTCGGCGCCTGCTCATCCTGCCTGCCTGGATCGAACAGGGCGATCCCGAGCGCATCGCCGTGCGCATCGACCCCAGCATGGCGTTTGGCACCGGCACGCACCCCACCACGCAGTTATGTATGGAACTGGTCGAAGAATGCACCCTGGCGGGCCAGCCGGTGATCGATGTCGGCTGTGGTTCGGGCATTCTCTCCATCGCGGCCCTGCTTCTGGACGCCAACCATGCCCTGGCGGTGGACATCGACAACGCTGCCGTGCGTTCGACTTTTGAGAACGCCGAGGCCAACGGCGTGCGTGACAGGGTCGAGAGCGGAGTGGGTTCGGTCAGCGAGGTGCTCGCCGGGCAGTTCTCGCTGCGCCAGGCGCCGCTGGTGCTGGCCAACATCCTGGCGCCGATCATCATTCGCCTGTTCGACGCCGGCCTGGCCGACCTGGTTGCCCCAGGGGGAACGCTGGTGTTGTCCGGCATCCTCGCCACTCAGGCGGCGGATGTCATCCGGGCGGCTGAAGAGCGCGGCCTGCGTCTGATCGAGCAGCGCCAGATGGGCGACTGGGTCGCCCTGCGGCTGGTGGATGTACACCCGGTCGGATAACGGAGATGGACGAGTTTTTTGCCAAAGATTACCACGGCGCGCCATTCGAGATGTTTGGCGCGCCGCATCTTATTGGGCTGGCGCTGGTTTTGTTTGTCAATCTGGCGTTGGTGCGTTACGGCAGCCGTCTGACCCCCGCGGTACGCCGTACGCTGCGCATTGGCCTGGCGATCGTTCTGGTGGTGGATGAACTGGCCTGGCACATCTGGAACGCCGCCACCGGCCAGTGGAACGTGCAAACCATGCTGCCGCTGCATCTTTGTTCGGCGCTGGTGTGGCTGAACGCCCTGATGCTGCTGACCCGCAACCAGCGCATCTACGAGTTTGCGTATTTGTTCGGTATTCCCGGCGCCTTACAGGCGCTGCTCACCCCGGACGCCGGCATCTATGGCTTTCCGCACTTTCGCTTTTTCCAAACCATGCTCTCGCACGGCACGTTGATTACTGCGGCGGTTTTCATGACCACCGTCGAGGGGTTCCGACCCACGCCTCGCTCGTTGCTGCGCGTTTTTCTGGGCGCCAACCTGTACATGGCGCTGGTGGGGCTGGTCAACTGGGCGGTGGGCAGCAACTACATGTTCATTGCCCACAAGCCTGAGACCGCCAGTCTGCTCGACGTCTTGCCGGCCTGGCCGTGGTACATCGGCATTCTTGAATTGCTGGGGGCGGCCTTCGTGCTGCTCATGTACCTGCCTTTTTTCCTGAGCGACCGGCGTTCTCGCCGGCTTTCTTAATAAACCCGGCGCAGGAGCGTCTTATTGCGGCAGCAGTAACGCCTGCACCTGCTTCCAGGTGAAGCCGCCGTCGTCGGTGCGCACCAGCGCCCGGGCGTCGCCGGTTTGCGCCAGCACCCAACCGATGTTGGCGTTGAGGAACTCCATTTCGCCGCCCCACCACACCGTGGCGTTGGTCTGCCAGGTTTTGCCGCCGTCATAAGTCTGGTATACTGTGGCGCCTTCCTTAAAATCTGGCGTGCGCCCGCCCAGATACCAACCGATGCTGCTGCTGATGAATTCCAGATTGCCATACGGCACGGGTAACGGGTAAGCGCCCCAACTCTGACCGCCATCCAGCGTCAGGTACATCCAGCGCTTCGGCGAACCGTCTGGCAGAGTGCATTGCAGCCCCAGGTAGCCGCCCTGCTCGCTGGTGAAACGGGGCGGGTCGGCGTTGCACACCGCCTCGCTCTTGAAGAGATCGGGCGCGTCGGCCGGAGAAGGCAGTTTCACCTGGCCCCAGGTGCGCCCGGCGTCCACCGTGCGATACAGGTACAGATCTGGCAGCACGCCGTTGTAACTACCCGCTGCCCAGCCGATCAATGTGGTCAGCATGCTCACGCCGTTTTTGCTGCCGCTCATCGGCAGGTTTTGCAGCGTGGGGTTGACCACTGTCCGCCAGGTGGCGCCGCCGTCCAGGGTGGTAAACAACGCCACGTAGTCGTGGTTCATCCCTCCGCCCAGGTGGGCAAAGACGTAGCCGCTTTGAGCGTTGACAAAGCCGACCTGCGCCGGCTCGAAGATGTCGACCTGCAAATCTTGCAGCGGCAGCTGGCTGGACTGCCAGGTCAGGCCGCCGTCGGCGGTGCGCCAGACCACACCGGCGTTGTCGCCGGCGGGGATGCGCGGGGTAAAGATTACCCAGGCGTGATTGATATCCAGAAAAGCCGGGATGGCAGTCCAACCGCCGGCTTCGGGCTGGGCCTCGGGCTGTGGTGGTTGAAAGCGTACCCAGCGTTCAGCGCCGTTGAGCGTGCGCATCACCAGGTCGTTGGGGTTGCCGGCGATGCGTCCGATGGCCCAACCGCTGCGTGAGTCGAACATACGCAGATGTACCAGCGAGACGCCGACCGACAGTCCGCTGGGGGTCTGGGTGGGGCCCGCTGTGGCAACGGCGGGCTGGCTGGTGCGGGGAGGAGGGGTGGTTGGGGTGTATGGGCGTGGGGTCGGGGTGGCGCTGGCCGCCGGGGGTGGGGTGAAGGTGACGAATTGCACCACCGGCCCCGTGGCGCAGGCGGTGAGTAATACCAGCATCAGCAAAGATGCGTATAGGCGATACATGCTTTCCTCCCGAAGATCAAAAACGAGTGACGTTGCGTTAATTGTAACACCGGCAAAAGTCACTATAATGAGTTTATGTTCGATCTTCAATCCCGGCACACAGCGGGCGCCGGCGTTTTTGCAGCCGGCGCCGGTGACGAAACGCACACCTGGCATCTGCAAATCCCGGCCGGGCCGGCCGGGCAGTACCGCTGGGCGCAGCTCGACGACTACCTGCACCGGCCGCGCCGCCAGTTTTTGTGGCAGGCGCCGCTGCGGCTGGAACTGAGCGCTCGCGCCTCGGCCGCCGGTCTGCCGGGCACCTGGGGCTTTGGTTTGTGGAACGACCCCTTCAATGCCAGCCTGGGGTTGAACGGCATGGCTCGCCGTTTGCCGGCGCTGCCCAACACCGTCTGGTTCTTTCACGCCGCCCCGCCCAATTACCTGGCGCTGTCCGACCATCATCCGGCTGCCGGTTTCCTGGCGGCTACTTTTTGCGCGCCGCGCCTGCCGGCGGCGCTGCTGGCAGTGGGCGTCCCCGCCCTGCCGCTGCTCCTCTGGCCGCCCACTGCCCGCCGGCTGCGCCGCCTGGGCCGCTATCTGGTGGGCGAAGATGCTGCCCGTCTCGACCTGGACGTAACCGCCTGGCATGCCTATGCTTTTGAGTGGCAGCAAACCGAGGTGCGTTTCTTTGTGGATGGCGCGTTGTGTTTTACCACCCGCTGCGCCCCGGGCGGCCGGTTGGGGGTGGTGGTGTGGATCGACAACCAGTATGCGGCTTTTCACCCCGAGGGTCGCTTGCAGGCCGGGACGCTGTCTAACCCGGCCCCCGCCTGGCTGGAGGTGGCAAACCTCACCCTGTCTTGAAATAAAAACGCCTGGGGCCGTTACAACTTTGCCCGGCGGGTGTAAAATAGATATATCTTTTCAGTCATTGTTCGGCTTTTCAATTCCATTTTGTAAGTATTTCAGAAAAGCGACCCTTTTGGGGCAGTTATGCGTTTATATCAGTGGTCATCGTAGTCGTTTCATGGAAGCCGGAAGATGGATACGCCGTCCGAATCCGAGTTGATCGCTCGCGCCCAAGAGGGTAGCGTCGAGGCGGTTGGCAGGTTATATGAAGATCACTATCAAAGTGTGTACCGCTACCTGGCCTACCGCACTCAGGATTTACAAACGGCAGAAGATTTGACCGCAGATGTATTCCTGCGCATGATCAAATCCCTGCCGGGGTTTCGTCAACGGGCGGCCAGTGTGCGAGCCTGGCTGTTACAAATTGCGCATAACCTGGTGGTCGATCAATATCGCCACGCTTCCGTGCGGCCTATCGTTACTTTACAGGAAGATTTGCCTGCCCGCAATGACGCTCCAGAAGCGATCGCGGCCCAGAATTTGTCCAGCGAACGTTTACGCCGGGCGCTGGATCAACTTAACGAGGAGCAGCGTGAAGTTTTGATCTTACGATTTATTGATGATTTACCCGTGTCTCAGGTCGCCCAGGTGCTGCATCGCAGCGAAGATTCGATTAAGGGGTTGCAGCGGCGTGGCCTGGTTGCTTTGCGCAAAATCCTGGCCGGCGAGGAGGTGCCAGATGTTGAACCGTGACGATCAACTCGAACGTTATCTCGGTGCATTACAGTCCGGTTGTGCGCCGGATGAGGTGCTGTCTGAAATCCCGGCCGAGGATGCGGAGTTGGTTGCTCTGGTGCAGCTGGCGAGCGAAATGCGTACCCTGGCTCATCCGGCCCTGACGCCGGAGCAGGCCCGGGCGCACAAACAGCGTTTGAGCGCTGCCGTCGGTGTCTGGTCGGGCGCCACCCGCTGGTCGTGGCAGGATTGGTGGCGGCGCTGGCTGCCGGCGTTTTCGTTGCGTAACGGCCTGGCAACGGCGTTGGTGCTGCTGCTGGTTGGGGTGGGTTTGCTGATGTCTTTTGTCCGCCCGCCGGGCGCGGGGTATGCGCTTGTGGCCGAAAGCGGTGGTTCGGTGCTGGCGCTTGCGCCGGGCAGCGGGGAGTGGCGTTTGCTGGCGAATGGCGACCGCCTACAACCGGGTGAACGAATCCGCACCGCCGCCAATGGGCGGGTGACCCTGGCGTTCTTTGACGGCAGCCGTACGGGATTGGAACCCGACACCGATCTGACCCTGACCACGCTGGACGGCGGTTGGGGCGGCGTACTGCGCGTCCAGCTTTCGCAGGCCGACGGCGCTACCGACCACAATATCGTTCCCCTGCGCGGCGGCAACAGTTTCTTCCGCGTCGACACTCCTGGCGGACAGGCCAGCGTGCGCGGCACACAGTTTAATGTGGCGGTCAAGGATGGTAAGACACGCGTGGCTGTGGATGCGGGCAAGGTGCTGGTCGCCAACACATTCGGCGAAGTCGCCTTGATTGCAGGACAAACCACTTCGCTGGTGGCGGCCGAGCCGCCGGGTGAACCGGCCTATCAGTTCAGCCTGAACGGTTCCATTGCCGCCATGCAATCGGGCAACTGGACGGTGGCCGGGGTGACCCTGCCGGTGGATAGTGAGATGGCGCCCGGAGATGCGTTCAAGGCCGGCGACCCGGTGGTGGTGCAGGGGCGTATTATGCAGGACGGCAGCCTGGCGGTGGAACGGATTGCGCCCGCTGTGCAGAGCGAGGAAAGCGCCCGCATCGCCGGTACGATTGTTGATATTCAAAACGAAACCTGGCAAATCGGCAGCAAAGAGGTGGTGGTCAGCACCCAGACTGCGATGGACAGCGGGCTGAAGGCCGGCGAGCCGGTCGGCGTAAAGGTGGTGGTTCTGGCGGATGGGCGCTGGCAGGCCGACGAAATCCAGCGCCTGGATGAGGCGGCGGAAGAAGAGCAAGCGACTTCTACGGCTACACCGACGCCCACTATGACGGAGACGCCCACTCCACAACCGAGCGAGACGTTGACTGCTACCCCCGATCTGACGGCGACGGATACCACGCTCACACCTGCCTGCTCTGCGACGCCAGATGGCAGCCAGACGCCCACGGCGCAGGTGAGCGAGACGCTCACTCCGCCGCCCGCCGCGTTGTACACCTCGACGCCGTCGGCCCAAACTGCCTGTCAGAGCGGCGCTGCGCCTCAGCCCGAGGCCGTTCGCCTGGCGGCGCAATACGGTGTATCTGCCGATGAGATTATGAAATGGTTCTGCCAGGGTTTTGGTTTCGGTGAGATCGATCAGGCGTATGCGTTGAGCGCTGAAATCGGTGTGCCGGTGAACGATATCTTTACCCTGCGTTCCAGTGGTTTGGGGTGGGGTGAGATAAAACAACAGCTCCTGCCCAAGCCGACTCAGGAGCCGAAGGTAACGAAGGAAACCGAGCCTTCAGGCGAAGCGAAGCCCGACATAGAGACCGAGCCTGCTGGAGAGTCGGGATCTACCGAGGGGCCCAAAGAAACCAAGGAACCCAAACCGTCCAAGGATTCCAATGAGATGAATGCACCGGTGCATGCGCCTGCGCCTCAGCCTGACAACGCGCCCAGGCACGAGCAGCCCGCTGAAGCGCCTGAGGGGCACAACACCCCCGAACACCGGCCGCCAGCGGATGCAGCCGGGCATGGCTAGTTGTGACTAGGATTGAAATGAGCGAGGCCGGCGCATCACGCCGGCCTCGTGTTTATACGTTTACTGGCGTGCTCGCGCCACCTGTTTGCGTTTGGCCTTGAGCATGACGTGGTAGGTCATTTCCAGTTCTTGCATGATTTCCTGTTCGCGCTCGCCGATGTATTTGAGCAGCGGTGTTTCGGTGTCGGGGGTAGGGAAGGTTTGGATCCCCAACCGGCGTAACATGCTGTCGCGTTCGCGCTTGACGTTGATGATCTTGCCATGCAGGTACACGTCGTCAGAGTCAGGCAGGTGCAGCACCAGGTCCACCTCGCGACCGCGGCGCAGTTCGATTTGCTCGTCGGTGTAGGCGCCGAAGGTGTACACGCCCACGCCGCAGGTGGAGAGATCGGCCATGTTTGCCACCACGCTGCCGCCTTCGCTGAAGATTTCCACCCGTACCAGTTCCTTGGATTGCACGCGTACCCCCATGCGCTTGCCTACCGTGTCAGAGGTAGGGGTAAAGTGTGAGAGCACCACTTCGGCGTGGGGTACGTCCACGGCGACCGGCGTGGCCTGCATCAATTGTGTGAAGTATTCGCATTTGATGAAGGTATGCTTTTCAAGCGTCATGCATACCGCCTGGTAAGGGTGTACGGTCAGCAGGACAAAACCCTGGCTGACGATATTGATCTGCGAGTCGTTGATGATTGGAATCCCCCGAAAGACGTTCATCAACTGCAGTCGTTGGTTGGCCTCTGCCATTTTTCGCAGTGCGCTCAACACCTCCTCATCTTGCTGGGTAAGCAGTTCTTCCTCCATACCTGTCACCTTTCTTTCTATGTACAAAAACGGGGTTAGGATTCAGCCATTAACTGAAACTCGGGTTGTAAAGGCATTTGCGCCGGGCGCGGCCGGGAGGGCCGGGCCGGCAGGAAGATCAATCCTTCCTTTACATCCCCCAGGTGGAAGAGTTCTTCGGGGTGGAAAAAGGCCAGCCAGGCCGTGGCTGCCGCGGCCCAGGCGTTTAACTCCCCAGGGCTGTAAACATCCTGTAGGGGCAGGGCGCTGTGTAACAGCCGGTAACGGGTAATTTCCTCAAAGAAGTTCATGGGGTCGGGGACAGGCAGGCCGTGATCCAACAGCGTCAACTGGCGCTGCAAACGCCCCTCCAGGCTGGTTTCGGCGTAAGGCGCCAGCCCCAGCCAGGCGTGATAGGCAGCGGCGCAGTTCGTTTCCAGATAGCAGCGTGCGCTCGCATCCGTCGCCGGGTAGGTCTGGTAGCCGTTTGCGCTCAACTGCTCAGATAGCCAGAAACCACGCCGCATCCAACTGGGACACGCTTTGGCGTCGGTCGGAGTGTGCAGGATTGCAATGTCGTATTGTTCCAGTTCGTATTCTGCCACGCGCAGACGGGTCAGGCGAGCGGGCGGCGGCGGCGTCAGGCGGCGGCGTACTTCGGGCTGTGCCATCAAGCCGCAATTCGGGCGCAGCGGGGCGTTGATGGCCACCAGGGCTGTGGTTTGTCCGGCGGCAAACGCCAGGGCGTCTTCCTCCTGGCCCGCGCCCAATGCCATCAGGCGTCGTTCGCTATCCAACGCCACAAAGGTGACCGGCTTACGCCCGCCACCGTTTAAATCAATGCCCAGGCAGGTGATACGTGCAACTCCCATATAAGATCAGTTTAGCGCAGAATGCTTCAGTGTGCAACCGGGGCGGCCCTGCCAGTTTTTTCATGCTTTGACTTCCCTGTCTACCTGGGCTATACTTAATCTACCTGAGTGGTTCAGGCGTTGCTACCCCATCTTACTCGTTAGAAACAGGAGGTCACTGGTATGGTCGCCGATAAGACGTTCAAGCTCACGTATGCCACTATGTTTAACCCGCCCGAGGAATTGCATCAAAATTATGATGCCGTTCTGGCGCAGGTTCTGGCAGAACTGGGGAAAGAACACGGCATGATCATTGACGGCAAAGAGCGTTTTGCTGCCGATAAGTTTGAAGATCGCAACCCGGCCAACACAGACCAGGTTTTGGGCGTTTTCCAGAAGGGCACCGCCCAGGATGCGTGCGACGCCATCCAGGCGGCCAGCAAGGCCTTCCCCATATGGAGCCATACGCCCTGGCAGAAACGTATCGAACTGCTGCGCAAGGCTGCCGATTTGATCGACGAACGCATTTTTAAGATGGGCGTGATCATGTCGTTGGAAGTTGGCAAGAACCGTATGGAAGCGCTCGGCGACGCCGCCGAAACGGCCGACCTGATCCGTTACGCCTGCGACCGCATGGAGGCCGCCGATGGCTTCGTGGTTGAGATGGGACGCGACCCTCTGGCGGGTTACGTCTCTACCAACGTTTCTGTTTTGCGCCCTTACGGCGTCTGGTTGGTGATCAGCCCGTTTAACTTCCCCGGCGCCTTGACCGGCGGCCCTACCGGAGCGGCGTTGGCGACTGGCAATACGGTGGTGATGAAACCCGCCACCGACACCCCCTGGACCGCCCGCCTGTTGGCCGAGTGTCTGCGCGACGCCGGCGTTCCGGACGGTGTTTTTAACTACGTCACCGGCCCCGGCAGTACGTTGGGCCAGGCGTTGATCGAGCATCCCGACGTGGCCGGTGTGACCTTTACCGGGTCGTACGATGTGGGTATGAAGATCTTCCGTGATTTTGCCGGCGGCCGCTGGGCGCGCCCGACCATCCTGGAACTGGGCGGCAAGAACGCTGCGATTGTCTCCCGGCACGCCGATCTGGAAGCGGCGGCGGTGGGTATCACCCGTTCGGCTTTTGGGTTGCAGGGGCAGAAGTGCTCGGCCTGTTCGCGGGTCTTTGTCGAAGCGCCTGTTTACCAGCAACTGGTCGAAATGGTGGTGGAACGCACCAACAAACTGACCATCGGCGATCCGACCGATCGGAACAATTATCTCGGCCCGGTCGTCAACCGCGGCTCGTACCGCGACTACCAGGAATTTTGCGCCGATCTGGCCGCCTCAGGGCGGGTTTTGACCGGCGGCAAGGCGCTTAGCGATGGCGCTTTTGCCCGCGGCTATTTCTGCCCGCCGACCCTGGCGGTCGATTTGCCCGCCGATCATCGCCTGTGGCAGCAGGAGATGTTTGTGCCCATCACCACCATCGCCAGTGTAGACAGCCTGGAAGAAGCCATGCAGCGCGCCAATCATGTCATGTACGGCCTGACCGCCGGTTTCTACGGCGCCCCCGAAGAAGTTGAATGGTTCTTCGACCATATTGAGGCCGGCGTGACTTACGCCAACCGCCCGCAGGGCGCCACCACCGGGGCGTGGCCTGGCTTCCAACCCTTTGGCGGCTGGAAGGGCTCTGGTTCGAGCGGTAAGAATGCCGGCGGTGTGCATTATCTGCAACTCTACATGCACGAGCAGATTCGCACCCTGGTGCGCAAGGCCTAGTCGAATCTTCGGAGGGCGCCCGGCGATGCTCCGGGCGCCCTCCTGTAACCGAGGCGTCAAGATGAGAATGAACAGCCGTTTGGGCACCTTTTTCGTCCTGATAGGCGTGATGTTGTTGATGCTGTTCGTCTTTTCGGATCTGGCCAAACAACCCGATTTCAGCCTGCTGTTTTTCGGCGGCATACTGGTGGTGGGGGGCATGCTGCTCAACTGGCGTGCCCCGGCCCCGCCCCGGCCGCCCAGCGGGCGTTTTCGTATCTTGCGTGAGCGCTCGATAAAGAAGAAGAAGAAATGATGACTAAAATTTGCACCTTAGCCGAGGCGATTGCACGTTATGTTCACGATGGCGATTGCGTTTATGCCGCCGGTTTTACTCATCTGATCCCCTTTGCCGCCGGTCACGAGATCATCCGCCAGCGGCGCAAGGATCTTACCCTGGCGCGCGCCACCCCCGATCTGATTTATGACCAGATGGTCGCGGCCGGTTGCGCCCGTAAGGTCATTTTTTCCTATATGGGCAACCCCGGCGTGGGCTCGTTGCGCATCCTGCGCGAGGAATTGGAAGCGGGGCGCCTGGAGTGGGAGGAATACTCGCATTTCAGTATGATTTCGCGTTTGCAGGCGGCTGCCAGCGGGCTGCCGTTTATGCCGATGAATCAGACCGCCGCCACCGACCTGGAGCGCGCCAATCCCAATTATCGTCGCGTCGTCGACCCTTATTCGGGACGCGAGGTGGTGGTCGTGCCGCCGTTGCTGCCCGATGTGGCCATCGTCCATGTCCAGCGCGCCGATGCTCTGGGCAACGCCCATGTATGGGGCATCATCGGCGAGCAGAAAGAGGCTGCCTTTGCCGCCCGCCACGTTATTCTCACCGCCGAAGAGATCGTGGATGAGGATGTCATCCGCTCCGACCCCAACCGTACGCTTATTCCTGAACTGGTGGTGGATGCGGTCTGTCATGTGCCGTATTGCGCTCACCCTTCTTACACACAGGGATATTACGACCGCGACAACCAGTTCTATCTGGCCTGGGATAAGATCAGCGAGTCGCGTCAGGCGGTGCAGGAGTATCTGGACGAGTGGGTCTACGCCTTGCCCGATCGTGAAGCCTACTGGCAGAAGCTGGGCGCCGAATTGCACGAACGGCTCAAAGTGGCCCCTCGCCCCAGCATTGCCGTGGATTACGGCCAGTATTGATTCTTTATCGTGTGAACTCGAGAGAAACGTTAATGAATACTTATACCGCTTCTGAATTGATGACTATTAACGCCGCCCGTCTGTTGCGCGATGGCGACGTCGTCTTTGTTGGGGTGGGGCTGCCCAACCTGGCGTGTAATCTGGCCCGCCGCACCCACGCCCCCAACCTGCGGATGATTTACGAGGCCGGGGTCATTGGGGCGCGTCCGGCGCGCCTGCCGCTTTCTATCGGCGACCCCACCCTGGTCAGCGGGGCGGCTTCGGTGTGCAGTATGTACGATATCTTCACCCTCTATTTGCAACGCGGTAACGTTGACGTTGGCTTTTTGGGCGGGGCGCAGATCGACCGTTTTGGTAATATCAACGCCACGGTCATTGGCGCGTACGATCAGCCCAAGGTGCGTCTGCCCGGTTCGGGTGGTTCGATGGAAATTGCCGCCTGGGCCAACCGCTGTTACATCATCACGCCACATCAGAAACGTCGCTTCCCCGAGAAAGTGGATTTTGCCACTTCGGCCGGTTTTCTCGACGGGCGTCCGCGCCGCGAGGCCACCGGTGTGCGCGGCGGTGGGCCGCAGGCGGTGGTGACCAACCTGGGCATTCTTGCCCCCGACGAAAACGGCGAGATGATCCTGATCGCTTTGCATCCTGGCGCCAGCCTGGAACAGGCGCAGGCCAACACCGGCTGGGCGCTCAGGGCCGCTGCTGAACTGCCCGTGACCGAACCGCCCGGTGAGGAAGAACTACGCATCCTGCGTCAGGAACTCGATCCGACCGGGATCTATATCCAATAAAATGGAAAAAGAACGATGAACGCCGTCCCGCCCGTTGAAGTGTTGATCACGACCCCTTTCCCCGATGCGTTGATTGCTGAATTGCGCGACGTCTCGCCCCGTCTGCGCATCACCCTTCAGCCGGCCCGCCGTCCCGAGGACATTTCGACCGAGGTCTGGAACCGCACCGAGGTGTTGTTCACCGATCGTATTCTGCCCGATCCGGCGTTGGTGCCCAATTTGCGTTGGGTGCAGTTCTTCTACGCTGGTATTGATTTTGCCGTGGAAAGTCCGCTGTTCCAAAAGCCGGACGTGGTGGTCTCAACGCTCAGTGGGGCGGCGGCGGCGCACATGGCTGAGTTTGCCGTGACGATGATGCTGGCCTGCGGGCATTATCTGCCCGCACTGCTGGCGAACCAGGCCAAAGCCGAATGGCCGCGCGAACGCTGGGAACGTTTTGCGCCGCGCGAGTTGCGCGGTAGCACTGTGGGGTTGATTGGTTACGGCAGCATCGGACGCGAGATCGCCCGCCTGCTCCAGCCCTGGAATTGCAAGATTCTGGCGGTAAAACGCGACGTCATGCAGCCGGTCGACACGGATTACACCCCGCCCGGACTGGGCGATCCATTGGGGACATTGTTCACCCGGCTCTACCCGCCGCAGGCTATCCGCTCGGTACTCAAGGAGTGCGATTTTGTGGTGGTGTGTGTCCCGTTGTCGGACGCTACCCGCAGCCTGATCGGTGCCGCCGAACTGGCGGTGATGAAACCCGGCGCCTACCTGATTGATATCGGCCGTGGTCACGTAGTCGAGCCGGCTGCGCTGTTGGAAATGCTGCAAGAGCGGCGCATTGCCGGGGCCGCTCTGGACGTTTTTCCGGAGGAACCACTGCCGCCCAGCAGTCCGTTCTGGCGTCTATCTAACGCCATTATTACCCCGCACATCGGCGGGATCAGTATGCATTACAACGAACGTTGTATTGCTATGTTCGCCGAGAATCTGCGCCGTTATCTGGCGGGCAGCCCGGTGTACAATCGTTTTGATCCACAACGAGGGTATTGATGTTCTGATGGCAGTTCGTTTTGATGTCGTCATTTTCGATCTGGGCAGTACGTTGATGTATTTCGATGGGCCCTGGGCGGAGACCATTGCGCAAGGTTATCGCCAGTTGTTGCATGCTTTGCATGCCCAAGGCTTTCGACTGGATCAAGAAGTCTTTCAGGCTGAGTTCTCGGCCCGCCTGAGCGCTTATTATCAGGAGCGTGACGCGGAATTTGTCGAGCACACTACCGAGTATGTTCTGCGCGCCCTGCTGGCCGAGCACGGCTATCCTAACGTGTCACGTCCGGTCGTGCGCCAGGCGTTGGACGCCATGTATGCTGTCTCACAGGCCTGCTGGCGAGTGGAAGATGACGCCGCCCCTACGCTGGATTGGCTGCATCGGCAGGGGTATCGCCTGGCGGTACTTTCCAACGCCGCCGATGATAATGATGTTCAGACGTTGGTTGACCAGTCTGGTCTACGCCCTTATTTTGAGATGGTGTTGACTTCGGCTGCAGCAGGTATTCGCAAACCGGCTCCACGCCTGTTTGAACTGGCGCTCGCCATTCTGGACGTACCCGCCGGCAAGGCGGTGATGGTGGGGGATACGTTGGGGGCCGACATTCTTGGGGCGCGTCGCGCCGGGATATCCAGTGTGTGGATCACCCGCCGCGCGGCTCCCAACGAGAGCCGTCTGCCCGCTGCCGGCGTCAGCCCCGATGCCACGATTGTTGCCCTGGCTGAATTGCCGGGTGTGCTGCAGAACTGGGGTGTTTCACAGGGATGAGCAGGATATCCTGTTCTGATTATCGTCATTTGTGCAGGCGGACGTATTCCAGCCGGTTGGCGCCGAAGTTGACCAGCATGCCGACCTCGATGCCGGTGGCTTTGAGGTAGTTGATGACCTGTGCTTTATGAACGTTGGTGAGCGCTGTTACGGCTTTCAGTTCGAGGATCACTGTTCCTTCTACCAGGATGTCGGCGTAAAATTCTCCGACGACTTGCTCGTGATAGTAGACCGAGAGAGGGTATCCTTTTATGGCTTTCAATCCCTTTTCGGTCAGTGCGATCATCATGGCGTTATGATATACCGTCTCGAGAAATCCGGCTCCCAGCTCATTTCTGACGGCAAAGCATGCGGCCAAAATGTGTTCGGTGATGCTCTCGTGTTGTAATGGCATGAAGTTCCCCTTGAGAAAAATGTGATACGGATGATCAGGGTAAACAAAAAACACCGCCCCTGGTTCTGTGTTTAATATTTTACCTTTCTTTTGTTTTTAGTTCTGCGGAACAGGATGGACAGAATGTCGATTTTATCGTTGCCCCTGTCACTCCTGCCCCCAAGCCTGCTAATTGTTTTGCCCACCATTTTTTTGAACAGGATGAGCAGGATATACAGGATTTTGTTTTGGCTTTAATCCTGTGCATCCTGCCTGTCCTGTTAAAGTATTTGCTGCTATGGCAGGATATGTAGGATTTTTGTTGTATCGTTGACCCTGCCAATCCTGCCCCCAAGCCTGTTAATTGTTTTGCCCGCCATTTTTTGAACAGGATGAGCAGGATATACAGG
>CAZHTS010000008.1:0-90168 GCA_964535315.1 uncultured Anaerolineaceae bacterium
CCACCGGGGCGACCACCGCCACCGGGGCGTCCGCCGCCGCCGGGACGACCACCGCCGCCACCGCTGCCGCCGCGGCCACGCTGATCGCGTTCCATGGCTTCTTCCGCCGTCCAGCCTTCCAGGACAGCCTGGCGCGAGAGGCGAATCTTGCCTTGCGGGTCAATGTCGGTGACCATGACGGTGACCTCATCACCCATCTGGACGACGTCTTCTACTTTGTTGACGCGCTCGGTATCGAGCTGCGAAATGTGCACCATGCCATCGACGTTGGGCAGGATTTCGATAAACGCCCCGAAATCGGCGATGCGCACCACTTTGCCGGTGTAGATACGACCGATCTGCGGCGTTTCGGTGAGCATTTCGATCCGTTCGCGGGCGCGGGCCTCGTCATGGCCATCTACGGCGGCGATGTAAACGGAGCCGTCGTCGGCGATGTCGATCTTGGTGTTGGTCTCTTCTTGCAGGGCGCGGATGTTCTTGCCGCCGGGGCCGATGATGGCGCCGATCTTATCCACGGGCACCTTGATGATGGTGATGCGCGGGGCGTGCGGCTTGAGTTCGGGGCGCGGGGCGGGAATGACAGTCAGCATCTTATCCAGGATGGTTTCGCGCGCCTGGTGGGCCTGAGCCAGCGCATTGGACATGATCTCGGGGGTGATACCCTTAATCTTGATATCCATTTGCAGGGCGGTGATACCGCGGCTGGTACCGGCGACCTTGAAGTCCATGTCACCGAGATGATCTTCGAGCCCCTGGATGTCGGTGAGAATGGTGTATTGTTCACCTTCTTTGATCAGCCCCATGGCCACACCGGCGACGGGCGCCTTAATCGGCACGCCGCAGTCCATGAGCGCCAGGGTGGAACCGCACACCGAGGCCATGGATGAGGAGCCGTTTGACGACAGTACCTCGGATACCAGGCGCAAGGTGTAGGGGAATTGATCCTCGGGAGGAATGACCGGTTCCAACGCCCGTTCGGCCAGGGCGCCGTGTCCGATCTCGCGCCGGGACTGGCCGCGCAGGGGTTTGACCTCGCCGGTGCAGAAGGGCGGGAAGTTGTAATGGTGCATGTAACGCTTCGAATCGACCGGGGAGAGCGAGTCGAGTTCCTGCGCCTCTTTAGGCGTGCCCAGGGTGGCCAGGGTAAGCACCTGCGTTTCACCGCGGGTGAAGACACCTGAACCGTGGGCGCGCGGGCTGACGTCGACCTCGCACCAGATGGGGCGGATCTCGGTCAGGGCACGACCATCCGGGCGCAAACCCTTTTGCAAGATGCGCCGGCGAACGACCTCTTTGTACACTTCTTCAAAGGCCTGTTTGACCGGGCCGACCAGGGTGGCGTCTTCGCCGGTCAGTGCGAGAACGGCCTGTTCGATCAGGGCGTCGATGGCCGTGTTTAATTCGGCTTTGGTGTGCGGGCGATCCAGGGCGGCTTCGATCTCTGCGGCGGCGCGAGCGGAGACTTTTTCTACCAGTTCGGTGTTGAGCGGGTAGAGCGTGACCTCACGCTTGGCCTTGCCGAGCTCGGCGGCCATCTTTTCCTGGGCTTCGATCAGGGGCAGAAGGGCCTGATGCCCGAACGTCAGGGCGGAGACCATGACGTCTTCCGGGATTTCACGTGCGCCGCACTCGACCATCAAGATCGCGTCGCGCGTACCGGCGATGCGCAGATCGAGATCAGAGGTTTCCATCTCGGCGTAGGTTGGATTGACGATGAACTCCTCGTCGATGCGCCCAATGCGTACGGCGCCCACCGGGCCGCTCCAGGGGATATCCGAGATGATCAACGCGGCCGAAGCGGCGTTGATGGCGAGGATATCGAGCGGGTTCTCGGGATCGGCCGAGACGGAGTACAGGATCACCTGCACCTCGTTGCGCATATTGCTGGAGAAGAGCGGGCGCAGCGGGCGGTCGGTAAGCCGGGCGGTGAGGATCGACTCGGCGCTCGGCCGGCCTTCACGGCGGAAGTACGAACCGGGGATGCGACCACCGGCGTACAGCTTTTCTTCGTACTCAACGCTCAGCGGGAAGAAATCGATGCCTTCGCGCGGCTGGCTGCCCATCGTGGCAGCCGCAAAGATGATGGAATCGCCTAAGCGGACGGTTACAGCGCCGCCCGCCTGACTGGCCCATTTGCCAGTCTCAAACACAACAGGACGGCCACCCACCTGGGCCGTGTATTGCTTGGCTTCTGGTTGCATAAAAGTTTTCCTTTTTGCCCGCCCAGTCAGGGACTGAAAGCCGCTGAGGACCGCTGTCCTCAACCGATTTCAATTCCTAACCGGCGGACCGACATAAGATAGTACTCCTCAAGAAAAAACCGAGTAGATGGAACTGTGAGCGCCATCTACTCGGCTGAAGAGCGGTTTTATTTCTGGCGAATGTTTAAACGTGCTGTGAGTGCGATGTACTGAGCGTAGCTCTTGCGGCGCACATACGCCAGCAAACGACGTCGCTGTCCAACCAGCTTGAGCAGGCCGCGGCGGGACGAATTGTCGTGCTTGTTGCTGCGGAGGTGCTCGGTCAACTGGTTGATGCGAGTGGTGAGGATGGCGATCTGGACTTCCGGCGAACCGGTGTCGCTTTCGTGACGATGGTATTCCTCAATCAACTTGGTCTTAACTTCTTTGGTAATCATGACATCTGCCTTTCATAAGTGTAGTGTTGCGCAGGTCTCCAGGCAAGCAGTTTTCGCCGCTTACCGGTCCAGTCACAAACAGCAATTATACCAGAGGTTTTAAACAGAGGGAAGGGTATTTTGGAGTGTATTTGTATACATTCTAGCCCTGTAAGGCAGTTTTCAAGGTAGCCTGTGCGCCGGGCGGAAAGGCGGGCAAGCAACGCCGGATTAACCGGGCAGTGGCCGGGTCGGTTGACAGATTCAACGCCTGTCGCACCAGATAGGTCGTTTCGGTTGGCGTGCGTCCTGCCAGCGCTTCGACCGCGGCTTGCAAATCGGGCAGGAGAGGCGCCGGGGGAGCCTGAAGCAAGGGGGCCAACAGCGAAAAAACGGGCGGCAGGTTTTCAAACGAGCGGTCGCGACTCAAAACCAGCAGGGCTTGCACGCCTATTTTTTGGTAGGCCGGGTCGGGCTGATCGATCCAATGCGTGATCAATTCCAGCCAGCGCCTGGGCAATTCGCGGCGCAGGCGCAGACATCCGGCGTCCAGCAGTGCGGAGAGCAAAATGCTCTCCGCTTCCGGTCTGGCCCAGGATAACAGGCGTTGTAAAACGTCTTCTGGAGGGGTAAGCGGTGTGTGCCCCAGGATGGTGATTGCCACAAGGCGCGGTTCTAACATGGCATCTTGCCAGAGGACATCGGCTAACGCCAGGGCTGCGGCGGCGTTTTCGCGAATGAGCGGCAGCAGTTCTTGCTCTAATTGCCGCAGCACCAGCGCCGGAACATGATAGGCGGGGATCAAAGCCTTGGGCGTGGTGGCCTGGCCGGGCCGGAAGGTGCGGTCGGCGTAGGTATCCAGCAGGTCGCGCAAACTTTTCTGGAATTCGGCCGGTCGGGTGAATTGCCAGATGATCTGGGTAAGCTGGATCCTGAGACGGGTTAACTGTACGGCGGGCATGGGAGGAAAGACGGGGCTATCACCCTTATGGGATAGCCCCGTGTCGCTCTCTGTTAGTAGGCGCGAGAGAAGTATACCTTCTCGCTGGCGGGCTGACCGCACACGATACAGTGGCCGTTGCCGCCCGGTTGATCAAAGGGGATGCAGCGCGTGGTCGCTTTGCTGTCTTCTTTGACTTTGGCTTCACATTGGGCGCTGCCACACCACCAGGAGAAAGCCCAACCCTTTTGCATGGTTTCGAGCAATTCCTGGTAATCCTTGGGGTCAAAGATGTTGGCATCGCGGAAGGCGACGGCCTTGTTATACAGGCAGGCCTGGATGTCGGCCAGTGTGGCGGCCACCTGGCTGGCAAGTTGATCCTGGGAGACGAACGATTTGCCCTCTTTGCCCGGGCGGTCGCGCCGCGCCATGGCGACAGTGCCTTTGGCGACGTCTTTGGGGCCAACCTCGATCCGCAGCGGCACGCCGCGCATTTCCCAATCGTTGAATTTGAAGCCGGGGGTTACCTCGGTACGATCGTCTACTTTGACCCGGAAGTCACCCAACTCGGCACGCAGCCGTTCGACCACCGGCATGACCTGCGATTTTTCTTCGTCGTTTTTGTAAATGGGCACAATGACGATCTGGATAGGGGCCAGTCTGGGCGGTAATACCAGGCCCTGGTCGTCGCCGTGGGTCATGATGATGGCGCCGACAAAGCGAGTGGACAACCCCCAGGAGGTCGTCCAGGCGTATTGCATCTGGTTGTTTTGATCCAGGTATTGGATCTCAAATGCTTTGGCGAAGTTTTGGCCGAGGTTGTGGGATGTGCCGGCCTGCAGGGCGCGGGTGTCGCCCATCATGGCTTCAATGGCATACGAACGCAGCGCTCCGGCAAATTTTTCGGTCTGGCTTTTGCGGCCGCGAATCACGGGGACGGCGGCTTCGTTAACGGCGAACTCGGCGTAGGTATCGAGCATGCGCACGGTTTCTTCTTCGGCTTCTTCCGGGGTGGCGTGGGCGGTGTGACCTTCTTGCCAGTAGAATTCCAGCGTGCGCAGGAACAGGCGGGTACGCATTTCCCAACGCACCACATTGCCCCATTGGTTAATCAGCACAGGCAGATCGCGATACGACTTAATCCATTTGGCGTACATGTGTCCGATGATCGTCTCGGAGGTCGGGCGGACGACGAGCGGTTCTTCCAGCACCTCACCGCCGCCAATGGTGACAACGGCCAGTTCGGGAGAAAAGCCCTCGACGTGCTCTTTTTCTTTCTCGAGAAAAGATTTTGGGATGAGCAGTGGAAAAGCGGCGTTGACGTGCCCGCTTGCCTTGAAGCGTCGATCGAGGGCTTGTTGGATGTTTTCCCACAGGGCCCAGCCATAGGGACGGACGACCATACAACCCCGCACGGGGGCGTAATCGGCCAGCTCGGCACGCTGAATGAGCTGGTTATACCATTCGGAATAGTTTTCGGAACGAGTTGGGAGTTTTTCTTCGGCCATAATATTGAAACAGTGAATAGATGGATTCGGATAGAAAATTTTAACGATCCAGGATTGCCGGCAAGACAGACTCTACGTCGGGCACGAAGGTCAATAACTGGCGATCGTGGGGTTTTACATAGATATCCTGAATTTCAAAAAAGTTACTCAAAACGGTCTGCCATCCGGCGCCGACCAGCACCAGAGGGCGTTTGGGGGCGGATTCGACCAGCATGCGGTTCCACATCAGGGCGATTTCGGTCAGGGTGCCGGGGCCGCCAGGCATAGCGACGGCGGCGTCACAGCCGTCAATCAATTTTTCCAGGCGTTCAGACAGGGTGGCGCAGCGCCGCTCTTCTTTAACCCAGGCGTTGGCTTTGACCGGGCGCCAACGTTCGATTTCGGCGCAGGTTACACCGATGACGTGCGCGCCGGATTCCGCTGCGCCACGCGACACGGCTTCCATCACACCGATGTAGCCTCCGGTCAATACGTTATGCCCTGCCTGCCCCAGGAGTTGCCCCAGGCGGTATGCATTCTGGTAAATCGGAGCGCCGGGAGCGGGCTGTGAGCCTCCAAATACGGTAACGTTCATCTTTCCTTCCGGGTGAAGTGATTCTTTTGATTTTACTTCAAACCCGGGAAAATATGCAGAATTCGCACAATTACTTTTGGATCATTCGTACGCCAGCACCTCGCGGATGGTCAGACGTGAGGCGTTGCGCGCCGGCAGGTAGCTGGCGATGGTGGAGAGCAACAGGACGCCGACCAGCCAGAAGAGCGGGCCGTCGAGCGAAAAGGCCACGACAGGCAGCGCCGCGCCGATGACTGGATCGCCCATGGCCTGTTCGAGGACGAGGCTGATGGGCAGTGCCAGGAACAGGGCGAAAAACCAGCTCAGAATGCCGATCACGGCGCCTTCTGCAATCACGATTTGCTGGATAGAAAGGTCGCCGGCGCCAATGGCGCGCATGATGCCGATTTCGCGGGTGCGCTCGAAAACATTCTGGCTCATCATACTGGTCAGACCCAACCCGCCTACCGCGGCAATCAGCACAGCCATGGTCAAGAGCATGACCACCAGCAGGTTGATCAGCACCAGCAGACGATTGCTGGTCTCCTGCCCGGTGGTTATTTTGCTGACCTGCAATTTTTGCTGTTTCAATTTGGCCTCAATGATCTGGGCTACCAGCTTTTGGGTTGCTCCGTCCTGAGGGGTGGTGGTGATATGAAATTCGGATACCATATTGACTGCATCTTGCAGTTTTTCCAGGTATTCTTTGTTGGTGTAGATCAGGGGGATGGGAATCTGTCCGGCAATGGTACAGATGCCCACCACTCTCCAGGTAGATTTTTTGCCGTTGGTTTTTATAACGACTTCATCGCCCACTTTGAGGTCAGGGCGTTTTTTGATCAGGTGATTGCTGACAACAATGGCGTTCTGATCTTCGGGAACGAGCCAACGGCCCGCCGTGATGACAGGGCGGATGAGCTGCGACCCGGCCGGAGGGGCCGAAATGATAATTTCTTCGGAGGATTCTTCATCCGCCGACAGAAAGCGTCCCTCACTGGCGGCCCAGCCTTCGATATCGATTACCCCCGGAATATCGTTCAGAAAGGTTTCTATCTGTTCGATGCGATAGGCGCGGCTGAAGAAAACATTTACGTTCGATAAGAAATAGCCCATTGACTCGTTGCTGGCTATATTTAACGAAGCGCGCAGATTGAAAACGGCGATGAAAATGGAGCCGCCCAGGATCAGCGTTCCCAGGGTGAGGGCCAGCCGTCCCTTACGCCGGAAGACGTTGCGCAGCGATAGTAACAGCGGGCGGGGCAGGCTGCGAACCCTTTCGATCAGCCGGTCGATCCATTGGCTGCCGGCCGATTTCTGGCTACCCGTGCCACTGTTATTGATGGCCGAACGAATGGTGATGCGCGTACTGCTCAATACCGGCACCAGGGCGGCGCCGACCGGCACGGCCAGGGACACAACGACCTGTAGCAAGATCGATATGAACGGGATGCGAAAGCCGCTCAGATTGAAGTTTAGAAACCCGGCCAGAGTGGCGGAGAGTTTGTAGGCGGCAATTGCCGATAGTGGCAGAGCAAAGGCCAGGGCCATCACGCCGAAACAAAGCACCAGAACGATGTACATGACAATTAGCTGGGCGCTGCTGGCGCCGATCGATTTCATGATACCGATCTGGCGGATGTGCTGGCTCAATAAGGCGGTGATGATGTTGGCCGACAGGAAGCCGCTCAGCAACACGGCCAGCGCCCCCATCGAACCGAGCAGGATGCCCATTGCACTCAAGAAGTCACTGGCATAATGTTTGCCGGGTTCGTTGGCCAGGGTTTTATACACCTCCAGACCGCTTTTTTCCATCTTCGCGCCGATATCTTCGGCGATCTGATTGGTCTCGGCTTTGGTGCGGATGTCATCGCTGGTGCGCAGATAAAGCTGGTTGTAATCGCTGATGCCCCCCAGCCAGATCAATGTTTTGCGATTGGTGTAGGCGGTGAGCTGCCCTGTGAATGGGTAGGGGGTGGCGGTGAGATCATTGACAATGGCGGCAACTTTAACCTGGCGGATGCGCCCGCCACGTAATTCCAGGTTGATTGCATCACCGGGTTGTACCTTTAAGCCGCCTAACGAAGAGCGTTCGAGAAAGATTTCTTGATCGGCCAGCGGTGGGATGACAGCCGGTTGAATGGGGCGCAACAGATCGAGTTTGATTTTGTCGGGCTCGGGGATGGCGATCACGGTGATGGGGAGCTTTTGTTGTGCATTGACAGCCACCCGCACAGAGACCGCGCTGCGTCCTTCTGCTTCGGCGATGTGTTGGGTGTTCTGCATGGTCTGCACCATGTCGTCGTCGAAGGGCTGGCTATAGATCACGATGGCGTGCGGTTTCACCGAGCGATAATCGGCGTCCACATCGCCGGACATGATGATGTAGGCGCTGCTGACCAGACCGACTGCGAAGGTTCCGGTGGCGATGCAGGCTACGATCAACAGGGTACGGATCTTGTTATTCCATAGATCGGCGAGAATTTTTCGCCAACGTGGGCGGAGGGCCTGGTTCACGATGATCTCCTCGAAGTCTCATTTTGGGCGTTGCGTTGATCGGCCACCCGGGTGATTTTTTCGCGAGAGGGTTCTGACTCCTGCAAGATCGTCTGGAGGGCGGTGCGCTCCAGGCAAATCAGTTCGACTTCTCCGTCGCCGGCCGCGCGCACGCTGGCGATGGCCTGACCGCCATTGAGAAGTTCGATTTCACCGAAGTATTGGGGGGCTGCAAGGTGCGCCGCCACGATTTCGTTTCCGCCGGCGCCTTTGAGTACGATTTCAACCCGGCCTTTGCACAGGATGTAGAAGCCGTCGGTGACCTTTCCCTGGGTAATGATGGTCGTGCCGGGTTGGAAGGTGCGGCGTTGGAGCGAATTGCTGATTTTGAGCATCTGCTCTGCAGATAACTCAGGGAAAGTGTGTGCCACGTATTCGTTGATGATTTCGCCGTTGGACATTAACACCGTGCGGGTGGAGCGATTTGCCAGAGCGCTATCATGCGTGACGACCAGAACGGTTTTCCCTTGTTTTGCCAATTGGGCAAAGATATCAAAAATGGAGGCGGCGGTTAACGAGTCGAGACTGCCGGTTGGTTCGTCTGCGATCAAAATGGGCGGGTCGTTGGCCAGGGCGCGGGCAATTGCCACGCGTTGCTGCTGTCCACCGGAGATGGCGGATGGTAATTTGCGCGCGTGATCTGCCAGCCCTACGGAATCAAGCAGATCCATGGCGCGCTGCGGGCTGAGACGCGCCTGATAGATGTTACAGAAATCCATAGGTAAGAGGATGTTGTCCAACAGAGAGATATTGGGCAACAACTGGAAGAATTGATATACGATGCCGATATTTCTCCCGCGCCAGGAAGCCATCTGGCTCTGGTTCAATTTGTGCAGGTTGATGTCGCCGTACCAAACCTCACCGGCGGTGATTTGATCGATGCCGGTGATCATGTTCACCAACGTGGTTTTCCCGCAACCGGATTTGCCGATGATACTGACGAATTCGCCGGGATAGAAGCATGCGTTGACATTATTTAAGGCTGTGAGCGGCTGAACGCTATCATCGTATATCTTGGTAACCTGCTTCAGCCTCAATACGGGGGCGGACTGATTGGTGGGAGGGAGTAAATACTCGGTCATATCGTACCAATGAAAAACCCGGCCATTCTCTCTATCTGAGAATGGAAAAATATGTTGTGTCCGATTGTTGTGCCCGGTAGACGGCCAGGGGCATCAAAAAGTTAATCTGATTATATTGTTAATCTGACTTAACTATAATGCCTTTTGCGGATTTAATCAAGGGTCGGATGTGGATTGTCATCCCAGGTACGGGAATAATTCTGTTCCAGTTTGCGCAGAATGGCTTGTTCCAGGTCGATTCCTTGCAGCGCCGCCAGTTGGAGGAGATAGAGGGCCACATCGGCCAGCTCGCCGGCCAGTTCGGTTTTATCGGCCGATTCTTCTGTCCATTGAAAGTGCTCCAGCACCTCGGCGGCCTCCAGCGATAACGAAATAGCGATGTTGCGCGGTGTTTGTGGACGGCGGCTATTTTCTTGATACCATCCTTTGCTGGTTACAAAGCGATGCATGCGTTGGGTGAGTTCTTGAATATCCATATCGGTTTGGCTCTTGGGCGAAACGGGTTAGCTGTGCGGTTAAAAAAACTTCCCCCGTTGAGACGGGGGAAGAAGGAAGCGGACGGGTTGAAATCAGTCCTCTTTTTGATTGGCGTTTTCTTTCTGGCGAGCGGCAACAATTTCCTGGGTGATGTGCGAGGGAACGACCTCGTAACGGTCGAACTCCATGGTGAAGATGCCACGGCCGCCAGTGATCGAGCGCAGCTGGGTGGTATAGCGCTGCATTTCGGCCAGGGGTACCTGTGCAGAGACAACCGAATGACCCTTTTCGGTTTCCATACCCATGACGCGCGCCCGGCGGGTGTTGAGGTCGCCGAGAATGTCGCCCATGTTGGCCTCGGGAACGGTGATGCGCACCATCATGATCGGCTCAAAGAGCACCGGGTTGGCATCCTTGAAGGCCAGCTTGAAGGCTTCGCGACCGGCGGTTTCGAAGGCGATCGGTTTTGAGTCTACGGGATGTTCTTTGCCATCGAAGACGGAGACTTTGATGCCACGCACGGGATATCCTGCCAGGATGCCTTCTTTCATCACATTGCGAACACCTTTTTCAATAGAAGGCATGTAGCTGTTCGAGATCGCGCCGCCAAAGACGTCGTTGACAAATTCAAACTCACCTTCGGGCAGCGGCTCAACGCGAAGATGCACCTCGCCGAACTGGCCGGAACCACCGGTTTGCTTCTTGTGGCGGTGCATGGCCTGGGCCTTGCGGGTGATGGTTTCCTGGTAAGGCACCTTGGGCTCTTCGGTGGTCAGACCGACCTGGAACTTGGTTTCAGCGCGGCGGATGGCAACCTCGATGTGCTGGTCGCCCATGCCTTGCAGGATGGTCTGATTGGTGGCGGCTTCCATATACCAGGAGAGCGTCATATCCTCTTCGCACAGGCGAGTCAGGGTGGGGCTCAACTTGGTCGAGTCGTTCTGGGTCTTGGGGAAGATGGCCACACGATGCAGAGCCCGCGGGTATTCCGGGATGGGCAGGGTGAGGGGATGGGTCTTGTCGCACAACGTGTTGCTGGTGGAGGTTTCTGAAAGCTTGGGGACAACACCGATATCGCCGCAGTGGAAGACCTTGGTTGAGATGGTTTCCTTGCCGCGCGCAACGCTCAAGGTGCCCAGGCGTTCTTCCACGCTTTTGGTCTGGTTCCAGACGCGGCTATCGGAGTTGAGGGTACCGGAGTAAATACGGAAGAAGGTTTGTTTGCCGACGAAAGGATCGGCCGTAGTCTTCCAGACATAGGCAGCCAACGGGCCGGCATCGGAGGCGGCGAGTTCCTCGTCGCCTGCTTTACTCTGAGCGATGACAGCCGGGCGCTCAGCAGGTGAGGGCATGAGGGCGATGACGGCGTCCAGTAAGGGCGCCAGACCGATCTCATGGGCGCCGGCGGCGACAAAAACAGGAATGTAGTTGCCGTTCAAGACGACACAGCGCAGGCCGCGCTGGATTTCTTCGGGTTCCAAACTGCCATTTTCCAGATACTTTTCCAGCAAGGCATCTTCACCTTCGGCGGCCGCTTCTACCAACGCCAGGTGGGCGGTTTCTGCCGCGTCGACATATTGCGCCGGGATTTCTACGGAAGTTTTGCCATCGCCCTTATAGGCTTTCATGCTGATCAGGTCAATGACGCCCTGGAAATCTTGTTTTTCACCCCAGGGGAGTTGTACGGGGATCAAGCGGGTATCTGAGAATTCCTGGACGCTGGCCAGGGCCTTCTGGAAGCTGGCGTTTTCGCGTTCCATTTTGTTGATGACCACAAAACGGGGCAGCTTAAATGCGTCACAATAATTCCAGGCGATTTCGGTACCGACTTCAATACCGGCAACCGAGTCAATCAGCACCAGGGCGCCGTCGGCCACGCGTAAAGCTGAAACCACCTCACCGACGAAGTCGGTATAACCGGGGGTGTCTAAGAAATTGATTTTCGTATTTTTGTATTCGACCGGGATGACACTGGTGGATAACGAGATACTGCGTCGGATTTCCTCTTCGTCGAAGTCGGAAACCGTGGTGCCGTCTTCAATTCTGCCCAGCCGGGTGATTGCTCCCGTAAAATGCAAGAAAGCTTCGGCTAACAAGGTCTTTCCCGCACTACTGTGCGAAACCAACGCAATGTTGCGAATTGACTCAGTTGTATACTCTTTCATGAACTGGACCCTTTGTGTGGACTGAAAATAAGGACGATCTAATTCTAAAGGATGTCGGCGTTCTTGTCAAAGCGAGTTTTGACTTTTGGGTCGTTCTCTTCTATATTTATGAGTAAATGAAGACCTTACTGCACTGGGTTCGATTTAACCTGTCGTATTTAGGACGCCCGCCCTGGGATACCGGGGTCTCACCGCCGGAGCTGATCGATTTTATCCGCCGCAATCCACCGGGGCGTGCGCTGGATCTTGGATGCGGCAGTGGGGTGAATCTGGTCACGCTGGCAGAGGCGGGCTGGCAGGTGGTTGGGGTGGATTTTGCCTGGCGTGCTGTACTGCGGGCGCGGCGTCGTTTGCAGCGGGCGGGCCTGACCGGCGAGGTGTATGGCGGTGATGTAACCGACCTCCGCCCCTTAAAAGGAAGTTTTGATCTGGTGCTGGATATGGGATGTTATCACGGTTTGCCGGCTGCGAGTCGGGCGGTATACCAGCGCAATCTCGAACGCCTGTTGGCGCCAGGGGGGTACTTTATGTTGTATGCATTTTGGGGGGAGGTATCATCTGATCTGCCTGCTATTTGCACAGCGGATGTCGATGCCCTCGCGGCGCGAATGCGCCTGGTGGAGCGCCAGGATGGAATGGAGAAGGGGACGCGATCTTCTGTCTGGTTGACTTTTCAAGCAGGAGGTAAGTCGGGTGTCTGAACCGCTTCTGTGGATGGTGGGGCCTTGGGCAGACTGAAATAGATGCCTACCCAGAAGCAGACACCGGTCAGGTTGCCCATGCGCCAGCCAATAGGCCCTACGTAATTGGCTACCAGAGGGCCCCAGGCCATCAGCCAGGTCAAGAGCGCCCAGTACCACTTCATGCGCGCCAGGGCAGGCATGAGGACAATAAAATGGTAGGGGAAGAGATGCGGGGTGGCAAAGCTTCCGGCAGCCATCAGTAGATCCTGGTCGTTGCGGGAGAGCCACAAAAGCGGTATGGCTACAATCAGTCCCCAGGGAAAAAGGGTGATGTCTTGCTGCCATTCGGCGCGCCAGGTGGGGGTGAAGACTACCTGTAAATTGAGGGGCCAGAACCCCCAGATGATGAATGAAATCAATACCCAAACAGCAGCAGCGGCAAAATATTTTTTGTGAGCCAACAAGGCAAACCCGGCCAGTTGTGGTTTGAGCAGAACGAGTGGGGCGCCCAGCGGCAGGAGCAATAACCCCAACATGACCAGGCCATCCACGTTGCCCATGAAGAAAACCCATAAGGTCGGAAGCGAAATGAGTACGGGGATGATAATAAGCGGGGAGCGCGGGCGATACTGATAAACCCGGATCGCCATGGATAGTACGGTGATGGCGAACATGGCTGGCAGGTTAAATGGGGCAAGAAAGAGTTTGGACCACGGCATCCAGAAAGGTGGAAAGCGCCCTCTGCCGAAAAAGAGATTCCAATCAAAGCCGATGGGGATAAACTGACCGATGATATATAAAACTGCAAACCCCGCGCACACGAGGGCAATTTTTTTCCAGGATTTCTGCAGCCAGATAAAAAGATTTTTGGGATAAGCCGTCAGGTCGAGTTCATTGGTGAAATTCATGCGGGCGTTTACTTTCTGGAAGCAAGTTCTTTTCCATGCGCCAGGCCTCTTCCTTGACGTAGCGCCAGTTGTTTTGATGATCGAGATAGTGCCATACCCCCGGTTCGTGGGCAACAATCTGATAACCATGCCGCGCGTACAATTTTTGCGCCCGCAAATTATCTTTGGCTACGTTGAGTGTCAGGCTGTGAAAACCGCGTTGGCAGAGATCTTCCTCAACCACCTTCATCATTAAAGATCCCAAACCGACCCCTCGATATTGAGGTTGAACACGAAATGAGTACAGATAAGCACGGTAAAATCCATCCGCCAGTTCGGGACGGTCACAATCCAATTGAATGAAAACCTGGCCGACAAGGCCCTGGCCGGGTAATTCGGCGCCCCATAAGATGGACAGGCCTTTTAGCATGCGCTGGTAAGCCTCGGCATACACGTGGCGAAAGTGGGTATACTCTCCGCCCCATTCCAGGGCGGGCAGATCAGCGGCTGTCAGGTGTCGGATGGATATGCAAGACAGCCAGGCAGGGGCCATGATAGATGTCTGCTCGATCATATCAACCTGTCGTAAGATTGGACAACAAGTGCTGTACCAGTATCTGTTCCTCTTCAGTCGTACTAATTTTACCATCCAACCAGGCGGAGCGCAGGGTAGATAAGATCGTCCGGTATGTAGGACCGGGGGGGATCCCTAGGGCGCGCAGAGTATCGCCGTTGGTGAGCGAACGTATATTTTGCCAGACGGTTACATATTGATGCAGGATGGCTTCTGTATCGGCAGACGGCTGTAACAGGTGGACGCCATACAACACCGGTAATGGCACCGTTTCCAGTCGAGCGACGATTTGTGAAGGCGGCGAGCCTATGAGCGCCTGTAAGTCGTTTTGCAGTTCTGCCAACATCTGAATGGCCTGGATCAGGCCTGTTGAGAAGCGCAAACGGTCGCCGATTCTGGCAATTTCATCGGCCGGATGGTTCCCCAGCCAGATAAGATACGACAACGCACGCAGGGTGGGCATACCGCTAAAGCTTTCGGGTAAGTTCCACTCCGGCTCAAACGGTTGGGTCAACAGCCTTTCAAGCGGAGTCCGGCGGGCTTCATCCCACAACAACTCCGGGTGAATGGCCTTCAGAATACCCAGTTCCTGCAAGCGGGCGAGCATGGCAGGGGCTTTGTCTTCGGCCAGGATAAGATTTATCTCGTGACGCAGGCGGTCGCCGGAGACCTGGCGCAGCAGAGCGCAGCCTTCGCCCATCAACTGGCGGGTGCGTTCCTCGATCTGAAAATCAAAACGTTGTTCAAAACGCACGGCCCTCAGCAGGCGAGTGGGGTCGTCTATAAATGAAAGCGAATGTAATACCCGCACCAACCCCTGACGTAGATCGCGTACACCGCCCCAATAGTCATACAAATCGCCGTAATGGCGTCCGTCCAGGCGCAGGGCCATGGTATTCATGGTAAAGTCACGTCGATGTAGATCCAGTTTGATGCTGCTGCGTTCAACTGTGGGCAGGGCGGTTGGATAATCGTAGAATTCGGTGCGAGAACTGATCAAATCCAGGCTGTCGGGCAACTGGCCGGCTTCCAATGGTGTACCGCCGGTCAGTTGCGCGGCGAGTTGGGTGCGGGTATCGGCAATCCACCATTTGGAGGTGCCAAAGCGGGCGTGACTGACCACCCGGCCGCCCAGGCGCGCCGCCAGTGAGCGGCCCAACCCGATCGCGTCCCCTTCGACAACGATATCGAAATCCAGGCTGGGGCGATCCAGGATCAGATCGCGCACAAACCCACCTACGATGTAAATGGCCAGGTGTTGTTCGCGAGCCAGAATGGCGATCTGTTTGATGAGAGCCAGTCGTAGCGGGGGGAGTGCGGCTTCCAGACGGTCGGCCAGGTTTTGTTTGCCGGGCAGGTGCATCTCGCGGCGGGCCAGCGTTTTGATGAGGTCGGTACGGGTAACAATGCCGATGACCTGGTCGTTTTCCGGCGCCGTGACCGGTATTTGCCCCCAGCCGCTGCTGGCCATGAGCTGTTGGAGTTGTTCGATGGCGTCTTGTGGATGAATGGTGATGCTGCCTGCCTCCATCAGGCTGGCAGCTGGCAGGTTGAGCTTGTGGGCCACGGCGCGATCTACGGCGCGGCGGGTGAGCAGGCCAATCACCCGGCCGTCTTTTACCACCGGATAACCCTCATACCCATAGCGCTGCATCAGTTTTGCGGCGGTCTGAGCCGGCGTATCCGGGTCGATGAGCAGCGGGCGGTGGGACATGATGTGCCCGACGGTGATGGCGGGGCGCACGTATTGGGGCAGCATGGTTTCCAGTTCGCGGCGCACCTCTTCGGCTGAGGGGTGGGTAGCGTAGCGGATCAGTGCGGCAGCGGCGCGGTCATGTCCGCCGCCGCCAAAGCGCACGGCGACCGCAGAAACGTCAACACGGTCAGAAGTGGAGCGCGCCACCAATCGAACTCCATCCACCGTGTTGACCAGCAAGAAGAGTGCGTCTGGGTCCATCAGATCGCGTAATTTATGGGCGATACTTGAGATTTCCTCGTTCATATCTTCCGCATCGGCGGTGGCGATCATGATATTTTGGCCGTGGATGGACAGGGTACGACTGGTGGCAAGCAGGCGGTCGTACAGGCGGCGTTGGTTGGCAGATAGGGGCGGATTTAGATATTCGGTAGCGATGCGCAGGCTGGCGCCTTGTTCGAGCAGGAAGGCGGCGGCTCGTACGTCGCGCGGGGTGGTGCTGACATAGGTCAGCGCGCCGGTGTCTTCGTAAATGCCGAGCAACAACAGGGTGGCATGCACCAGATTGAGGGCGCCGTTGTGATCGCGCAGATCTTCAACGAAAAGCGTGGTACAGGCGCCGGTGCGATCGTTGGTCATACTCCATCGAGCCGGCAGGTCCCCTCTGGGTTGGTGGTGATCGACGATGTGCACATTGACGCCGTGGTGCATCCCTTTAAGAGTGACCAGCGATTGCGTATCGACCAGGGTGACGGTATGGATCGGGCCAGGCGGCAGGTCGCGCGCTTCGACAAATGGCAATTCGGCGCCGTAGAGCGTTAGAAAGGCGCTAACATTCCGGTTCAGGCGACGCGGCAAAACGGGGATGGCGTCCTCATTTAGAAGCGACGCTCCCAATAAAGCGGCCAGGGCGTCAAAATCGGCCTGTTCGTGGGTCAGAATGATGTGCATCGATTAATTGTAACACCACTCGACCGTTTGGTTTTTGTCGCATTCTGGGATAAAATTTAGTTAACGTGTATAGAGGTCGGATCACATGTCCATTCGCCGGATGACGTTGTTGGTGGTGAGCCTAACTTTTTTGGGCCTGGTATTGGTTTTGACGCTCACTTTGCAGGGAACCCTGAGCAGTTATTTTGCCCGCGAAGAGAGCCTGAGCGTTTTGCAAAGCTTGCAACGTGTTAAAACAGCGTACGATAATGAGTTCGCTTTTCTAGACCAGACGGCGCGAGATTGGGCAAAGTGGGATGATACGTATGATTTTGTCGAATCGCTTTCGGATACTTATATTACCGCCAATCTGGCCGACCAGACTTTTATCGATCTGGACATCAATTTGCTTGTTTTTGTGAATGAACGTGGGCAGCCGGCGTATGCAAAGGAATATGATCTGGAAACGGGTGAGGTCCACGCCCTGGCTCCTGATTTATTGGCGCATATCCATCCAGGCGACCCGCTCATTACGTTTGCCGATGGGCAGCATGGTAAGATGGGGGTCTTGCCATTAAATCGGGGCCCTTTGCTGATTGTCGCGCATCCAATTTTCCCAACCAGTGGTGAGGGCCCGGCGCGCGGGGTGCTTTTATTGGGGCGCTATATGACTTTCAAGCAGATTGAGCGTTTGTCGCAGGTGGTGCACCTGCCGTTGCAGTTCATTTATGCGCAACAGCCTGATCTTCCTGAAATGTACCGGGGGGTGTTTGCCGAGTTGGAGAGTGGGCAGACGTATGTGACCCATGCGGTGGATGAAGACACGGTAGAAGGGTTCTTGCCGGTACGCGATTTCTATGGTAATTTGAATTACGTCTTACGGATCGAAGAGGCGCGGTCCTTTTATCGCAATGGTCGGTTGATGTTGGACTATATGACCTTGGGGCTGGTGGCGTCCGGCGCTATTTTTGGATTGATGATGATGGCTTTGCTGGAGTCGCAGGTCGTTTCGCCAATAACGCGTTTGAGTGAAGAAGTGCAAGCGATTGCACGCAGTGGAAATGTGCACGAGCGGGTGGACAGCGGGTCGATGAAAACCTGGCGCAATAATGAGTTTGGGGTGTTGAGCCGCAATATCAATGCTATGTTAGAGACCCTTGAACAGGCGCAGAATCTGCGTGAGGCCAGCGAGGCGCGCTTCCGCACGCTGGTAGAGTCGATGGATGACGTCGTCTTCACCCTGGACACTCAACAGCGCATCATCGATGCGTTTGGACGCGGGGTGGAGCGATCTGGACTGCGCAGCCGGGTTTCGGCTGGTCAGGACCTGCCCACACAAACGGATGCCCAGGCCCAACGCCTTCATCGCCAGGCTTTTCAGGCGGCCATTCAAGGTGAGACACAGGTATACGAGTGGGTTTCACGCTCGCAAGGGGAGCAACGCCATTTTCAAACTTCGTTGTCTCCAATGTGTAACAGTCAGGGGGAGGTGATCGGGGTGGTGAGCGTTGGGCGTGATATTACCCGCCTCAAGCAACTGGAAATGGTTTTGCGCCAGCGGGTGGAGGAGTTGGCGGCGCTGCACGAAATTTCTCAGGTCTTTTTGAGCGAGTTGAGCCCGGCGACCATTCTGGTGGATATTTGCAACCTGGCGGTGGGCAAGCTGGGGTTGCGAGCAGCCTGGGTGGGGATGGTAGGGGCGAACCCCGCACAGATCAGGCCAGTGGTGGCGCAGGGGATGGATCTTTGTACGCTCTATCCGGTTTCGTTGGATGAAAACCCGGATATTCCGTTAGCGCGAGTGGCGCGTACCAGGCAGCCGCTGACGGTATGCGCCGCCGAGAGCGGGGCCATCTTGCCGCCGGATATACGCGCCGATTGCTGCCCGACGTTTATTGTTCCTCTGGCGTATGGAAAACAGGTTGCGGTTCTGTCACTCATTGGCCAGGCAGATCAGGAAATGTCGGATGAACGCATGCAGATGTTGCAGGCTTTTACCAACCTGGCTCATCTGGCTTTGCAGAATGCCACCTTGTTTGATGCGGTTAACAGCGGGCGTAAACGTTTGCAAGACCTGTCGCGCCAACTGGTGGATGTTCAGGAGACAGAACGCCGGCAGATTGCCCTGGAACTGCACGATGAAATTGGGCAGGTGTTAACCGGATTGAAACTGATGTTGGATGTTGGGGTTACACTGCCGGCGGAAAAGATGACCGAGCAGGTGCGAAAATCGCAGCAACTGGTCAACGATCTGATTGGCCGCGTGCGGCAGCTTTCGCTGGATCTGCGCCCGGCTATGTTGGATGACCTGGGACTTTTGCCGGCGCTGTTGTGGTTGATTGAGCGTTACTCGGGTCAAACCCAGATTAAGGTCGATTTTCAACACAGTAATATCGAGGGACGTCGCCTTCCTCCCCAGTTGGAAATCACTGCCTTTCGAGTGATTCAGGAGGCGTTGACCAATGCGGCGCGTTACTCGGGCGCACAGCTGGTCCAGGCGCGGGTATGGTTCTCGGGGCAGGTATTGGGATTGCAGGTGGAAGACGCCGGGATTGGTTTTGATGTTGACGCCGTGTTTGCTCGTGGAGCTTCGAGTGGACTTCCTGGAATGCGCGAGCGGATTGGGTTGATTGGCGGGCAATTTAACATGGATTCTGCACCGGGTATGGGCACCTGCCTTACGGTACGACTGCCTCTATCCGGATATCTGGAAAGGAGAGAAGATGAGCGTATCGATCCTGCTGGCGGATGATCACCATATTGTGCGCCAGGGGTTGCGCTCTTTACTGGAAGCGCAGCCGGATTTTAAGGTGATCGGAGAAGCCGGAGATGGTCTTGAAGCAGTGCAAATGGTTGAGCGCCTGCATCCGCAGGTGACCGTTCTGGATTTGATGATGCCGGGATTAAATGGGCTGGAGGTTGCACGGCGGATCGGCGATCAAACGTTGGTGATCATTCTTTCCATGCACTCGAATGAGGCCTATGTAATGGAAGCCTTGCGGAATGGGGCGCGCGCCTACATTCTAAAAGATTCCACCGCTTCGGATCTGACCCAGGCGGTGTGGGCCGTGTTGGAGGGGCGGCGCTATCTGAGCGCGCCGCTCTCTGAACTGGCGATCAGCGCTTACGTGCAAAAGGCCCAGTCGGTGCCCACCGATCCTTACGAGACATTGACGGCGCGCGAGCGTGAGGTTTTGCAATTAATGGCTGAAGGAAAGACGAGCGCCGAGATTTCTGCGCGCCTGTCGATCAGCCCCCGCACGGTTGAGATTCATCGTGGGAATGTGATGCATAAACTGAATCTGCATTCGCAAACAGACTTAATCCGTTATGCGTTACGCAAAGGCATTCTTTCGATGGAAGAATAAGACCTTTTCTTGCGCGTTTTGGAAAAGCTGTTGTGAGGTGCAAGGGCATCCCAACAGCTTTTTTGTTTGGATAGAAAATAGGGGCTTTCTACGGGGGAATTACGGAGTGCTACGGATATATTTGTAATGATGGTTTTGGTATGCTGAAAATGCGGAGGACCCAATGAATACCTGGCATTTAGCACCCCAAGAACCAACCCATGTTCCCGATTGCATGTTGTTATTCAGCAAACGGGTTGAGTTGATTCAACAGTTGGATGGCTGGGCACGGCAGACTCAGGCGCTGCGCGTGTTGGGCATGGCTGGGATGGATTGGTCCGAACTGGCGTTGGATGCCGATCCGCATTGGGCGGTTATCGATCTGAGATCGATGGCAGAAGAAGCCTTTGATATTCTCCGCCGTATCCGGGATTTATACCCGTTTTGTTATGTCATTGTGGTGGCATCCACAAAGATCGAGGAACTTGAGCGTTATTTTTTGATGGCAGGGGCCGACCGTTTTATCCTCGATCGGGATTTGCAGGCCGAGATCCTGCCCCTGATTGGCTTGCAGATCGATGCAAATACGCTACTCTTTTCCAGCCCCAAAAAGGGGGAGTCTATGTCTGATTCTGTAACCTGTGTCACTCGTACCAGCCGTTCTGGAAAAACATCCGCCCAAAGTATGGTGGAGTTTGCTTTGGCAATACCGGTATTTCTATTATTGGTATGGGGTGTGATCGAATTTGGGCGGATGCTTTTTATTTACAGTTCGGTGTATTCGGCCAGCCGTGAGGCGGCGCGCTATGGTTCGGCGGTGGGTCTGAACGAAGGTGGCATCCCCTATGATCAGGATTGTGAAGGTATGCGCGCCGCGGCCAAGCGGGTGGGTTTCTTCGCTGGATTGCAGGACGATCAGATCGATATTCGTTATGACCCCGGCCCTGATTCGGGGCTGACGTGGGATGACTTTGTTGCCTGTCCATCCGAAGTGGGACTGGGACAGCGGGTGGTCGTTCGGGTGCGGGCCGATTATTCTCCTTTAATCCCGGTGCTGGGCGTGCCATCTTTTCCGGTAACTTCCAGTTCGTCGCGCACGATTGTGGCTGAGGTGGATGTCAACGGCACGCCGCTGCCCACACCCTCGCCGCGGGCGACGCGCACGGCGTCGGTTACCCCCAGCCCAACCTCGTCGCCAACGCCGACGACGATGGCGACGGCGACCGTTACGGACACACCGACGGTGACCTATACCCCTACGGCGACGTTTACCAGCACGCTGTCGCCAACGATCACGGATACGCCGACGCGTACGGCGACGCTCTGCCCGCCGAATATCTGCACGCCAACGTTTACGCCGACCCGGACACTGACGCGCACGTTATCGCCCACCCCGACGCTGACGCCGACGCTGACCCCGACCCCGACGCTGACGCCGACGCTGACCCCGACTCCTACGTTGACCCCGACCCCCACGCTGACGCCGACGTTGGCTTGCGGCGCCTTGTGGGCGCAGACACCCTACCGGGGCGGCAGCGGCAACAAAAAGTTGTTCCTGGAATTACACAACACCGGGCCTGCCCCAGAAGGTGATGTGTATGTTCAGTCGATCTATATTTCCTGGAAGGGGTCGGGCGGAGGCACCGGGCCTAACATGACCAGTATCACCTTCGGCAATCAGATTTGGGCCGGAACAGCGACCTCACCCTACTCCAATAGCTGGACTGCCAGTGATGATCTCAAGCTAACGGGTGGCGGCGTCAAGACGATGGTCTTCCAGTTCGCCAGCTCCAGTTTTGCCAACGTGGTGATCAGCGTCACCTTTAGTAACGGTTGTACGGTAACGTACACCTTGAGTTGAGCGGAAATTTATCGCTCGGAGGAATTGCTATGAACGCCAGGTTACGTGTGTTATTCTTCATCCTGTTACTGCCTGGGCTGGTGGGTTTTGCCCCGATGGGTAAAATTTCCGATCTGGTACAACCGGCGGTGGCGGCCTCTGGCGTCAACAATGCTTTTGGATACGGTTTTCAGACGCCGGCTTATAGCTGGATTGAACTGGATGGTAGTGGTACCGAGATCAGCGACCTGGTCGATCAGGACGATGCTTTCTATGAATTGACCGGGTTGTTCCCGCTGAAATTTTTTGAGAACACTTACTCTTCTGTATACATCGGCATCAATGGTGTGCTCGGTTTTGGGACGAGCGAGCCAATGGATCGGGACAACAGTTCGTTGCCGTTTGATCTGGCCCCGAACAACCTCATTGCGCCGTTTTGGGACGATATGACGCTCAAGGATACCAACCCGGCCTTTGCCGGTAAGATTCTCTACCAGCAGTTTGGGGAGGCGCCCAACCGCTATCTGGTGATCGAGTGGCACGAGGTTCCCATGTTCGGACAGGTGGATTATCCTGAAACATTTGAAGTCGTGTTGTATGAAAACGGCGACATCCTGTTTGCTTATCAGACGGTTCAGGGCGATACCTCTTCGGCGACCGTAGGGATGGAGGACGGCGAAGGAGTCGATGGGTTGGAAGTGTTTTATAACGGCAGTGGAACGGAGCCAACCAGCGCTTCGGCTTTCCGCTTTGTCTATCCGGCTGATAACCCGCGTTATGGCATCAAGGCGGCGCCAACTTATCAGGGGAGCTTCTGGGTGAACGGTGTGGCCGATTTTAACGTCACCCTGCGTAATACCGGCACAACGAACGCCAGTTATGAGGCTGCGGCGGCCATCCTGGCTGCTGGCGGCGAAGGGGCCAACGTCGACCTTTCCTATTATGCCGGTGCGACTTTGCTAACGGATGAGGATAGCGATGGCAAGGTGGAGGTTGGGACGGTGGCGGCAGGTGGAACGAAGACGCTGCGTTTGCGGGCAACGATCCTGGCAGACAGCCCGGTGGGGGATTACGCCAACCTGAAGGTGACGTTTACCTGCCAGGAACTGCCCGCCCGCAGCTTTGATGTCGCTTTGCAAATGGCGGTGCCGGCGCCGTTTGCCCAGGCGTATGAGGACCCTCAGATTGGCCTGGGAATTCAAATGAATCATCGCACCGGGCGGCGTACGGCGCAGGCTTCGGACTCTTACACCGGCAGCACGATGACACTGGCTCGCCGCTCCAAATATGGCTACGTGTTTGCCTGGGAGCGGCAGGACGTGATCCCGCAGGCGCACATTGAATCGGTGCTGGTGGATGGCCTGGCGGGGGCAGCCAGCGCACCGCGCCGGGTGACGCAGTCGGCGTTGTGCATCCGGGATATGTTCCCGGTGGTGGCGGTGACCGAAGACGGTCTGGTGGGTGTGGCTTTTGTACGCCAGCAGTACGCCATCCTGGCGGGGAATGTGTGCGATGTGACCACTTATACAGCAAATATCTGGTTTACCGTTCTGACCATTGGTTTGCAACCGGTCTTGCCGCCGACGCCGGTAACCCAGAACACCGTGCCCTATTCGGATACCGGCGTGGATTTTGATGCGCCGCCGCGGTTGACGGAGACGGCTGACAACCGGTTTGTGTTGGTGTGGGAAAAATACGACAACCAGCATCGCAACCTGGAACTGGCGACGTACGATAGCACCAATGGTATTTCGGCGGCGTCGGCGCTGGCGACCAGCAGTGGGACGCTGCGCTACGAATATCCTTTTGCCACCGGTCTGGCAGATGGCAGGGCGTTCCTGGGGTATTCTGAATATGATACGGCGACGAAGCAATATACGCTGGAGTACAAACTATGGGATAACGGCGCGGTGGGAGCAGTCAGCCGGTTGGATAGCTGTCATGGGGTGCGAACGGATGTGACGCAGCTTTCAAACGGGAATATGCTGCTGGCGTGGAACGATGCGGACAGCGCCGGGGTGAGTTATCTGGTGCTGCAGGTCAGTGGGGGCGGTTTTACGCCGGTTGGAGCGCCGGTGGCCCTGGCTAGCCCGAACGGCCGGCACATGGATTTTGCTGCGGTAACCTATGATACCCACGGGCAGGGCATCATCACCACCGGGGCGGCTGTTCCAGAAGATGAGTATCTGTATTATGCCCTGATCCATGGCGAAGACGGCAGCCAGATCACGCCTACGCTGGCTTTTGTGCGCACCCAGGGTACGAACTCATTGTGGATCCACAACGGCGGCAATGCCACGCTGGCTGATGTGAAGGTGTTAAATTATTTTGCGCCGCTGGCGCGATAAGAAGGAAGCTTCAGACGGTATACAGGGAGCCGTCATTCTGGGTGATCGGGGGTGAGGTGCAAAAGGCCGGTGTACACACACCGGCCTTTTGTGTCGAAATAGGGGCTTTTTGCAATAGAAATACGGGGGGGTACGGATGTGCTCTGATGGGAGGTCTGGTATCCTGAGCATACGAAGAAATTATCCGTGTGTGATGGATCCGGGAGGTGTGGCATGGCGAAACAGATAGCGACTCGCAAACAAGAAAAAGGACAGAGCTTGATCGAACTGGCGGTGGGTTTGTTGGTTTTGCTGATCCTGCTGGCTGGAGTGGTCGATCTGGGGCGTCTGGCGTTCTTTTATATGTCGATGCGGGACGCTGCTGAGGAAGGGGTCGTGTACGGCTCGGTTTACCCCACACACTGCACGCAGATTGAAGACTACGTCATGAACAGTGTGGCGGATGCCAGGGGAGCGACGATCCAGGTGACGATGAACGGTAAGCCCTGTGGTCAGGCAACCAAAGCGGATGCCTGCGCCGGGAAAGAGATCATCGTGACTTTGATCAAGGACGATTTCCCCATCACGATGCCATTTTTGGGTAGTTTCCTGGGTGGGCAGCGTATCCCGCTGCGGGCTACGATCAAGGGGACGATCCTTCGCCCGGGCTGCTCCTGAGTATGAATGAAATAAGCGCCGGTTTTGGTAATGAAAGGCAGGTTGTCATGAAAACGACAAACAAGAAGGAAAGCGGACAGATTTTGATCATCCTGGCGTTGGCGCTGGTGGGCTTGCTGGCGTTTACTGCTCTGGCGATCGATGGTGGGATGTATCTCTCCGACCGGCGCTATGCACAAAATGCAGCTGATGCCTCGGCGCTGGCAGGGGCCGGCGCGGCGGCGATGGTGATGGAAAACAGCGGCGTGCAGTATGTCAATTTTGATTGTAGCAATGCCGGGGTGGTGGCGGCGATGTCCAGTGCGGTTGCACAGGCCAAATTGCGCTCGGAGAGCAATCGCTTTACGTTGGACAATGATCCAGACGATGGGCACGGTGTGGAAGTGCTGTGCAATATGGACAATATGGGCAGCTATATCGACAAGTATCTGCTGGTGCGGGTGATGGTCACAACCAACACGCAGACCTCGTTTGCTCAGTTGTTTTTCAAAGGCCCGCTGCGTAACACAGTGGAAGCGATCACCCGGGTGCGGCCTCGCAACGACCTGACCTGGGGGTATGCCATCTCGGCCTACACGCCGACCTGCCAGGGGAACGACGTGGGGGTGGAGTTTGACGGCAATAATGAAGTGCTGGTGCACGGCGGCGGCATCTATTCTTCGGCCTGTATTACCACCAATGGCGGCGTCTCGGTGCGGGTCGATCCGGTTACCAAAGGCATCCGCTATATGACCAACTTCACCAAGAACGGTTCGGGGGCGATCTCGCCGCTGCCGACTTCAGCGGGGAGCCCGCTGCCCCAGCCGACCGTGCCGGTGCCGAATTGTGGGGCAGTGCCGAAGTATAACAATGCGCCCTCTGGTTCCACCGCCGGGCCAGGACGTTATCCCAGTATCGATCTGAAGAACAACGAAACGCTGACGCTGCAACCGGGTCTGTACTGCATCTCGAATGGGGTGAAGATTACCGGGGGTGTGTTCACCGGAACCGGGGTGACGATCTACCTGACCGGGGGGGATTTCTCCACGGCAGGCGGCGCCACGATCAATTTGAGCGCTCCGGTCAGCGATGCGCCGCCGGCGATCCGTGGTATGTTGATCTACATGGCGCGGGGCCAGACCGGAAACGTCACGTTGGAAGGGAACGGTTCGTCTTCTTACATGGGTACGGTTTATGTGCCGGATGGCACGATCGTCGTTGGCGGTGCGACCTCAATGCTGCCGACGGTGAATACGCAGTTGATCGGCGGCTCGGTCAAGGTACATGGGAATACCAACGTGGAAATCAATTTCAACACGACCGAGACCTACCAGCGTCCGGCGACGCTGGAACTGATGAAATAATCACAGGTTTTTGTAACGGGAGGTGGATCATGAACCGCAAGATGTCTCGTCCCTGGTTGGTGGCTGGTGCGCTCATCAATGTAATTGTGGTGTTGTATCTGTCGTTGTACTTCAATCCCAATGTCACAGAGACCTCACTGTTGTGGGTGTCGGTGTTGGCGCCGGTCTTTGCCAGCCTGCTGACCCTGGGGGCGATGCTGTACGCCCGGCATGGGGCCATCCCGGTGGAAGCGACGGTCTGGCGTTGGTTGTCGTTTGGTTTTGCTTCCTGGTGTGTTGCAGAGGCCCTGTCGGCTTATGTATCCATGCGGGAAGAGACAGCCTACCTGGCGGCGTCGTTCATCGATGTGATCTGGCTGGCAGGCTATCTGTTGATCGGTTCGGCCATTCTGCGCTATCTGGTGCAGCGCCGGGGCCATTTGAACTGGATCAAGATCAGCATGGCGGTACTGGCGTGCGGCGGGTTGACTTCGCTGGTCTTTCTGGCGCTGCTCAAGCCGATGACCGATAACTACGCCATTGGGGTTGGTGCGGAAAGATTTTTCAATACCATTTACCCCCTGCTGGATGTGATTTTGGCAACGGGCGGGTTGCTGGTGCTGCTGACCTTTGAGCGCAAAAACTGGTGGCAGCCGTGGTTGTTCCTGGCTGGCTCGATGATGGTCTGGGCTTTTGCCGATCTGTGGTATGCAATTTTCAGCATGGTCAGTTTGCCGTCGCCCTCGCTGTTTTCGGCCATCACGTTTGACTTGCCTTATTTACTGGCTTATCTGCTGGCAGGCGCCGGGTGTATGTTGCAGCCGATGAGTGAGAGTGTATCCAACCGGCTGCAACTGGCTGTGGCCCCCGAACATTAACGGTAGTTTATCGGTGCCTTTTACAGGTAGTTCTTACAGGTAGCTTTACTGGTAGTTTATTGGTAGTTTTTTTACTGGTAGTGTTGAGGGTGGGTCCGGAAATGGCCCACCCTCAATGTTTAACGCTGATCCAGTTGGGTCAGCATGGCCAATGCGAAGCGGGCGGCGCGCTCCAGCCCTTCGGGATGAAGGTGATGGGCATTGTCGCTGTGCTGGTGCCAGTTTTCAAGCCAGCCATCCGGGCCGACGCCGGCCAGGCAGATGCCGCGAAAGCCTCGTTGGCGTAACGAGCCGACTTCCTCGACGATTACGGGCGCAGCCCCGCTCACATCTAGCTCCGGGTGATGCTTGCTGGTTTCCTCTGCCCAGGCGAGCGATTCGGCGTCGGGAGTATACCCCCCGCCGGGTGTCACGCCGTGCCGGGTCACATAGACGACGCGTTTACAGCCCACCATTTCGAAATCCAGAAACCAGGCGTTGGCCAGTTGCTGTCCATACCGGTCGAGCAGGGCGTGCATGCCCATACAACCGCTTTCCTCTGCGCCGGTAAACGCCAGCCAGACCTCGGTATGTTGCAGCGGGTTCTTTTTCAGGTGAGATCCCAGGCCGAGTAAACAGGCGACCGCGCTGGCGTTGTCGTTGGCGCCGTTGACAAAGCCGTCGGTTTCCTCGCTCCAGATTTTGGCCAGCGTATACAGGATGCCCCCCAGGCTGATCCATTGCAGCGTTTTTGCGGCTTTGCGCGAGCCCAACGATCTGCCCAACAGGGCCAGGCCGTTGACCAGGGGGATTACGGCCGAAGTGGTGGTAAGCAAGGGGATGAGGTGCTTTTGCGAGGGGGCAAAACTTGGCCGGGCTTTGTTGGTGTCGATATGACCGATCAGGACGACGCGTTGATGCATTTCCTGGCTGGCGGGGATGCGTACGATGAGATTGGCGGTTGCCGTGTTGGAATATAAGCGCCGCAGCGGCTGGCGCCGCCCGCGAATAGATTGGGCGACATGATAAGCGCTGAGCAGCCCGGACAGGCCCCCAAAAAACTGACCGAAACGACCAAAGGCGCCAAGCATGTTGCCGGCCAGAGAGATTAAGATGGAGACGAAATACAGGTCTCCCCAGCTTTTACTGGCCATAAAGGTTTGCTCTTCGAAATCTTCGTCGGCAAAACCAGTGGCTTTGAGCTGAGAGCGAATGTAGCCCCGAGCCTGTGCTTCTTGCGGTCCGCCAACCGGGCGCGGTCCGATGACCTCGGATAGTTCCCAGACGTGTTTCATCAATGCGGCGGAATGCAGGAAATCATTCATGCTGTTACCTCCTACAATGAGATGGATTAATTGTATCCTTTTTTTCGATTGTATGCATATTCCGGTGATGCGAACGCCCTTTATTTTTGGGGCGTGTTTTTATTTGTCGGACTGCCGGCTTTTTGGTATCATCTAGATGATGCACAGGAGGTTTCATGGTACTGTCTCAGGAAGAATATTTACGCTATTCACGCCATTTGCTCATTCCCGAAGTGGGCCTGGAGGGGCAGAAAAAACTTAAGGCGGCTTCGGTGTTGCTTGTTGGCAGCGGTGGGCTCGGTTCGCCGGTGGCGTTATACCTGGCGGCGGCCGGAGTGGGGTGCATTGGTGTGGTGGATTATGATGTGGTCGATTCGTCTAACTTGCAGCGCCAGGTGATTCATGGCAGCGGTGGGGTTGGCCGTTTGAAGGTTGAATCGGCGCGCCAGCGTATGTTGGATCTTAACCCGTACATTGAGGTGCAGGTTTTCAACGAATTATTTCAGGCGCAAAATGCGCGGCAGATAGCCGGTGGTTTTGATATTGTGGTAGATGGAACGGATAATTTTCCGTCGCGTTACCTGATCAATGATCTGTGCGTCCTGACCGGACGCCCGTATGTCTACGGTTCGATCTTTCGCTTTGAGGGTCAGGTGAGCGTCTTCGATGCGCGCCAGGGGCCGTGTTATCGTTGCTTGTTCCCCGAACCGCCGCCGCCAGGGCTGGTGCCGGCCTGTGGGGATGGTGGGGTGTTTGGTGTTTTGCCGGGCACCATTGGCACGCTCCAGGCAACGGAGGTGATTAAGATCATTGTCGGAGCGGGTGCTTCGTTGGTGGGTAAGTTGCTGTTATACGATGCGCTGGAATTATCGTTTCAAACGGTGGCGTTACGCAAGAACCCCCGGTGCAAGATTTGCGGCGAGCAGGCGACGATCAGCGATTTGATCGATTATGAAGCTTTTTGTGGCGTCCCGGCCAATGACCGCCATGAGGCCGCGGCGACGCAATGGGATATGGAACCGCAAGAACTGGCTGAATGTTTGCGGCGCGGCGATGACCTGCTGCTGATAGACGTGCGCGAGCCGGTTGAGTCGCAGGTCTCGACCTTGCCGGGGGCGCGGGTGATCCCATATGGGCAGTTGGCCAGCCGGTATGGAGAACTTGACCGGGCAAAACTGGTAGTTCTGTTTTGCCGGACGGGCAGCCGTTCCTCGCACGGTTTGCAAATTCTGGCCGGTCTGGGATTTGATCGCCTCCGCCATTTGCGGGGTGGGATCAACGCCTGGGCGCGCCAGATTGATACGAGCATGTATCAGTATTGAGAAGGAGGTTATTATGAAACGCTATGGCATTTTCTTGTGGGGCCTGATTTTTGTGTTTGCGGCGATCGCCTGCCGCTTTGGCGGCGAGACGCCTGCCAACCAACCGCCGCCGGCTACGTCGACCGTCCCGGTTGAAATTGCGGCGACGCCGACACCAGTCCCCGCTGCTTCTGCTACATCGTTGGCGCCCACCGCGATTCCGGTGTCAGTGATGAAGCTGGAAACGCGCTCGATCCAGGAAAAAAGCGATACACCGCCCTACAAGCTGGATATCCAACTGCCGCAAATGGAACCGGCAGGGCAGCCGTGGGTGGATCACTTCAATCAGAAAATTGATGAAGAAGTCAACAAGCAGATTGCGGCGTTCAAAGATGCATTGAAAGATGTAGAGCCCATTGAAGGGCTGCCGGACAGCGAATTGACCGTGCGATACGAAATCTCTTATGCCAACAACGGCCTGGTGAGCGTTTTATTTGAGGGTTCGCAATATGTGACCGGGGCTGCCCATCCTTTTCCTTATATGGTTGCAGTCAACTATGATGTGCAGGCTGATCGAGTGTTGACCCTGGCAGATTTATTCAATCCGGGTGCGAATTATCTCGATCCGATTGCCGCGTATTGCAAAGAAGATCTGAAGAAACAGGGCGTGCTGGAATTTGAGGAAGGCGCCTTGCCCACGGCAGAAAACTACCAGGTCTGGACATTGCAGGCGGACGGTTTGCGCATCTCATTTGGCGCCTACCAGGTGGGGCCTTATGCGGCCGGGCCGCAAAAGGTGATCGTGCCCTACGCCCGATTAAAGTCGATGGCGCCGGCCGATGGCGTCCTGGCGCGGATTGCGCCGTGATGCGGCGTGAGGAACGGGCGCTGGCCGCCTGGTTATTTGCATTGCGAGATACCGATCCTGGACGGCGCGAGGCAGCCGTCCAGGCGTTGGATCAATTGGGCTGGCAGGCTGATGCCAGTGAGGAGGGCGCGATATACTTGATTGCCAAAGGGGAATGGCAACGTTGCGCCGGGATTGGCGCCCCGGCTGTCCGCCCGCTGTTGGCTGCGGTGCGTGAGCGCGACGGTGTGCGCAGCGAGCGGGCGGTTGAGGCCCTGCTCGAATTGCGTGATCTACGTTCCGTGCGGCCTTTGATTGCGGCCTTGTCCGATCCTTTCCCCGATGTACAGCAGGCTGCGGCGCGGGCGTTAGCCCGCCTGGGCGACCCACAGGCTATTGCGCCGCTGTTGGGTCTCTTGCGCAGCGAGTTGAGTAGTGTGCGGACGGCGGCGGCGGAGGCGCTGGCGCGATTGGGCTGGCAGCCGGATCGCAGCGAAGCAGCTGCAATTTATTTCCTGGCGCGGGGCGATTGGGACTGCTGCGCGGCGATTGGTGAGGCGGCCTTGCGCCCGTTGTTGGCGGCGTTTAAATCGTCGTCCTTCGTCGTTCGCCAGAAGGCGGCCGAAGCCCTTGGAAAGACGCGCAGTGTGCAGGCCATCGCTCCCTTGTTGTTGGGCATTCAAGACGAGAATATGAATGTGCGCGCCAGCGTGGTGGCTGCCCTGGATCGCCTGGGATGGAACCCGGATGGCAGTGTGGCGGCGGCGATTTATTACGTCTACAAGCGTGATTGGCAGGGGTGTGTGCGTGTTGGACAGAATGCTGTCCAACCTCTGCTGGCTGTATTAGATGGGGCAGTGGATGAAGAAGCGCGCCAGAATGCGGCGTATGCCCTCAAGGAATTGGGATGGACGTTTGAACGGATCAATCGTTATCGTCGCGAAGAACGTTATGCCCGTTTGGGCGATGAGGGAATCGTAGCCGAGCTGCTATCTACTTATGCCGGTATGATGCCGGCTGAATGGCGTTTGCAGGCGCGCCGGGTTGGGGAATACCTTCAGGAGAGCGGCGGCCTCGAGACCATGCGGCGGATTTATGCCGGCGTGGTCGCGGCCGATTTTTCTGTGGCTCAATCCTTGAATAAGGCCTGGATTGGTCTGGGTGGGTGGAAGGGTTGATGTGTTTGTGTATAAGCTATTGGGGATGCGCTTTGTAAGCTCGAGCGGTACAATGATGGATGTATCTTCTGCATATCCGGTTGGATGCAGATATATACATCAAGGATGAGGTTGATATTATGGTAAATTCTGTTGAGAATAAGAGTGCAAAAGTATTACTGGCGGTTTTGGCGCATCCAGACGATGAGACCTTTGGAATGGGCGGGACGCTGGCTTTGTACGCCCAGCGGGGTGTGGAAGTCCATCTGGTTTGTGCGACGCGGGGGGAAGTGGGTGAGATGGACGAACGGTTGATGGTTGGGTTTTCATCTGTCGCCGAACGCAGAGAATCTGAACTGCGCTGCGCCGCCGGAACGTTGGGATTGAGCGGCGTTCACTTTCTCGGCTACCGCGACTCAGGAATGCCTGGATCGCCGGACAATCAGCATCCACAGGCGCTGGCGGCACAGCCGGTGGCGATCGTCGCCGGGCGGGTGGCGCATTATGTCCGCCTGCTGCGTCCACAGGTCGTGCTGACTTTTGATCCGATCGGCGGTTACCGCCACCCAGACCATATTGCCATCCATAATGCCACAGTGCAGGCTTTTGACCTGGCGGGCGATAACTCGTTTGTTGATGAGGAAGGGCTTCCTCCATATCGGGCGCAAAAGTTGTATTTTCAGGTGATCTCACGTTTGTTTTTGCGGGTCGTGGTGCGGTTTTTGCAATTGATCGGACGTGATCCGCGTCGTTTCGGCACAAACCAGGATATTGATCTGTTGTCGATTGTCGAGGTCAGCTTTCCAACGCATGCGCGCATCGATTATCGCCCGGTGGTGAGGATTCGCGAGGCGGCAGCGCACTGTCACGAGAGTCAGGGCGGGCGCCAGCAGGGCAAGGGGATTGGCGGCGTGCTGCGCCGCTTGTTTTCTGCCAGCGAAAATTACATGCGTGCCTATCCGCCGCCGCGAAACGGTTATGTGGAGAAGGATTTGTTTGAGGACGTGGTATTGCCGTAGCGGTTATTCATTTTTACTTGACGCATGCAGTCCTCTGGCTATAAACTATAGCCAGAGGACTTTTAAAAAATCCGCACACAAGGAGATCAATATGGTTGCTGCAACGCGCATGCCTCGTTATGATGTGAGAAATGATGGAGCGGGGCCGTATGCCGTTTTCTACTGTGAAGCCTGCCAACGCGAGTTTCGCAGCCAACCCAATGTGGGTAGCACGCTGGTGCAGGACCTGGGGCGGCAGGCGATGGGTGGCCTGTTGCGGAAGGTGCCGTTGATTGGCGGGGCGGCGGCCAACAGCCTGACGGGCGAGGATCCGCGCTATTCCTATAAGATGGATGCCGGCCAATTGGCGGAGGCATGGAAACAGGTGGAGGGGCATTTCCGGCAGTGCCCGACCTGTGACCGGATCGTCTGTCTGTCTGATTTCGATACCGAGAGTGGCTATTGTCAGGAACACAGTCCGCGCACGAACGAGATTGCCGAGGCGCGCGGAGCGCAGGCAGGGGCGGCGCTAAAAGGATTGGCGAACGCCTTTGGCCTGGGTGAATCGATTGGGCAGGTCGGCGACGCCTTTAAACAGGCGGCGCAAACGGCGGCCAACGCCGGCAGCCAGCTGGCGCGTTGTCCGAAGGACGGTACGCTGGCGGCGCCGGGCACCAGGTTTTGCCCGGAATGTGGGACGGCGATGGTGCAGCCGGTCGCAGGTCGTTGCCCAAGTTGCGGCACCGAGGCGGCTGGGGCCAAGTTTTGCCCGAATTGTGGAACGAAGATTGAAGCGCGCCAACCCGCCGGAAAGTGCCCATCTTGTGGCGCCGACGCAAAGGGCGCCAAATTCTGTCCGGAATGCGGCACCCGGATCGTTTAATAAAGCGCAAAGGCCATCGTTGGCAACAGGCCGAGGGAGAATTTGATGGTTTGAGCATTGGTAATTTTTTCAAAACTATGCTAAACTTGTTATGACAAGTTGCCTGTCTGTTGGGTAAAGCAACCCTGACAGACTGGTTCATGGGATTACATTACTGCCTATCGGAAGGTCTCATGTCATCCAGCCCATCGAAGTTATCCTTCGGCCGCATTGCTTTGTATAGTCTGGCATCCGTGGGGTTGAATATTCTCAGTATCACTGTCAGTACGTGGTTGTTGTTTTTCTACGTTCCCCCGGCTGATTCAGGACGCCCCGAATATCTACCGGCAAGCCTGGTAGGTATTTTAATGGGGCTGGTTGGTGTGTGGGATGCGCTCATCGACCCTTTCATTGGTCAATGGAGCGATACCTTGCGTTCGCGTTGGGGCAGACGCCGGCCTTTTCTTATTCTGGGGGCCCCATTGGTGGCGTTGGCCGTCATTTTGTTATGGACGCCGCCGCAAAGTGACAGCTTCTTTGTGCGGGCAGCTTATTTCTTGCTGGTGACGATTGGTTTCTTTACCACCTTCAGTCTGGTAGGAATTCCGTATGACGCCACTTTGCCTGAAATGGCGCCCGAGTCAAAAGAAAGGTTGGGGCTGAGCTACTGGAAGAACGTTTTTGGACTGGCAGGGGTACTGGTTGGTTCCATGTTGGCGGCGCCCTTGTTTGGGCAGATTGGAGCGGTGGCAATGGGGGCTGTGGTAGGGGGTGTGGCGCTGGTGACTTTGTGGCTGGCAGCCGCCGGAATCAAAGAGCGCTCGCAGTCGTTGGGAACGCCGCTGCCGGTGATGAAGAGTATCCGCATCACATTGCAGAACCGGCAATTCCTGTTTGTCTTTTTGTCCACCTTGTTGGTGCACATTGGCTATCAGATGTTGATTGCTGTCATACCCTATTTTGTCACTCTGATTGCAGGAAAAGCGGAAGACGACGTGGCGATTTTTCAGGGGGTGTTGATCATCGTTATGGCGCTCAGCGGCCCATTGTGGCTGGTGTTGAACCGTAAACATTCGCAGCGTTTTCTTTTGCAGGTGGCAATGATTGCGTTGACCGCGATACTGGCGTTGGGGGCGGGGATCGGCTGGGCGCCGGGAGATGTAATGGTGCAGGGGGTGGTTGTCTTTGCCTTAATCGGGGTAGCGCTGGGGGGATATCTGATTGTGGTGTACGCTTTGATGGGCAATGTGGTCGATTACGACGAGATGTTGACCGGTGGGCGGCGCGAAGCCATTTATTATGGTACCTTTAGCCTGGCGTTGGGATTAGGGATTGCCTTTGGTTCGGCGATCTTACCGCAAATTCTCGACACATTTGGTTTTACCCGCCAGAACCCGGCCGGTGTGCGCGTGGCGTTTTTGGCCATGTCTGTGTTCACCCTTGCCGGGTATCTGGTTTTTCGTGGCTATCGCCTGGGGGATACGCCTGAAGAGACCCGTCAGGCGTTGCATCTGGATGAGGCAGAACGAGGGAGTTGAACATGTTCTCGCATAGTATTCGGGCAGGTGTGGCCCGACAATTGATTACACCCCCGGCGGGAATCTTTCTGGTGGGATACGGAGATCGCACCAAGGGCAATCAGGGCGTTCATGATGACCTGACGGCAACGGCGTTGGTACTGGATGATGGTGAACGCCGGCTGGCGATGGTGGCGTGTGATCTGCTATGCCTGAATGAATATGTGGTTGATCGTATCCGGCGTAAGGTTGGGCTGGGGACGGATCTGATTGTGTGTTGTTCGCACACACATTCTGGCCCCATTGGGTATGCCGGTGAAGGGGTGAGCAGCGCCCGCCGTCGTTACATCAATATGCTGGTCGATCGTGTCGGGCAGGCGGTGGCAGATGCCGCCGCATCGTTGCAACCCGCCTGGCTGGGATGGTCGCAAGGGGTAGCAGATATTGCCGTTAACCGCCGCGAGCGAAAGGCCGATGGGCACATTGAGATCGGCATCAACCCGGATGGGGTCATTGATCGCTCGGTAAATGTGTTAAGCGTATTTGGCGAAGCGGGAAAACGCCTGGCGACGCTGGTCAATTTTGCCTGTCACGGTACTGTACTGGGGCCAGATAATCTGCTGGTTTCGGCGGATTGGATTGGCGCCATGCGCCGGGGTGTCGAGAGTGAATTGGGTGGGCTGTGTTTGTTCCTGCAGGGCGCCACGGGCGACCTGAATCCTGAGATGGGATGGGGAACGTCAGGAGTATGGGATCTGTTGCAGCGCCAGGCGGACCGGGTTGCCGGGGCAGTGGTGGAAGCCTGTAGCGCAGAGATGAAGACTTTCTGCTCTGTGCCGCTGGGGCTGGTGCGCCAGGAGGTGTGGCTGCCGTTTGAGATTCGAGCGGATACGCCCAAGCCGCCGGCAACGTATCGCCGGCGTTTGTTAGAGATGGCCCATTTGCCGTCCTGGATGTTCTTCCTGACCGACGCGTTGCTCGATGAGCGTTATCCGTGGTGTTCGCGTATTTTGGCGCGAGATGGCTATTGGGGCACGCTACTGCGGGTCAATTCGGTACGCATGGGTGACCTGGCGTTGGTGACCTTTGGCTCCGAGACGTTTACCGAAATTGGTATGGCGATCAAACAACTTTCGCCGGCGCAGTATACGATGTTTGCCAGTATCAGCGATGGTTGTATTGGTTATCTGCCAACTGCTGCCGCTCATGCGGACGGTGGTTTTGAGGTGGATCTGTCGCCTTATTCGTATCGTTACCCTGGCCGATTTGAGGCGCATTGTGAAGAACTGGCCCTGGATGCTGCGCGCCGGGCCTTGGAAGCGCTGTACGGAGCGAGCCCAAAATAGAAAAGCCCAGGCCTTTCTTAAAGTCCACGAATGGGGGCTGTGCTCCCCCTCACTATTTTCTCATCGATCGCAATGACCCTCTCCTGACTCCGAGATGGCGGTGTTCCAGAGGATCTGACTTAAATGAGTTCAAGGGCGAGAAGCGCCCCATCCCGGACTAAGCCCTGGACAGCCCTTCATTGTTCATCGTCTTTATAAAGCTTTTTGATATCACCGAAACCTTTCCAGGATTTAAATAACCAATTCAAGCTGTTGGAAGTTGAATCAGGATACAGTTCAGTCAAACGATTCTCAATAGAAGTAGGTGAGAAGAGTACAATTGCGCCAACTTCAGTAGAAGGCTCAATTAAAGAACTAAAATCAGGTGTATATACTTTTACCTGGATTCCTGACTGAGGATAGAACATATCAAGAACCCAGTACCAATTTTCTGGTGTTCCTCCTTCGATGACACCAACTGCCTCTGGAGGCCCAAACTCTTTAAGGATATCGTCTATTGATATGTCAAAAGTTAATCCTAAAGATATTTCACGAACCACTCCATTCTCCCAACTTAGAGTTGGAGCTATTCTTCTTCCAGCCACTTTCCAGTTCCATCTACATCCGCCGAATTCATTAGATCCTGATTCTTTTATACTGCTTTTGTCAATATAAGCAGTTTCTTTAAGAATTTTAACTGCCGCATTCCTGCTGGTTATTCCTGGTGTAATATTATTCCAGCAGGGTAAACCACAGGGTGGCTGGTTACCGAACAAATCCTCCCGCATAGCATTTCTAGTTATCAGATGAAATCCAATAACCGAAGCAGCTGCCACAAGTAGCGTAATCAGTAATGCCGCATTTAATCTAATTCTGGTATTGAGGTTTTTGCTCATACGTAGTCCCCTTATGGAGGGTAGGACTCGATTCTACACCATATTCCGTTGTTCGGAATACGAGAGAACAAACGAGTATTATTGGGGCTACGGTTCTGGCGTGGTTGCCACCAAAATCCCGGGGTGGGGTGAGTTTGTTCTGGCGGAGTTTACCCAAACCTTCGAGCACCCCGATGTCAGCTATTTCAAGCCGCTCATGGGTCTGGTCGAGCTCCGATTGGGACGTAAACCCAGTTTCGGCGCTTTTGCGGCCTGTTTCTGCTCGGGTCAGTATATCTTGACGGGGTGTTTAATCCGCAAGTATTACAGCCCAATCTCGCTCGCCTCGCGCTGTCCGGTGTAACGATAGGTCGTCGGCGTTGAAGCGCGTCTCGCCCCACGCCCTGTAGCGCAGCTCGGCCACCCGGTTCCCGGTCGCAGTGCGCCCTCGTTGCGCCAGCGCTTCGCCAGAAAACCCTGCAAATCGTCGTGCCAACCATCCAGGTCGGCGACCACACCACGATCCGTCAACGTCAGGCTATTCCAGTCCCAGGTAAACAGGCGCTTTTCGTCGGCAGATCGTCTAATGTAGAAACAACTTCCTTTCCTGACTTTAAGAAAGGCATGAGAATCGGCCGTTTTTTACCCTGGACGAATTGGGAGGGCGGCGGTAAACTATAAGCCATCTAATTTTGGGGGTTCGTCTAACGGCAGGACGACAGACTCTGGATCTGTTTGTGGAGGTTCGAATCCTTCACCCCCAGCCTTGTGCGTGGTGCCTCTGGCGACGATGCCGGGGGCGCTTTCTTTTCTTTGTGACCGCGCCATTTTTCGTGTATGATTCGAGATAATGGCATTGCGTTTCTCTCTTCGCTTTTTGCTTCCGTTACTGCTCCTTGTGTTGATCGAGGGGGGCAGTTTGTGGTTGATTTCGCCGGCCGTTTTGCCCGTTACGGCTTTTTCGGCGGTGGTGGCAGGATTGGTTTTGCTTGCCGGAGTGCTGCCGGCGGTATTAAAGCCGGGCGACCGCAGTCTGCTGGCGGGTTGTTTTGCCGTGCTGCTGGCCTGTGTGCTGTTCTTGCCGCCGGCGCGGCCGTTCAACCCTTTCCCCAATGTCGCTCCGCTCGATATCCTTTCTGACCGGGTAACGTTGTGGCGAATGGCAAATAGCGTCCTGCTGGCGCCAGCGGCCCTGCATCTTGCATTACGGGTCGGTGGGCGTTCGACCGGCTGGCGTTGGTTGGGGGTGTATCTGGTAAGCGGCCTGGGGTTTGTTGCTTTATTGTGGCTGCCGCCGGCCAACCCGTGGTGGCTGTTCCTACGCAACTTGCTGGCGTTCTGGTTTATTGTTCTGGTAGTGGCGGCGATGATCACCCTGGGCTGGAGCGCCCGCCATCCGGACGTAAACCAGCCACGAGCGGCGTGGCAGGGGCGCATTTTGTTTTTTACCGTTTTGATCAGTCAGGCGCCGGTGCCTTTCCGGCTGATGGGGCTGGCATTGGGGCAAGAATGGATCCCGTATGACTTGTTGCTGGCAGCGCAGGTGTTTTTCCCATTGGGTGTGGCCTACACTGTTTTGAGGCACGATCTGTTTGACATTGATGCTATTTTGCGCCGGGCGTTTGGCTATGCTCTGGCGTCTCTGGCGGTGCTGGCGCTGTATTTTGGCCTGGTTGTAATCGCGGCGGCGTTCTTGAGCCAGATGTGGTGGGACTATCGCGGTCTGGCGGCGGCCCTGGCTATTTTTGGGGCCGCTCTGGCCTTTGAACCTTTGCGTGGCAGCTTGCAACGGCGCATCGATCGCTGGTTTTATCCGGAGCGGGAGCAGTTTCGCACCGGGATGGCGGCGGCGCGAGAAGCGCTGAGCACCGTGGCGCGTCGCGAGGATATCCTGTATCTGCTCTGCACAACGCTGCCGGCGGCGCTTGGCGCAGCATGGGGCGAGGTAGCGCCGGGTGCGGTGCCACAGCCTCCCCGGCGCTCCGGGGCGCATGAGGCCTGGAATGCACCGTTGATCACTGCGGGCGCCTGTCTGGGTGGATACTGGTTGGCGCAGCGCACTTCGGGTTTAAGGTACGATGCTGGCGAACAGGCAGAATTGACCGCCCTGGCGCAGCAGGCGGCGCTGGCGCTGGCCTATGCGCTGACCTTTGAGGCGCTGGAAGGTTTGAACCGCGATCTGGAACAACGAGTGGCCGAGCGAACCGCCGAATCGTTACAGCAGCAGCGCACACTGGCGATTACCGCCGAGCGACAGCGCCTGGCGCGCGATCTGCATGACTCGATCAGCCAGGTGTTGTTCAGTATAAGCCTGAGCGCCCGGGCGTTACGCACGCTGGCCCGGCAGGATCCCGGCGCGCTTGCCGAGGAATTATCCGTCCTGGAACGTTCGGCGCAGGATGCCCAGTTGGAGATGCGCGCTTTGCTCGAACACTTGCGCAGCGCTTCGACGGAGACCGCCAGCGAGCAGGCGCTATTGGACCTGGCAGCGATGTTGTCCGATCACGTGCGACGTTTGCGAGATACGCCGGTGGGTCTGGAAGTGAACCTGCAAACTCCGGCGGTATTGCTTTTGCCTGCCGGCCTGGCGCTGGATCTGTTTCAGGCCGGGCGTGAGGCTTTACATAATGTCCTCAAGCATGCCGGGGTACGCAAGGCAACGTGTAACTTGAGTTTGAGCGAAGGGAACGTGCACCTCGTCGTTCGCGATGAAGGGCGGGGGTTCGCAGCTGGCGAAGAGCGGGGCGCAGGTCATCTGGGGTTGAAAGGCATGGCCGAGCGTCTTGCCGGGTATGGTGGGCAGGTGGTGGTTGAATCGCTGGCGGGGCGGGGAACTGAGGTGATAATGACAGTTGCACTGCCTGAGGAGGAACGGTGATACGTGTATTGATTGCCGACGATCATGAGATTGTGCGCCGTGGGCTGCGTCTGACCTTGCAAACGGAGGGGGATATGCAACTGGTGGGCGAGGCGGCCAGCGGCGAGGAAGTTGTCCGGTTGGCAGCACAGACGCAACCCGACGTGGTTTTAATGGACCTGCAGATGCCTGGGGTGGATGGCATCAGCGCCGCAGCCGAGCTTCGCCGTTTGTACCCACAACTGATCATTCTGGTTTTGAGCAACTACAGCCAGGATGATCGGTTGTTTGCGGCGTTGCAGGCCGGGGTTGATGGCTATCTGCTCAAGGATATTGGCGGTGATGAATTGGTGCAGGCTATTCGCTCTGCCCTGCGCGGCAACCCGCAACTGCATCCGGTCATCGCCCGGCGTTTGATGCAACAACCGTCGCCGGTCAGTCCGCTGGAGCAATTGACGCGCCGTGAACGTGAGGTTTTGGTGCTGCTGGGGCGCGGTTTGAGCAATAAGGAGATTGGCATGGCCCTGTCTCTAACTGAGGTCACGATCAAGGGTTATGTCAGTACGATCCTGGATAAACTGCACGTTTTGGATCGCACTCAGGCGGCCTTACTGGCAGTGCGGTATGGCTTGATTGCGCCAGATGATTTACCCGATGCACCCCGTAGTTGATTGATCGCAGGCGAATACCTGCGAAAGTGGGTAAAAAACAACCTGCTATGGCGGGCTGTTTTTTGTTTGCCTTCATGCTATGCTATATGCAAATTCCGGGTTCGGATGTCTTACGATCATTTCTTGGAGGTATGTGATGAAAATCTTGCTGCGACCCTACTGGTTTGTACTGCTGCTAAGTGCGTTGACCTTACTGGCCTGTGGGACGACGGCGCCGGCCTCACCGGCAACGCCGACGTTGGATGTGGCTTCGCTGGCAGGGACAGCCATTGCCGCCACGGCCACTTCTGCGGCCAACCAATCGGCGCTGGTGAATACGGCGGTGGCTGCCACTACGGCAGCGATGCCTGCGCCCACCCCGGCGACGGTGATCGAATATACCACTATGAGCGAAGAGGAACTGGCCGCTCTGATCGACCAATCGCTCAACGAGGCATTGGCGGCCAGCCAACAGGCGACGAATACGACCACTCAGGCGACCAGCGATGGGACGGTGACACAGGAAGAAACGGTTACCGTGCAGGTCTCGGCTGTGGCTGCGGAACAGGCGATTGCTGAGGCGGAGGCATTGATGGAGGCTTACGCCAATCTCTATGGCGCTTATGCCAGTGAGGCGATTGCCTCGATGAACGCTATTGAGGAAGACTTGAATTCGATCAGCCAGAGTCTGGAAACCATGGCGAGTATTGCCGAACAGGGCAGTCAGAATGCACAGGCGGCGATCGAGCAGTTAAATGCTGCGGCGCAATCGGCCGGCCAACAGGCGAGCGAAGTCCAGGCGCAGGTCAGCAATTGGATGACGAAGGTTAAATCACAGCTCGATCAGCGGGAACAGGGTGCTCTGGCGGTTAAACCAGACCAGGTGGCCCAAAACCCGGCAGAAGCGGTGGAGAGCGCCCGTAAGTTTGCCGAGACATTTCGTTCCGCTCTGGGCGATAAGAAGATCACGCCAGATGAATTGAATAAGATTGCCCAGTTGGGCGCCAACGCCAGCGCTGGCCTCAAGGCGCATGGTGGGCCGCAATCGAGCGAATCGATTGCCCGAATTGAGGCGCTGACGCGCCAGGCGGCGCGGGGTCAATGGCCCCAGGCCCGCAAAGGTCTGGATGAATTTGAGGGCGGATTGCCCCGGCGTAAATGACCTCTCTGGGTTCAGGTGGTGAAACCATGATTACTCTGGAAGCCCGTCAGGTGTGCAAGCTGTATCGAATGGGTGAAGTAGTGGTTACCGCTCTGGATAATGTCGACCTGAGCGTAGAGAGCGGCGAGTTTCTTGCCATCATGGGCCCTTCTGGGTCGGGAAAATCGACGCTGCTGCATTTGCTGGGCGGGCTGGATACGCCGACGTCTGGGGAGATCATCCTGGCGGGCGAGTCGTTATCCAACCTGAGCGATGACCGCTTAACGCTGGTGCGCCGTCGCAAGGTGGGGTTTATCTTCCAGTTTTATAATCTGCTGCCGACGCTGACCGCCGAGGAAAATGTGGCGTTGCCGTTGTTGATCGATGGGCAGGCGGCTCATAAACACAATGCCCGTCTTGGCGGTCTGCTTTCGTTGGTCGGGTTGCTGGATCGCCGCGATCATCGCCCCAATCAACTCTCCGGCGGCCAGCAGCAGCGTGTGGCCATTGCGCGGGCGTTTGCCAATGAGCCGGAAATTGTACTGGCAGACGAGCCAACGGGCAATCTGGATTCAAAAACAGGTGCGGCGATCTTACAACTGTTGCGCCGCACCTGTACGGAGTTGAACGCCACGATTGTCATGGTGACGCACGATCCGCGCGCGGCATCTTATGCAGACCGTGTCATTTTTTTGAAAGATGGGCAGATTGTGCGCAGCCTGGAGAACGGCGCTGGTCAGCCAGATGGCCAGATGGTATTGGCTATTATGGCGGAGTTGGAATGATATCCCTTTTGAAATGCTCCCCTGTGTTGATGCCTTTCGTCCTCAGTTTGCGCAATATGGCGCAGCGCCGTTTGCGCACTCTGTTGACCTGCCTGGGTGTGGTGATCGGGGTGGCGGTCGTGCTGGCGGTGGCGATGACCAACGCCAGTACGTTGGAGTCATTTCAACAGGTTTTTGATGAGACCTCGGGACGGGCAGAGATCACCATTACCGTGCGTAAGCCGGATCGCGATGCATTGCGTCCCTTGCATCTGACAAAGATTGCCAAACAGCCGGGCGTGGTGGTGGCGGTGCCATCGGTTCGCGTTATCACCACACCGGTTGAGACCGGTGCGGAGTGGTCGCCTTCTTCGTTGAGTATCTCGGGGCGTGGGCCGGGGGAGAGTTTACAGGTGTTTGGCGTCGATGCGGAACTGGACCCTGCTGTGCGTATTTATGCTTTGCAGAGCGGCGAGTGGTTGCAGCGGTCACGTTATGAAGCCGTTATTTCTGCTAATTATGCTGAACGGAAAGAGTTGCAGGTCGGCGATGATCTGGTCATCATGACGCCTGGAGGACCGCAGGCCTTGCAGGTAATCGGTATTCTCAATAATAGCGGCGCAGCCTTGTTCAACGGTGGAAATGTGGCCTTTGTCCCGCTTACGGTTGCCCAGGATTTGTTTGAAAAAGGCTCAGATCTGGATGTGATCGATGTGGTCAGCACGCCTGAGACGGGCCGTTCGCCGGAGAATTTGCAGGCCCTGTTGGATCGCTTGCAGGATGTGGTCGGGGATAAATACCTGGCTGAATACCCGGCCATGCGCGGGGCGGTGGTGAGCCAGATGTTGTATTTGTACCAACAGGGGTTAACCTTTTTTTCGGCTATGGCCCTCTTTATCGGCGCCTTTCTGATTTACAACACTTTTTCGATGACTGTTCTGGAACGTACAACCGAGATTGGCATGTTGCGGGCGATTGGGATGAGCCGGCGGCAAATCATGCAAATCGTATTGGTCGAGGCGATTTTACTGGGGGGGATGGGGTCTGTAGCGGGGGTGGTGTTTGGTGTTTTGTTGGGGCGCGGTTTGTTGGCAGTGATGGGTGGTTTCGTCGCCATGCAGATGCATCCTTTCTATATCCCTATGGCGGGGTTATTACAAAGCCTGGGGGTGGGGTTAGGAGTGACATTGGCGTCGGCATTTTTGCCGGCCGTACAGGCAGCGCGTATTCCACCGCTTGCCGCCATTCGCACTTTGCGACCGCGCCCTCGTTGGCTGAGTTATTTGTGGCTGGTGGGGGTGTCGTTGCTTGGGGCGGCGTATTACATCCTGTATCGCGCTGAATTGCCCTCCGGCCTGGAGACACAGGTCAGCACGGTTGCCGTTGGTGTGCTCTTGTTGGGCGGCACTCTGTTGGTGCCACAATGCGTTGGCTGGCTGGAACGCTGGGTGCGACCGGTGATGGTGGCGCTTTACCGTAATATTGGCGACCTGGGCAGCCGCAACGTGCAGCGCGCCGTCGGGCGTACTACGTTAACTGTGGCGGTATTGATGATCGGTGTTACCCAGGTAATCGGGATGAGCGCCATCACTTCTTCGTTCAAGTCAGATCTGGAGAGTTGGGTGGAGACCTCGCTGGGCGGCGATCTGCAAATTGGCTCAGCACAGCGCATGCGCGAGCAGCTGGGCCGGCAGATTGCCACTGTGCCGGGCGTGGCGGCGGTTACGGCCCGCTCGCAGTTTGAGGCGCAGCTCTCGCTAGAGGTGGTGGCCCGCACGCAGGTGGATATCGATACGATACTGGTTAATGCTATTGATCCGGCAACGTTTCGCCAGGTGGCCGATTTGCAATTCACCGATGCTTATGCGGATGGGGGTGGTTTGTGGACTGAATTCGCACAAAGCGGGGGTACCTTTGTCTCCACCAGCGTGGCCGATCGCTACAATTTGAGGCGGGGCGACGAACTGGTTTTGCTGACAAAGCGTGGTGAACGTCGTTTTCGCGTTCTGGCGGTGGTGGTCGACTTTGATCTGAAAGGCGGCTCGGTTTACCTTACCCGCGAGGACGCGGCTTCCTGGTTTGGCAAGACGACTGTGGATCGTTTTACGGTTGGGGTCGAGACAGGTTATGCTGTAGCAGATGTCAAAGAGGAGATCGAGCGGCGTTATCAGGAACGCAACGGGTTGATCGTGGCGACCACCGAAGATTTCACCCGGCGGGTGCGCGATCTGTCGCAACAGTCGTTTGAACTGATGGAAGTGCTGAGCCGGATCGGACTGGTGATCAGCGCGTTGGGCGTGGCGAATACGTTAATTATGAACGTCCTGGAACGCCAGCGCGAGATTGGCGGTCTGCGTTCGGTGGGCATGCTCCGCCGGCAGGTGCGCCAGTTGATTCTGGCCGAAGCAGCCGCCTTGGGCGTGATTGGCGGTGTGTTTGGTCTCGGTTTTGGTACGGTACTGGCGCAAACACTGGTTACCGGCCTGAACCGCATGGCAGGCTATGACCTCGAACTGGAATTGACCTATCAGCCGTTTGCCTGGGGTATCTTCCTGGCATTGGTAATTGCTCAACTGGCGGCCTTATACCCGGCGTGGCGCGCTGCCCGTCTGAACATTGTGATGGCTATTCAACACGAATAAGGGTTTCAGCGCAACGCACAACGGAAGCCGATAGCGCCATCGGTGGCATGTTTGGGCTCGCCGCTCGAGCGAGCGCTCAGGCGCAATTCTTCGCTCAGGCTGTTCCACCCGCCGCCGCGCAGGCCATGCAGCGCATTGCTTTCTGGGCCCAACGGGTCGCGGGCAGGGGCGGTGGCATAATAATCTTGTTCGTAGCGGTCGGCGACCCATTCCCAGACATTGCCGGACATATTGAGGGCGCCATAGGGGCTGGCGCCAGAGGGATGTGAGTCGCTCGGTGAGGTGTCGTTTTCGCAGCCCAGGTAGTTGGCGCGCTGGCAGTCGGTTTGTTCATTACCCCACGGGAAGAGGCGGCCGTCGTTGCCGCGCGCTGCCTTTTCCCACTGCGCTTCGGTGGGCAACTGCCGTCCGGCCCACTGGCAGTAGGCCTGCGCTTCGTCGCCATCCAACATGATCACGGGATAGCCGGCATAAACCGGATCGACAAAATAGTCTTTGCGGGTGTGTGAGGATACGCCCCACAGGTACGGTGAGTAACGTCGTTGGTGGCAGGCGCCAGCCTGAACGCATTGGGCAAACCGGGCGTTGGTGATTTCCAGCCGGTCGATCCAATACGCTGATAGGTAGACGGTGTGTTGCGGGCGCTCATCACTGGCGGCCAGGTCGTCTTCGGGGGCAGCGCCCATGAGGAACTCGCCGGCCGGGACGCACACCAGAGCGGCGCCGTCTTTGGGTGAGACCCAGGTCTGGCCAGTTGCCGTACACGCCGGCGGCTGGCCTTGCGGCGTGGCAACGGGCGTTGTTGTGGCGGTGGGCAGATTGATAATAGGGGCAGTGGGTTGAGCAACGGTCGGCATGCAGGCGGCGACGAGCACTGTGGTCAGGGAGATCAGGTACGATGCAAGTTTTTTCATCTGTGTATCCAGTCGTGGGGATGGGTCTTGCTCTAATTTTGTCCGAGTCTGCGTCTTTGCGCAAGTAAGATTGATTGCCGGTATGCAGCGCTTATTCCACCCGTGATCCACCTGGGGATGGATGACAGTCCACCCGCGGGGATGATATGCTATGGGCAAGGTGCAGATACGATGAGTAAAGCCTTTCGCTGTGAAATCCGGGTTGCCGGGCACTTGTCCCCCGATCAGTGGGCGGATTGGTTTGGCGGTTTGCAGGTTGAGAGCCTGGAAAACGGGCAGAGCCGTCTGAGTGGCCTGGTTTGTGATCAGTCGGCTTTGTATGGCATATTGGATTGCCTGCGTTGCCTGGGCGTGGAAATTCTGGCGTTGAATTGTGTAACAGTGAGGAAGAATGCTGATTTTTGATGTAAGACCTTCGCAAACGTCCGTTGTCCCTGCGGTGACCCCGTCTGAAGAGATTGAGGTGGTGCGTCTCAATCGAGTGACCAAGATCTACGAAGGGGCCGCGGGAAAATTTGTGGCTTTGAAAGGCATTGATCTGGCGGTTGCCAGTAGCCAGTTCGTTTCCATTATTGGCAAATCGGGGAGCGGTAAGTCGACGTTAATCAACGTCATTACTGGAATTGACCGGCCAACCAGCGGCGAGATTTATGTGGCGGGTACACCGGTGCATACGTTGAGCGAGGAACAGATTGCGATCTGGCGCGGACAGGCGATCGGAGTGATTTTTCAGTTCTTCCAGTTGTTGCCCACCCTGACGGCGGTGGAAAACGTGATGCTACCGATGGATTACAGCCGCAAGTACCCGATTGTTGCCCGGCCGGAACGGGCGATGGCGTTACTGGAGCGTATGGATATTGCCGGCTGTGCGCACAAATTTCCGCCGGAGTTGTCGGGCGGCCAGCAGCAAATTGTGGCGATTGCTCGTTCGCTGGCCAATGACCCGCCGGTGCTGACCGCCGATGAGCCGACCGGTAATCTCGACTCGCGCACGGCCGAGTCGGTTTTTCGTCTGTTTGAAGACCTGGTGGACAGCGGCAAGACGGTTTTGATGGTCACTCACGACAACGACCTGGCGATGCGCGCCCAGCGTACCATTGTCATTGCCGACGGGCAGGTTGTGGACGAACGCATCAACCGGCCGGGTTTATAGGCGTTGGAGGAGGGAGGCATGTTGAACTGGATTACGATGCCGGCGGTGAGGGAGGAAGATTGCGCCCGACCTTTACTGGATTTGCACAAGGTGTCTAAACGCTATCATTCCTTGAGTGGAGAAGTGTTGGCGTTGAAGGGGATCGATTTACAGGTGACGGCGGGTGAGTTTGTGGTTGTAACCGGCAAATCGGGCAGCGGCAAGACGACGCTGGTGAATATGATCACCGGGCTGGATCGTCTGAGCAGCGGGGAGGTGTGGGTGGCGGGGGCCGCCATGCATCGTATGAGCATGGAGCAAACGTCCATGTGGCGCGGACGGGTGATGGGGATTGTCTTTCAAACGTTTGAGTTGTTACCCAGCCTGACGATCCAACAGAATGTGATGCTGCCGATGGATTTTGCCCATCGCTATTCGCTGGAACAGCAGCGCCAGCGGGCCTTGGATTTGTTGGAGCAGGTTGGGATCGGCGAGCACGCCTATAAACGGCCCGGGCAAATATCGGGCGGGCAGCAGCAGCGTGTGGCCGTGGCGCGGGCGTTGGCCAACGACCCGGCAGTGATCATTGCCGATGAGCCAACCGGCAGCCTGGATTCGGGCACCTCGCACATCGTGGTGGAAATCTTTGAGCGCCTGGCCAGCCAGGGTAAGCTGGTTTTATTGGTTACTCATGACCGGGATATTGCCCGCCGCGCCTCGCGGGCGATCACCCTGGCCGATGGCGAAGTTGTAGATGAGCGGAGGTCGTGATGCTGGCGCCACGTTGGTATAAGGTGTTAAATGATCTGGCTGGAAACAAGACGCGTACGACCCTGATTGTTTTATCGATTGCGGTGGGGCTGTTTGCGGTCGGGGTGATTGTCAGTTCACGGACGATCCTTTCAACAGAGATGAACCACAGTTATGCAGCCATCAACCCCGGTACAGGTGTGGTCCGTACGTTTGAGTTGTTTGAACAGGATTTTGTCAATTCGGTGCGGGCCATGCCAGAGGTGTCCGATGTCGATGCCCGCCGTTCGGTGGATGTGCGTTTGCAGGTCGGCGTGGATGAGTGGATTAATTTGCGCCTCTTTGCTGTGGAGGATTATGATGCCATGCGGGTTAACCGGATAGCTCCTTATCGGGGTGCATGGCCGCCGCCAGACCGCGAGATTCTCATTGAGCGTTCGGCTGTTGATTTGATTAAGGCAGAGATAGGTGATTCTATTCTCATTGAGATGCCGGGCGGTAAACGGCGTTGGTTGCGTGTGGCAGGGTTGGCGCACGATATGGCGCAAGTGCCTGCGCAGTTTGACGGCAGTCCGTATGGTTATGTGACGTTTGATACGATTGATTGGTTGGGCGAGGCTTACGGGTTTAACGAATTGCACGTTGTCGTTCGCGACCCACCCAATGAAATCTATGCCCGACATGTGGTGAATGAGGTCAAAGACAAAGCCGAACGCAGCGGGTATACGATCCCGATGAGTACGACGGTTGAACCGGGGACATTGCCGTTGGGAGATATTCTGGACGCGATTTTATTGTTGATGGGTGTGTTGGGCCTGCTTTCATTATTTTTGAGTACTTTTTTGATCATCAATACCGTTTCGGCTTTGATGGCGCAGCAGCGGCGCCAGATTGGGGTGATGAAGGCCATCGGGGCGCATAGTGGGCAGATCATGACCATGTATCTGGCGATGGTGATGCTTTACGGGCTTGTTGCGTTGTTGATTTCGGTGCCGTTGAGTGTAATTGGGGCGCGCCAGTTGAGCGAGTTCCTGGCGGCAATGTTTAACTTTGATTTGCGCAGCTTCAATTTTCCTCTTCAGGCGATCGTGATTCAACTGATGACCGGATTACTGGTACCGGTGCTGGCCTCGTTATATCCGTTCCTTTCAGGGTTGCGTGTTACAGCTGCCGAAGCCATGAGTGCGTATGGAATGGCTGCACGGGCCTCAAAACGTGATTGGCTGGCGCGCCTGTTTTCGGGTGAAAATTTGTGGGCCACCCGACGGTTATTACTACGCCCCTGGCTGCTCTCTCTGCGCAATACGTTTCGCAGTAAGGGACGGCTGGTCATGACATTGATCACCCTGTCGTTGGCAGGAAGCATCTTTATCAGCGTTTTCAGCGTACGCTCCTCGATTTTCAGCACGCTGGACGATATGTTGCGCTGGTGGAATTTTGATATGATGATTACACTGGCACGGCCACATCGTTCGGATCGTCTCAAGCAAGAGGTTTTAACCATCCCTAACGTGGCCAAGGTCGATATCTGGGCGCAACTGCCTGCACACCGGGTACGCCCGGACGGCAGCGAGGGCAATTTGCTGTACATGTTTGCCCCACGCGTTGGTTCCGACCTGATCAACCCGCCGGCGATTGTGGCGGGGCGGTGGTTGCTGCCCGAGGATGACAATGCTATCGTGGTGAACACAATCTTCATGAAGGATGAACCCGATTTAAAGGTGGGGGATGAATTTGTGCTTAAAATTGACGGCAAAGAGCGCACCTTGCGTCTGGTGGGGGTCAGCCGCGGCATTTTTGCGTCGATGGTGTATGTCCATTATGATTATATTGCTCACCTGACCGGTGACGTGGGCAATGCCAGCTCGGTGCTGGTTCTGTCCAGAGATCGTAGCCCGCAACAGGTGGAGGAAATGGCGCGGCAGGTGGAGAAGCGTTTTAACTACCTGGACATTGGTGTGAGCGGCATTCAAACCATGCAGCAAGAACGCGCCGAATTGGAAGCTTCTTTTGGTATTCTCGTTAGCCTGTTGTTGATCATGTCTATTCTCTTGGCGTTGGTAGGTGGGCTGGGACTGATGGGGACGATGAGCATCAACGTGTTGGAACGGACGCGTGAGATTGGTGTTCTGCGTTCCATTGGCGCATCCAATGGTGGGGTATCCAGGGTCTTTATTCTGGAAGGAATTGGCATCGGTTTGCTCAGCTGGTTGATCGGTTTTTTGACCGCCATTCCGCTCGGTCGTTTGCTGAGTGATGCAGTGGGCGTGCCGTTAACCGGCGCTCCGTTGAATTTTACCTTTTCGATGACCGGTGTGTGGTTATGGTTGGTGTTGGTCATTTTGCTCAGTTCATTGGCCAGCCTGATCCCGGCGCGCAATGCTTCGCACCTGACGGTACGCGAGGTATTGGCTTACGAATGACTCCGGCAACCCGATGCGGTGCACCCGGGTGCACCGCATTCTGGTCTTAAGCGCTGGCTTACCTGCCGCCTTTCATGTTACAGTCGTGGCATGGAGGTGGCTTATGGGACTGGACATCGTGTTGATTTTTGCAAGAGCGGATTTGCGTCGTGGAACACGCATCAAGCATTATATGGTTCCGCCGCATGGTTTGCAAATTTTGAGCGCCTTGACGCCGCCGGAGCACCGGGTGCGTTTGATCGACGAATATCATCATCTGGCGCCACCGGATTTGCAGGCTGACTTGATTGGGATCAGCGTGTGGACGGCTTCAGCCGGGCGGGCGTATTCCCTGGCGGATCAATATCGCCAGCGCGGGCAGCGGGTGGTGTTAGGGGGGCCGCATGTTTCGGTTTGCCCCGAAGAAGCTGCGCAGCATGCCGATTGTGTGGTGGTTGGCGAGGCAGAGACGGTTTGGGCGCAACTCCTTGCCGATGTCCAGGCTGGCTGTCTGCGCAGGCGATATGAGGGTCGCTTTATTTCGCTAGACGCATCCCCATCGCCGGATTGGTCGGTGGTGCGCCAGCAAGATTACACGGTGCAGGCTGCGCTATCTACCACGCGTGGCTGCCCGCGGGTATGTGATTTTTGCTTTGAGAGCAGCCGGCCCAAGCCCAATTTTTCACAGCGCTCACTGGAGCGAGTTTTGCGGGATATCGACTCGCGGCCGGGCGTAATCGCCTTTTTGGACAACGATATTGCCCTGGATCGCCGTTTTGCCATTGAATTGTTTCGGGCCTTAATTCCGCGCCGGCGGCTGTGGCTGGGGATGACTTCGATCTCGGTTGCTGATGACGAAGCCCTGCTGGATTTGATGGCGCTTTCGGGCTGCCGGACGTTGTTTGTTGGGTTTGAAAGCGTTCACCCGGATAGCTTGAGTGAAGTCCACAAGCGTTGTAACCGGGTGGAAACCTATCTGCGCAATGCGGAGCGCATTCATGAACGCGGGATCATGGTCAACGGTAGTTTTGTGTTTGGCTTCGACCATGACGATGCCAGTGTCTTCGATCGGACGGTTGATTTTGGTATCCAGGCCAGGTTAGAAACCGCCACCTTTACCGTGTTGACGCCTTACCCCGGCACAACGTTGTATAAGCGCCTGGATGCCGCCGGACGTATTTTTGATCGTGACTGGTCGCACTATGATACCAGCCGGGTGGTATATCAGCCGCAGCGCATGACGCCTCAGGAATTGGAAGCAGGGTATTTCTATGCCTACGAGCGTTTTTATGGCTGGCCTTCTGTTTTTCAGCGGATACGCTTTAGTCAGCCCGGTTGTGCGCAGCGATTATTTCTTAATCTTGCGTATAAGAAGGTCGAACCGATGTATCGCCTGCTCAATTACATCCCGGTGGGTAGATTGCGCTTCCTTTTCAACTGGTATGCCCGGGTATACGATCCGGTCATGAAGGAGCTGTTGCGCGTCAATCCATTGAAGCGGGGGCCAGTATTGCGCGTGGAGTAGTTTTTACGGTTTTTTGCTTACACCCTGCGGTGTAAGCGACGAAGAGATCCAAGGTGCGTGGATTAAATGTTGCTGGCCTGGATGAGGGGGGCATCCAGGCCAGCAACGTGTTAGATAATACTACGCTCTTGCAAAAAGCGCAAGGGTTTTAAGCGATTTTCGTGGAAATTGGTCAGTTGAGAATGGCCGCCAGATCTTCCTGTGGGCTAGAGATGGGGCGTAGATCGAATTTTTCGACCAGCAGATTGACCACGTTGGGGGACAGGAAAGCCGGGAGGGTTGGGCCCAGGTAGATGTTTTTGATACCGAGTGATAGCAGGGTGAGCAGGATGCATACCGCTTTTTGTTCGTACCACGACAGCACCAGGGTGAGCGGCAGGTCATTCACACTGCAAGAGAATGCCTGTGATAGCGCAACGGCGATCTGGATGGCGGAATAAGCGTCGTTGCATTGCCCGACATCCAGCAGGCGTGGCAGACCGGCAACGGTTCCCAGGTCTTTCTTGATGAAGCGGTATTTACCGCAGGCCAGGGTAAGGACGACTGTGTCTCTGGGAGTCTTTTCGGCGAACTGCGTGTAGTAATTGCGACCGGGTTTGGCGCCGTCGCAGCCGCCAACCAGGAAGAAGTGCCGGATTTGGCCGCTTTTGACAGCATCTACAATGGCGCCGGCGTGGCTGAGGGTGGCGTTGTGGGCAAAACCGGTCAGGATTGTTTTGGCGGGTTCGTCCTCCTGCCAGCCGCCCAGTTCCAGGGCCTTTTGGATGACCGGGGTGAAATCCTTGTGTCCATCTGGCTGCGCCGAAATGTGGGCCACATCCGGCCAGCCAACCACACCGGTGCTGAAAATGCGGTCGCGATAGGAGGGGCGCGGCTCCATCAGGCAGTTGGTCGTCATGAGGATGGCGCCGGGAAGGTTGTCAAATTCGCGCTGCTGCACCTGCCAGGCGCCGCCGTAATTGCCTACCAGGTGCGGGTATTTCTTGAACTCGGGATAGGCGTTGGCGGGCAGCATCTCACCGTGGGTATAGATGTTAATGCCCTTGCCGGCGGTCTGGTCGAGCAGCATTTTCAAATCGTGCAGGTCGTGGCCCGAGATTACGATGAAAGGGCCTTTCTGCTTTGTAATGCGTACCTGGCTGGGTTCGGGGTGCCCAAAGCTGCCGGTATTGGCGTGATCCAGGAGTTCCATGCATTTCAGATTGATCTGGCCGAACTCCATGAGCAGATCCAGCAATTTGCCGGCGTCGAGCTGGTCATCCAGCATGGCGCTCAACCCTTGGTAGAACCAGGCGTTAACCTCTGCATCCTGGTAGCCCAACGCCCAGGCGTGGTGAGCGTAGGCAGCCATGCCCTTGAGGCCGTATAGCAGGGTGTCTTTGAGCGATTGGACGTCTTCGTTTTGCAGGGCCTGGGGGCGGATGTTGACGCGGCGGGCGTCGGCTAAGATGGCTTCGTCGCCGGTCGGCAGTGCGTAGAGCGCAGCCAGCGGCGCCAGACCGTTGCTCGCCGCGATCTGGGCGCGCAGACCGGCTTTGATGGTTTGCGCTTCTTTCAGAAAACGGTAGAAGCGCTGCGGGTCGAAGTTTACGTTGGTCAGGGTCGAGAATAACGCATCGATCGTGAAGAAATCTGTTTGGACGTCGATCACCTGGCCGGCCTTCTGAAGTGCGTGACCATACCAGGCGATGCCTTGCAACTGATAAACCAGCAAATCCTGTAAAACGGCTACGTCTTCGTCTTTTCCGCAGACGCCAAAATCGGTGCAGCCTTTGCCGAGAGCAGTTTGTTCGCACTGGTAGCAAAACATTGGGGTTTCCATGAGAGAGGTTTCCTTTTGTGTCGAGTAGAATGATTTACACGGCGAAAAGAGCGCCGTAATGGACGGAGATTGGCGGCGTCGTACAGACCCTCAAAATTTAAAGGGGTATTCTTCTCTGTGTGGACGGCGATATTTTGAATGGCGGCAAGCAGCGTATCCAATGAGAGATGATAAACCTGGGCGGCGTCTTCCAGGCTTTCGAATTCGGACATACTACATCCCACGCAGGCCATGTGGTGCTCGATCAGGAGCGGGACAACCTGCGGGTATACTCTGATCAATTCGGCAATGTTGGTTTGGGGAGTGATTGGCGTTTTGTCCATGCGGGGTACCTGATCTCGTTTTCACCCTTATCATAGCGAAAATGTCGATTTTGTTCTTTGCGCTTGCGCAAAGAATCACAAACTGGCAACGATATCGTTGCCAGTTTGGTCGTGTGCGGTGAAGCAGATCAGGAACGCCGATTGCGCCTTTAGCGCGTTTTTTGATCTTCGCTGCCGATCCAGATGCCAAAGGCGGGCAGTATTTTGCGGTGTACGAGCAGGATGATGATGGCCACCCCAAAGGCAATGCCAAAGATGAGCAATGAGGCGGTCAGGTCATTCATCAACGCCGGGTTGAGAAGCATGACGACCGAAAGGGTGATCATGAGGGTACCGCCGATCAATTTGAGGATGCGCCCCTGTTTTTCTTCGATGCGACTGGCTTTGAGGGTGAATACGGTGGTGAAAAAGATCGCCAGTTCGTCCAACTGATAGATGATCATGTACAGCAGCAGGAGCAAAGCAAAGGTCATGGTACCGACCTTTTGCGAAGCCAATAGATTGGTCCATAATACCGGGAAACCGGCGGTGCAAGAGAATTCTACCAGCGAGACGCCGGCTGCCATGATCACAGTGGCGCCGGCCAGACCCCAAAACGATTGGCTGGCGTCCATGATTTTGCGAATGCGTTGAAAGATACCGGGCTTTTGATCGTCGGCGATCGTGAACGAGAGGCCTTCTTTGTACCAGAAATAATCTTTCATGTTCACCAGGCCAAAGAAGAGGGCGACCAGTGACACAACGACCTGGATCCAGCCGACAAAATTGACGATGGCGAACATGGTAAACAGACCGGCGATGAAGAGGGCGTAAACTGCGGCGGTTACGGTGATGAAGATCAGGCCAATGATCAGGACTTTACGGCGCGAGCCAGTGTGCAGGGTTAACGCCAGCAGCATGGACAACACCCACAGCGAACAGGGGTTAAAGCCATCGACAAACGAAATTAACAGCGTGCTGATGGTTAACGATTGGGACTGTAGGTTGACGGCGCCAATCAAAGGCACGTTGATGATGGTGTTGTTTTCGCCTGGAGGAACATTCTGCGCTGAGGCGCCAGAAACGGAGGCAGGGGCGCTGGCGGGCGCCTGAAGACCCGGAATGACGCCGACGCCGCCATCCTTGCAGCCGAGCTGCTGGCAGGTTTTTACGTTGGCTTCGATTTCCTGAGCGACGACATCACTGAAGCCGATCCAATAGCGTTCTCCGATGAAAAAGGTGGGCACCCCCTGCGGTTCGAAGCCGTAAGCAGCGGACATCTTGGTGAATAACGCCTGATTTGCCTCGCTGTTCCACACCTCGTAGGCTCGGATTTCAACACCGGGATATTTTTGGCTGAGCTCTTGCAGGAAAGGCTTGGCGCGAGCGCAGTGCGGGCAGCCGTCACCCCAAAAGAAATAGATGACCACGTGATTATTGGCGGATTGTGCCTGAACGCTGACAACCTGGGTCAGGTTGAAGAGGGCGACCAGTACCAGAAGAAACCAGGCGATTTTTGTCCAGTATTTTGTTTTGACAGACATACAATTTCCTTGAGCTATATTGGGTAATACATATCTGAAATGTTTTGTGCCCTGATTTTACCATTGTCCGCTGGTCGCTTCATGATATTTATGTTAGAAAAAGCAACCGGACGCGATAAAATGGTCGCGTCCGGTAAGCAGTTTGATGTGGTTATGAGCGGATGAGCGCCAGGATCAAAGTGATAGACACCAGAACCGTAGTGGCGACTGCCAGTCCGGCGTGAAAGCTCAGGCTGCTGGGGTCGGGGTTAAGTCCCTGTTGCGAGCGGATCCAAAACCCACAAATCAAAGTGGATGCAAGCATTAAGACGTCGATGACGCTGAGAACGATCAGAGCGATTTTCATGTTATTCCTCTTTCTTTGGTAAAACAATTTTTTCTATCAAGGTATCCAGCATCTGCTGGCGTTGCTGGGGATCTTCTATATCGATCCCCAGATAGCTTTCAAAGGCTTCTTTCCTGAGCAGGGCGACCTGCAAGGTGCTGACGAGCGCCAGCGCCATCAGTCGCAGGCTGAGTTCATCCGTTGTACCGGCGGTAATCTGGCGCAAGAGCGGGAGCAGCAGGGTGGGTGTTTCCATGCGGCCCTTAATCAAATCGTACGAGAGACTGACCTGAGCCATAGCGAGGTTTTTAATGGCGATTTCGGCGGTGTGTTGGATCATCATCTTGAGGCGCAGTAGTGGATCGACCTGAGGGGCTTGCTGGTCGTCCAACCAGTGCAGCGTTTCTGCCAGGAAGACCCGGTTGTAAGCTTCCATGAGCAGCGCGTCTTTCGATTGGTAGTGATAATTGATCAGGCCGATGCCAACGCCGGCGCGTTCGGCAATCTGACGGGTGGTGATCTGGGTAGAGACCTGTTTCTCGATCAGCAGTTCTGTGGCTGCCTGGAGAATTCGTTCTTTGGGGTCGGAAGCTGTGTCTACTGTCATGTGGATTCCTGAATTTGATTTGAACATGTTCAATTATACAGATTGTGATCGATTTGTCAAGACCTGAATTTTTTAATTGGATGGGTACGCAGGCCATATCAGCGAAAGTTGTGAGTATAATTAAAAACAGGTTTCTTCTATCCCGGTGTAGATGGCTGGCGGTAATGAGGACAAGATGCGTATTGTCGTTTTGAATGGTAACCCCAACAAGAATGCTCGAGCTTTTGACGATTACCTGGGGCAATTGCAAGATGCGCTCTTGCTTGCCGGCCACTCATCCAGCCTTTTTACGTTGCGCGACATGAACATCCGCCAGTGCGTGGGGTGCTGGGGGTGTTGGGTGCAAACGCCGGGTGAGTGCCTGACGCCCGACGATACGGTTCAGGTACGCCGGGCGGTTGTTGAAGCGGATTGGCTCCTGCTGGCATCGCCGGTGATCATGGGGTTTGCCAGCGCGCTCCTCAAACGAACCATGGATCGGATGATCCCTTTGATCCATCCTTATGCTGTTATTGATCGTGGAGGGCTGCATCACCGCCGGCGTTATGAGCGTTATCCACGTACGGGGCTCATTTTGCAAAAGCAGAAGGACACGGACGATGAGGATATTGCCATTATCGCCGATATTTTCGGGCGTATGGCCATTAATTTGAAGAGTGAATTGAAGTTTGCACGCTTGACAACGGATGCGGTCGAGGAGGTGATGCATGAAATTGGTCGTGTATAATGGCTCGCCGCGCGGGAGGAAAGGTAACACGCGTCTGTTGTTGGAAAGCTTTCTGGCAGGTTTTACCGAGGACGCCGCCAATACGGTCACGGTGTATTATTTGAATCATGTAGACGAACAGGAAGAATTCAGCCGGGCCTTTGGTGAGGCAGATGCGGTTTTATTGGCTTTCCCGTTGTATGCCGACTCGATGCCTGGGCTGGTCAAGCTTTTTATCGAAGAGACGTTGCAACCTTTTTGCGGGCGGACTGGTAACCCGATCCTGGGTTTTCTGGTGCAATCGGGTTTCCCTGAAGCGGAACATTCCCGGCCGGTTGAACGCTACCTGGAAAAGCTGGCGCGGCGACTGGGCTGCCCCTATGCCGGTACAATGATCAAAGGCGGCATCGAAGGGATTCAAACGCAGCCGCGACGTTGGTCGTACAAATTATTGGGTATGCTGCGCCAGTTGGGAAAAGATTTTGGGCAAAGCAGCAGATTTAACCCGGCGACCCTGGCTGAACTGGCAAAGCCAGAGCGTTTTTCGCCGCTGGCGCTGGCCGTGTTCCGGTTTCTTTTGAAATTGGGCATCCCCAATCAATATTGGGATGAAATGCTCAAGAAGAATGACGCTTTTGCGGAACGCTTTGCGCGCCCGTACCGGCAATAACGGATGTGCGCATTTTTTCTGCCGGACAGCATGACAAAATGTGTTTTTTATGTGCTTTTGGGCGTTAAAGCCCTTTCATTTTGTGAAATGTGACGCTATAATATATTTTGATTTCCGTTTATAACACATTAATTAAATATTGTGTTGTTTGAGCGATTGCGTCACCGACATTTACCTTGAAACGCTATCTGGAGCTGTTTGTCGATAGCATCTGATGGGTAAAGTTCATCAGCGGATGTTTTTCCACTCTTAGGGAGACAATGATGCAAAAGAAGACAGTTGTGATCAATGGCATGCCCCGTACTTTGATTTTTGATCCGGAGACATCGCTCGCCGATGTCTTGCGCCGGCAACTGGGATTGACTGGCACCAAGGTTGGGTGTGATGATGGGCAGTGTGGCTCGTGTGCGGTCATCCTGGATGGTAAGATGGTCCTGTCTTGCGCTTTGAAGATGAAAAAGGTGCCGGAAGGGGCGAAGATTGTCACGATCGAGGGGATCGGTACGTTGCAGAATCCGCACCCGATCCAACTGGCGCTGGTGCTGTATGGCGCTCCGCAATGTGGTTTTTGTATGCCGGGCTTTGTGATTTCGGCCAAAGTTCTGCTTGACGAGAATCCAAACCCGAGCCGCGAAGAGGTGCGGGCCTGGCTGCATCGTCATCGCAACGTTTGCCGGTGCAACGGTTACCGTCCGGTGGTAGACGCCATTTTGCACGCTGCTGCGGTATTACGTGGGGAGAAACCACTTGAATCGTTGTATTTTCAGTTACCAGAGGATGGGCGCATTTGGGGCAGCGCCTATCCGCGCCCCAGCGCAATGGCGAAGGTGACGGGTATGCTGGATTACGGGGCCGATCTATCTTTGAAATTGCCGCCCGATACGCTGCAACTGGCGTTGGTGCAGGCCAGGGTGTCGCACGCCAATATTCTCTCCATTGACACCCATGAAGCGGAGACAATGCCGGGGGTGTATCGCGTGCTTACCTATCGCGACGTGAAAGGGAAAAATCGCATCAACGGTATGGTCACTTTTCCGACCAACAAATGTGATGGTTGGGATCGCCCGATTCTGTGCGATCAAAAAGTGTACCAATACGGCGATGCGATTGCGATCGTTTGCGCCGACACCCGGGCGCACGCCCAGGCGGCGGCCGGTAAAGTGTGCGTAGAACTGGAAGAATTGCCGGCTTATATGAGCGCACCGGCGGCAATGGCTGAGGATGCGATTGAAATTCACCCCGGCACGCCCAACGTCTATTTTGAGCAGGGGATGGTTAAGGGGGAAGACACGGCGCCATTGATGGCACAACTGCCGTATGTGGTGGAAGATCGTTTCTATATCCAGCGGCAGCCACATCTGACCGTTGAGCCTGATATGGGCTTCGCCTACTACGATGAAGAGGGGCGGCTGACAATACACTCGAAGAGCATCGCACTTTATCTGCATATCTCCATGTTGGCCGAGGGGCTGGGACTGGCGCCCGAACAGATGCGCATTGTACAGAACCCGGCGGGCGGAACGTTTGGTTATAAATTCTGCCCCACTCTGGAAGCCCTGGTGGGGGTGGCCTGTATGGCCACCGGAAAGCCGGTTTACCTGGAGTACGATTACGCCCAGTTTATCGCCTATACCGGTAAGCGCTCGCCTTTCTTTGTTGGGTTAAAAATGGGCGCTGACCAGGAGGGGAAACTGGTGGCGATGGAGAGCGATTGGACCGTCGATCATGGCGCTTATTCCGAGTTTGGCGATTTGTTGACGCAGAAGGGGGCGCAGTTTATCGGCGCCGGATATGATATCCCCAACATTCGCGGCGTGGGGCGAACGGTGTGCACCAATCACGCCTGGGGGTCACCGTATCGCGGGTATGGTTCGCCACAGAGCCTGTTTGCCTCCGAAAGCCTGATGGATGAACTGGCCGAGAAGACAGGGATCGACCCGCTCGAATTGCGTTATCGTAATGTTTATCGCCAGGGGAGCACGACGCCTACCGGACAGGACCCGGAAGTATACAGTCTGCCCGAGATGATCGATCTGTTGCGTCCCCGTTACCAGCAGGCAAAGGATCGGGCGCAGCGTGAATCTACGGCAGAGAAGAAAAAGGGAGTGGGGGTGGCGATCGGTATTTACGGCGCCGGTGGGGATGGCCCGGATACGGCTGAGGTGTGGCTGGAACTGACGCCGTCAGGGGTGACCGTTTACACTACCTGGGAGGATCACGGTCAGGGGGCGGATATTGGCGTTCTGGGAACCGCACACGAAGGGTTGCGCCCGCTGGGGCTGGCGCCGGAAAAGATCAGCCTGGTGATGAACGACTCGGCGCTGGCGCCGGATAGCGGCCCGGCGGGTGGAAGCCGGTCACAGGTGGTCGTTGGTAACGCTATTAAGGCAGGGTGCGATGCGCTCCTGGCTGCTCTGGGTAAGGAGGATGGCGGTTATCGTACGTATGAGGAGATGGCTGCGGCTGGTCTGCCGTTACGCTATTCGGGGAAATGGACTTCGGCCATGTCCACCGTATGCGACGACAAAACCGGGCAGGGCAATCCGATTGCCAACTATATGTATGGTTTGTTCATGGCAGAGGTGGAGGTTGATCTGCGAAGTGGGAAGACGCGCGTCGACAGGATGACTGTGGTGGCGGATGTGGGCAAGATTAACAATCGCTTGGCGGTGGATGGGCAAATTTATGGCGGGATTGCTCAGGGGATTGGCCTGGCATTGAGTGAAGATTTTGAAGATTTGAGCAAACATACCAGTATGCTGGCCTGTGGCATTCCGTACGCCAAGGATGTACCGGATGACATTGAGATCCTCTATGTAGAAACTCCGCGCGGCAACGGCCCGTTTGGGGCGTCGGGGGTTGGTGAATTGCCCAATACCGCCCCGCATGCGGCGATTATCAATGCCATTTATCAGGCCTGTGGCGTTCGCGTCCGCGATTTACCGGCGCGGCCTGAGAAGATACTGGCAGGGTTGAAGTAGAGGTGGAAAGGCGAGGGGATAGCAACAATAGCCGTATTGTTATCATTGTTGCTATCCAAATTTAATTGAGTAAATACATTTGCGTATGAGATCGATTTGTGCTATGATATTTTTGAGCTATGGGTGAGTGGGCAGGCATTCTCTGCGGAGATGCCCTGCCTTAAGTTTGTATCCTATATTCCCTTCAATTGAATATCGAGGAGCAAATCCGTTCAATTGAACCCCCAAGGAGGAACACATGCTTAAGAAGACCCTGGTTGTTAATGGCGTACCGCGTGTTTTAATTGCGGAGGCCGACGCGCTGCTATCCGATGTGTTGCGCAAGCAACTGGGATTGACCGGCACCAAGGTTGGCTGTGGTACTGGCCATTGCGGTTCCTGTTCGGTGATCCTGGATGGCAAGCTGATTTTATCCTGTCTGGTCAAGATGGGGAGGGTGGCCGATGGCGCCAAAGTAACCACCATCGAGGGAATAGGTACGCCTGACAACCTGCACCCAATTCAGAAAGCCTTTATTCTGCATGGTGCGGCGCAGTGTGGGTTCTGCAGCCCGGGCTTTATTGTTTCGAGCAAAGCTCTGTTGGAGCAGAATCCCGCTCCGACGCGTGAGGAGGTACGCGCCTGGTTCGATAAGCATCACAACGCCTGCCGCTGCAATGGCTACAAGCCGGCGGTGGATGCGGTGATGCATGCTGCGGCGGTGATGCGCGGCGAGATGCCGGCCGACAGCCTGGATTACAAGATGCCGGCGGACGGACGGGTGTGGGGCACGGCGTACCCGCGACCCAGCGCAGCGGCCAAGGTCACCGGTACGCTCGATTACGGCGCCGATTTGGGCCTTAAGCTGCCGGAAGACACGTTGCAGTGCGCTCTGGTTCAGGCGACGGTGTCGCATGCCAACATCCTTTCGATTGATACCAGTGAAGCCGAAAAGATGCCCGGCGTCTACAAGGTGGTAACGCATAAAGACGTGAAGGGTAAGAATCGCATCACCGGTTTGATCACCTTCCCCACCAACAAGGGGGATGGTTGGGATCGCCCGATTTTGTGCGATACCAAGGTGTTTCAGTTTGGGGATGCAATTGCTATTGTGTGCGCCGATACCAAGGCGCATGCCGATGCGGCCGCCAAGAAGGTCAAGGTTGAACTGGAAGAACTGCCGGCTTACATGAGCGCCCCGGCGGCCCTGGCTGAGGATGCCATCGAGATTCATCCTGGAACGCCCAACGTATACTTTGAGCAGCGCATTGAGAAAGGCGATGACACCAAGGAAATCATGGAGAAGGCTGCTTATGTGGCCGAAGGCAGCTACTATCTCCAGCGCCAGCCGCACCTGACCATCGAACCGGACCTGGGTTTCGCTTATTACGATGAAGAGGGCCGTCTGACGATCCATTCAAAGAGCATCGGCATCTTCCTGCATCACGCCATGATTGCCCCAGGGTTGGGGGTCGCGCCGGAGAAACTGCGCCTGGTCCAGAATGCCGCCGGCGGCACGTTTGGTTATAAATTCAGCCCGACGATGGAAGCGCTGGTGGGTGTGGCCTGCATGGCCACCGGCAAGCCGGTCTATCTGGAATACGACTACTATCAGTTCATCACTTACACCGGGAAGCGTTCGCCGTGGTTTGTCAACCTGAAGCTGGCGGCGGACGAGAAGGGCAAAATCCTGGCGATGGAGAGCGACTGGACGGTCGATCATGGGCCCTATTCGGAGTTCGGTGATCTGCTGACCCTGCGCGGTGCGCAGTACATTGGCGCCGGGTATGACATTCCCAATATCCGTGGCATTGGCCGCACGGTTTGCACCAACCATGCCTGGGGGTCTGCATTCCGGGCCTACGGTTCGCCGCAGAGTTTCTTTGCTTCGGAGAGCCTGGTAGATGAGCTGGCCGAAAAGATCGGCGTGGATCCGTTAGAATTCCGTTACCAGAACGTCTATCGCCCTGGGGCGACGACGCCGAACGGCCAGACCCCGGATGCGTTCAGCTTCCCTGAAATGCTGGATAAGCTGCGCCCGGTCTACCAGGAGGCCAAGGAACGCGCCAGGAAGGAATCGACGCCGGAGAAGATGCGCGGCGTAGGTGTCTCGTTAGGCATTTACGGTTCGGGTCTGGATGGCCCCGACGCGTCCGAGATTTGGGTCGAGTTGACCAAAGAGGGCGTCACCCTGTATACCAGCTGGGAAGATCACGGTCAGGGCGCCGACATGGGCGCTTTGGGCACCGCTCACGAGGCCTTGCGGCCGCTGGGTATCAAGCCCGAGCAGATCAAGCTGGTGATGAATGATACCGCTCTGGTGCCGAACTGCGGCCCGTCGGGTGGCAGTCGCCAACAGGTGGTCACCGGGATGGCGATCAAGAATGGCTGCGAATTGCTGGTGGCGGCCATGCGCAAGTCGGACGGCACCTATCGCACTTACGATGAAATGGTGGCCGAGAACTTCGCCCTGAAGTACTCCGGAAAGTGGACGGCCTCAATGGCTTCCAATTGTAACGAGAAGGGGCAGGGCGCGCCGTTCTCCCACTACATGTACGAAGTCTTCCTGGTTGAGGTGGAAGTAGATGCCAAGACCGGCAAGGCGCGCGTCATCGGGGTTACGACGGTGTGCGATATTGGCAAGATCAACAACAAACTGGTGGTGGACGGTCAGATTTACGGCGGTATCGCTCAGGGTATTGGTCTGGCATTGACCGAGGACTTTGAGGATCTGAACAAGCACACCACACTGTTGGCTTGCGGTATCCCCTATGCCAAGGATATCCCGGACAAATTTGACATTCATTATGTTGAGACCCCGCGCGAATTCGGGCCCTTTGGCGCTTCCGGTGTTGGCGAGGCCCCATTGACTGCTCCGCACGCGGCTGTGATCAACGCCATTTACAACGCGACCGGTGTGCGCATCCGCCAACTGCCTGCTCTGCCGGAGAAGATCCTGGCGGGTTTGAAGGCGCGCGTAGCCGCATAATTGGGTTTTGCCCGAGGACGCCGGCCATCCTGTTGGCATTGTAGTTCTTCCGGCGTCCTGGGGTTCTGGCTGGCTGAAACATCCTGAGGGGTGTTTCAGCCAGATTTGTATCTCCACGGAAGGGATTGACCTGGAATGGAACAACACGAACTGCGCCAACTCGAAGAAATGTGTATCCAGGAGCACGCGCCGGTCTGTACTGCCAGTTGTCCGATCCACATCGATGCCAGAGGGATGATCACGGCGGTGGCTCAGGGCGATTTTGCGGCGGCACTGAAAATTTTTCGGCGCATGGCGCCGTTTCCGCGCATCATTGCGCACACCTGCGACGCCCCCTGTCAGGCGGTTTGTAAGCGGGCGGAGGTGGGCGAGGCCATAGCCATTGGCGCACTGGAACGGGCGGTGATGCAATGGGCGCCTGTTCCATCTGAAAAGGTGACGCGCCTGCCCGCCAGGGATAAACGCGTTGCGGTTGTTGGGGCGGGTTTAAGCGGACTGACCGCGGCGTATGATCTGGCGCGCAAAGGATACCGGGTGGAGATTTTTGAGGCCAGGGCACAATCAGGAGGGGCGTTGTGTGCGGTGAGTGAGAAAGTTTTGCCGCGCACGGCGGTTGATGCTGACCTGGCGGTATTGGACGAACTGGGGGTTCGGGTTCACCTCAATACGTTGGTGGGGAAGACGCGCATCAATGGCGGCCCGCCGATGTTGATGGCGGGACTGTGTGAAGAATTCGAGGCGGTGTTTTTGGCAATGGGGGCGGGGGCTTACGAAAATTTCGATCTTGAACTGGATGCGATGCAGCGAGTCAAAGTCGATGCGCTGACGTTTTTAACCAACGAGGGTGGTGTTTTTGCCGCCGGAAGTATGCTGCATGGGGACGAGCCTTATTCCCCAATCCGATCCATTTCAGAAGGGCGGCGGGCGGCAGTGTCAATCGACCGCCATTTGCAACGCGTTTCTCTGACGGCGGCGCGTTATAACGAAGGGGCTTATCCCACGCGGTTATTTACCAGTACGGTGGGTATTGCTCCTCTCCCCGTGGTGCCGATAAGTTCACCTGACACTGGCTATACTCCGTCAGAAGCGCAGCGCGAGGCGCAACGGTGTATTCAATGTCAGTGCCTCGAATGTGTAAAAGTCTGTGAGTTTTTGGATCATTACGGTAATTACCCGCGCAAATATCTGCGCGAGATTTACAACAACCTTGCGATTGTGAAGGGCAACCGGTTAGCCAATCGCATGATCAATTCCTGTAGTTTATGCCGGCTGTGTTACGAAGTGTGTCCTACCGACCTGGATATGGCGACTGTTTACAAGAAAGCGCGTCAGAAAATGGTGGCACAGGAAAAAATGCCCGCTTCGGCGCATGATTTCGCGTTGCGGGATCTGGCGTATAACACCGGGCCTGATTTTGTATTGCTGCGTAATCCACCGGGTTGCAGCACCAGTGAATATCTCTTCTTCCCGGGGTGCCAGCTGGCTGGATCTGACCCGCAGCGCGTGGAGCAGGTTTATGGGCATTTGCAGGAACGTTTGCCGGGCAAAGTGGGGATTTTGTTGCATTGCTGTGGCGCACCAGCAGATTGGGCCGGACGGATAGATTTATTCCAGGAGGCGCAACAGGCGCTGCGTACCCAGATTGCCCAGGCCGGTAACCCGCGCCTGGTTCTCGCCTGTTCGACCTGTTATCAGATGTTTAAGGAGAATTTGCCGGATATTCCGATCGTCTCGTTATGGCAATTGCTTGCCGAGGTTGGTTTACCCGAGAAAGTCGCCGTACCAACAGGCAAAGTGGTGACCGTTCATGACCCGTGTTCGGCCCGTTATGAGCGCGAGATTCAGGATGCTGTGCGCGGTCTGCTACAGGCGTTGGGGTATGCCATTGAGGAAATGCAGTTCAGCCGTGAGCGAACGGAGTGTTGTAGTTATGGCGGTCTGATGGGGTTTGCCAACCCAGAGATTGCCCGCAAGGTGATCGAGCGCCGTTTTCGTCAGAGCACACAAGATTTTGTGACTTATTGCGCCATGTGTCGGGATCTGTATGCATCGCGTGGCAAGCCCAGCGCTCACGTGTTGGATTTGATTTTTGCTGCCCGGCCGGCCGAACCATTTAATCGCCGGAGCCCCGGCTACTCGTTACGGCGTGAGAATCGCTCCCGGCTGAAACGTAACATGCTGGAAAAAATTTGGGGAGAGTCTATGTCTGAACCACAGGATTATCGCAACCTGCATCTGGTATTGTCTGAAGAGGTGCAAGACCTCCTGGAGCAGCGTTTTATCCTGCATGAAGATATTCAATACGTAATCGCGCTGGCTGAGCAGACCGGCGGTAAGTTGCTCCATAAGGGGAGCGGTCATTATCTGGCCTGCGCCCGCCCTGCCAATGTAACCTATTGGGTCGAGTATTCGCTGGCAGATGACGCCTACGTGGTGCATAAGGCTTACAGCCACCGGATGGAGATCATTGAGGAGACTAAGTCGTGAACGAATTGACCATCCCCTCCGACGCAGGTGAATGGGTCTGTGCTCGTTGTAATCAGCCGCTGGCGGTCACGCCGGTGACGGTTACCTATCTGGGCAGTGCTTTTCCGGTTGATTTGTTGCGTTGCAAAAATTGCGGCTTGATATTGATTTCGGAGGATCTGGCACTGGGGAAGATGGCTGAAGTAGAAAGAACGTTGGAGGATAAATGATTCCAGTGCATCTATTTGCTGGTCGCCAGAAAGAGAGAAGTGGTTTGCGCTCATAAGAAAGGAGAACTGAAATGGATACGGAAGAGCGTGCGCGTATGATGCAGTGGAAGCAGCAGGGCTTCTATTGTAGCCAGATTCTGATGTTGTTGGCGCTGGAAATGCAAGGAAAAGAAAATGTTGATCTGGTGCGCGCCATGCACGGTCTATCGGGGGGGATTGGTTTTAGCGGCGATACGTGTGGCGCCTTGACCGGCGGCGCCTGTCTGTTAGGACTGTACGCCGGAAAAGGGTTGCCAGAGGAAGAGGAAGATTTAAAACTCAATTTTATGATCATCGAACTGGTGAACTGGTTTAAAGAGGGTTATGGCAAAGAATATGGGGGGATCATGTGCCAGAACATTCTGGCCGGCAATTCCCAGAATAAGGCGGTGCGCTGCCCGTTGATCGTCGCTGAGACGTTCCAAAAAGTGAAAGATTTGCTGGTTGAGAATGGTTTTGACCTGTATGGCAATGTTCTATAGACGATAACGTCTGCATAATGCAGACCGGACCGGCTCATATTGAGCCGGTCCGGCAAAACGTTTGTTTGCGTCATCACGCTGGCGACTAATTCAACCAGGTAATTTCTCCGGTGCTACTGACGTCGTAGCCTTCGATCTTGGACAATGCCTCACGCGCAGTTGGGCTTCCCAACCAGTTCACCAGACTCTGGATGGGTTTTTTCTCCAGGCTACTTTGAGGGATGATCAGGTCGTAGCGCTCGCGGGTCAAGGGGATGAAATGCAGTGCATGATCCAGGGCGCTGGCCTGTAAGCCGATGCCGGCATTGGCCTGCCCCTCGGCGATGGCGCGCGCCACCTCGGAGTGGGTCGATTTTTCGTTATCGTAGCCGGTGATTTGATGGGCGTCGATCCCCTGTTTGTGAAGTGCGGCGTCTAGCCAGACGCGCGTGCCGGAACCGGGCTGGCGATTTACAAATCGTACGCCGGGCTGCGTCAGGTCTTGCAGGCTTTGGATATTCAGCGGGTTGCTGCGTGGCAGGATCAGACCGATGATACGATAGGCCACCGTTACCAATGCAATCTTTTGATTGGGGAAGAGGTGCTCTGCAAAGGGGACGTTATACGCGTCCTGATTGGGGTCCCATAAATGGCTACCGGCGATGTCACATTCGCCTTCTGCCAGCTTCATCAAACCGGCCAGGCTGCCGTTCACGCGCATGTCAAACTTGTAGCCTGGGGCAATTTGCCCAAAGTGATTGGTGATCCAGGCGATCCCCAGATCGTGGCTTCCGGAGAAGCGGACGATTTGTTCGTTCGAGGTGTCCGGTAGTTGTTCTACCACGCGCCAGCGTTCCATGGCCATTTCTACAGCCTGTTGGATTTCTGGCAGGCCATAGCCCGAGGTGATCACTTCTAACAGGAAAGCCTCGGCGCGGTGAATGAGGGTGGCCCGTCGCAAAATGATGTTATCTTCTGTAACGGCCTCTCCAGCCACCTGCGTACCGCTACCAATGCGGCTGACCACCAGACCCTGGTTTGCCAGTTCCCGGTAGGCACGCTGAATCGTGCCGGTGGTACATTTCCACTGTTTGGTGAATTCGCGGACAGTAGGCAGTCGGTCACCGGGCTTGATCTGTCCGGTGAGAATCTGCTGGCGAATATGTTCAATGATTTGTTTGTAGACGGGTTCGGCCATATTGTTCCACCTATATTGAGAGAATTGTTTCACATAGTATAGCGCTTGTGATAAACAGGATCAAGCTTTTTTGCTTGTTGCGATGGAATTGCAAGATTTCTGCAACTTTTCTTTGAGTGCTTCGAATGACCGGCTGCCGGGCTTTTGAGCGAAACGAAAAAATCCAGTATAATGCTTACGGGTGGGGATCAGTAGTTTGTACTCTTTTATTCGCCTGCCAGAGACGATCGTCACGGGCAGGCAAATCCTTACCCAAACATCGTTTCATTTCCTCCCCAATTTATTGAAAGGACAGGTCGATCATGGATATTTTTGCGAAGTGTTCTCAATTTACGGCGGCAAGAGAAGCCGTAAAACAGGGGATGTATCCTTATTTCATCCCCTTGACCGAGACGGAGGGGACCGAGGTCATCTATAAGGGTCACCGCATGATTATGTGCGGCTCGAACAATTATTTGGGGTTGACCACCCATCCCAAAGTGCGCGAGGCCGCGATGGAGGCTATTCGTCGTTACGGCACCAGTTGTACCGGTTCGCGATTTTTAAATGGAACCCTGGAAATGCACGAACAGCTTGAGCATGAACTGGCCGAGTGGGTGGACCGTGAGGCTGCGCTTGTCTTTTCTACAGGGATGCAGGCTAATCTGGGGGCGGTCAGCTCGTTGGTCGGGCGAGAAGATTACGTCATCCTGGATAAAGACGATCATGCCAGCATCGTAGATGGGGCGCGTTTGAGCTATGGTAAGTTGGAGCGTTTCCGCCATAATGATATCGAGCACCTGGAGCGTGTAATGAAGTGCCTGCCTGAGGCGGCCGGCAAGTTGATTGTGGTTGATGGCCTGTTCAGCATGGAGGGCGACCTTGCAAAATTGCCCGAGATCATTGAAGTGGCCCGGCGCTACCAGGCGCGCGTGATGGTGGATGACGCTCACGGTATGGGGGTGTTGGGCGGCGGACGTGGCACGGCGGTTGAATTGGGGGTGGGCAAGGAGGTGGACCTGGTAATGTCCACGTTTAGCAAGTCGTTTGCGTCGCTGGGCGGCTTTATTGCCGGCGATGACGATGTGGTGCATTACATCAAGCATTTTGCCCGCTCGCTGATCTTCAGCGCCAGTATCCCACCGGCCAATGCGGCGGCGGCATTGATGGCGCTGCGAATCATGCGCGAAGAACCGGAACGAATTGCGCGCGTCAATCAAATTGCCGAGCGGATGCGCGACGGTTTTCATTCATTGGGTTTTGATACCGGCAACTCGGTGACGCCGGTTATCCCGATCATCATTGGCGATGACGAGCGCACCTTTATGACCTGGAAGCTGCTGTTTGAAGCCGGTGTGTTTGTCAACCCTGTCATTTCGCCTGCCACTCCGCCTGGGCGGCAGTTGTTGCGCACCAGTTATATGGCAACGCATAGCGACGATCAACTCGATCGTGTGTTGGAGATTTTTGGTCGGATCGGCAAGCAAGTTGGGCTGATTTGATTTTGTAACAGGCGGTGAACGAAAAGGGTGTTTCTGCCTGTTGTATTGGACAGAAACACCCTTATTGGTTGAGGGTAATCGAAAGTGCTTCAGCCCTCGTAGATCTGCGGGTTGGCGCAATAGGGGATGCGTTCTCCCTGTAACATGGCCAGAATGTTATCCACGGTCATGTGCGCCATGCGCAGCCGGGTGGCAGTGCTGGCGCTGGCGATGTGAGGGGTGATGATCACATTTTCAAATTGTAACAACGGGCTTTGACCGATGGGTTCAGGCACGGTAACATCCAGGGCCGCTCCGGCGATTTTGCCTTCCTGCAGCGCCCATAGCAGCGCGTCCTGATCCACGATAGCACCGCGAGCGGTGTTGATCAGATAAGCGCCGGGCTTCATCTGCTCAAATTGGGCCTTGGCCATCATATGTTGCGTCTGGCGTGAGAGGTAGGTGTGGATGGTTACGTAGTCGGACTGGGCCAGCAGGGTTTCCAGAGAGACGTAGGTCGCCCCCAGCGCCTGTTCGGCCTCGGGCAACGGTTTAATATCGTGATACAGAATGCGCATATTAAACCCACCTGCCCGGCGCGCCACGGCCTGTCCAATGCGGCCGAAGCCGATGATACCGAGTGTGGCGCCGTGGATATCTTTTCCGGTCAGGACAGACGGGCCCCAGGGGCGCCAGACGCCGCGGCGTACTTCGTTGTTGGCCTCTACAATGCGTCTGGAGACCGTCATGAGCAGGGCCCAGGTAAAATCGGCGGTGGTTTCGGTGAGCACACCGGGCGTATGTCCTACCGGCAGGCCGCGCTGGGTAGCGGCGGCGATGTCGATATTGTCAAAGCCTACCGCCATCTGGGCAATGCCTTTGAAGTTTGGCCCGGTGGCCTGGATGACCGCGGCGTCAATGGGGTCGGTGAGCAGCGTGAAAAGCGCATCTACGCGGCTGGCTTTATCAGCCAGTATCTGATGTGGGGGAGGTGTCTGCTCGGGCCAGACCTCTACGTTGGCGATGGCCGTAAGGCGAGCCAGCGCCTCGGGCGCTACCGCACGACTGACAAAAACCTGGGGATGGGACATACGGGTCTCCTTAGCGGGCCGTTATTCGAGCGCCGCCTGCATCAATTTTTGGATACGTGCGATCATGCTGGCCGGGTTGGGATGGATACCTTCGATTAACAAGGCGTCTTCGTATACTTGTTCAATGATCAATTCCTGCAAGGCATGATCTTCGGGCAGAGACGCCAGACGGCGGAGGATGGCGTGCTGGGGGTTGATTTCCAGGACTTTCTCGGGCGCCTCGTTTTCCCGATTCAATAGTCGATAAACCCGTTGGATTTCCGGGTTGGGGCTGCCTTCTTTATCCACCAGGCGGGCCGGCGATTCGATCAGCCGGTCTGTGGTGCGCACATCACTGACTCGATCGCCCAGTCTGGTTTTAAAACGTGCTACCAGCAGGGCCTGATCTTCGCTGGAGATGGCGGGAGCCTGGTCGGTGGAGGTCTCTTCAGTTGCGGACGGGCGAGGAATGTCCTCGGTGGCCACGTTGCCCAGCGGGTGATCCTGATATTGGGTCAGGCGCAAGAGGACAAACGAATCCATCGGATCGGTGAAGAGCAGCACGTCGTAGCCTTGTTGCCTGACCAGTTCGAGATGTGGGCTGTGGAGGATGGCGCGTTCATCTTCGCCAAGAATGTAATAGATCTTGTTTTGCCCATCTTTCATGTTGTGTACGTATTCTTCCAGGCCGATCCAGCACTCAGGAGCGTTCAGGCTGTGGAAACGCAGCAGGGGGAGCAGATTTTCGTATTGTTCGGCGTCGGTGGCAACCCCTTCCTTGATGAAGCGCCCGAAAGTTTCCCAAAGCTGCTCGTACGTTTCTGCTTTTTGGGCGGCTACGTTTTTGAGGTGGTCGATCGTTTTTGCGGTCAATAGTTTTTTCAATTGGGCCATGACGCGCGTGGACTGGATGGACTCGCGCGACACATTGAGCGGCAGGTCTTCCGAATCGACCACGCCCTGGAGAAAACGCAGATAATCTGGGAGCAGTTCCTGGCAGTATTCCTGGATCAGCACCTTGCGGGCATATAATTTGAGGCCTTCCTTGTTGCGCAGAGATAGAAAACTGCGCTCGCTGCTGGCCGGAACGTACAGCAGGGCATACATTTGTACGGGGGCATCGATCGCCAGGTGAAGATAGGTCAGAGGAGTTTCAGGTTCAAGCGTAAGCTGTTTGTAAAAATCGTGATATTGCTGTTCTTCTATCTGACGGGGCATCTGGCGCCAGATGGCTTCGCGACGATTGGCCTGTTGGGCTTCTGTGCCAAGATAAATTGGATACGGGATGAAATCGGAGTGCTTCTGGATGATCTGGCGCAGGCGATGTTCCTGCGCAAATTCGCTGGCGTCGCTCTTGAGTGTGAGGGTGATCGTCGTGCCGCGCTCGGCTTGGTCGCCGGGTTCGATGGTGAAGGTGTTTGCGCCGGTCGACGTCCAGATCGCGGCCTGTGCATCGGGCCGGTAGGAACGTGAGACGACGGTGATCGATTCTGCCACCATAAAGGCTGAATAGAAGCCCACCCCAAACTGGCCGATGATATCGGACAGGCGGGTTTCACCCTGTTGCGCTGCTTCCAGGAAGGCACGGGCGCCCGAATGGGCGATGGTGCCCAGGTTTTCCGCCAGCTCTTCGGCGGTCATGCCAAGCCCGGTATCACGGATAGTCAGCGTATTTTTTTCGGCGTCTGCGCTGATCCATATGGCTAATTCTACTTCCGGGTCGACGATATCGCGCTGGGTGAGCATCTCAAAATTCATGCGGGTCAGGGCATCCGATGCATTGGAAACCAGCTCACGCAGGAAAACCTCTCGCTCGGTGTAGAGCGAATGAATGAGAATATCTAATAGCTGGCGAGTTTCTGCTTTAAATGGGATCGGTTGTCCTGGGTTTGAATGGGGTAAGATCTGTTCGGACATAAGCACCTCAAGAGAATTTGATATGTGAGCACCAGAATATTTTTATGATACTACCGAATAATAAAAATTACATAAAACCTGGTACCGACCAAATGCTTTGTAGGTTCGCGCGAGGGTTGTATAATAAAACAAACTTTCCTGATTCAAAGGAGGAATGGGATGAAAAACAAGTCTCAAACCAAACCCAGTTCGAGTGGTGGGTGGTTGAAAAATGAAGATTGGTTGGCGGTGCTTATTTCCTTTGCGCTGATTTTGCTTTCCGTCATTGGCGTTTTGGGTAAGAACGGCATTCCTATTAAATTTTAGTCGTTTGGGAGGGCGGGGAACATGAGCAAAAAACAGGTCTCTTCAAAAGAAAATCCCATTCTGTGGGGGATTGTGGGTGGGGCAATTGTTCTGGCGTTAGCCATTCTGGCGTGGTGGATTACCAGCCTGGTATATCAGGCCAAGCTGCCGTTGGGTATTCCCGGCAAGGCGCTGGAATATCCGCTGTGGGCCGCTCTACTTGGCCTGCTGGGCAACTTTATCCTGTGGCGGGTCGGATGGCGCCAGAAGATTAAGCCGGGTGTGCGCACCGAACTATTCCTGAAAATTGGTCTGGTACTGTTGGGCGCCGGGATTAATCTATCCTTGCTGGTCAATGCCGCCGGTGGGGCAGTGGTGCAGACATTGGTGTTGATGCCCAGCGTCTTTTTCTTCTGCTGGTGGCTGGCCGGCAAGTTCGGCCTGGATGACAAACTGCGGGCCGTCATGTCGACCGCTGTGTCGGTATGCGGCGTTTCGGCGGCCATTGCCGCGGCAGGCTCGGTGATGGCCAAGAAAGAGCACGTCACGTATATTACCACCCTGGTCATTCTGGTGGCCCTGCCGTTGATGGTGATTTCTCCTTTGCTGGCTCAGGCATTGGGTTTGACGGATGCGGTTGCCGGCGCCTGGTTTGGCGGAAACATCGACACCACGGCTGCCGTGGTGGGTGCAGGCACGATTTACGGCCCAAAGGCACAAGAGATTGCATCGATTGTTAAATCGACCCAGAATACCCTGATTGGCGTGGTGGCGTTCCTGCTGGCGTTGTATTATGCTGCTCGTGACCCGTCTGTCAAAGGTAAACCCAGCCCGCGCCTGATTTGGGAACGCTTCCCTAAGTTTGTGTTGGGTTTTGTGGTTGCCTCGGTGTTATATACTCTGGGTTGGATTGACGGCGGCAAGGGCAGTGCGATTGAGGCGTTAAAGAATTGGGCTTTTACCCTGGCTTTTGTATGTATGGGGTTGGATCTGTCGTTGGCGGAATTCCGCAAGATGGGTTGGAAGCCTTTCTTGCTGTTCTTGCTCGTGACGGTATTTAATACTTTGCTGGCATTGGGTCTGGCGTTTGTGATTTTTACTTATCTGTTCCCCATCGCCGGCTGAAAGGATCTTACAGGGTTTTTGCGGTTTGCGTCTGAGTAGAATATCTTTCTCGCTGTTCGCCGGCATTTTTCTGCTGGGAGTCTATACGGTTTTGCTTGAACCCTTGTGGGTTGAGGTAACAACGACGTCTATCCCCGTGGATAATCTCCCTCGGGTTTTTGACGGTTATCGCATCGTGCATCTGAGCGATTGGCATGTGGATGGTGTCTCCAGCGGCGCTTATTTACAACGCGTTGTCAGCCTGACCAATCAACAGGATGCTGATCTGGTCGTGATTAGCGGAGATTTTCTTTCCCGTTCTTCTGAACCGTATCGCGCCGAGATGATCCAACGGTTGAGCGAATTGCGCGCCCGCGACGGTGTGGTCGTCGTTTTGGGCAATCATGATCATTGGGTCGACGTAGAATTTATCCGTTCTGTCCTGGCGGAGAGTGCAGTGCGTGAACTGCGCAACGATGTGTTGGTGATTGACCGGCAGGGGGCAAGCCTTGCGGTTGCAGGCCTGGACGATTACTATGATGGTGAGAGCAACATGAGCTCGGTCATGGAAAAATTGCCCGTGAATGTTCCGGCCATCCTGTTGATCCACGAACCCGATTACGCCGATTGGAGCGCTTTGACCGGGCGCTTTTTCTTACAGCTTTCCGGGCACACCCACGGCGGGCAGGTAAATGTTCCCTATTGGGGGGCGTTGGTGTTGCCCGAGCACGGCAAAAAGTATTGGGCGGGGCTGTATCGTGTCAATGATATGTGGGTATATACGACCCGGGGGATCGGCATGAGCCCACCGCAGGTTCGTTTTAACTGCCGGCCCGAGATCAGTGTGCTGACTTTGCAGAGCCGTTAAAGTAACTACCGGGTGAGACCTCACCCGGTAGCTGCTTTTAGACTGCACGATTGGCGAAACTACACGCCGCCTGGCGAACCTGTATATATGGGACGTGCATGACGCTCAATGCCGGCATGATGGGACTGCTGATATCTGCGTCGTAGAGGGCGGTGTAGCTTTCGCGGGTTACTTCCAGGAAACGGGCCAGATCGGTGCGGGTTGACAGGCGCAACTTACCGTCAATACGGAAGGAGCCAAACAGAACGGTGACCTCATCCATCTTGCGATTGGGCTCGCTCGGGTCGTAGTCCAGAGGGTCTTTGGCAGGGGGGATCAGGTGATAGGCCAGGATTTGTGAGGTCATCAGATGTAATTCAGGGAATGCCAGCGATTTGGGCGTTCCGCCTGCGGTAGCGATCAACGTGCGCGCATTGTACAGGCAAACGTTGTCTGGCGCCGAATTGGTGCGCAGCCAGGTACTGGGGCGGATGACTTCTTTGACAACGACTTCGCCCCAGGATACACCGGAGATTGTGTACGTCATGATGTTGGCGACTTTTTCGTCCGGGCCGACGGCATATTGATAGGGTTTCATCTGGTCTTCAGCCATGATCTTCCTCCAGGTGCAGCAGTGTAATTACTTTATTATACACCCTTGCTGTAGCGGCGGCGGATGGCTGGGATCAGATATTCTTCAAAGGCTCTTTGCTGATCATAATCTGGCTGCCATCCCCAGTCCTGGCGGGCGGTGCTGTCATCCACTTCGGCGGGCCAGCTATCTACGATACCCTGGCGGCTGGCGTGCACCGAGAAGGTGATCTGGGCGCCAGGGAAGGCTTTCATCACGATGTCGTAGATATCCTGGGCGCTGGGGCTGAAGCTGGTGACGTTGTAGATCAGCTTACTGAGGCTCTCGCGCGGCGCTTCGCCCAGTTTGAGGATGGATTTGATAGCATCTGGCATTGCCATGAATGGCAGGCGGGTATCTGGCCGCACGAAGCAGGCGTAGGGCTCGCCGGCGGCGGCGTGGTGCAGCATCTCGGGGCCATAATCACTGGTGCCGCCGGTAGGGACGGTGTCGGCGCTGATCAGGCCGGGGAAGCGGATGCAGCGGAAATCGATGGAATTCTTGTCGCGGTCGGCAGCCAGCTGGCGGTAGAAGTTGGCGTAGTAACGGCCAAGATGCTCGCAGTACAGCTTATTGCAGCCGTACATGGTTTGCGGTTGCAACCATTCGTCTTCTTTTACCTTGCCGGCGTGGTTCTTGGTTTCGAGATCAGGGATGCCATATGCGGCGATGGAACTGGGGTATAAAAATTTAACGGCTTTGCCCTGCCATTGAGATTGTTCAACCGCCAGCCTGAGTAAATTGAGCGTGCCCTCCACGTTGATGCGGTGGGCGGTTTCTGGATTGTATTCTGCCTTGGTAGACAGAATGGAAGCCAGATGATAAATGGTGCGTATTTCAAACTCGGCCACCAGGCGCCCCAGGAGCATGTTATCCAGGATGTCGCCCTGGATAAAACGCTGACAGTAGGGACGCAAGGGTTCGTCGAGCGGTTGTACATCCAATGCCACGATACGGGTATCGCTGTTCTGGCAAAGATGTGTGATCAGGCCATGGCCCATTTCGCCATTTGCTCCAGTGATCAAGACGACTTCATTACGCATGTTTTCTCACTTTCTCCATACAAGGGGGATTGGGAAGAATTTTTGCGCAGGAAGTGTTGCGATCTCCTGCTTTGCTAAAATGCAGCCGAACCGATTTCATTGTATCAAGTTGTGATGATGATCGAACCCTCCATTCTTCCTGATTTTTGTGACTGCATGTAACCCCTGCAAAAATAAGAGGGTTCTGTTCGGCTTGACCGAACAGAACCCTCTTGAGGGTTTATTATGGAACGGTAGTTCCTGTGCGAAGCGTCACCTTAAGTGTGCGTTCGCCCTCGCAGGTTTCAGGCGGCATTGGCGCCCTTGAACCAACGCTGCCATTCGCGATTTTCCCACACGACCAGCAGTGGGGCAGCGACGAAGATGGAGGAATAGGTACCGCTGAAGAGGCCGACCAGCAGGATGACGGCAAATTCACGCAGGGTGACGCCGCCAAACAGGGCCAGAGCGAGGAGCATGAACTCGACGGTCATCAACTGGGTGTTGATCGAGCGTTGCAGGGTCTGGACGATGGAGTGGTTGGCGAGGGTTTCAAAAGGCAGGCGGCGGTAGATGCTGCTGTTCTCGCGGATGCGGTCAAACACCACGATCTTGTCCTGCACCGAGAAACCGATGACAGTTAACAACGCCGTCAGGAAGAGCGAATCGACCTGCCAGCCGAAGAACCTGCCGCCGATGGCTGCAAGGCTGATGACGATGAGCACATCATGGAACATGGCGATGATGGCGCACACACCGTAGCGGAACGAGTGAGCGATGCCGCGGAAGGCAAGGGTGATATAGAGTACCACCATCACTGCGGCGGCGGCAACAGCTAACATGGCGCGTTGGGTAACTTCCTGACCGATGGTCGGGCCAACGCTGTCGACACGATGGGTGATAATTTTTGAGCCGAAGGTCTGCGCCATCGTATCCACGATCTTTTTGATCTGGGTGTCGTCCATGAAGGGGGAGCGGATGAGGATGGTGTTGGTGCCGGTTATCTGTACCTGGGCGTCGGTAATACCCATCTGCTGGTATACCGCCAATACCTCGGCTGTGGTGGGGACTTTGCCCGATTCCAACCCGATTTCCAGCAGGCTGCCGCCTTTGAAATCGATCGACAGGGGTAACCCGCCGATAATCGCCAGCAACAGGCCGGGGATGATGATCAGCAGCGAGAGTGCAAAGAAGATGTATCGTTTACCAAGAATGTTCATAGCCTTGTCCTTTAGATCCCGAACAGGCCGGGGCGTTTTTCGGGGTCTTCAATCATCCCCATGACGATTTCCAGCACCGTACGAGTAACAAAGATGGCGGTGAACAGGCTGACTGCCACACCCAACGCCAACGTTACGGCAAAACCTTTGACGATGGTGGCGCCAAACTGCGAGCCGAACCAGAACAAAATACCACTGGTAATCAGTGCGGCAATGTTTGAATCGCGGATGGAGGGCAACGCACGTTTCCAACCCAAAGTGATGGCCTGTTCCACGCGGCGACCGGAGCGCAGTTCTTCCTTGAGACGCTCAAAGATAAGGATGTTGGCGTCCAGGGCGCTGCCGGTGCTTAACAGGAAACCGGCAATGCCAGCCAGGGTCAACGTTACCGGGATGAGCTTGAAGATGGCCAGGGTGATCAGGGCGTAGGTGATGATGGCAAAGACAGCCACCGCGCCCGGCAGGCGATAGTAGATGATCATGAACAGGGCCACAATTGCAAAACCAATCAGACCGGCGAGCAGGCTTTTGTCCAGCGAGTCCTTACCGAGGGTGGGGCCGATGATGCGGCTTTCGACGATTTTGAAGGGAATAGGCAGGGCGCCATAGCGCAGCTGGATGGCCAGTTTGTTGGCTTCGTCGCGGGTAAAGCTGCCTTCAATCACACCACTGCCTTCGCGGATGGCGCTGTTGATCACGGGCACCGAGATGATTTTCTTATCCAGAACGATGGCCAGATATTTGCCAACGTTGGCGGCGGTATGGTCGCCAAAGATTTTTGCGCCTTCAGCGGAAAGCTCAAAAGCAATCTGGTATTTGCCCATTTGATTGGTGCTGACCGTGGCGCTTTTTAGCTCTTTACCGGTCATAATCGTGTGCCAGACTTTGTCGGTGGGGTTTTCGGCGGCCGGTGCAGCACCGGGCGCTGCCGTAGCGGTTGGCGCGGGTTGGGCGGCGGCATTCTGGCCGTAATCCGTCTTGATGACCGTGTCCTGAGGCAGCGGGGTGCTGCCCATATCGACGAATTCCAGCAGGCCGGTCTCTTTAAGCGTGGCCAGTACCTGTTCGGTATCGGTCAGGCCCGGAAACTCGCCGACGATGCGCCGGGTGCCGGCAACCTGGAAAACGACTTCGTTGGTGCCTGCGGCGCCACCGGCGCGGTTTTCCATGATCGAGCGGGCGTTTTCCATGTCGCTCGTTTCGATGCTGGTTTCTGCAGGAAGGTCGGCCTCAAGTAAGACTTGTAGACCGCCGCGCAGATCGAGACCCAGAACGGTTTCCTTGCCACTGCCACCGGGGACGTCTACCCAAATTACTGCGGCCAGGAGAACAAAGATGAGAATGAGGTAAATGTAACGTCGACTCATGCGGGTAATGCCTCCGATTCACACAGATGCCAGCCAATTCCTCCAGTACGCGGGGTCACGGCTGGCGCTAAGGGGTGATTATACTCGCAAAGATACAGGATGAGTAGGGGCGGAATTTTGTGCGGCGGTTCAGGCGTGATTGTCGTGGACGAGATGATTGATCTGGTCGGGCTGGCCAAAGATGGCCACAATATCCCCCGGGCACAGGATAATATCACCTTGCGGGTGCTGGTTGGATTGCCCATCGCGGGTCAGAAGCACGATGCTCAGTTTGTAGCGATCCTCAATATCATTAATGGAACGGCGGTTGAGGTGAGACCGTGGACCGATTTGCAACCTGGCCAGGCTGTTGGGCTGGCCATCGATGGTGATGGGGGCGGTAATGTCGATATTGGCCGCCGAGGCGGCGAAAATGGGGGCCGCCATGCCGGTGGCGCTCAGGGCGCGAAAGCCGAATTGTTTGTGCAGCGATTCGGCAAATTCATCATCGAAGATACGCACGACAACTTCGACCTTGGGGTTAAGGTTGCGAGCCTTGACCGCCATTTGCAAATTGAGGCTATCGTTTTGGGTACATAACAAAATTGCCCGGGCGCGGCGAATGCCGGCGGCGGTTAACACACTTTCGCGGGTGCCGTCATCTTCAATCACCGGGATGCCTATGGCGCGCACGGCTTCGAGCAGCTCGATCTTGGGGTTCAGCTCAATCACAACGACATCCTGGTTCATTTCGTATAGTTTTTTTACGACGCGGAAACCAAGGTGTCCCAGACCGATCAAGACGATGTGGTTGTTAAAAGTGGAAGCTACGGCCATTTCCCATTCCTTTCCGCGCGCCCGCCGGTTGAAAAAGAGCACACCAAAATCTGCCAGGCCCTGAGCGAGAATGGCGATGCCGGCCACCGGCATCAGAAAATAAAAGATTTGCAAATACCAGGTGTGTGGAAAATCACTCCCGGATTGCAAAAAGGTCAGCCCCAAAACGAGGTAGATGGTTGCAGGAATGCTTTCAATGGCTTCACCGGCGCGTTGCGCCAGATAATGATAAACAACGCCGCTGCCCGCAACGATCAGCACAAACATGCTCAAAGGGCGCTCAAATTCTCTACATAACAGGAAAGTATCGCGCCAGCTGGCGCGCCACTTTCGCCAGAGAGACTTGTGAGCTACCCGTTTCACCGTCAATATCGTGTATTTGAGCTGACAACCGGCAGGCGCACCGTCATACGCCGGATGGTATCGGGATTGCGTGCCACAACGCGCAACACAACCACGCTCATATCATCGTTGGGCTGGCGTTGATCCAGGCGGATGGCCTCGGTGAGCAGGGTATCCGCAATCTGCTGACAACCGGGCTCCTGATCTTCCATCAGGGCGGTCAACAGGGTACATACATCCAATCCATCCTGATAGGCCGCCCCGGCTTTCACCAGCCCGTCGGTATACATGATTACGGTGGTGCCACTTTCTAATGGGATTTCAAGGATATCCGGACGGATGTTGCGCGAACCGCCAATCGGGCCGCTGTTGCTGGATAGGCATTCAATGCGCTCATCCTGGGCGATAAAAATGGGGGTGGGGTTGTTGCGTACCAATACCAGGGTGTTGGTTTGTAAGTCAGCCGAGAGAATGTTGAGATAAGCGGTTTCTTTTCCGCCTTTTTCGGTATAGAGATGATCCGATGCCGCACGAGCGGCGATACCGTCGCGCACCCCTTCTGCCAGCAGGTTGATTGTTTTGCGCACCACCATGGTGGAAATGGCCTTAGACGCTCTTCCGGTGGATAGGCCGTCTGACAGAACGACAGAAACCCCACCGTTGGGACGCTCAACGACCTCGAGAGTGTCGCCACTCTCAGGCGAGTCATATTGATTGATTTTGGCAACAGCGATCTGGATTTCCATGCTTGAATTTTACAACAAAATCAAAGAAATCCATAGGGGTGCATGTAATGTTTGAGGTGCTACCCAGGCTTGCGGGCCAGGATGAAAAGGAGTTGGGCGCTGGCAGTCTGGTGGTATTGTATCTGGGGATTGAAGCCGGCCTGGGTGAAAAAATTTTCCAGCCTTGGGGCGGTATGGGCGTCAGGGCCCTCTTCGCCGGTGATGCGAAATAGCCAGGCTGTGGCCCGTTCTGATAATTTTGTCCCTGTAGGTTGGGCGGCCAGAAGGATTAGCAATACTCCGTTTGGGCGTAGAACCCGGTAGACTTCGGACAGGCTGGCCGCTTCGATAATGTAACTGGTTGGAAATGTGGCGATAACGCTGTCAAAACTCTGGCGGGCGTAGGGCAGGGCCTGCGCCAATCCACGCGCCAGCCGGGGAGGATGGGATTGTTTCTGCCCGGACAACCTGCGGTGAGCGATTTTTCCCATCTGGCGGCTGGCGTCGAGGCCATAGGTCGCATAGCCGTGCTCAACCAAGCGCGCTTGCAGGTGTCCGGGGCCATGTCCGAGTTCCAGAATCTGTTTCCCTTGTAGATAGGGTAGAACGGAATATACCCATTCTTTCCAATGCCCGGCTGAGACAATGGCGGCAACCAGGTCATAGCTCCAGGCGAAACTGGTGTATAACAGGCGGAAGAAGAGGGCTAACAGGGCATTCAACAACCGTATGGCTGGCATTTTGGGGCTCAGGGTGTATTCTGGACGATGCCTGAAAGTATCGGGTAAACCTGATCGATTTTCTGATAAGGGTGTTCGGGCTCGATCAGGTCGTGGGGCAGGTTTAAATCTTTGGAAAAGACGTAGGTGTGTAGATTGTCCGCTCCGGCATGCTGCCAGCTTCGCACCAGTTGGGCGGTGAGGGTGTTGTTCACGGCACGGTCATTCTGGTTGGTGATGACCCATACCTGGCGCGCCGATGGTTTGCTGTGCCGGGCAAGTTGTTGCACGGCATACCCCAGACGAAAGATTTGGGCCAGGCCCCGCATGGAGTGGCGTGGATAACCATGCGCGGCTCCGACTATTTGGGCTTTGGCTTTTGAATCCCACCAGCGGAAATGGTCGGGTGAAACGAGCAGGAATTGTGTGGCCCATCGCGTCAGCCGGGTGGGAATGGTGTAGGCCCCAAAAGCGGGCGAGATGATCAGGGCAAGGTGGATGTCCGGGCGGTGTTGGGCCAGCCAGGCGGTAATCACGCCTCCCATGGATAACCCACCTACAATTACTTTTTCTCCCAATCCGCAGGCGATGTTGACGGCTTCATCGGCGTAGGCGATCAGCTTTTCGGCAGTTAGCAGGGAGGTTTCGGTAGTCATGCGGTCAGATAGGCCATGATGTGGGCAGCGCGGCACGAGAATGTTGTGTCCCTGAGCGAAACATCGTTGCGCCAGCAGGCTATATTGGGCCGGGCTGCTGGTGTAGCCGTGCAACCAGACCACAGTGTAGCGGGTCTTTTCGCCGTGGGTAAGACACAGGCTGTGGCTGAGCGGGTTGATGGCAACTGTGTCGCGCTCTTTCAACCCTTGAACGCGTCTGATTGCATCTTCGTAGGTTTCAGTGGGGCGTGGATAAGAAGTGAGCTGTTTGAGCTGCATGGCGCTTTCCTTTCGCCGTTTTAATAAAGCGATGTTTGGACGACACCTGTGATATAGTGAGGTTACATTTTTTGTAGGAGTTGATGATGACCACACGCCTGGAAGAGTTTCAAAGCTATCGAAAACGGATGAACGGACGCATCGCTAAGATTGACCATCTGGGGATCAAACGGTTTTTTAACCTGGATACCAATGCTTACAAGGACGGCGCATTAGACGCCCGCACCAAGGAATTGCTTGGACTGGTGGCTTCGATGGTGCTGCGGTGTAACGATTGCATCGACTACCATATTTTACAATGCATTGAGGCCGGCTGGGGCGACGAAGAACTCTATGAGGCCTTTAATGTTGCCCTGGTGGTGGGCGGCAGCATTGTCATCCCGCATCTGCGTCATGCGGTTGAGACGTTGGATCTGGCCCGTCAGACACCAGCCTGAGCGAGCACGGATTGAATGATGCCGCGATAGCCCTGAGCGGCCTGCATGACGGCTGTAAGGGAGATACGCTCATCAACGGTGTGGGCGTCGCCCTCGGCGCCGGGGCCGAATCCAATGGTGGGGATGCCGGCAACGCCGGCGCTGTAGGCGGCGTTGGTGCAGAAACGGTAGGCGCGCAGCTCTGGTTGTAAACCGGAGCAACGCAAACCGTGCAGGGCCTGCTGGACGAACGGGTGGTCTTCGGCAAACACCCAGGCGGGGAAGAACTTGAGCGCCTGCATGATGACGCCGGTGTAGGTCGTTTCCTGACCGGCGAGGATGTGAATGGACAGGTCGTTTTGATTTAAAGCCGGTAATGCACGAATGCCATGCAGGATGCTTTCGGGGGTGTCGCCTGGGAGCAACCTCAGATCATATGAGGCCCGGCAGCGGTTTGGGATGACCGAATGACCAGGATAGGGTTCCGAAAGGATGTCGGTCAATACCATCAGCGCCGGGCCCATCAATGGGTGGCTGCGTACGGGCGCCTGGTCGATGGCGTGGATGACCTCCAGCATGCGATGAATGGCGCATACACCCAACTGAGGCGAAGAGGAATGCGCCGAGCGACCGGTTGTTTCCAGGATAATTTCGGCCCGCCCGCGGCCGCCTCGATTCAGATTGAGTTCTGTCGCTTCGCCAATGACGACAAAATCGGGATGGACGGCATCGATGACGTGTTTCAGGCTGCCGCCTTCCATTACTTCTTCGCTGACGGTGGCGCAGACGACGATGCGGCCTGCCAGTTGCGCCCGATCTATGCTGGCAGCAGCGTGGAGCATGGCTGCCAGTGAAGCCTTGGTGTCCGCTGCTCCGCGCCCGTAAAGCCAGTCGCCTTCAACGCGCCCCTCAAAGGGCGGGCGCGACCAGTCGGAGGGAATGGCGTCGACGACATCGCAATGGGCGTCTAACAGGAGGGTGGGGCCAGGGTGTGAGCCTTCAATGGCGCCCACTGCGTTGCCGTATTCGTCGACCCAGGCGCGGTCATATGCCAGGGTCTTCATTTCTGCCAGAATAGCCTGAACGACGCCCTGTTCCTGGCCGCTCAGACTGCGCTGGCGCACGATGGTTTGTAGGAAAGCGGTAAGTGCGGCGAGTTCCATGACTCCTCCTTGAGAACAAACGGTTTATGTACGACTTTGCCGGCTGAAGATGGCGTCCAGGGTATCCAGCCATTCATGATGATCCAGCGTGGTTAATAACCGCTGGCGCAGTTCGGGCGGGATCGCGTAGGGCCTGAGATAGCCCAGCGCATGTTTGCGGAACACGATCATCCCGTATTCATCGCCGTAGAAGTTTTGTGTTTCCTGCAAGTGTTCCAGCATGGCGGCGCGGGTTTCGGCAATACTCACCTCGTCCCGCTCGCGGCGGGCGAAAATCCAGGGGTTGCCAAAAGACCCGCGCCCAATCATGACCGCGTCGCATCCGGTTTGCGCCTGAATGGAGCGGATGTCTGCGGTGGTGCGCACATCACCGTTGGCAATGACGGGGATGTTGACCGTTTGTTTTATTTCGGCGATGGCGGGCCAGTCGGCCTGTCCAAAATAGGTCTGGGAGCGCGTGCGGGCGTGTACGGCGATGAGAGCGCCGCCGTTGTCCTCTACGATATGAGCAATTTCAAGATAATTGCGGCTCTCTTCGTCCCAGCCCAATCGAATTTTTGCGGTGATGGGGATATCTAGAATGTGAGTCAGGTGGTTGAAGATTTGGGCAATTTTTGTGGGCTGCCGTAACAGGCCGGCGCCGGCGCCGCGCCCTGAAACCGAACGCGCCGAACACCCCATGTTGATGTCGATTACGTCTGGATTGCGTTGGCGCAGGCGTATGGCTGCCTGGATGATCCGCTCCGGCTCGGAGTCGAAAATTTGATAGACCAGGGGGCGTTCTTCGGCGGTAAACGTCAGGCGTTTTTCCAGGTGCGGATGCCCATACAGCACTTCCATGGCATTGATGAACTCAGTGTAACTCATGGCTGACCCAAAGCGCCGGGCGATACGGCGCATGGGTTGATCGGTATACCCATCCATTGGGGCGAGGATGAGATCGCCATAGATGGGCAATGGGCCGATCTGAAAACATGCCGGCTGAGGGGCTGCATTCATATGCCCGAATCTTACCACAGCCTTCGCCGGCGCAAAGGTTTTGCCGGCGGACATTCCATCAGATGAGAGTGTCCGCACCCTGATCCGGTGCGGACACTCTCAATGTCGTTGCGTGTGGACGCCTGTTAGAACCAGACCAGCAAGGTTTGCCAGAGGGACAGCACCAACATGCAAAGTAACGCGGCGCCGGTTAACAGGTTGTAGAATATGCGCTGCCAGATAGGCCAGAATTTGTAAACCCAGCTAAACAGACTGTAGGTCAACATGGCCATGGAAAGTATCAGCCCCACAACGGGGAGTACGAACAGTGGGCGCCAGGCTTCGGGCAGGCCAAAGAAAAACACCATATTGTTATCGCTGACCACCTGCACCACGGCAATAATGAAGCCGGTGAGGAAACCCAGTAAGACCAGGCTGTTGAGCGTCATGACCCATGGGCCGAGGCGCACCAGGAAGGGCTGCGAGACTTTCTTGCGTTTGAGAATCAGGCGGATGAGCCATGCCAGGAACCACACCGCCGGACCGACGAGCAAGAAGAGGAGGGCCAGAAGGTAAACGATGAATTCGGCAGCCGAGAGGCCATCCAGAGTCAGCAGCTTGTAGATCACCGGTGTGCGCACAAAACTCTTGGGGGTGACATATTTGGGCTGATTGTCTGCCAGGCAAGAGGTATCTGGCGCTGTATCCGGGTTGTCGAGGAAGTTCAGGATGATTTTGTCCTGGCATTCGCCGCTCATCATGGCGCCGTGCCCGCCAAATGGGAAGGTGACCAGATAGCTGCGTGTCAATGTGGCGGCGGCGGCTTCACCAAAAGCAGGCGGTGTGATGGGATCGAAGTTGCCATTCAGTACCAGGGTGGGAACGTCGCTTTTTACCGGTTCGTCGGCCTGTTCGCCCAGTGCGTCGACCTGCCAGTACTGGCAGGTGCGTAACACGCTTTGGACATCTTCTTCCTCGCCATCGGCGATGCGCGGCCGGATGCCGCTGAGATCCAGGTCGCTGCTGGTGAAATCGGCGTCTTCAGCGCATATGACCGAATAATACATACCGTAGCTCATGGTACGATCGAATACCAGAATTTCCATGATGCGCTTGAGCAAGGTGAAGTCGTTCTTGCGGGCGTCATAGATCACTTTTGGCAGATAAGGGAGCACTTCTGTGCTGTATAACATCTGGAACATCAGGCTTTGAAAGCCGTCGCCGTTCAACAGGGCTTCGTGTGTTTCGCTGCTTTCCGGGTCGGTCAGGGTAAAGTGGACCGGTGTTTCGTTCAGGCGATCTACCTGCGCAAAAAAGACATTTTCGAGATCGGGGTAACTGGTGTTGCAGTCTGACGATTCGGTGCACGACTGGAATAACATGCCAAACGAACGATCTTGCGAGCGGGCAGCCTGTAAGATGAAATTGGTTTGCGGAGGAACGACCGAGTCAATGATCACACTGCGCAAACCGGCGCTATATTGGCGCATGGTATGCAGGGCCAGCAGCGTGCCATAAGAAACGCCATATAGATTGACCTTTTCGTATCCTAAAGCTTTGCGCAGGTCTTCGATATCGGCGGCATTTTCAAAGCTGTTATAGGCGGAAAGATTAACACCGGATCGCGTCAGGCGGTCGTGGCAGGCGTTCAACGCCTCTTCATATAGTTTGAGGTTTTCTTCGGCGCTCAAATCCTGATTGAGGGTACGAATGCCCAGATCGTATGTTTCGTCGCAGACCAACGAGGGTTTGGAATAGTAGGTGCCACGCTGGTCGAACAGGATAATATCACGGTTGGTGCGAATGCGCGAGGTGGGCATCAGCAGCGCTTCAGCATATGTGTCGATGGTAGATCCGCCAGGCCCGCCCTGGGCGAGGATGAGCGGATCGGGGGCCGGGTTGGGGTCCTTGCTTTTGATGATAACTACGGCCAGTTGGATGGTTTTGCCTTCGGGTTTTTTGTGCAGTTCAGGAACGGTCAGATAACCGCATTTCACGTCCTGCCCATTTGCAGCGAGAGCGATCATGCAGTCCGACGGCGTAAAGAAAGGTGGGGTTGGAACGGCGGCAGCGGCCTGAGCGGTGGTAATTACCTGCCCAAGCGTAGCGGCCAGAATAGCCAGGATTGTAAGTAATCCAGGCAAACGCATGACGTAAAATTTTTTCATTGAAACACCTCTGTCCCCGATTATAAAATAGAATGTCCGATTTTTGCAATTGTATGGCTAAAAACGGACAGAAACCGGCCGGCTAAATTTTTTCCAGGCCGTGGCTTTCTAACAGCGCCTGATCTCGGAGTATTTCGTTGGTAGGACCATCAGCCACGATTTGACCGTGATCAACGACCACTGTTCTGGGCAACAATTCGTCGACCATGTGCAGATCGTGTGTGGCGACAATCATCGTTTGGGGGAGCTCATACAGCAGATGGATGAGCGAGCGACGGGCGCGCGGGTCCAGCCCGGCGGTGGGCTCATCCAGTACCAGAATGGCCGGCTGCATCGATAGCACGGTGGCGATGGCGATGCGCTTCTTCTCGCCGGTGCTGAGATGATGGGAGACGCGTGAAACATACGCTTCCATGTGTACCGCTGCTAAAGCCTTTTGCACGCGCTCTTCAACTTCCCGGCGCCCCAATCCCTGATAGATTGGGCCAAAAGCGACATCGTCAAAAACGGTGGGCGAGAATAATTGATCTTCTGGGGATTGGAATACCAACCCCACCTGGGCGCGTACCCGTTTCAAGTTGGTTTTGTTGATATCCAGCGAACAGATTTTAACTGCGCCCGTCTCGCTTTGTAAAATTCCGTTGAAGTGGAGCAGGAGGGTGGATTTGCCGGCGCCGTTGGGGCCTACCAGGGCGATCTTTTCGCCGTTTTTTACCCGGAGATTGATATCATTCAGGGCGCGGTGGCCATCTGGATAGGAAAAGGATAGATTCTGGATTTCGACAGCGAGAGTCATGATTATCCCCAGAAAAGCAGTGCGATGATTAAGATGGAGAATAATAAGAACAGCCCGCTCCACAACACGCTGCGTTGTTGTGGGGTGATGGCCGGTGGGGGCAGAATGCGCGTTTCGCCATCATAACCGCGCGCCAGCATTGCAGCATAAATATGGTCACTGCGTTCCAGCGAACGCACGAACAAATTGCCCGCCATGCCGCCGGTTACACCGGCGCGCCAGGCCAGTGTGCCGCCAGTCTTAAGCCCGGGTATCTCGCTTTCACTGCTGCGTGCGGCGCGGGCGTGCAACAGTCGCAGAGTCTCGTCGGCTATCAGGAAGAGATAACGCCACATCAATCCAATGATTGAAACCAATAAAGGGGGAATGCGCAGAGAACGCAATGCGTAGGCCAGATCTGGAAACTGGGTGGTTGAGGCCAGCAGGATAGCAATTTGAACCGATATCCATGATTTGGCCAGGATGCTGATGAAGCGGATCACGCCAGGGGTGCTGATCGTCAGTTCGGTGAACCCGAGCGGCAAAGAAATCAAGGGTGGGCCCGCGACGGTAAAAGGCAGAGGAAGGATTGCTAAAATAAAGGGCGATGAAAGGATCATCGCCCTTTTCAGTACATACGACAACCCCAATTCGGAGAGCACACTGACTGCCATTGCCAGGGCAAACAGCAGCAGATAGACGGACCACGCCCCCGGTGGAGTCAATGCGCAGGTCAGGATGAATGCCAGCGCCAGAGGCAGCTTTACACGTGCATCCATGCGATGGATGACGCTTTGACCGGTTTGATAGGGGTCCAGAAAACTGATGTGAAGTGTCAAGCTTTGACCTGTTTTTGACGGCGACTGTAGGCAATGCCCAGTGAGACGCCGAGGACGATAAGGGTGCCGATGATCCCGGCCGCGATGGTGGCAACGGCTTCGTTTTCGACGCCCGGGAGAACGTAGTCTGGAATGATATTATATACCGGATTTTGCGCCATTTCCAGGAAACCGGTCTGTTCGGCGACCCATTCCAGCCCATCCGGGTGGCTGGAGGCCAACGGGGAGAGCACGGTCAGCAGGATGGCGATGAGCAGGCCGCCGACCCAGATGGCCTTGCTGTTGTTGGCAGTGTTGCTCGTGACCAGCAGGTCGCGGCGGGCGTTGTAAACAAAGGTCAGCGCCCCGGCGGTGATTAATCCTTCGCCAACGCCGATGAGGGCGTGGATGCCGGCCATGGCCGGGACGGCGATGTTGGCAGGCGAAGTGCCGGATAGGGCCAGTTGCAAGGCGGCTGCCAGTGCGGCGATGAAAATCGATGCCCAGCCGGCCACGAACCCACTGATAACCAATCCCCAGGATTTGTCGCCGGTGAGGCGCCGTACAGTTTGATAGGTGAAATGGGCGACGGCTACACCGACGACGCCCATGTTAAAGATGTTCGCCCCCAGCGCCAACAGCCCACCATCCTGGAAGATGAGCGCCTGGACGGATACCACGCAGGTCATGACCAGCATGGCGGCCCACGGGCCCAGTAAGATGGTGGCCAGGGCGGCGCCCAGCAGGTGTCCCGAAGTACCGCCGCTGACACTGAAATTGAGCATCTGGCCGGCGAAGATGGCGGCCGCCAGCACGCCCATCAAGGGCACCTCGCGTTCGCCTAACTGATTTTTCACACGCCGTAAGGCGATATAGATACAGATCAGAGAAATTCCCCATAAGATTAGCGATACAAGTACGGATAAAAATCCGTCGGGGATGTGCATGGCAACAGGTGAATAATGCATTGTCCGACTCCTTGTTGAGAATTTTTGTTATTGCAACTTTTTGCAATTGTGAGTGTATTATAATGCCTGTTGATTTAGATTACAATAAAACGGTACGTTTTTCA
>CAZHTS010000009.1:0-60275 GCA_964535315.1 uncultured Anaerolineaceae bacterium
GCCCTTCCAGGCGCGCCGGCTGTGCGATACAATTTGAGCCATCCTTGATCCTCAGGAGGCCCCTATGTCTACAGCCGTAGTCGTCGATACCCGCCACAGCCCGCATGCGCGCCTGCGCCCCGTTCCCGTCGATGCCGTGCGCCTGACCGACCGCTTCTGGGCGCCGCGCCAGGAGCTCAACCGCCGGGTGATGATCCCGGCCCAATACCGCCTGTGTGAAGAGACCGGGCGCTTCGACAATCTGCGCAAGGCGGCCGGTTTGCTGCCGGGCGAGTCGGAGGGCTGGTATTTTAACGATACCGACGTGTACAAGTGGCTCGAAGCCGCTTCCTGGAGCCTGGCCTGGGGGCCCGACCCGGCAGTGGAGGCGCAGATGGACGCCGCCATCGCCCTGGTGGCCGCCGCCCAACAGAGCGACGGTTATCTGGACAGCTATTTCACCGGCAAACGCGCCGGGCTGCGCTTTACCAATTTCGACCTGCACGAACTGTACTGCGCCGGGCATCTCTTTCAGGCGGCCATCGCCCACCGGCGCGTGACCGGCAAAACCAGCCTGCTGGCGGTCGCCGCCCGGCTGGCCGACCACCTGTGCGCCTACTTTGGCCCGCATGCCCGCCACAACGCCTTCGACGCCGACGGTCACCCCGAGGTGGAGATGGCCCTGGTCGAACTCTACCGCCTGACCGGCGAGCGCCGCTATCTCGATCTGGCCGCGTTTTTCATCGGGGCGCGCGGCCAGAAGCGCATGTACAAGCCCATCGGCTTCCGCGAGCCGGATTATTTCCAGGATCACGTCCCCTTCCGCCAGCTGCAGCGCCTGGAAGGCCATTCGGTGCGCGCCGTGTACCTCAACTGCGGCGCCGCCGACCTGTACGCCGAAACGGGCGAGGCGGCCCTCGATGCCGCCCTCGAACGCATGTGGGCCAGCATGGTGCAGCGCCAGATGTACGTGCACGGCGGGCTGGGCTCGCGCTATGAAACCGAGGGTTTCGGGCGCGATTTCGAACTACCCAACCAGCGCGCCCACGCCGAAACCTGCGCCTCGGTCGCCAACCTGATGTGGAACTGGCGCATGTTCCTGCTCAAAGGCCAGGCGCGCTTCGTCGACCTGATCGAACGGGCGCTGTTCAACGGGGCGCTGGCCGGCGTCTCGCTGGACGGCCTGGAATACTACTATCAGAACCCGCTCAGCGACGACGGCTGTCACCGCCGCGAACGCTGGTTCGAGGTGGCCTGCTGCCCGGCCAACCTGGCGCGCACCCTCGCCAGCCTGCCCGGCTACGTATACAGCGTTTCGGACGAAGGGCTGTGGGTCAATCTGTACGTCGCCAACCGGGCCGAAATCCCGCTGCCGGACGGGCGTAACGTCAGCATCGAACAGCAATGCGATTATCCCTGGTCGGGTGAGATCGACCTGCACCTGGACACGCCGGGCAAATACAGCCTGTTCCTGCGCCTGCCCGGCTGGTGCACGGCCGATCAGCCGCAAAGCTGGACGCTGGCGCTCAACGGCCAGCCCTGCCCGGCGCAGCTCGGCGCCGGGGGATATCTCGAGATCCGGCGCGACTGGCAGGCGGGCGACGAACTGCGCTTCAGCCTGCCCATGCCGGTACGCCGCCTGGTCTGCCGCCCGGATGTGGCCGAGAACCAGGGGCGCGTGGCGCTGATGCGCGGCCCGCTGTTGTACTGCGTGGAGAGCGCCGACCACCCCGGCCTGGACGCCCGCAGCCTGATCCTGCCGGACGAGGCCGAATTGCAGCCCGAGCCGCGCCCCGATCTGTTGGGCGGCGTGGTGGCGCTGTGCGGCCCGGCGCAGATCGATCCGGCAGACGAGGGCTGGGGAACGGAGCTATACCGCCCGTGTGCGCCGGCCGGTGCACCGCGGCCGGTGACGTTGACCGCCATCCCCTACTACACCTGGGCCAACCGCCAGGCGGGGCCCATGCAGGTCTGGCTGCGCCGCGCCTGAGCGTCAGCGCCGGGCGATGAGCACCGCCAGAAAATTGACCGGCACCTGAAAGACCCAGATGATCAGCATGTTATCGAACGCGCTGGGTGTGCTTGGCATCAGATAGTGCACGGGCACGAACAACAGCGGCACCCACGCAAAACTGAACAGAAAAGCGCCAAAGTACTGCCCGGCGCCTTGCAGCCACAAAGCGGTAGGCAGCAGGAATGGGCTCAGGTGCACCCACAACCAGAAGGCGGCGATGGTCAGCAAAGCCGCCAGCGGGGCCTGCACCGCCACCTGATCCGTACCCGGATACCAGCGGTGCAGCCCGTAACCGGCCAAAATGAAGACGATGTTCATCACCGCCAGCACCAGGCCGTGCAGTGCGCTGCGTACCAGACCCATCATACCGCCCGCTCCCGCTCGATGCGCCAGTAAAGCGCATCGGTATCTTCATCATACAGATAAAAGCCCGACTTTTGCAAGACCCGCAGCGAAGCCGGGTTATTTTTCTTAACCACCGCCTGCGCCATCGAAAAACGTTCCTGGCGGAAGGCCCAATCGCACAGGGCGCGCACCGCCTCGCTGGCGTAACCGTTGCCCTGAACGGCAGGGTCGATGCCGTAGCCAATCTCGGTCATGCCGCCCGGTTGCAGGCCCTTGAAACCGACCAGCCCGACGCCGCGGCTGCCGGCGTTTTCGATCACCAGCCAGTAGGTGTGCCAGCGCTGTAAATCGCAGGAGACGTCTTGCATGCGGACGACCTTGGCCTGGATGGCGCGCTGCACCACCTCGCTCAGCACCGCCCTGGAAAGCGGCAGGCCCAGTTCCTGTTCCAACCCGGCCGGATCGTCCAGGTAGCGCTGCAACTGCCCGGCCGTCAGCGGCAGCAGGCGCAGGCGGCCGCTGTGCAGTTCTGCGGCGCTCAACGGGGTCTCGCGCCAGCGCCGGCAGACCAGCCGGCCATCCTCCAGCCGTTCGCAGCGGATGAGGGCGGCGTGGGGCAGGTGCTGCCGCTCGACGTAATCGACCGTCAGGTTGTCCATCACCAGCGGCAGCATACAGCGGTAGGTGCCGCCGTGCCCGACCAGCAGCACGTTTTCGCCGGCGGCGCTCAAGCGCTGCACAAAGGGCACAAAACGGGCGCGCATATCGTCGTAGCTCTCCCCGCCCGGAAAGGAACGGCCCCATTGACGATCCAGCAGCCAGGCGCGCACGATTTCGGCGTACAACGCCCAGCCGGCGTCATCTGAACGCCCCTCCAGTTCGCCGCAGTCGAATTCGCCCAGTTCGGGCGCCGCCTGGCAGAGACAGCCCAACCCGCCCGCCAGGATTTCACCGGTTTGCACGGCGCGCAGCAGCGGGCTGGTGTAAATACGCCGGATGTGGGCGCCGCGCAGCGCGTCGCTTTGCGCCAGGGCGCGGGCCTGGGCCTCGCCGGCGGAGGTCAGCGGGTGTTTCCAGCCGCGATTCGAGAATTCACGGCGCACGTTGGCCTCGCTCTGGCCGTGGCGCACCAGGTAGATGGACATGCTCCCTCCCGTGGTTGTGTTGGATCAGACGGCAGGCCCTATCCCTCCTGCCGCCAGCAGCAGGGCGCGCAGCGCAGGATCGTTCACCTCGCCGGCGTTGTTCAACCTGAGACGGCCCGCCTGCAACACACCTTGTGGATCGGGCAGACCGGCGGCGAACGCCAGCCGGACGCCGGCCCTGAGCGGGGCCAGGGTGCACACCGTCTGCCCGGCCAGGCTGTAGACGATCGTCTTTGCGCCGGGGTGGACGCGTTCGACCGCCTGCGGCAGACATTCCAGGATCAGGCGCCGCGCCCGCAGCGCCGTTTCCTGCACGCCCTCGTCATAGGCCGCCAGAAAATCTTCGGGCAGAATGGGCGCCTCGTCAAACGAAGATGAACGCTTCATATTTCCTCCGCCTTACCGGGCTGAACACAGGTTTGCCTTGAATATACTCGATTGGCCGCACTGCGGCAACCTTTCCGGCCAGCCCTGGCGCGCCGGGTTCAATGGCGCCCGCGGCTGAGGTAGTCGTGCCAGAACAGGCGCGCCGCCACCGCCCGCCAGGGGCGCCAGGTCTGCCCGAGGGCAGCCATTTCTTCGCCGCTCGGGCAGCGCTCCAGGCCCTTGACCTGTTGCAGCGCTACCGCCAGCGCCCGGTCGCCAACCGGCCACACGTCCGGGCGCAGCAGCGCCATCAGCAAATAAATGTTCGCCGTCCAGGCGCCGATACCGGTGATGGCCGTCAGGCGCGCCAGCACCTCCGCGTCGGGCAGCCCGGTCAGCGCCTCCAGATCCAGTTCGCCGCGCAACAGCGCCGCAGCCAGGATGCGCCCGTAGCGCGTCTTTTGCCGGCTGAAACCGATGCGCTTCAACTGCTCGTCGTCGAATTCCAGGAAGCGCTGCGGGGTGAGCGGCTGGGCCGCCTGCTTGAGCCGCTCGAAGGCCGCCCGGGCCGAGGCGAGCGAGACCTGCTGCTCGAGGATGATGTGCAGCAGCGTGGCAAAGCCCGGCGGGCGTTCCCACATCGGCGGCGGGCCGTAGCGCTCCAGGATCAGGGCCAGGTCGGCGTCCTGACCGGCCAGCGCCGCCAGCGCCCGCGGGTAACTGGTTTCGTCCAGAACGGCGGGCGGATCAAACAAAGTGATACTCCAGGTAATCGCACACCGCCCGGTAGCCGACCTTCTGGTAGATGCTGTTCGAGACCGGGTTGGATAGATCGGTGAACAGGTTGCAGAATTGCTTACCCGAGTCGAGGATCAACTGGCTGAGCGCCGCCACACAGGCGCTGGCGTAACCTCTGCCGCGCAGTTCCGGCGGGGTGTACACCATGCCGACCGTAGCGCCGTGCGGCGTCGGGCGCGATTTGAGCGCACAGGAAACCGGGCCGCCGTCCTGCCAGACGAACAAATCGCCGTCGTGGATGCGGTTGTGCGTCGCCTCCACCAGCCCGGCGCGGCTTTCATCCCCCAGCGCCTCGGCCTGGAAGGCAGCCGTCCACGCCACCAGCAGATCGCTGTCGCTCATCTGCGCCGGACGCATGGAACCGGGCGGCGGCTGCGGCGGGGGGATCACCTGGCGCAATTCGTAGATGCGCTGGCGCATGCCGGTGACCACATCGCAGCCGTGCGCTGCTTTCCAGGCCGCGGCAAACGCCCCCGCCGCGGCGTTGGGGCCCAACACACCGGGCAGGTTGTGCCCGTGGGCGTGCAGGTGCGCGGCCAGCGCCGCCGCCAGGGCCGGCGCCGCCTCGCCCTGCGCGTGAACGATCAGGTTGTGCGGCGGAGTCTGGATGGCAACCAGTTCGCCCCCCTGCTCGCTGACGCTGAAGAAGAGCGGCGGCGTCTGAATGCGTTCGGGAAAACGCCGCAGGCGCAGGCAGATACCCAACATCAGGTTGTTGGCGGATTCTTCCTGCTCCAGGCGGGCCTGGTTGTGCTGTAAGAACTGGTGAACATCGGCGTAAACGGTTAGCATGGGTTCCCTCACAGGCATGGTGTGGATAAAAAAGCAGAGCGCCGGGGGCCGGGCTCTGCTCTATCGGACATTGGGCGTGACAGGGACGGGTTAGCGTTTCCTGGCCGCGGCGAGCAGAGCCTCGTATTTATGCTGAACTTCGTTGACAATTTCCATACGCCGCTGCGAGATGTAGCGCAGGATTTCGGCCTGTTCAGGCAGGTCTTCGTTAAAGGCCAGCGAAAGCCGCGGCGAGTCGCCCGCCGGGGTGATGTTGCGGATGGTGGTGATACAGTTCAGCGGGCCAAAGGGCATCTGCATGCTCAACCGGGCAACATCGCCGCGCTTGAATTCGTAATCCGGGCGCGGCGGGTTGGTGACGATCCCCAGGCCCTCGATGGACACGTCCACCACTTCGACCTGAATCCGATCGGTATTGATCGCCAATGTCGCCGGCATGGGTTGGGCGGGCTCCACCCGGGCAATCATGCGGCGCCCGAGACGATTGTTCAGGTAAGACAAACCGGTAACCTTGACCAGGCCCTTGAGAATATCGAACTCAACCACCGTGGCCTGAATGGCGTTCAACGGTTCATCACACAACAGCCAGGTTTGTTGCTCCCACTGCAGGCAAACCGATCCAGGTGGAGCAACTTCCAGGACGATATTTTCACCTTCAACGCTTTTCATACGCGCGTGAGAGGTGAACGGAATGCCTTTGTAGAAATTCAACACTTCAACTTCTTGCCCGGCCTCAAGCGCACTCCGCAGTTCGGCTATTATCTGTTCGTTGCTGGATTTCATGAACACTTTGCTCCTCGCTTTTTTTTGAACGAAGCAAGTTTGTGTGATGAACGCAGAAATATCAATTTCTATTGTAGCACAAACAGAAAAAATGCTATTAATAAATTTGTCAACTCATTGCACCAACTCGGATCATTGGCCGCGGGCGCGCAGATATTCGCGGATGTCCACGTTGAACTTCATCTCCTCCAGGGTAAATATCGCCCAGGGGCTGCCGTCTTCCAGCCAGGTGGCGGAACCACGCACCGCGGTCGACGTCCCATCCAACACGCCGTAGCTGAGCGCCTCGGTGATCCACAACGATTTTGCCGTGCTGTTCTCATTCTTGTAGCGCATCACCTCCATATAACGCAGCAGGTCGCTCTGCGGGTCAAAACGCACGACAAAATGTTCCTCGCTCTGCTCAAAAGGCACCACCAGGATGGCGCTGGCGTCGTCGAGCGCTTCCCAACGCACGCCAGGGGCGCTAAGGAAGACGGACGGCGTCCAGGACAGTTCGGCCCACATGCCCAGATTGGCGGCCTGGTTCAAGTTGGGCCCCTGCGAAACGCCAAAGGGCAGTTCGAAATAGCTGCTGCCGTCTACATAGCGCTCATTGACCTTCATAACCGGCAGGCCGAACCAGTTGGCCTCGATGTAATGACGGTAGCCGCGCCCGACGTCGTGGGTGAAGCGGAAGCGTCCCGGCAGGCTGAGGCTGCCGAACGGGCGCAGCGTGGCCCGCCCGCTCATCACCACCGTCTCGATCACCGGCAGACGCTCGCCGTACATTTTGCGATAGAAACGCTCCACCGGCGCCGGCAGACCGGCAGGCAGAGCAAAGGTTTTCAGTTCTGGCGTCGCCTGTGGAAAGGCAGGAAATGGGGCGGGGTTGATCTTCAACCCCAACCAGATCAGGGCGCTCACTGCGCCCAGCACAACGAGGAGGATCAGGACAGTTTTCATGGCGCTTTCTTATTCCGGCAAAAAGGATCAGGGTTTGATATTGCGCAGGTAGACATACGTCACCCGGCAGGCCACCAGGCTCATGGCAATGAACGAGCCGACAAAGGCAATCATCTGGCCGGCGCTCAACGTCACGCCCGCCAACCGCTGCACGATGGTCTGCGTCGCCACCACCAGGCCGATGACGACGTTGAGCATCAACAGCGGGGCAGCCAGCAGATAACCCAACGGCGCACGGCGCAGAATATAGACCCCCGACAGGGTAACCGCCGGGGCGATCACCCCCAGGTCGAGCACGTAGGTGACCACGGTGGTGTAACTGCCCAAGACGACCGGCACGCCGCCTTGCAGGATGGGGCCGATGACGTCCAGCAGCCAGACGCCCGTCAGGATCACGCCGGTGGCGATCATGAAGGCGCCGATGCCGCGGCGGGGCATGCCGGGCGCAAGGTGCGCTTCGAGCACAGACAGATCGACGGACGCCAGTACAAAGGCAAAGGCGAACAAACTGGCAGAAAAGTACACCAGGTAAACCAGGAAGAAGGGGTTATAGGCGGCGCTCAACGCCAGCGAAGCCGCATTGTACAGGTGGTAAACGAGCGCCCCGCTCAACAGCAGCCGGCCGCGCAGCGTACCGCGCCGGTAGCGGCCCAACGCGATCAACAACCAGGGAACGGCCACGAACAGGGTGATCACGTCGCCGCCGCGGAAGGAGGCGGCGGTAAGCTGTGTGTCGTAGCGATACAGGCCGCGGCCGTCCAGCTGCACCGTCTGGCCGCGCAGGCTGGTAAAGGGGTACGGCTCCCCTGCTCCCGGCCAGAACAACCCGCCGGCGGCGACCAACAGCGCCAGAACGGCGATCAAGATAGAAAGCCCAACGATCCTTTTACTTGTTTTCATGTCATCCCTCACAAAAGCGCAGCCTTACCCTGCCCGTCGCTTTCGGGCAAAAGGCGCCGGATAGACAGCAGGGTAAACCCCAACCCGTGCAGCTGGCGGATCAGGCCGATCAGACCGGCCTGATCGCTGCGCACACTGAGCAGCGTGGTATTGTTGCCGGCCGGCGCCAGTTGCAAGCCGGGTGGGGCGAAGCGCTCGATCTCGGCCGCGCTCATCTGCTCGTAAATCTGAATCTGGTAAATGCAAACGTCATCCATTGTGCTCATTTTCTCCTCACGGATAGGCTCATTCCGCGATCGTTTTCGCTATGGATAGCTTAGCAAAATTGGGAGAAAATTTGCCCACACAAAGATGTGGTTTATCCCTGCCCAGGATGTGGTTTTAGAAAAAGTGCTGGGCTGCGGGGCGGCCGGCGTTCACAGCCAGCCGCGCTGGCGGGCGGTTTCGACCGCCTGGGTGCGGTTGTTGACGCCGAGCTTACTGTAGATCTCTTTGACGTAGAAGCGCACGGTGTTGACGGTGATGACCAGCCGCCCGGCAATTTCTTCATATTTCAACCCCCCGGCCATCAGGCGCAGCACCTCGAGCTCGCGCTCGGTCAGTTCGCTGCGCACACCCGCCGCAGCAGGGTCGTCCGGAAAGGCCGCCAGCAGACGTTTGAGATAAGCCGGCTGCGGGCTGTCTCCCAGGCACAGGCGCAGCAGCCCGGCCAGCTGCGGGCCCTCGTCGACAAAAATGCGCAGGTAGCCCTCCGGCTCGCCCAGCGCCAGCGCCGCCCGAAGGTCTTCCTGGCTGGCGGCGCCCTCACCCAGGGCAGCGTACAGCCGGGCGCGCAGCAGCAGCGCCTGCAACGCCACCCCGGAGCGCCGGCCCTTTTGAGCGTTGGCAATCAACTGCCCGGCCACGGTCAGCGCTTCGGGGTCGGGCGCCCCGCCGGCGCGGGCCAACACCACGCGCAGCGCCGCCAGGTAAAGCAGTTCCAACGGCTGGATGGCCGCCTCGTCCGGCAGTTGCAACGCCGCAAGCGCCAGCCCGTGCGCCGCCAGGGTCGCTCCGGCCAGTCCGGGTTCACCCTGCGCCAGATAGATGCGCACCTGTTGCGCGATCACCTCGGGCTTGAGCCAGGCCGGGACGCCCGACGCCAGCAAATCGGCCGCCTGCTGGATACTGTGCGCCGCCCGCGGCAGGTCGCCTTCGGCCAGATCCAGGCGCGCCAGCAGCACATGGGTATACACCACCCCGGCGTTGTGCCCCGACAGGTTGCTCAACTGGCCGGAGCGCAGAAAATGAGCGCGCGCTTCCCGGAGCATGTTCCATTCGTAATACACCATGCCCAGCGTACCGTAGACCGTCCCGGCGATGGGCGGCGTCGGGCCGCGCCCGTGTTCGATGCGCTCGATCGCCTGGCGACCGGTCTCGACGGCCAGGTGCAGCTGCCCGTGCTGGATGGCCATCAGCGTCAGCGCCGAAGCGGCCATCATTTCGCACAGGATGTTGTCGGCCGCCCGCCCGTAGTGAATCGCCTGGCGGTAGGCGTCCACCAGCCCGGCGTAGTCGCCGGTCAGGCGGCAGGCGCCGCCCAGCCCCAGGTAAGCCAGGCTGTGGACGTAGAAGTCCTGCGCCGGGGCGTTTTGCAGGGCCAGCCGGCTCAGGCGCAGACCCTCGGCCGGTTGGCCCTGCACGTTGCACAGGTTGGCCCGCAGGGCCAGCCACTCGGCGCGCAACGCCGGCGGCTCGTCCAGACGGCTCAACGCCGCGTCTGCCAGTTGCAGGTAAGCGCCGATTCTGGCATAACTGCCGCGCAGCAGGTGCATCCAGGCAAACGCCAGGCACGTACGCGGGCTGCGCTCCTGCCACTGCGACGGCAAAGCCTGCATCCAGCCTTCCACCGTTTTGCCGTATCCCTGCAAGAGGGTGGGCATGGCGTACTGTTCGAGCAGCGCCGCCGCCTCGGGATAATCGGCCGCCGCCAGGGCGTGGGCAATGGCCTCGCCCGCCATGCCCGCCTGGCGATACCAGCGGCCGGCGCGCCGGTGCAGTTCGGCAAGTTGTTCTTTGGGCAGGCGGCTCTGCTGGCTGCGCAGCAGATCGACAAACAGGTGGTGATAGCGATACCAGCGCTGCTCGTCGTCCAGAGGGGTCAGAAACAGGTTGGCGTTAAACAGGCGTTCGAGCAACCGGCCGCCGTCGCTGCGCCCGGTAACGGCGTCGCACAGGTCGCCGTTCAGGCGTTCGAGGATCGAGGTTTGCAGCAGGAAATATTGGATTTCCTCCGGCTGCCGGCCGAGCACTTCTTCGGTCAGGTAGCCGAGGATGTAGCGGTGGCTGCCGCTCAGGGCGGCGATGAAACTGGCCGGCTCGGCCCGGCCGCGCATCGACAGCCCGGCCAGTTGCAGCCCGACCACCCAGCCTTCCGTACGGCTCTCCAGGGCAGCGACGTCCTCATCCGACAGTTGCAGCCCCATTCCATCGTTCAGGAACTGCTGCGCTTCGCGCTGGCTGAAACGCAGATCGCCGGCGCGCAGCTCGTTGAGCAGGCGGTTGGCCCGCAGACGGGCCAGCGGCAGCGGCGGGTCTTCGCGCGTCATCAACACCAGGTGCAGATGCGCCGGCAGGTTGGTGATCAATTTCTCCAGCAGGGTCAGGATGGCGTCATCCTGCAGCACGTGCAGATCATCGAGCGCCAGGACAAAATCGTACTCCAGCGCCAGGAGATCGTTGATCAACAGCGTGGCGCTCACCTCGGCCGGCGGCGTCTGACCGGCGCCCAGGCTGTTTTCGATCTCCCGTCCAATTTGCGGCGCCACGCGCTGCAGCGCCGCCACCAGATAGGCCAGAAAACTGGCCGGGTCGTCGTCGCCGGGGTCGAGCGCCAGCCAGGCGACCGGCCGTTGCAGCCCATCCAGCCAGTCGGCCACACAGGTGGTCTTGCCAAAACCGGCCGGGGCCGAGACGAGCGTGATCTGGCAGCCGGCCGCCAGCCCTTCGTTCAAGCGCCGGGTGAGCTGCGGACGGGCCACCCGCCGCGGGTGCGGGGCAGGACGGTGAAACTTGGTGGCCAGTAGATGCAACATGCTTACCTGCCTGAACGTTCAGGAAATGGTGTTCCCCTGCGCCTTCACCGCGGGCCGTACCCGAAGCTGGAAGGCCGCCCCCAGCAGCAATAACAGCGCCCCCGCCAGGTAGATGGACTGCAAACCCACCCGCGGGCTGAGGCTCAACGCCAGCAGCGGGCCCAGCGAACTGCCCACGTCGCCGGCGGTTGAATAGACGCCCATCCCCGCCCCCTGTTGGCCGGCGGGCAGGGCGTCGCCCATCGCCGCCGCCAGCGTCGAAATGGCCGTCCCGGCCCCGGCTGCCCCGGCCAGGATGGCAATCACCACCAGCGGCAGGCTGGCGGCGTAAGCCAGCAGCGCCATGCTGGCGGCGCTCAATACCAGGCTGGCCAGGATGACCGGCCGCCGCCCGCCGCGCCCGTCCGAAAGACGCCCGCCCATCTGGCCGCAAAAGGCGGCCGCCAGCGAACGCAGCGCCAGCAGCATACCGCTGGCCGAGGCCACCCCAATGCTCAACTGGTCGCTCAGGCGCTGGGTGAGCAGCAGCGTCAACGTCGCCAGCAGGATACCGTCACCCACGAACAGGTTGAGCGAAAAGAGCGCCATCGTCGTGCGCGCCGCCGGGTTGTGCAGCACCAGCGTCCTGGCGTGCTGCCACAGCCCGGCCAGACGCTGGCCCACGTTCGCCGTGGCGGCGTGCCGCCGGGCGGGGGGCAGCGTCTCGGGCAGGCGCAGCAGGGCCACCGCCAGCCCGACGGCCGAAAAAGCGGCGCAGACCAGCATCGCCGGGCGGAACTGGATCACGTCCACCAGCACGCCGCCGATCAACGGCCCGGCGGCGTAGCCGGCCCACATCCAGATGTTGTACAAGCCGCTCCAATGGCCGCGGTTTTCGGGCGTGCTGGCGTCCAGCACCATGCTCATCCCACCCACATTGATCAACGCCCAGGCCAACCCCCACGCCACCCGGCTGAACAGGAAGGGCCAGAAGCCGTGCACCAGCCCATAGGCGGCGCTGGACAGCACCGCCAGCACCATCCCCAGCAGGAACAACGGCCGCCGCCCGACCCGATCCATCAGGTAGCCCACCACCAGGTTGGCCGGCAGGCGCACCAGGCGGTGAATGCTGAGCAGGATGCCCATTTGCTCCACCCCCAGCCCGACCGTATCGAGCCGGGTGGCCAGGGCGGCAAACAGCGACAGATCGCCAAACAACGACAGGCAGACCGCCAGGCCCAGCGGTAACAATAAACGTTTGGGGGTGAGTGTGTTCGACAGGGTAATCTCCTACCAGACGAAGAATTGCAGCCAGAGCGTCCCGCTCAACAGCGAGAAAACGGTGATGATGGCCCCGGCGCGGGTGTACTCCCAAAAATCGAGCTGCACGCGCCAGCGCATGGCAATTTCGGCCACGATCAGGTTGGCCACCGAGCCCAGCAGCGTCAGGTTGCCGGCCAGGGTGGAGGCCGCCGCCAGCGTCAGCCAGCCCGCCGTCGGGTTAGACAGGGCCGGCACCACCGGCTTGAGCAGCAGCACCGCCGGCACGTTGGACACCAGGTTGCTGAGCACGACGGTGATGATCGAAAAGCTCCACACCCCGGTCCCGGCCCCCAGGTTGGCCAGCGCAAACAGCTTCTGCGCCACGCCGTTGGCCTCCAGCGAACCGGTGACGACAAACAACCCGGCAAAGAACACCAGCAGCCCCCAGTTGAACTCGGTGAACACGCTCTCCGGGTGCACCCGGCGGGTGAAGAGTAAGACACAGGCCGCCAGGAAGGAAGCCTCGGCGATCGGCACGCCCAACAGGAAGGCCGCCACCAGCCCGGCCACCACCAGCAGGCATTTGGTGAGCAGCGGGCGGTTGAACTCCACCGGCGGTTGTTCCACTGCTTCGAACGGCCGGTTGTGCAATTCCCACGGGTAGAGCCAGACCAGCGTCAGCCAGACGCCGCCCAACCCCAGCAGCGCCACCGGCGTCAGCGCCCGGGCAAAATCGACGTACGCAATGCCCGAGGCGACTCCCACGATCATGTTCTGCGGGTTGCCGGTCAACGTCGCCGTCGAGCCGATGTTGGCGGCCGTCGCCAGGGCGATCAGGTAGGGAATCGGGTTGCGTCGGGCGCGCTGCATGATATCCAGCACCAGCGGGGTAAACATCAGGCAGATAGTGTCGTTGAGGAACAGGGCGCTCAGCGCCCCGGCCAGGACGATTTCGAGCGCCAGGAACAGGCGCGGCGTGCGCGCCCAGCGCAGCAGCGCCCCACCCGCCAGCGCAAAGAAACCGGCCAGTTGCAGATTGGCGTTGATGACCATCATGCTGAACAGCAGCACCAGGGTGTCGATATCCACAAAACGGCCAATCTGCTCGAACTCGATCTGCCCGCTCACCAGCAGCAGCCCCACCCCCATCAGGGTAATGGTGGTGCGATTGGCGCGCAGGATCGGCCAGCGGCCAATGGCGATGCCGATATAGGTAACGGTAACAATTGCAAGGGTAATCCAGAAACTCACGTATCACTTCCCGGCGGCCCGTCGTCGTCCGTCTGGACGGGCAGGGCGACCGTCACGGTCGTCCCCTGCCCGGGCTGCGCATCAATTTTCAGGCGCGCCCCAATCAGGGCGGCGCGTTCGTACAAACCCAGCACGCCGAAATGCCCGCTGCGGGCAAAATGATCGGGATGCGCCGGGATGATAAAGCCTCGCCCGTCGTCCCAAATGCATAATTCGATCTGCTGCGGCGTACCGGCCAGGCGCACCACCACCCGCCGGGCGTGGGCGTGACGCACGGCGTTATAAAGCGCCTCATGCGTCATGCGATATAACGCCAGTTCCACGTCACCCGGCAAACGGCGTTGCTCGCCCTCGAGTTGTAATTGCACCTCCGGCCCGTCATCACGCCGGCTTTCTTTGACCAGCATTGCGAGGGCGGCGGCCAGCCCCAGGTCTTCCAGGTAAATCGGGCGCAGACCGCGCACCATGCGGCGCAAATTGTGCATGGACTGCGTCACCATCTGCTGCAATTCGGCCAGCCGGGCGCGTTCGACCGGCGCGGCCTGCTCCAACTGCGCCAGTTGCAGGCGCTGGTTGAGAGCGATCAACGCCTGCAGGGTGTCGTCGTGCAGTTCGCGCGCCAGTTCGAGCCGTTCGCTCTCCTCGCGGGCGTGGATGGCGCCGATGTACTCGCGCAGGCTGCCGGCGGCGGCGCGCAAATTGCGCTCGCCGACCAGGGCGCGCATCGCATCGTGATGGAGCGTCTGGCTGGTGAACACCAACACCAGCAGCAGGCCGGTCAACGGCAAAACGGTGATCAGCAACAACCGCACGGTGAAGCCACGCCAGCGCAGACCGGGCAGCGAAAAAGATTGCCGTGGAGCCGTACCGCTCACGGCCTAATCGCCTGCCGCCGGGTCGGCCAGGTCAGCGGGCAACAACCCGAGCGAGACGGCGCGCATCACCGCCTCGGTGCGACTGGCCGCCTGGATGTAAGGCTCGTCGTCGTAGGCGGTCAGGATCAGGATGCCGACGTTGGGATGGTGCGCCTGCAGCCAGCGCGTGGTTTCGATGCCATTGCGGCGCGGCATCTGGATATCCAACACGGCCACGTCCGGCGGCTGTTGGGCGATCTGTTCGCACGCCTCGAGGCCATCGCCGGCCTCGGCAATTACTTCGATATCGCCGCTGCGTTCGAGGAATTGGCGGATACCGGCCCGCACCACGGCGTGGTCATCGGCCAGCAAGACGCGAATACGCCCAGCCCGGGGAGAAACGTTCATGCAAATATTATACCGGACTTTGTCGCCTCTCCGCCCGTGCGGTTTCTCATCCCCAGACGAACGTGGTAGAATGTATGCCATGAAGAAACGATGGCAGCTCGTGCTTGGAATCCTGATCAGCGTACTGTTTCTGTACCTGGCGTTGCGCGGCATGAAGCTGGAAGAAGCCTGGCAGGCGATCGTTCACGCTCGCTACGCCTGGATTCTGCCCGGCATCGCCGTGTATTTCATCGGGGTGTGGGTGCGCGCCTGGCGCTGGCATTACCTGCTGCGTCCGCTCAAGCGCATCTCCACCGCCAGCATGTTCCCGATTGTGGCCATCGGCTACATGGGCAACAACATCTACCCGGCGCGCGCCGGCGAGGTGCTGCGCGCCGTGATCCTCAAGGATCGCGAGGGGGTGCCGGTCTCGGCCTCGCTGGCCACCATCATCGTCGAACGCATCTTTGACGGCGTGGTCATGCTGGCCTTCGTCTTCCTCAACCTGCCCGAACTGGCCCGCCTGACCGCCGACTCGGGTTTCGTCGGCAACATTCAGGATTTGGCGCTGATCGGCGCCGGCGTTTTCGTGGCTGCCCTGCTGGTCTTCCTGCTGGCGGCCATGTTCCCGCTGGTCACCGAACGGGTGGTCAATTTCTTGATCGACCGTCTGCTGCCCGACCGCTGGCGCGAGAAGGTGCGCGCCATCGCGCTGCGTTTCCTCACCGGCCTGGAGTCGTTGCGCTCGCCGCAGGAAGCGCTGATGATCTTCTTCACCACCGCCATCATCTGGCTGCTCGAAACCGGCAAGTACTGGTTTGTGATGCACGCCTTCTCGTTTGAAGTCAGCTTTTTTGCGCTGATGCTGATGAACGGTATCGTCAACCTGGCCACCACGCTGCCCTCGGCCCCCGGTTACGTCGGCACCTTTGACGCCCCCGGCATCGCCGTATTGGTCGCTTACGGCGTGGGGCGCGAGGTGGCCGCCGGCTACACGCTCGTCCTGCACGTGGCGTTGTGGTTCCCCATCACCATTCTGGGCGCCTATTACTATCTGCGCCAGCCGCTGCGCTGGGGCAAAGCACTGGAAAATGCCCGTAGTGAGGCATAGGAGCACACCATGAACATTGCCATCATTGGCGCAGGCTTTGGCGGCATGGCCGCCGCCCACGATCTGGTCAACGCCGGGCATAGCGTCACCATCTACGAAGCCTCCGAACGGGTGGGCGGGCTGGCGGTGGGTTTCAAAGAACCGCACTGGCAGTGGTCGGTCGAGCAGTTTTACCATCACTGGTTCACCTCCGATCGTTCGATGATGGGGCTGATCGACGAGTTGGGGCTCAAACACAAGGTCGTCGTGCGCCGGCCCTACACCGTCATGTACCACAAAGACCAGTTCTACCCGTTTGATTCGATCCTCGCCGCCCTGATGTACCCCGGCCTGGGGTGGGGGATCAACAAGATTCGCTTTGGGCTGGTGGGGTTGTATCTGCGCCTGACCAACAACTGGCCGCCGCTCGAAAGCGTCACGGTTGAAGCGTGGATGCGCAAATGGGCCGGCGAAGCGGTGTACGAAGAGATGTGGGCGCCGATGATGGTTGGCAAGTTCGGCGAACGCTACGCCCACGAGGTCAACATGGCCTGGATGTGGGCGCGTCTGCACTCACGCACCACCCAACTGGCCACCTATGAAGGCGGTTTTCAGGCCTTCGCCGACGACTTCGCCGATCACCTGCGCCAGCGCGGCGTGCGCATCCAGCTACGCACGGCGGTCGAGCGCATCGACCCGCTGCCCGGCGGCGGGCTGGGGCTTCAGGTGCCCGGCCAGGGCGAGCAGCGCTACGAGCGCTGCCTGGCGACCGTCTCGCCGGCGCTGCTGGCGCGCCTGGCGCCCGCCCTGCCCGAAGCGTATCTGTCCGGGCTGCTGGCGCTCAAAAACCTGGGGGCGGTGGTGATGGTGCTGGCCGTGCGCCACCAGCTTTCCGAAAAGGGCTACTACTGGTTCAACCTGCCCAAGAAAGCCGGGTTCCCCTTCCTGGCGCTGGTCGAGCACACCAACTTCCTCTCGCCCGAATACTTCGGCGGCGACCACATCCTGTACTGCGGCGATTATCTCGAGAACGACCACGAGTATTTCAAGCTGAGCAAGGAAGAATTGCTCGAGCGCTTCCTGCCGGCCTTGCGGCACGTCAACCCGCGCTTTGAGCCGGATTGGGTGCGCGCCAGCTGGCTGTTCCGCACCCACTACGCCCAGCCGGTGCCGCTGCGCAACCATTCGCGCAACATCCCCGCCATCCGCACCCCATTGGAAGGGCTGTATTTTGCCAGCATGAGCCAGGTCTACCCCTGGGATCGCGGCACCAACTATGCGGTTGAGATCGCCCGCCGCAGCGCGGCGCAGATGCTGGCAGACCATTAAACCTGTCAGGCATTCATCATATCAAGCGCATCTTTTTTTGTTACTTTCTGGATGAGTTTTGTCATACCTTTCAGGAAATTTGCCACTACAAAGCCGGGCGGGGTTTCAGTAACATAGCATAAATGTTCAGACAGGAATATGCCCATCTCGCCATCTTTGAGGGCCTGAGCGCAGCACAGCTTGAATTGCTCTCTCCCTTATTAGAGATCTGCCATTTCCCCACGGAAGAGACCATCTTCCAGCAGGGACAGGTGGCAGATTATCTCTATATTCTGTTGCTCGGAGAGGTGGTCATTCGCTACAAGCCGTACGATGGCCCGCCGTTGACCGTATCACGCATCGCGCCGGGCGGGGTGTTTGGCTGGTCGGCGGCGTTGGGGCGCCAGGAATACACCTCGGCGGCCGTGGCGGCCGGCCCGTGTGAGGCCTATCGCATCAGCGGGCAGGATTTGCAGCAATTATGCGAGCGCCACCCGGACGCCGGCGCCATGCTGTTGGAACGGCTGGCGAGCGTGATCACCGAGCGCCTGCGCGGCACGCACAACCAGATCCTCAACATCCTCAGCCAGGGCGTGGAGCGCAACGGGGATTGTTCCCCAAGGAGTGATAAGAAATGAGCGAATACGTTCCCAATTACAGCGATGACGAGCGCATCCAGGCGCTGATCGAGCAGTTGGACGCCTATATCAGCCACTATCACGGCGGTTCGGTCAGCCTGGTCTCGTTTGACGGCAAGGTGCTCAAGGTCAAACTGGGCGGCGCCTGCCTGGGCTGTCCGCTCTCGCCCACCACCCTGCAGGGCTGGGTGGCCGGCACCGTGCGCCAGTTCTTCCCCGAGATCGAGCGGGTCGAGTCGGTATAAACCCACACAGAAAAAAAGAAACAGGCCGTGGTGAACCTCCGCGGCCTGTTTTTGTCTGAGAAAGGCGTACCGCCGGGCTTACTCGATAAAGACCTCGACGTGCTCGCCGTCTTCGTCATCGTACACATCGACGATCTTGCCCGTCTCGCCGGATTGGATATAGCCCATCAGTTGTTCCACGTCCAGCCCTTCCACCTCGGGGGAGAAACGGGCGCCCATCTTGAGCCCGGCGCTGACCACGTTGATCGGCAGGCGCACATTGACGCGCGTTTTACCGCTGTCGGTATCCGTCACCCGCACGCGCAGCCAGCGGGGCGCCTTACCGGCGGTCGCCGGCGGGGCCGGCGGGGTGGGAGCGTCCAACATCTCGAGCAGTTGGATGCCCTCCTCGGCGCTGATCTTGCCTTCCTGGATCATTTTGAGTATCTTGAGCCGTTCCTCTGAAGTGGCCATATCCTATTCCTTCCGGCGCACAGGTGCGCTACTCTATTGTACCCTGAATGGGCGCTTGTGGTGGAAAAAGAGGGCCGGGGGAGGGCGTCTGCAAAAGCCGAGTTGGCGCTCGCCAGGGCAGGCGGGAGCATCGCTCAACTTTGTGATATGATTTTTACCGGAGGAGAAAAATAAAATGATCATCGTCAGTGCCTGTCTGGCGGGTTTACACTGCCGTTACGATGGAGGGGAAAAATCCTGTGCAGCAGTGCTGCGCCTGGTGGCCGAGGGGCGCGCCATCCCGCTGTGCCCGGAACAACTGGGGGGCCTGTCCACACCGCGCCAGCCGGCCGAAATCCGCGGGACACAGGTCGTGCGCAAAGACGGCGTGGACGTATCCGCCGAATTCGAACGCGGCGCCCAGGAGGCGCTGCAAATTGCCCGGCTGGCAGGGGCAAAAACGGCCATCCTCAAGGCGCGTTCGCCTTCCTGTGGCTGCGGTACGATTTACGACGGCAGTTTCAGCGGGGCGCTGGTCGAAGGCGACGGCGTTTTTGCAGCGTTGTGCAGGCGCAGCGGGATCGAGGTAAAGACGGAAGCGGATATCGAATCCGTGTGAGTGGTTGTTTTCCGCGCCCGTTAATGGTACGATGACAACAGACTAGTCTGACCAGTCTGTTATGGAGGTGGAAGATGAACAATATCTGGCAATTACAGGACGCCAAAAGCAGGTTCAGCGAGGTGGTCGACCGGGCGCTGGCGCAGGGCGCGCAGATCGTCACCCGGCGCGGCAAGAAGGCCGTGGTGGTCGTGCCCTTCGAGGAGTACCAACGCCTCACCCACCAAGGCGACAGCCTGACACAGTTCTTGCTGGCTTCTCCGCTGGCAGGTACGGAACTGTCCATCGAACGGGATCAAAGCACACCACGTACCCTTGAGATCGAAGCATGAATTATCTTCTGGACACCTGTGTTCTCTCGGAATTTACCCGCCGCAAACCAGACGAAAAGGTGCTCGCCTGGTTCGAGCGCGTGGAGGAGGAAAAACTCTTTTTGAGCGCCATCACCATCGGCGAGATCCAGCGCGGTGTGGCGCGCCTGCCGGATTCGCCCCGCAAGGGCGAACTGCTGCTGTGGCTGAACGATGGGCTCATCGAACGCTTTGGGCGCAGGGTGCTGCCCGTGGAAGCCCAGACCATGCTGCTGTGGGGTTCGCTGACCGCCCGTATGGAAAGCGCCGGCCGGCCCATGGGGGTGATCGATTCGCTGATCGGCGCCCTTGCGCTGCAGCACAACCTCATCCTCGTCACCCGCAACGTTTCAGATTTCCTGGCCTGCGGCGTGCAGGTGGCGAACCCCTGGGATTAAAAACCATGCACTTCTCTTTCATTCAAATCAGCGATCACCACCTGACGCCCACCGAGGCCGATCTGCTCAACGGGTTTTCGACACGCTACGCCTTCCGCGCCGTCTTAAAGCACATCGCCCAACACGCCGCCCGGCGCGCCGACTTCATCATCTCCACCGGCGATCTGGTGGAAAACCCGGATGCGGCCTCGTACGGCGCCTTTCGCCAATTGCTCGGCGTGCAAAACGCCGGCGCCCCGGCCCCCGGCCCGCTGTCCATCACCCTGGATGGCGGCCAGCCCTTTGCGTTGTACCTGCTGCCCGGCAACCACGACGACCGCCGCAACTTTTTTACCTGCCTGTTCCCCGATCACCCGCCGGCGCCCCTGGCAAACGCGGTCTTCGTCCACAAGGGCGTTCAATTCGTCTGCCTGGATTGGGGCCGGCGCGCCAAAGCCGTGGCCTCGCCCGCCATGCTGGATTTTCTCGCCGCGGCGCTGGCGACGGATCTGCCCTCCGTCTTGCTCATGCACCACCAGGTGACGCCCATCGGCAGCCGCTGGCTGGACGATTTCATCGCCGACGACGTGCAGCGCTTCTGGGAGGTCATCGCCGGGCGCAAGGTGCTGGCGGTGTGCTGCGGTCACGTGCACACCAGCAGCGAGCAGATCGTCAACGGCGTGCCGGTGCTCAGCCTGCGATCCACCGCCTTCCCGTTTGTCTTACAGGACGAGCCGCTGGGCTGCCTGCTGCCGCCGCATTACCGCCTGGTGACCCTCCAGGACGGCGTGCTGAGCAGCGAGATATTCGAGGTGCCGTTGTAGACGGGCGCTTTCTCCGCCCTCAGTTCACCAATTTTGGGCGCAAAGGGGCTTGACAGGTCGTTCGCTTGTCGCTATAATAGAATAAATGTTCTAAGAAGTACGGAGGTTGTGATGAAAACAGGCATGCTGTGGTTTGATAACGACACGAAAACAGACCTGCTGGCGAAGATCGCCCGGGCTGCCGAATACTACCAGCACAAGTATGGGCAGCGCCCTGACCTGTGTTACGTCCACCCCAGCATGCTGGGGCAGGTCTCCACCGGACGCACAGCCGGAATGGAGATCCGCCCGACCCGCCAGGTGCTCCCCAACCATCTGTGGCTGGGGGTCAACGAAGCGGCGTTGCCATCTTAACCCCTGGGTTTCTCCTGAATTGAGCTGTTGGTTGCAAGGCCAGGCGACGGCCGGAGGGATGCCTCCGGCCGTTTGCTATCCTGGCGCAGCGCTCAGCGGGTTTTTGTCAGCGCACTGGCAATGCCGTACCCGCTGGTGATTGCCCGGCCGGCGTTCTTCCCGGTGAAGTACAGGGCCCGCAGCGCCGCGGCGTCCACATCCTGCACCGCGGTAAAGCCGCGCTGCTCTTCACCAAAAGCATCTGCTCGTGGGCGTCAGCATCGTCCGGATGATAATCCGGATGCACTACGCGGGCGCGCTTACGGAAAGCGGCTTCAATTTCCTGCGCTGTAGCGCTGCGCTGAATTTCCAACACTTTGTAATAGTCAGGCAGTTTCTTCTTCATCATCGATTTTCCCCAAAGGTTATGAAGTTTTGAACGAGCTGCGCTTAGTCTTGCTCGGCCGCCGACAGCGCCTCGATGTGCGGGCGGATGACGGCAATCCAGCGGGCGTAGCCCTCGCCCAACAGGTGCAGCCGGTCGTTGGAGATTTGCGCCTGAATCTCACCGTTTGCATCCACAAAATGCGGGTGGAGCGCCACATAGGTCATGCCGTAGCGTTCCGCCAGCGCCTCCAGCCCGGCGTTCAAGTGGGCGATGCGCCCGGCGTAGCGGCGATGGCGCGGCAGCAGCGACTGCACGAACACCCGCGTGCCGGGGCTGTCCTGGCGCAGGCGCTGCAGGATGGTCTCGTAGGTGGCCAGGATGGCCGCATCGCGGCGATAGCGATACCAGGGCAGGTCGTTGGTGCCGATCAACAGAAACACCGCCGCCGGCCGGCCGCTGGTGATGCTGTCCAGGCGCGCCAGCACCCCGCGCGTGGTGTCGTTGTTGATGCCGCGGTTCTTGACCGGCCAGCCGGGCAGCAGTTCGTCCCAGCGCGCCCCGTCCATCAGGCTGTCGCCCAGAAAGACGATGTCGCCCGGCCGGATGGGGTAATGGTTGAAGAAGTCGATTTTTTGAGCGTGGTGCTGGCGGATAAGCCGCTCAGCAGCCAGGCTGGCGAGGGTCAACAATACCAGGCTGGCGATCAGGACAGCAGCAAGGACGGTAGTAAACATATCGGGCCTCTTTCTATGGCCCCATTGTATCGCAGGTCAGTGCGGATGGGTGCGAAATCGCCCCACTGCGGCTTACATCATTTCCGGCAGACCGCTGGCCAACGGCGCAGGCGTCTGGTTCAGGCGGTTCTCGCTCTGGCGCGCCAGCTCGATGATGTGGTGCATGACGTGATCGGCCACCCGGCGCACGTGGTCGCGGTCCTCCACGTCGCCGCTGAAGCGCAGCGGCCGGCCGACGGTCAGGTTATACGGCCCGCGCAGATACCAGCGCCCGATCTCGGCCTGGCCGCGCACCACCGAGCGGATGGCGTGAATGCGCTCGCGCAGCAGGTGAATGCCGACCGGGATGACCGGCGCGCCGCTGGCCAGCGCCAGGCGGGCCACACCGGTGCGCGCTTTCTGAAAGCCGCCTTCCTCCGGGCTGAGCGCCCCTTCGGGGAAGATGATGACCGTCTTGCCTTCCCGCAGCCGCGCCAGGGCGGCGTCGATGGCTTCCTGCCCGCTGCCGGCGATAACCGGGATGTGCCCCGAGCGGCGCAGATATTCGCCCAACACCGGCACCTGGAACAGCAGGTTGTTGATCAGGATAAACGACTGCTGCCCGACCATGCTGGCGACGAAGAAGGGATCGGTGGTGCTGGGGTGATTGGCGGCGATGATTTTGGCGCCGCGCGGCAAACGCTCGTGCATGTGCACGTCCATTTTCAACATCGTACCGGTATAAGTTTTGACCACAGGCTTGGAGGCCAGGTATAAGACTTTGGAAGAAAACATACGACGATCCTTTTTATTTCTGATCTCAGCGCTCTTGCATCTGGATGGCACCATTGTAACCTGCCGGCGACGTGGGGGCATCGCCCATAAGACATATCGCGGGCATATTATCGATGTATCCCAGGCGGTGTCAGGTCATGTGACCTGTTATGCCTCGCATGACTTTATAACCCCCCGGTGCGCTAAAACGGTACGTTTTCTGACGCAGCTTGCAAATTTGCAAATTCTAGCCGTTTGTTTTCCCCAGTACGGCCAACGCTTCATTTACCAGCCCCCCGGTCTCCTGGCCGGGGGTAATCCAGACGATGCGCCCGCCTTGCGGCAGGCGCGCCAGGCATTCCGGGCGGACGACGATCAACGCTAGGCGATAGTCGGCCCGTTCGAGGGCGGTGAAGGCTGCCTGCCAGCCCCGCCCGGCGTCAAACTCCAGCGGGCCCAATTCGTCGATGCACAGCAGGTCACAGGCACGGATGGTTTGCAGCCGGCGGTTGCCCCAGGCAAACACACCGGCGTCGAAGTACCACGGCCCCAGGTTCTCGCCTCCCTGTACTTCGTGCGGATCACGACTGGCCAGCAGGTGGACGACATCGCTACCCGCTTCCTGGGCCAGGATGCCGGTGCGCACATCGCCCACATAACGCCCCGGCGTGAGCAGCCCCGCAACGCGAAAACCGGCCCGCAGGGCGGCCTCACCCACCTGCCGGCAAAACAACGATTTACCCGCCTGACGCCAGCCGCTGACCACCCACCAGGGTCTGGTCAGCGTCAGTTCCATAGCACCACCCGTTTGCCGTCGACGTTCAACACGTGCAGCGGCGTCTGGTACAGGCGGCTGAGCCAGCTGCCGGTAAAGGCTTCGTCGATGCCGCCGCTGTACAGCACCTGTCCTTTCTGCACCAGCACCAGTTGTGAGGCCAGCGAAGAAGCCATCTCGGGATCGTGGGTGGTGAAGAGGATGCTGGTGCCCTGCCCGGCGAGTTCCTGCAACAGGTGCACCAGGCGGCTCTTGTTCCCCAGGTCGAGGTGGGCGCTGGGTTCGTCCAACAGCAGCAGGCGCGGCTGCTGCGCCAGGGCGCGCGCCACCAGCACCAGCTGGCGCTCCCCGCCGCTCAGCGCCAGGATGGAGCGATCGTAGGCCGCGCCAAGCCCAACGCGCTGCAAAGCCGCCAGCGCCAGGTGGACGTCAGCCTCGCCCGGCATGTCCAGCGGTCGCAAATACGGGCTGCGCCCAAACAAAACAAACTCCAGCAACGAATAGGCGAAGGGGATGTGCTCGCTCTGCGGCACCAGCCCCATGCGCTGGCCCAATTCCTGGCGGGTGTAAGCGTGCAGCGGACGCCCACCCCACAAAATGGTTCCGCTTTGCGCCCGCAGCCAGCCCAGCGCCAGGTGCAGCAGCGTGGTCTTGCCCGCGCCGTTGGGCCCGAGGATGGCGGTCACGCTGTGCGGCTCGATGCGCAGGTTCAACCCCTGCAGGGCCGGCGTCTGGCTGCCGGGGTAACAATAACTGACCTGTTCGTATTCCAGCAGCGCTGCGCTCATCGCTGCACCATCACTTTCTGCGAAATCATCAGATACACAAACACGCCGGCGCCGATCAACGAGGTAAAGATGCCCAGCGGGATCTCACCCGCCAGCAGGGTGCGCGCCAGGTCGTCGCACAACAGGCTGAAAACGCCGCCCAGCAGGGCCGCCGCCGGCAGCGCAAAGCGGGCGTCGGCGCCAAACAAACGCCGGGCAATATGCGGCATGATCAGGCCGATCCAACCCACCATCCCGGCGGCCGAAATGACGGCCGAAACCGCCAGCGTGCTGGCGGTGAGCAGCAGAACGCGCTCTCTGGCGGGCGCAGCGCCCAACGAGAAGGCCGTCTCGTCGCTCAACGAAAGCAGGTTGAGCCGCCAACGCATGCGGTACATCACCACCATCCCGGTCAAGACGACCGGCAGGATGGCGAGCAGTTGCGTCCAGGTAATGCCCCACAGGCCACCCAACAGCCAGAAGGTGATTTCGGGCAGCTGGCTCAACGGGTCGGCGACGTACTTGAGCATCCCCAACCCGGCCGAAAACAGCGCCGAAACGGCGATCCCCGCCAGCACCAGGCGCAACACCCAACCGCCGTAACGCACCCGCTGCGCCAGCAGGTACGACAGACCCAGCCCGAGCAGCGCGCATATTCCGGCCGCCGATTGCACCAGCCAGGCAGAACTGCCCAGGAAGACGATGCAAAAAGCCGCGCCAAAGGCCGCCCCTTGCGATACGCCCAGGAACCCCGGTTCGACCAGCGGGTTGCCGAACAACATCTGGAACACAAAACCGGCCGCCGAAAGCGCCATCCCCAACAGTACGGCGGTCAACACCCGCGGCAGGCGCAGATTCAGCACCAGCTGCTGCGCCAGGGTGTCGTCGCGCAGCTGCTCGGGCGAGAGCAGCCGCAGCCCGGGGTAACGCCCGACCAGCAGCGAGAGCAGTACCAGCCCAAGCAGCGCCAGGATCAGGCCGTATAACAGCCGGGCGCGGCTGTGTGACAGCGCCCGGCTGTGATCCAGTGCATTGAGAGCTTCCGCCGGATTCAGTGGAGGTCTCCGTTGAATAACGGCGCAATTTTGGCCTGGAAGGCGGCATCGTCCATTGCGTAGAGGGTCTTGTAGAAGGTCTGCGCCTGCTGCTCGATTTTTACACCGGTATACAGGTCAGGGTGCAGTTTCTGGGCGACCCACTGCAAACCGAGGATCCAGCGCGGATCGGGCTGATCCCAACTATACACGTCCCCGGCAAAACCGTACAGCTTGTTTTCCTTGACCGCCCGCAACGCCTGCCACTGTGCATCGGCCTTGAGACCGGCAATCACCTCGCCCACCGGCTTGAAATAAGAGACGATGAAGATGGCGTCGGCGTCCCAGGCGGCGATTTGTTCCAGCGAGACCTTGCTCCAACCCTGGCCGGGGTTGGCGTCCTTCCAGACCGCCTGTCCGCCGGCAGTCTCGATCAGGTAGGTCTGCATCCAGCCGGCCGGCGGCACATTAAAGGCCACCGCCCCATCTTTGTCGCTGTAGTACAACAACAGAGCGCGCGGTTTCTGATCCGCCTGCAATTTGCTGAGCGGAGCGGTGATCTTGCTCTCTTCGTCCTGGTAGAATTTCGCAATCTCGTTGGCGCGGGCCTCGTTCTGGAAAAGCTGGCCCAACGTCTTCAGATCGCGCTGGTACTGATCGGCCGTTTCGAAATCGACGTACACGACCGGGATATTAATCGCTTCGAGCGGCTTGCCGAGCTTTTCGGCCATCGAGCTTTTCAAGATGACTGCATCCGGCTGGGCGGCGGCAATCTGTTCCGGGCCGGCGTCGCCCTTCAGTTGTGTCTTCTTGTCAAAATTGGCGTCGATGATCGGCAGGAAGTCGTGGCCGCTCTGGTTGGTGGAGCCGATGGCGACGATGCGCTGCCCGGCTTCGGGGAAAGCATAAATGGCGTCGGCAACCATGAAGAGCGCCTTGCCGGTCACCACGATGCGCTGCGGCGCTGTGGCAAATTCAACCTTGCGGCCCAGGGCGTCGGTAATCTGGATGGCCCCGCCGCCTGAGGCGGCCGGTGCAGCCGCAGCGTTGCTGCCACCCGGAGCGATGAACCCGTATTTTGCCAGAATCTGCTGGCCCTCGTTGCCGAGCACCAGATCGACGAAGGCCTGCGCCAGTTCGGCGTTCTTGCTGTCGGCCACCGGCGCAATCGGGTAAGAGGCGATGACGTTCAGGGCGTCCGGGATATCCAGCTTGCCGACCTTGTCTTTAGCGCTGGCGCTGATATCGGTGCTGTAGACGATGCCGCCGTCGGCCTCGCCCAACACCACCTTGGTCAGCACCGACTTGACGTTGTTCTCATACGAGACCACGTTCTTGAGCACCGCCGCCTGGAAATCGGCGCCATAGGCGGCGTCCTTGCTGGCCTTGTCCAGGAATTCGAGCGAGTAACCGCCGACCGGCACCTCTTTGGCGGCCAGCACCAGTTTCAGCCCCGATTTGGACAGATCCTTGAGCGCCTCAATCTTGCCCGGGTTGGCCTGGGGATAGATCACCACCAGGCGATTTTTGGCAAACACCTTGCTCGCTTCGGCCGTGACCCGCTTGCCTGCGATGACCACGTCCATTTGCTTCTTGTTGGCGCTGGCAAAGACATCGGCCGGGGCGCCTTCAGTCAGCTGCTGGGCCAGTTGCTGCGAACCGGCAAAGTTGAAGCTGAGACTGACGCCCGGATGAGCCTGCTCAAACAGCGGCTGCATTTCCTGGAAGGCTTCTGTCAGCGAGGCGGCAGCCAGGATCGTCAGGGTAACCGGCTGCGCCGCAGCGGGCGGCTCGGCGGTAGGGGCAGTGGTGGAAGCAGCGACCGGCTGCGCCTCGGCCGGCTGGGTGTTAACGACGGGCGCCGCCGGCGTTTGCGGCGTGCAGGCGGCGCTGAACAGCAGAGCCATCGTCGCCAGCAACAGGATGAGTTTCTTGACCATAACGTTCTCCTGAGGAAAGGGTAAGGGGGGAATTGCTCGCTCAATATTTGAATACTCATTTATTGAGTAGCGGGAATTATACTACAAATGGGCTTCGTTGGAAAAGATAAAAGTCATTTCATTTCCCACATCCCCGCCGCATGCATTCCCCTTAAAAACTTTGCGCCCCGGCGTCTTCGCGTTAAGGTTTTAAGCCGGGCGCACAAACACCGGTGGCCGGCGAGCGTGCCGGCCACCGGTAACGCCTCTTTTGAGCCTCCCCACAAAGCCTTCCGCCTCACCCCTCGATTTGCTGGCGCAGGTAGGCCAACAACTGCGCCGCCGCCACCCGCTGCTGGCGCATGCTGTCGCGCTCGCGCACCGTCACCGTGTCGTCTTCCAGGGTCTGGTAATCGACCGTAATGCAAAACGGCGTGCCAATCTCGTCCTGGGCAAAGTAGCGCTTGCCGATATTGCCGCGCTCGTCCCAGGCGCAGGCCATGCGCCGCCCCAGGGCGTTAAAAATCGTCCGCGCCTTTGCCACCAGTTCGGGCTTATTCTTAACCAGCGGGAAGACCGCTGCCTTATAGGGCGCCAGCGCCGGCTTGAAACGCAGCACCAGGCGTTGGTTGGCGCTGTCTTCCCACCAGGCGTCGCACAGCACCATCAACAAGAGGCGGTTGACCCCCGCCGCCGGCTCGATCACGTGCGGCAGGAAGCTGCGCCCGCTGCGCGGGTCGGTGTAACCCAGGTTGCGTCCCGAATGCTGCATGTGACAGCGCAGGTCATAATCGCCGCGGTAGGCGATGCCCCACAATTCCTTAAACCCAAAGGGGAAACGGTAATCCAGGTCGAAGGTCTCCTGGCTGTAATGACTGCGCTCCTGATCGCTGTGCCGCCGCCAGCGCAGGTTCTCGGGCTGCACGCCCAACGTCTCGACCACAAAGCGCCACATCGTCTGGCGCCAGTCTTCCATCAACGCCCGCCAATCGCTTTGCTCGGGGTCGAAGAAATACTCGATCTCGGCCTGTTCGAACTCCAGGGTGCGGAAGATGAACTGCCCGGTGGTCACCTCGTTGCGGAAGCTCTTACCGATCTGCCCGATGCCGAACGGCAGTTGCAGGCGGGTGGTATCCAGCACGTTGGCCAGGTTGGTAAAGATGCCCTGGGCAGTCTCACCGCGCAGATAAACGCTGCTCTTTTCACCCGCCACCGCCCCAATGGCGGTCTCGAACATGATATTGAACGTGCGGGGCGCGCTGACCGGGTTGCCGTCCGGGCTGGTGACGTGCAGCCGCTCGATCAGCGCCCCCATCTCATCCAGCGACAGCCCCTCAACCTCGAACGCCTCGGGCTGCGGGTGTTTGAGCAGCCACTCGCTCAACAGGTGATCGCAGCGATACCGTTTGTGCGTCACCCCATCTTCGACCAGCGGGTCGCTGAAATTCTCGACGTGCCCCGAAGCCACCCAGGTCTGCGGGTGGAGCAGGATCTGGGTATCCAGGCCGACCATATCCGGGCGGCAGGTAACCATCTCCTGCCACCACAGATTGCGCAGGTTGCGCAGCAGTTCGGCCCCCAGCGGACCGTAGTCGTACGAGCTGGCCAGCCCGCCGTAAATTTCGGAAGTCGGGTAAACAAAACCGCGGCGCTTGGCCAGGGCAATCATCTTTTCCAGACCGGGTAAATCAGACATAAGACACTCCTTTTAATGCAAAAATCCCGCAGTACACATCGGTACTGCGGGGACGGCTGAACGTTCAGTCGCGGTCCCACCCCGCTTCCTCCGGCGAAGCCGGAGACTCTTTCGATCAACCGGGGGCGGCTCCCGCTTGCCAAAGGCGTTCCACGCGGCCCGCCGGTCTGATGCAATTGTAACCGCGCCGGCAGGGATGTCAAGGCGGGCGTGTGCTCGGTTTCACGGTTTGCCGTTCATTTCGGCCTGTTTTTCCTTGTTGCCCTCGGCCTCCTGCCGGCGTTGATATTCCTCCAGGATGTGCGGCAAATCCGGGCTATCCACCAGGCTTTCGGTCGGAAAGTCGTACACCGCCAGGCCGTTAAAATTTTCCGGCAGCAGCATCCCATTTTCCTCGTGATACGGGTATTCCAGATCGAGCGAATAACGGCTGACGGGCACCCCGCGCCGCGCCATCAGCGCCTTCAATTCCAACAAGCGCTGCGCCAGGGTAGGATAGTCCGGCTGTGCGCAGCTGGTCCACACCGTCAATTCGACCGGCAGGGGCGGGTGGTACAGATCGAAGGGCATGTCCAACCTCAGGGCGGCGATGCGCGCCGCGTCCGCCTCGTCCTTCATGGCGGCAAGGATCAGGCGGGTCGGGTAGGGGTACTCGCTGTGAATGATCGTCTCCACCTCACGATCGAGCTGCGCCTCCAGGCGTGAAAAAGTATTAAACCTTGCGGATACCATTGCGGGGTAATGGTCATCAATGCGCCCGTCGCGCAAAACCTCCACCCGAAAAGCAGTATCGACGCTGTTTTGCGACTGGATGAAAGACCCGTACGAACCGTCTTTGAAGTTATAGGCGGCGGGTGGCACGACAAAGTTTTCCTGAGGATAGGTCTGGGCCACATAAGAACGAATTTTAGACGTGGCCAGCGCCGCAGAAACCGGATTACCGTAGAAACTGGCCGCCAGCGACAGGCAAAACCCAACCCCCGCCAGGGCCACCACCCCGACCAGGATGCGCAGCCATCGTTTTTTCTTTGGCATGATTGAAATCTCCTTTTCAGCTATTCCCCGCGTCCCACGGCAGCCCAAGCAGATGTGCCACGCGTGGCGCCACGTCCAGGATCGACATTCCGGCGGCAAGCGCCGCGCCGGGGGGCACGTCGCCGGCGCGCACGATGATCGGAATGGTGAGGTCGGCGGCGCAGTCGCTGCCGTGAGCGTGATCGTGCCCGCCGTGGTCGGCCAGGGCCACAACGGCGCAGCCGGCCGGCAGGGCCGCCAGCACCCGCCCCACGCAGCGGTCACAGGTCTCCACCGCCGCCAGGTATGCCGGCGACATCCAGCCGTGTTTGTGGCCAACCTCATCGGCCGAGCCCAGGTAAACAAAGGCAAAGTCGAACGGCTGCCGGCTCAGATAGTCCACCGCCAGCCCGCTCATTTCCACGTCCGCCGCCTCGGGGTCATCGTCGGCCATACGCACGAAAAAAGACGCCTGCAACGCCCCAGGCCGGCCCAGGTCGCGCAGTTCTTCCCAATCGTAAAACGCAACGGCCCGCCCGCCGGCAGCATGCACCCGGTCGAACAGCGTTGGGGAAGGGCGCTGCGGCGGCTGCCACAGATTGGTGCGAATACCGTGCCAGTCGGGCGGCTGCCCGCTGAACAATGAAAAGATACAGGGTAACGAAATGGAAGGCATCACCGTGTGCGCCGCCAGCGTGGAAGCGCCGGCGCGCATCAGAGCGTGCAGCGCCGGCGTATGCGCCTGCTGCAACGCATCCGGGCGCAGCCCGTCGATCAGGAACAGGACTACAGGTTGTTTGCAAGGAAAAGAGTTCATGCCCCGATTATACCGCCGGCAGGTTTTGCGAAACGCCCGCCGCCAGGGCAAGCCTCGCTTAAACGCTATCCAGATAGGCCTCCAATTGCGCCAGCGCCTCGGGCATATTCTTGCGTCCAAAACCGATACGGAAATGGTTGCCGGGGTGGTCGTAGACACTGCCGGGCAGCAGCAGCACGCCCTTGGCGAGCACCAACCGGTCGCAAAAATCGTCGATCGACCCATCCACCAGGCGCGGGAAGGCAATCGGCCCGGCCTTGGGGCGCTTCCACACGAAACGCCCGCCCCAGCGGGCAAAGAAATCATCCAACAGGCTCAAATTGTGGCCGATGAGTTCCAGGTTGCGCCCGGCGAGCGCCGCTCGCTGGCGCAGCGCCACCTCGGCCAGGAATTCACTCGGGGCGCTGTTGCAGATGGTGGTGTAATCCTTGAGCGCCGCAATGCGGCTATAGATCGCCGCGTTGCGCGTTGCGATCCAGCCAATGCGCAGCCCGGCCAGCCCGTAGGTCTTGGAAAGCACCCCCAGCGAGACGCCGTACTCGCTCATATCGCAACCCGCCGGCAGGCGGTCGGCGGCATCGTGCTCCGACTCGCGGTAGACCTCGTCACAAAACACCAGAATGCCGCGTTCGGCAGCCAGGGCGTGCAGGGTGGCGTACGTCTCCCGATCCATCAGATAACCGGTCGGGTTATGCGGCGTGTTGAGGATAATGGCGCGCGTTTCGGGGCGCAGCGCCCGGCGCAGTTCATCCAGGTCGGGCGCCCAGTTGTTTTCTTCGCGGCCCGTCCAGCGCGTCACCCAACACCCCATGCTCTGGGCAATCTCGATCAACGACTGGTAACACGGCCAGTGCACCACCACGTGATCGCCGGGATGTAAAGCGGCGTGCATGAACAGGAAGATGGCCTCTTCGGCGCCGCTGTGTACCAGCACGTGCTCCGGCTGGAGGGTATCGTACAGCCGGCAGATTTCGGCGCGCAGCGAGGGACTGCCCTGCGACTCGGTGTATCCCAGCCAGTGCTGCTGGAATTTTTCCGCCGCACCGGGTTCCAGCGCCAGCAATTCACCCACGCCGCGCGCCTCGCAGTCCGAACTGCACAGCAGATAACGGACGTTGAATTCGTACTGTGCAAAATATCGCTCGAGTTTAAAAGGATTGAGATTCATAGCATTTTCCCAAATAACATCAAATCGACTGTGATTTACTCACCTGGCCGAGATCCGTCTTCTGCGCGCTGCGCAGCCCGGGGATTTCGGCCAGCAAGACGGTCACCAGGATCGACAAAAAACCGATGGCGTACGAACGCGGAAAGACCTGGTCGATCTGACCAAAGAAATCGGTCTCGTAGGTGTGGTTGAGTTGAAAACCGGTCAGGCGGCCTAACGGGATGCCGATGGCGGCGCCGATCAGCATCATGACGATCAGTTCGAGGGTGACGGCGATGGCAATCTCACGCCCCGACATGCCCATCGCCCGCAGGATGGACAGTTCATTTTCCCGTTCGTGCAGGCTGGCGTTGACGGTATTGAACAGCACTGCCAGCGTTAAGATATAGCCGAAGCTGCCAAAGATCAACGTACCCGAACGATAGAACCACAGATATTTATCGATGTCGGCCTCGTACTCATCCATCACATCCACCGCCACCATACCGGGCAGGTCGGCCATGCCATCGCGTACAGCAATTTTTTTCCCCGGCGTGGTACGCACCAGCAGGGTATTGGCCGGAAAGATGTGCCCGTTCCAGCTTTCGACCAGGCCGCGCGGCGCAAACACCGAACAACCCATCACCTCGGAGACGATACCCAACACGCGCACGGTGTGGGTCTTATCGAACACCTCGATCTCGATGTCGTCGCCCACGTCCACCCCCAGCACGCGCCGTACATTGTGCCCGATCCACACCCCGCCGTCGTTCGAATAGACCTTCTGCCCGGCGACCGTCTCCAGGCGCAGGAAAGGCTGGCGCCCATCGACCGAGATGAGCAGGGCGTCGAAGTCGTCTTCGTCCTGGCGCTGGATGGCGGTGGGGACGATCAACGCCGCCTGGGCAGCGCGCACCCCGTCGACCTCAACGGCGCGCCGCTCGAGGGCGTTGGCCGACTGCGGCTGCGCCATGATGACCCGCAAGTCATACTCGCTGGAGCGGAAGAAGTCGCCAAAACTGGCCTCCATCGTATCCCACATGACCAGCGAGACAAAAATCATCATCGCCCCGGTCAGCACACCCATCGCCGTCCCGACCGAACGACCGGGGACGCGCAGCAGGTTGCGCGCCGTCTGGCGCAGGGTAAGCGGCAAGAAGTGCAGTGGGATACGGCTGAGCGCGCTGGGGCTCTTGGGTGTGGCCGGGCGCAGGGCAATCCCCGGCGGCGTGCGCGACTCTCTCCAGGCGGGGATAATCCCTGTAAGGGTGGTCGTCAGGGTCATGATGACAAAGCCGGCCAGAATGAAGGGGACATTGGGCGTATTGACATAACCGGGCAGTGTTCCACCGATCAGGTTCTGGGTGAAGATATCGATCACCCACAACGAATTGAGATAGCCCAGCACGCTGCCCACCGCCGCCCCGCTGCTGCCCAACAACAGTCCGAACAGCAGATAATGTTGGACGATCTCGACCTGGGTCACGCCCATGGCGCGCAGCGTACCGATGCGCTGATGCTCGGACTGTACCAGGCGGGCGAGCAGGATGCCGGTCACGACCAGCGCCCCGACCAGGAAGGTGGTCGAGAAGAAAATCATCAACGGGATGTTGCCGTTCATGTTGGCGTCCACCACCCCGCCGCTGGCGCTTTGCAGTTCGCTCTGCAACGAAAAACCCGGTTCGTCGTCGTACAGTTTTTCCAGCCGGCGGCGAACGGCGTCTTTCAGATAGCGATTGGCGCTGAAATCATCGTTCAGCCGCACCAGCACCTGGTTGACCTGGTTCTCCCGCCCGGCAATCTGGCTCAGTTCTGAGTAATGCATCCAGGCCACGCCAAACGAAGACAGGGTGGGAAAAGGCGAAACCGAGCTGCGCCCGGCCACCATGTATTCGGGATTAAACACCAGCCCGGCCACGCGCAGGCTGTGCTCGCGCCCGTTGACCCATACCAGTACCCCGTCGCCAGGGCGGATGCCATGTTTGTTGGCAAACGACTCGAGCAGCCACAGTTCACTGTCCGAACGGATCGCGCGCCCCTGGATGATCGCCGAGCGGTTGACGTTCGCCGGGCGATTGTCGGGGATCGAGATCAGGCGCAAATTGGTCAGGTAATCCGAGTTCGCGTCCAGACGCAGCCCGCCCTCCACCACCAGCCGGTCTTCCACCGCCTGGACGCCGGGGATGGCGTCCGCCCGCTCGGAGATGCCGGGCGTGGCGGCGGTCAGCTGGATTTGAAAACTCATGTAATCCAGCTGGCGGTAGGCGCTCAGGATGGAGGCGATCATATTCATGCCCGAAGGATAGCCCGCCCCGTAAAAGGTGGTGCCCAGGGTTACCACCATCCACACGGCCAGAAACTGACGCCAGTGAGCCTTGAGATCGTTGATCGTCTTGCGATGCAGGCTTTTCAGCATGGCGGGCCTACCAGTGTAATTGTTCGGGCGCCAGCGGCGCCGGGTTACGGCTCATCTCGTGCACCTGGCCGTCCGCCACGCGGATGACACGGTCGGCCATCTGGGCAATGGCGGCGTTATGCGTTACCAGGACAAAAGTCTGGCCCGTCTCGCGGTTGAGGGTGCGCATCACCTGCAGCACCTCGATGCCGGTGCGGATATCCAGGCTGCCGGTTGGTTCGTCGGCCAGCACCAGGGCCGGGTTCTTAGCCAGCGCCCGGGCCACCGCCACGCGCTGCTGCTGTCCGCCGGAAAGCTGCCCGGGGTAATGTTCCATGCGGTCGCTCAACCCCACCCGTACCAGCATCTCCTCGGGGCTCAGCGCCTGTTTGCCGCCCAGTTCGGCGGCGAGCATGACGTTCTCGCGCGCCGTCAGGGTGGGCAGCAGGTTGAAAAACTGGAAGACAAACCCGACCTTCTGGCGCCGGTAATGGGTTAATTGCACATCGGGCAGCCCGGCCACCGCCGCACCCCCGACCAGGATTTCACCGCGATCCGGCGATTCCAGGCCGCCCAGCAGGTTGAGCAGTGTGGTCTTGCCGCTGCCACTGGGGCCCAACACCACGGCAAATTCGCCGGCTTCGATCTCAAGCGACAAGCCGCGCAGCGCCTGGACGGTGTTCGTTCCGACCTGATATGTCTTAAAAACCTCACGCATAATGATGTGGCTCACAGATACCCTCTACAAGAAACCATGAAACCCGGCAGCAATCCCCCCTGGCACTATTTTCGCACAAAATTGAAACCCCGTCCAACGATTCTGTACGCCAGATGTGCCAACACAACCGTGATTTGGCACCACGGCTGCGCTTGCCAGCGCTGCGAATACCGCTACAATGAAGATAGTAACCGTCAGGACAGGCCAGGGGTCAAGACACAGGGTAAAAAAGACATGAAAAAGTATTCCCCCACGCTGCTGGCGTTAGGTACGCTGTTTACAACAGCCGTGCTGCTGGCCGGCTGCGCTCGATCCAATCCTGCGGACGTTCCCCTCAGCCCCGGCGCCCCATTCGAATTACCGGCTCCGCTGTATTTTCTACAGGACGGGCAGATATGGCGGCTGGAACGAGACGGCCACTCGCTGCGCCAGATTACCCATGCCGAAAAGGGAGTGACCGACTTCGATGTCTCACCGTCCGGTGGGGCGCTGGTATACATCAGCGCCAACACGCTGCGATATTGTCCCGCAGCCGGCGAACCCTGCCAGGTATTATTGGAAGGGCCGGAGCTACCGGCCCCGGAGAATGAACTGGCGGAGCGCAACGACCACCACCATGTACACAATAAAATCGCCACACCACGCTGGTCGCCGGACGGCAAGCAGATCGCTTACATCCAGGACGGGTTGAGAATTTTGACCGTTGCCGGCAGGACGGTGCAGGTCGTCCACGCCAACGACGCCCTACCGGAAGGCAGCCCGGCGGGCAAGTACCGGGTGATTGCAGCGCTGGACTCCTGGTCGCCGGATGGACAACGCCTGCTGGTATCGACCTATGATTACCCGCTGGACAGTCTGTACCACCAAAAGCTGGCGCTCAAGACTCTGTCTGGAGCGTTGGTGGATCTGACAGATAGCGGCGCCGGCTGCACGGCCAACTGGCATCCAGACGGGCAGACGCTCTATCTGGCCCATCCTCTGTTGGGCGGCAGCGTGTCGCTGCAACGCTGTAGCGTGGCGGATGGACGTTGCAGCCTGTTGGGGCAAGAAGTGCCGGCACGTGGTGCAGCCTTTTACGCCTATCCCTACATCACCCCCGCCGGGCAGGTATACACCTGGATGGGCAGCGGGCCAGACGTGGTCTCTGCCCCAGAAACGTTCACGTTATTTCGCATCAACGCCGATGGATACGGGGTGACGGCGCTGCGTAACGACGCCTATACCGTACAGACCGCACTGTGGGCCCTGAATGGACAGGGAGTGCTGGTGATGGATGGGAAACAGCTATGGTGGGTACCGGCAGGTAGCGGCACAGCCACCCGACTGGCAGCCACAGAAATACAATCTTTACGCTGGGGACAATAAGCTATGCATGCAAGCGATTTTCAATCCATTGAAGCAGCGCTGGGTATTCGCCTGCCGTACGATTACAAACAACTTCTGCAAAACTATCCCGAAGAAATCGCCGCAGCGCGCGATCTGCACCTGAGCGACGATGCTGACTGGCTGATCGAGCAAAACCGTTTTGTGCGCCAGACGCCGGAAAATTTCTTCGGCAAGCAGGCGTGGCGGGCCGAGCATTTTGTCATCGGCGAGGATGGCAACGGCAATTGTTTTTATCTCAACCTGCACAAAGGCCCACCATCACCGGTTTATTTTCTCGATCACGAACAGCCCGATCTTGAGGACGTAGAGGCGGCGCCAGATTTTGCCGGCTGGTTGCCCCAGGTACAGGCGCAGTTGGAAGAATACGCCCGTAACGCCGCCGAACTGCAAGCCAATCTGGCCAAAACCAGGCCGCCCAGGCCGTGGTGGAAATTCTGGTAAGAAACGCTTATGCCCTGACCGCCGGCCAACCCGCCGGCAACGCACAGCCGGCGTTGTACCGCCCCGGCAGACTGCTCAAACAGGATATGCAGGATGAAAAGCAGGGTGCGCGGCCTGCCCCTGCCCGGGGAGGCGTGGTAGATACGCAGCGGCAGCCGCAAGGGCCGCCCTACGGGGGATGGCGGATGAGCGGGGGAATGGGTGGGTGTCTGCCGTAGGGTGCGGGGCTTGCCCGGCCCTTGACTCATGAACCCAAAAAATGTATAATACGAACTAAAGGTTCACAAAATATGCAGCCACTCGACTCAACCGAACTGTACACACTCATCCTCAAAATGGAACAAAAAGGGCTGGTCAAACGCACCTTTCGTCGACTGGACCCCGACCGCCAGCAAAAAGTGATCCTGGCCATCCTGGAAGAAGCCGGCGAGAAGGGCCCGGCGGACATCAACATCAAACGCGTGGCCGAGCGGGCCGGCGTTTCCATCGGCTCACTGTACCAGTACTTCGGCGACCGCCGCGGGCTGTTAAATTTTGCCATTGAACTGGTGGTGACGCTGACGGTGGAAATGTTCAACGCCTATCGCCCCTACCTGTGCGACCTGCCGCTGCGCCAGGCGCTGGAACTGTACATCACCGGCGGATTTGAATGGACCGAACAGCAGCGCGGCTTTGCCCGCTTCTTCGCCGCGGCGGCCTACCAGGGCGATCCGCAGGTGGTCGAACGGGTGGTACACCCCATCGCCAGTTCGCTGAAAGCCATGATCGACGACATCCTGGCGGCGGCGGCGGCGCGCGGCGAACTGCGTCCCGGCCTCGACCTGGATGCCGCCAGCCGGGTGATCAACGCCCTGCTGATTGCCACCGGCGATGGTTTGATGATGCCCAATCTCAACATTTATTACCAGCTAAGCGACGCAAACATGGCTCAGGAACGGCTGTTACAGGCCGTCCTGGATTTAATCACACACGGCATCCAAACGGAGGAACACACGGCATGAAAGCCTGGATGATTGCCCAAAAGACGCTGCGCGAGGCGTGGCGTGAACCACAATTCTCATTATTAATTCTGCTTTTTCCGGCGCTGATGATCCTGGTGTATTACATCGGCTTCGGTCAATCGGGGAAGGGCATGGCCAATTACCTGACCATCCTGGTCGATAACCAGGATCGCGGCGAGAACGGCGCCACCCTGGTGAACGGGCTGCGGCAGGCCGAATTTGACGACAAACCAATTTTCACCGTCAGAGCGGTAACGTCACGCCAGGAGGCCGAAATCCTGCTGCGCGAGCGCAAGGCGGCGTTGCTGCTGACCATCCCCGCCGATTTCTCTGAACGCATGGGCGGCAAGCTGCCCGGCCCGGCCCGCCTGGAAAAGACCGGCGATCCGTATTCCGATCTGTACACCTTTGCCGGCGGCTTCCTGGATGAACTGGTCGATGCCTACGTCGATCAGACCACCAGTTGGAAAGAGCCCTCGCACAGCTATCTGGAATTTGTCAGCGGCACAGGCACCTTGAACGACTTCCAGTTCGGCGTGCCGGGGGTAATGGTGTTCGGCGTGTTGTTTGGCATCATTTCCAGCGCCATGATCATGGTGCGCGAGCAGGTCAACGGCACACTGCTGCGCCTGCGCCTGGCCGGGGTGGGCGGCGGCGACCTGGTGTGGGGCATGGTGCTGGCGCAAATCGGCATCAGCGCCGTACAGCTTCCGCTGGCGTTCGGGACGGCGCTGTTGTTTGGCTTTGACAGCCCCGGCTCGCTGCTGCTGGCAATCGCCATCGGCGCCATGCTCAGCCTGTCGGCCACCGGCCTGGGGCTGGTGACGGCCTGTTTTGCCCGCAACGACGGCGAAGCCGCCAACCTGGCCACCCTGTTCATGATGCCGATGGTCTTTCTTTCCGGCGCGATCTTCCCCATGCCGCCCATCCCGCTGTTTCAAATCGGCGGCCAGAGCATCAACGCCTACGACTTCATGCCCTCGGTGCACGCCGCCGAGGCGATGCGCCGGGTGCTGATCTACGGCGACGGCCCGGATAAGATCCTTTACGCCCTGGCTGCCCTGAGCGTGCTATCCGTCCTTTATCTGGCGCTGGGCGCCTGGTTATACCAGCGCCTGCGCCTGCGCAAACTCAATTGATCTGTAAGGAGCTCTCATGCAAACCGTCTTAAAAACTCAAGGGTTGACCAAACATTACGGCACATTGACGGCGGTAAAAAATCTGTCGTTAGAGGTATACGAAGGCGAGGTGTTCGGTTTCCTCGGCCCTAACGGCGCCGGAAAGACGACCTCGATCCACATGATGTGTGGGCTGCTCAAACCGGATGGCGGCCAGGTGCTGGTGCACGGTAAGCCCATCGCCGGCGGGGATGGCGAGGTGCGCCGGCGAGTGGGCATGTGCCCGCAAAATATCGTGTTGTGGGAACGGCTGACCTGCCTGGAACAGTTGACCTTTATGGCGCAGATGTACGGTCTGGAGGCCGAGACGGCCCGCCGCAACAGCGAACGGCTGCTGGCCGAACTGGAGTTGGAAGAAAAACGCAACCAGCAGGCGCATACGCTGTCGGGCGGCATGCAGCGCCGCCTGAACATCGCCATGGCGCTGGTGCACGACCCCGAAATCATCGTCCTGGACGAACCCGAGGCCGGGCTGGATCCGCAAAGCCGGGTCAAGGTGCGCCAGTATATCCAATCCCTGGCGCGCAAGAAAACGGTCATCCTGACCACGCACAACATGGACGAAGCCGAACGGGTGGTCGACCGCGTGGCGATCATCGACCACGGTGAACTGCTGGTATTGGACACGCCCGAAAAGCTCAAGCAAAACCTGGGCGCCGGCGATGTGGTCGAAATCCAGGTCTCGCCGGACTGCCAGTCGGTAGAAGCGGCACAGGCAGCAGTGACGCCGGTATTGAACGGCGATTCAAGCGTCAGCCTGGACGCCGCCACCCATCGTCTACAGATTCGCATGTTGAACGCGGTCGGCAAACTGGCCGGGGTGCTCGAGGCGCTGGAAGGCGCCGGGCTGCAACCGGGCGAGGTGAGCATTCACGCCAACACCCTCGAAGACGTTTTCATCCAACTCACCGGGCGGAGGCTGCGCGAATGAACCTCACCCGCACCTTGTGGATTTTTAAAAAGAACCTGCTCGAGATGGTGCGCGAACCCAAGCTGACCGCCATCCTGCTCTCGCTGCCGCTGTTCATGCTGCTCATCACCTATGTGGGATACGGCACCAAACCCAAGCTGCCCACATATCCGCTGCTGGTCAACCTGCAAGACCCGCGCGGCGCCGGGCTGGTGGAAGAATTACGCACCCGCCAATACGCCGACGGGCGACCCATCTTCACCATCCGTGAGATCGCCGACCGGGCCAGCGCCGAGGCCGAGGTCAAGGCGCAGCGGGCGGTGGCGCTGCTGACGCTTGCCACCGATACAGACGGCCAGTTGGCCGCCATCCTGTACGGCGACGGTACGAGCATGACCTTTACCGGCGCCAGCACGCAGCTCAGCGCGCCGGTGCTGGGGTATCTCAACCGGGCGGTCAACAAACCGCGCCTGCTGGCGTTGGAAGAAAAACCGCTGACGCTGTACGCCCCGCAGAGCGAATTCGAGACCTACGCCCCCGGCATGATCATCTTCGCCATCCTGATGATCATCCCGCAAACCGCCACGTTGATCAGCCGTGAACTGCGCTGGGGCACGCTCAAACGTCTCAAGCTGACGCTGTTGAGCGGCGCCGAGCTGCTGACCGGCATCAGCCTGTCGCAGTTGGTGCTGGCGGTGTTTCAGGTGTTGTTCCTGTTTGCCTTCATCGTGCTGCTGGGCTTCAACAACCGCGGCTCGCTCCTGCTGGCGATCGTCATCGGGTTGTTGTTGAGCCTGTGCAGCATCGGCCAGGGGTTGATCGTGGGCTGCTTCACCGCCAACGACAGCCAGTCGGTCAACACCGGCGCGACGGTCACCATGCTTCAGGTGTTCATGTGTGGGGCGTTCTTTGGCATGCCGGCGATGACGTTATTCACCCTGGCCGGGCACCCGATTGATCTATTCGACTTCATCCCGGCGACCCACGCCATGCTGGCCCTGCAACAGGTGATGGTCAGCGGCGCCGGCTGGGAGCAGGTTGGCTTCCGGCTGGGCATGACCGCCCTGCTCTCGGTCGTTTACCTGTTGGCCGGGGTGGTGTTTTTTACCCGCTGGCACAAGATGTAAAAAACTCAAACAGGATAGACAGGATGAGAGCACGTTGGGGCGCTTCCAGGCTGTCGACCGGCTAACATATCAAAGCGTCTTTGCGTTAAGCTTTTGGCCCGGCAGGAGAACAGACCTCGCAGGTCTTAAAAACCTGCGAGGCCCGAAGGCTCCGGATAGACGCTTTGCGTTTTGCCCAAGGTCGCCGGGCCGTTATTTGAGCAGTTCCTTGCCGATGTGCGCCAGGGCGATGGCGCCCAACACGCCGGAACGGTTGCCCAGGGCCGGCGGGACGATGAAACGATCCATGTACTTGAGGATGGCGGGCGCCTGGATGTAACCGTTGAGCAGTTCGAGCACCTTACCCCGCACCACGGGGAAAATCTCCGGGTTTTGCATCACGCCGCCGCCCAGAACGATGCGGCGCGGCGAAAGGGCGCAAATCTCGCCGACCACCGCCAGGGCGATGTACTGCGCCTCGAGTTCCCAGGCGGGGTGCCCGGGGGGCAGCAGTTCGGCGGGCCGCCCCCAACGGCGGTTCATCGCCTCACCCGAGGCCAGGCCCTCGAAGCAGTCGCCGTGATACGGGCAGGCGCCGGCAAAGGGATCGGCCTGCCAGTCGTGCGGGATACGGATGTGGCCGGTCTCGGGGTGGGTCAGGCCATGGATCAGCTTGCCGTTGATGATGCTGCCGGCGCCGATGCCTGTGCCAATGGTAAAGTAGACAAAAGGATCCAGGCGCTGCCCGGCGCCCCAGAAGAACTCGCCCAACGCCGCGGCGTTGACGTCAGTATCGATAAATACCGGCACCTGCAAGGCATTCTGTAAGGGCGCCAACAGGCTGGTGTTCACCCAACCCAGCTTGGGCGTGGTGGTAATGTAGCCGTAGGTAGGCGAATCGGGGTTGAGATCGACCGGGCCGAAGGTGCCAATGCCAAGCGACGCCAGTGGATACGTCCGGGCCTGTTGTTGAAAAAAGGCGATCATCCGCGCCAGAGTCTCTTGCGGCGTGGTGGTCGGAAAACGCTCCTCGCAGCGAATATCATCCGGGCCGCTGCCCACCATACACACGATTTTTGTACCGCCCGATTCAATCCCACCGTAAACGGCCATTGTCTTATCCTCCCAACCCAAATTCAATTTCCAGGCGATAGATGCGGGTCTCCTGCGGCGCCAGGGTCTGCAACGTGCCGCGCTGGCGTTCATTGCAACGCCCTTCGACGTGACAGTTGGCCGGTTCGAGCCCCACCACGTAGGCGCCCTCACCCATCATCTTCCACTCCACCAGGTACGGATAGTGCGCCAGGGCATAACGCACGGTCACGCTCAGGCCGCGCCCGGCGTTCCAGGCCGGGTTGACCAACCGGGCGGCGACCATGCCATCCGGCCCGGCCTGCAATTCGTGATAAAAGACCTGTTCCTGATAGCCGGGCGTAGGAGCCTGGAACACACAGCAGTCCTCCAGCCCCAGGCGGGCGACCTCGTCGCGCGGCAGGGTGCGGCGCGGCGGCAGTTCCAGGCGGGCGCCGGCGTCGACCAGGGGGAACCCCAGGTTGATGTGCTGCAAGAACATGTGTGGACAGGGCGCAAAGCCCAGGTTCTGGACGCGGTCTTCCACCCAGAAACGATTGGCCGACAGCGTGGTGTAGATGCGCCGGCGCAAATCCAGGTTCTCGCCGAACAAGACCGCCTCGCGCACGCTGCCTTCCACCCAGACGACGTATTCATCCTCCTGCCACTCACCGCCCCACGAAAGGCTGCCGGCCGGCAGGTTAGACAGGCGGCCGTGCAAACCGAGCGCCTCGTTGCCGTCCTGGCAGGGGCCGCCCACCTGGGTCAACCCGCAGGGGGTGAGAAAACCGCCGCCAAAGGTGCGCAGCCAGCCCAACCCGCCCTGTTCGGCGTACGCCGGGTGACGCATGCCGGCGGCGGTGGTAAAGGCCAGCGGCACGCCCTGGTAACACAAATCGCCGATGCCCATGCCGCGGTCGGTAAACACCGCCAGCGATAACCCGGCGGCGTTGCGCAGCGTTACCCCACGGCAGCCGCGCTGACTGCCAGCGCTCAGTTCAAATGGCTGGGCCGCAGCCAGCTGGTTGATGTCACCTACCCGGCGCAAGAGTTCCTGGCGCGTGTAATACGAACCCCAGAGATGAGACATAAGCACCTCTCCGTCCAAAAAGTATGCTGAAACAGACGTTCCGGGCCTCGACCCGCGCTCAGGCCGGGGCGGCAAACCCCTGGGCATGTCCGTTGCTGCCCAGGAAATTGACGATCTTATCTTCCACCACCGCCTGGACGGCCTGCGCGGCCAGAGCGCGCTCCTGCGGCGACAGAGCCTTGAGGGCTGCATTGGTCATGCGTTCCTCACGCTGCAGCGCCTGGAGCAGCCCCAACTCCAGGTCGGTGGCAATATTGATTTTGCTCACCCCACCGCCGGGCAGACGGATGGCCGCCCGGATCAGATCGGCAGGCGTACCCGAACCGCCGTGCAACACCATGTGTACCGGGGTGCGGGCGCGAATGTCCTTGAGCCGTTGCAGATCGATGCGCGGCTGGCGCACGCGATACACGCCGTGGGCAGTGCCCACCGAAACCGCCAGCGCGTCCACCCCCGTCTGGCGGACGAACTGCTCGGCCTCGTCCGGATCGGTGAACAGTTCTTCGTCCGTCTCGCTCTCGATGAAGTCGGCGCTGCCGATGCGCCCCAACTCGGCCTCCACCGACACGTTCCGGGCGTGCGCGTATTCGACCACCTCGCGGGTGATGGCGATGTTCTCCGCCAGCGGTTTGGCCGAGGCGTCGATCATCACCGAGGTAAACCCGTGCTGGATGGCGGCGGCAATCACATTGAAATCCTGGGTGTGGTCAAGGTGCAGACCGACGGGCACGCTCGGGCGCACTTCGGCCAGCTGCTCCCAAAAATCGGCGGCGAATTCTTCAACAGTCAGGTCGTACCATTTCATTTCGATCTGGGCGATCTGCACCAGCAGCGGCGAGCGCTGCGCCTCGCCGGCGCGCAGCACGGCGTGGATCATGGACGAGTAACGCGGTGAGAAAGCGCCCACTGCGTACCCGCCCTGCTCGGCGGCGGCCAACAATTGCTTCATACGATATAAGACGGGTGTTTCCATACGAACCTCTTTGCTGGATTAGATTTCAGCGGCGCGCACCTGGCGGGCAGCCTCGATCATGGCCAGATAGCCCTGCACCGGGACGTATTCGGGAATAGAATTGCCTGACCCCAACGCATAGCCGCGGGCCGTGCTGCGAAAACGCGTGGCTTTAACGACGACCTCGTTCACAATCTCCTGCGGCGTTTTCTGGCACAGTGTATCGACATCGATGCCGCCCAACAAACCAATTCGTTCCCCATAACGGGCAATCCACTCATCAAACGGAGCGATGATATCTTCGTTGGAATGCTTGGCGTCGATCCCCAGGGCGATCACATCCTCCATGATCGAGAAAATCTTACCACAGGAATGCCACAGAAACGGTTTGCCGGCCGCCTTGATTAGACCGATGATGCGCCGGTATTGGGGCAGTACGTGGCGGCGGATGATGGCCGGCGAAACCAGCGTACTGGTCTTGAACCCCAGGTCGTCGCCCATGCGGCAGATGGCAAACGCCTGGCCGTAACGCGGCAAAAAATCGGCCCAGATGGCGGTCATCAGGTCGCCGATGCGCACATACAGATCGGCGAACAACTGCGCATCATCGGCCTGCATGTAAGCCAGATGCTGGAACCCAACGAGATCCTCGCTGATTTCAAACACACCGTACCCCACCCCACCCACGGCGCGCATGCCCGGCGGCAGGTTGCGCGCCAGGGCAGCAAACTGGCGGTCGGCCTGCTGCCAGTAGCGGCGCGCCACATCGTCCCACGGGTAACGCTCGAAATCGGCGCGATCCTGGATCGGGCCGGGCCGCCCTCCCAGGATGGCGCCGTGATCGGGCAGCAGCGGCGCCAACCCGACCTCGTACGAGACGGTATCGTAGGTCATCTCCTGAAAGAAACGGCAGTACTGGCGGAAGAACTCATCCAGGTCGCGGTCGTCACCCGCCAGCAGGTCGGCGAAACGCACGCCCAACACCTGTTCCATGATCAACGGGCTGATGTGGTGTTCGTACAGTGGCAGGCGCGGCGGACGGCGGTTCTCCAGCACGGCCAGCAGGTTGCGATAATCGCTTTGGAAGGTCATCACCCGCCCTCCCATAATGCATGGGCGGCATCCCAATGCCAGCCGGGGGCGTCGAGCGCCAGGGTGTGCCGCGGCCAGGGGGCCGCCAGGCGCGCCTGGGTTTCTTCCCAGGTACGGATACCGCTCAAGGCGTCGGCCGCCTCCACGTTGCAGGCGCCAACCGCCACCGCCGAGGTTACGGCCTGCCCGGGGGACAGGCCGCGCAGCAAAGCGCTGAGGAAACCGGCGATGGTGGCGTCGCCCGAGCCGGTGGTGCCCACCACCTTTACCTGAAAACAGGGCGCCCACATCTGGCGCCCGCCCCAGGCGGCCGGGTCAACCGGCGCCGCCCGGCCCATCCCGCTCAGGTCGCCGGCGGTGCGCAGGTACAGGCCGCGGGCGCCCAGTTTGATGACCAGCAGGCGCACGCCCAACCCCAACAATTCGGCGCTCAGGTCGGTCAGCAAATCGGGGGTGATGCGATTGAGGATGTCGCTGCTGCCGGCCTGCTGTTGCAGCGCCGCATACTGCGCCGGGCGCAGGGTAAACAGCAGCTCCTCGATGCTGGGCAGAAAGATATCCACGTACGGCAGCACGGCGCGGTAAATGGCGCGCCAGTCGGCCTGCCCGCCAGGCGAGGTGGGGTTGGGGAAAGCCATGTCCAGCGAGGTGGTCACACCGCTGGCCTTGACCTGGCGGAAGATGGACAGCAGTTCGGCGCCGTCCTCCTCGTACATCCGGCGCATCAACGGCGGGTAACCGAAATGAAAGAGGGCGGCCTGGGCCACCTGATCGTATTGAACGTCGGCGGCGCAAAAGGTGTTGTTGGCGCCGGGGCTGTGCAGGAAAATGCGATCGACGCCCGGCGGGCTGATGATGACCGAATACGAGGTGCTCGACTGGCGGTCGGCCAGCATATTGGCGGCCAGGCCGGCGTCGTAGGAACGCACCACCTCGAGCACCGCCTGCCCCAACAGATCGGCGCCAATCTTGCCCATCAGGCGGGTGGGAATGCCCAGTTTATGCAGCGCCAGCCCGGTGTTCGACACCGGCCCGCCGGTGGAGAACGCCGCCGCCCCCACCTCGAGCAGCCGGCCGGGTTGGAACTGCTGGGCAAACTGTCCGGCGGGGATCAGGTTCATGTCCGGGAGGATATCCAGGCAGATATGACCCGCAACGACAACACCCGGTAATTCGGCCATTGCCCCTTTACCTCCCACCGCGGTAATAACGCTCGTAATCGTTGCACAGCAAATGCAGCGGCGCCTCGTCCTCTTCGATGTCGGGGAAACGCCCGAGCGGTTCGTGGAAACGATTGTCGCGGTGATCGTCGTTGACCAACGACACCTCCCCCACCAGCACGCGCCCATCCTCGGCCCAGAAGGTGTGGTAGCAGCGCTGCTCGAGGGTGATGCTCTCGCCGGGCTTGAGATCCACCACCCCGCCCGCCGGCACCACCCGGCGCACCCCATCCAGCGTAACGTGCACGTCGCTTTCCCGGTCGAGATCCTCGTCCGGGGTGGCGTTGTACAGGCGCAGCAGCAGCCGCCCACCGCCGCGGTTGATGATGTCTTCCATCTTGCTCCAATGGAAATGCATCGGCGTCACCTGCTCGGTCTCGACGATCATCAGTTTTTCGGCGTACAGCTTGCCGCTCTGCTTCTGCCAGTTGTCCGGGTGACCGTTGCGGATGGTGAAGAGGAACAGGCCAAAATGGGCAAAATCGCCGCGGCCAAAATCGGTGATGTCCCAGCCCAGATGATTGTCAACGATCTCGCTTACCTCATCGCCTTTGGCGGCCCATTCTTCGGGGCTCCAGTAGGCGAAGGGCGGCAGATAGAACCCCCGCTGGCGGATGAAATCATCTGCGGAACGCATGATGGCGTTGATTTGCGATCGTTTCATACAAGACCTCTCACAAAAAGTGCAAACGGCCCGGCCCCAACACGCCGGGCCGTTTAAAACGGCGTTTTATTCCTCGGCCTGCACGGCGCGTGGGATGACGCCCATCTCGTGGACGACCTCAGCGCCAACCATCAGGCTGACGATTTCATCGGGGGTGCTGGCGCGCGAGAGCCGCTCGCCGACCTTCTTGCCGCGGCGCATGACCACGATGCGATCCGCCACGGCAAACACATCCTGCATGTTGTGACTGATGATGATGACCGGGATGCCCTGATCGGCCAGGGTGCGCACCAGGGTGAGCACCTTGCGCTGCTCCGAAACGCCCAGAGCGGCGGTGGGTTCGTCCATGATCACCAGCCGGGCGTTCCAATAGATGGTGCGGGCGATGGCCACCGCCTGGCGCTGGCCGCCCGAAAGGGTGCGAATCTGCTGGGTGAGCGAGGGCAGGTGGATATCCAGGCGGGCAAGCACGCCGGCCGATTCCTCACGCATGCGGGTGCGATCGACGGTATGAATCAACCCGCCCAGGTAACGCCGTTTGAGCTCGCGCCCCAGGAAGATGTTGGCGCCGACGTCCAGGTTTTCACACAGCGCCAGGTCCTGATAAATGGTCTCGATCCCCAGATCGCGGGCCTCGCGCGGGCCGCTGAAGGACAGACGGGTATGGTTGAAGATGATCTCGCCCTCATCGGGGGAATAGGCGCCGGCGATCATTTTAATCAGCGTCGACTTGCCGGCGCCGTTATCGCCGACCAGCCCCACCACCTCGCCGGGGAAGATATCCACGCCGACGTGATCGACTGCCGTCAGGCCGCCAAAGCGTTTGGTGAGATTTTCTGCGTGTAACAGGGGTTCCGTTTGCATCTTAGCCTCCCGCTCACTTGCCCAGGGTGCGGCCGAACTGGTCGACGATGACCGCCAGGATGACGACCAGGCCGACGGCCACGAACTGCCAGAACGGCACGACGCCCAGGATGACCAGGCCATACTCAATGGTGGCGATACACAACGCGCCAACAATCGTACCGATGATGCTGCCCTCGCCGCCAAACATGCTGGCCCCGCCGATGACCACCGCGGCGACTGCCTTGAGCGTGGTGGTCTCGCCGCCGTTGTAAGCGCCGCTGGTAAAACGCGCCGCCCAGAGCACGCCGGCCACACCCGCCAGCACCGCCGCCATCACATACGCCTTGACCAGCGTGGCCTTGACGGGGATACCGGCGCGCATCGAAGCTTCATAATTGCCGCCGATGGCGTACAGGTGCTGCCCGAACTGGGTACGGGCCAGAATGAACCACACCACTGCCGTAACCAGGATGGTGATGAACACCACCCCCGGCATGATCGAAATGATGCTGGGAAAATCGGGCGGCATGGCCTCTTCGGGCATCTTGAACCAGCTTACCCCGTGCCCCGGCCAGATGTAGAGGATGAAATTGTTGCCAATCTGGCCCAGATAGGGCGGCTGTTTGGCGACCGGGTAACCGCCCGAGGCCAGCAGCGCCAGCCCTTCGATCAAATAGCCCATCCCCAACGTGCTGATGAAGGGCGGAACTTTGACACGTGTGATTAACAGACCGTTGAGCAGACCGGGCAGTACGGCAATTAAAACCCCAGCCAGGAAACCACCGCCGATGGTTACCACCGGCGAGTAGCCGCCGGCGTGCAGGGTCTGCATGACCAGGGCGGCGATGACCGAGGAAAAGCCCAGAATCCAGCCGACGGAAAGATCGATGCCGGCGGCGATGATGATCAGGGTTTCGCCCAGGGCGATGAGCAGAATCTGCGTGGCGTAGAGCAGGATGCCCTGTACGCTGCGCACAGAAATAAAATCGACGTCGTTGAGCTGCTTGGATGCAATGCTGAACGAGATCACCAGCACGGTGAGGAACGCCCAGGGCCATACCTGGCGGACAAGCGCCAGGTTGGCGGCGCGGCTCCGTTTCGGAGGCGCAGGGGGAGTTTTTACTTCTGCCTTTTTTACATCGTTTTCTAAAGCCATCTGAACCTCCAGGGTTGTGAACAACCCACGTTACGGATAGCAGTATTCAACAGTGTGCTTGCAGGCGCGCCACAATCCGCTGTGACGCCCATGCAAACCCGCTGATTACAGTCTACTCCAAATTTATTAATCGGTGCAACTCAAACAACCTGCTAAAAACGGTGTTCGTCTGTGCACATCCCCCTGAGAGGATGTGTTCTTCGGGTCAGGGGGGCTTGCGCCCCCCTGACTGGTTCCGATTTTGATGTTACTTGGTGTAGATGAACTTGGCTACGTCTGGTTTGTCGACGTTGTCGCGGGTGATGATCTGATAACCGGTGGAGATGTGCAGCGGGACGCTGGTGACACCGTTCAGGTAAGCCATGGCCATTTCGACCGCCAGGAAGCCCATATCGGAGGGTTTCTGGGCGATGACCATGTCGACGGTCTTGTTCTTGAGCATCTCGATGGCGGTCTCGGTGGCGTCAAAGGCAACCACCTTCACCTTGCCGCTCAGGCCCTTGTTGGCCACCACCTGCCCGGCGCCCTGGGCGCTGAACACGTTGGTGCCAAAGATACCGGCCAGGTCGGGTTCCTTCTGCAGGATGGCTTCCACCTGGGCCTGGGCCTTGGAGGGATCGTCGTCGTTGTAGTCCACGCCCACCAGGGTGATGTCCTTCAGGTCCTTGAGGACTTCCTTGCAGCCCTTCTCGCGAGCGTCGGTGCTGCTGATGCCCGGCTTGACGTTCTGGACGTAGATCTTGCCCTTACCGCCGATGGCTTCCGCCAGCGCCTTGCAGGCGATGCGGCCGCCCTCTTCGTTGTCCGAAGCGATGAAGGACAGCGGGAATTTGACCGGGCCGTTGGCGTAATCGCCGTCGCCGACGTAGGTATCCACCGTCAGCAGCGGCAGGCCGGCTTCGCTGGCCTTCTGCAAAGGCGCAACCATGGCTTCCTTATCCACCGGGGCGAGGAAGAGGAAGTTGATGTCACCGCGGGCGACCATAGCATCCAGCATGGGGGTCTGGACGGTGGCGTTCCACTGCTCGGGGAACTGCGAAACCAGTTCCACGCCGAACAGACCGGCGGCCTGTTTGGCGCCGCGTTCCATGGTGAAGTAGAACGGATCCTGCACGCCGGCCAGGAAGGCAACCTTGCGCCCGGCGGTCTTAGACTTGAACTCGCCGCCGCCCTTGGTGTAGATGAACTGGGCAACTTCCGGCTTGTCAACGTTGTCGCGGGTGATGATCTGGTAACCGGTGGAGATGTGCTTTGGAACGCTGGTGATGCCGTTCAGGTACGCCACGGCCATTTCAACCGCCAGGTAGCCCATGTCGGAGGGTTTCTGGGCGATGACCATGTCGACGGTCTTGTTCTTGAGCATCTCGATGGCGGTCTCGGTGGCGTCAAAGGCAACCACCTTCACCTTGCCGCTCAGGCCCTTGTTGGCCACCACCTGCCCGGCGCCCTGGGCGCTGAACACGTTGGTGCCAAAGATACCGGCCAGGTCGGGTTCCTTCTGCAGGATGGCTTCCACCTGGGCCTGGGCCTTGGAGGGATCGTCGTCGTTGTAGTCCACGCCCACCAGGGTGATGTCCTTCAGGTCCTTGAGGACTTCCTTGCAGCCCTTCTCGCGAGCGTCGGTGCTGCTGATGCCCGGCTTGACGTTCTGGACGTAGATCTTGCCCTTACCGCCGATGGCTTCCGCCAGCGCCTTGCAGGCGATGCGGCCGCCCTCTTCGTTGTCCGAAGCGATGAAGGACAGCGGGAATTTGACCGGGCCGTTGGCGTAATCGCCGTCGCCGACGTAGGTATCCACCGTCAGCAGCGGCAGGCCGGCTTCGCTGGCCTTCTGCAAAGGCGCAACCATGGCTTCCTTATCCACCGGGGCGAGGAAGAGGAAGTTGATGTCACCGCGGGCGACCATAGCATCCAGCATGGGGGTCTGGACGGTGGCGTTCCACTGCTCGGGGAACTGCGAAACCAGTTCCACGCCGAACAGACCGGCGGCCTGTTTGGCGCCGCGTTCCATGGTGAAGTAGAACGGATCCTGCACGCCGGCCAGGAAGGCAATCTTGACGGCGGCCTTGGCGGGTTCGGCGGGCGCAGGGGCGGCAGTGGGCTCGGCGGCGGCCGGGGCCTTGGTCGGTTCGGCCGGGGCGGCGGCGGGCGGTTGGGTGGCTTCCGCCGCAGCGGGCGCCTTGGTCGGTTCGGCAGCGGCCGGGGCCTTGGTCGGTTCGGCCGGGGCGCCGCAGGCGGTGAGCAACATGGCGACCAGCACCATAAGGCTCAGGACAACAGAAATACGCTTGGTTTGCATTTTCTTCTCCTTTCAGGAATCTGGGTAACGACAGCAAAGCGAAACGCCGGATGATTGACCAGAGTCAAAAGCCTGTATTGTATTGCGCTGACGTGCTTCCTCCTTTCCTCCAGAAAAAGTGCTCAAACGCCCATACCAGTAATCTATTTATCGGTAAAATCGGTGGGAAATGATCTTGCCGCCAGAATTTGGGACTTTTCGAACAAAACTCGATTTGAAATGTTCACACAAGATCGCAAAGCGCTCAAAAAGCCCAAGAAACTGTTCGTTTTGGCAAATCGCATTGTCATAATATCACACGAAAGCACAAAAGTCAATATATTTTGTGAGACATCGATAATTTTCAAACAAGCAATGATTGACTTCTAACATTTTTACGGTATAATAGAACAAACACCGCAAAGAATTTACACGCAACGAGGATTGTCATGAAAACCAAAGCCCGGCTGGAGCACATCGCCTCATTGATCGACGAACGGGGTTTCTTATCGGTAGCAGAACTGGCCGAGGCGTTTCAGGTTTCGGAAATGACAATCCGCCGCGATTTGGAACAACTGGACGCCCAGAAACGCATCCTGCGCACCTACGGTGGGGCCGCCTCGCTGCGCAGCGAGGACGAGCGCGACGAGATGGAGCAAAAGCCCGAAGTGCTGCTGGTCGATCAGGTGGACGTACTGGTGGCGACGATGGTCAACCCCTATTACGACAGCCTGCTGCTCGACCGGGTTGGCAAGAAAAATATCCCGATCATCGCCGAATCGACCCACATGCCCAACCAGTGCACCATGGTGGCAGTGGACAACTACCAGGCCGGGATGGATCTGGGGCGCTGGGCCGGGCGAACGATCCGCCAGCAGGGTTTTGAAAAAGCCTGCCTGCTCGACCTGACCTTTCACCTGGAAAACACACAGACCCGCAGCCGCGGGTTTATCGCCGGGCTGAACGAAGTCTGCCCGGAGGCCGAGGTGGTGCTGTCGATCAACGCCCAGTCGCGTTACGCCACCGCCTACCAGCTGGCGCGCGACGCCCTGACCGTACACCCCCACATCAACCTGATCTTCGCCATCAACGATACCACCGCCTGGGGTGCAATCAACGCCTGCAAGGATCTGAACATCGACCCGGCGCGCATGACGGTGGTGCCCTTCGGGCTGGAAGGCGACACGCTGAAAAACGCCCTGATGGCGGACGGATACTGCAAGGCCGGTCTGGCAATGTTCCCCGAGATCGTCAGCCTGACGTGCATCGAAGCCGCCATCGCCGCTTACAACCACGGCGCCCTGCCGGAAAATTACGTCACCCCGCACGTGGTGTTGACCGCCCGCACGCTGCCCGAGTATTACACCCTGAGCCCGAACGGCTGGCGGCTGAATTGGCCGGTTGCCCGCAGCCGGCTCAACATCCCCGTCCAGACCGAAACGATCCACCCACCCGAACGACTGCCGCGCCAGATTGGGCTGATCATCCCGTTTAGCGAGCACGAATGGTACCGCAACCTGCGCGACTGCCTGCAGGAATACAGCCAGCAGTACGGCATCGGGGTGCAGATTATCGACGCCGACCAAAACGTGCGCGACGAGATCGAACTGCGCCGGCGGCAGATTGCCCACGCCGCGGCCGGGTTGATCCGCCCGGGCGAGGTGGTGCTGATCGACAGCGGGCCGATTGCCCGCTATCTGGCCGAGGAGATCAAGAAGGCGCACCAGGAGGTGACCGTCATCACCAATTCGGTGGTGGTCTTCGATACGCTCAATCGCACGCCGGGGGTGATGTTGATCTCCACCGGCGGAGCGGTGCGCTACAGCAGCCAGGTGCTGGTCGGTCCGACGGCCGAAAGCGCCCTCAAAGAACTGCGCGCCGATAAGCTGTTCCTGATGGTCAGCGGCATCACCCTCGATTTTGGCCTGTCGCACACCAACATTTCGGAGGTGACGATCAAGCAGGCGATGATCCGCTCGGCGCGCGAAGTGGTGCTGCTGGCCGACCACACCCTGTTCGGCACCGAGTCGGTCATCCAGGTCGCCCCGTTGAGCGTGGTCAACCGCCTGATCACCGACGACGCCCTGCAACCCAGCACCCGCCTGGACATTTCGAAATCCGGCATCCAGATTCTGCTGGTGCAGATGTAACCACGCCTTACAAAACTGTTTGTTGACGGGCACTTTACAAAACCTTAAAGCGCTCTTAATCGACTTTTCCTGTATGATATGAAATAATAAAGCAGCAATCCATTTTCATCGATGCACGTTGTACGAGGTGATCTCATGACTGGCCCTTATCGCTCATTCCCCTTCTCTCACAGACGTTCACACAGGTCTGGCAGTCGTGCGAATACCCCTCGCAACCCGGTCGGCGATGAGCGTTTCATCGCCGACCTTCATTTTCGGCAGCCGGCCGGAAAGGAGCGCTGACATGATTACGCTGCATTTTGATGGTCTCTACCGCAAAGTCACGGCAAAAGACGATCTCAGTTCCGAGGCCGGGCTGATGTGTTATGGCTGGTTGATCAGCCGGGATGGAATCGTCATCGGGCGCGGTCACGGCGGGTATGCCCGCAACAAGGACGCCACCTCCAACGTGGCCGAATACCTGGCGATGATCGAGGGACTGGAAGCGCTGCTGGACATGGGGTTGGAAAAGGAAGCGATCGAGGTGATCGGCGACGCCCGTTCGATCATCGAGCAGATGCAAGGCACGGCCTGTGTCAGTTCGCCGCGCGTGCGGCCGCTGTACCAGCGCGCCAGCCGCATTGCCCGCCGCTTCTCCACCCTGCGCTGGACGTGGGCGCCGCGACGCTACAACCACGATGCCGACCAGCTCACCCGGCGCGCCCTACGCCAGATTCGCGCCGGGTATGGCCGCCAGCTGGCGGCGTTGGAGCAAATGATCCAGGATGGGCAAAAGAAGGGGCGTAAAAAACAGGGCTTTCTGCCACTGCTCGACCTGCGCGTCTTCCAGCCCGCCCGCTTGTAAAGGAGAAAACGGCGGCGCGCCTTTCATCGCCGGGATGAAAGGCGCGCCGGTCATTTAACAGGAACTACGAGGCCGGTGAACGGTAATCTTTACAGGCGGTCAATCGCCCGGGCGTATACCGCACAGGCTTCCACAATCTGATCGACGGCGCATTTTTCGTTGCGCATGTGCGCCAGTTTGTACTCGCCGGGCCCAAACCCGATGCTGGGAATGCCGGCGCTAACCGTGGCAACGGCGTTGGTGCTGTAATCCCAGAAATCGTAGGCCTGCGGGGCGCGCCCAAACACGTCCTCATAGGCGGCGATGAACGCCCTGGCAAGCTCGTGCTGCAAGTCGATCTCCCACGCCGGATGAAGCGGCTCGTACACCAGTTCTTCCCCCGTCCAGGTCGTCTTGTGCAGGGTGCCAATCTCCCAGGTGGCGCGCTTGCCGGCGATGATCCGTTCCATTTCATCCCGGACGGTCTGTTCCGTTTCACCCACCACCATTCTGCGATCCAGGTACACCTCGCACGCCGACGGCACGGCGTTGAGAGAGACGCTCGTGCTGGAAATCTGCGACATGACCAGCGTGCCCCGTTTACCGGGCTTTTTCATCAATTCCAGATTGGCTTGTTCGACGCGCTGGATAATTTCGGCCATCTCGTAGATGGCGTTCACCCCTTTTTCGGGCGCCGAGCCGTGCGCCGAGACGCCCTGGGTCTTGATGACGATCTGCGCCTTACCTTTATGCCCGGTGGTGATGACGTTGGAGGAGGGTTCGCAGATGACGGCGTAGGCGGGTTTCGGGTCGCAGGCGGCGAGCACAGGCTTGAGCCCCTCCCCGTCGCAGTATTCTTCGAACACGGTACCGGAAACGTATACCCGCTTGCCGTCGAGCCAGCCGCGGCTCCTGGCAAGCGCCGCGGCGTACACCGATGCGGCCGCGCCGGATTTCATATCGACCGAGCCGCGCCCCCACAGATACCCGTCCACGATTGCGCCGCTAAACGGGGGCACGTCCCACTGCTGCTCGTCGAACACCTGCACCGTGTCGAGATGAGAATCAAACAGAATCGCCTTTTCACCGTCGCCAATCCGTCCCAGCACGTTGCCATAGCGGTCGATCCTGACCTCGTCATAACCCAGCGCCTGCATGCGGGCAGCGATGAACCGGGCGGCCTGTTCTTCCTGCCCGGAATAACTCTGGATGCGCACCAGGCCCTGAGCAAACGCCAGCAGGTCATTCGTCACGTCCACACCGTGGATCGTTATATCGTTCATCGCATCCTCCTCTTACGAAAACAGGCCGCGCAGCCAGTCGAGCAGCGCCGGGTTGAGCGTCTCAAATCGTTTGTCCGAACCGCTGACGCCGATCGCCAGACCGGTGACCAGGGCGACCAGCACGCAGGCCAGCAGCGCCAGGCGATAAAGATCCAGCGCCAGGGGATGGCGACGCAGGGCGCGCCGGCCCAGCCAGTAGCCCAACGAGGCCAGCACCACCAGCAGCGGGGTAAAGTCGAACTGGTAACGCATCGTCACCGAGACGAACACCAGCAAGAAGCCAAAGGCAACCAGCACGGTCGCGGCCAGGCACAACAGGAGCCAGCGCAGCAGGGCGTCTTCCTGGCCGGCAGGTTTGCGCCAGGAACGGACGGCGGCAACCAACGCCGGGAGGGCAAACCACACGTACGGCTGGGCGAGCAGCAAACCGGCCACCTGCTCGGGGTAGTAATAAAACTCGGGCAGGCGGATGAAAAACGGCCACATCTCTTCGCTGATGTGAATGGCAAAGAAGAAAGGAAAGCCGTCTTCGACCGTCAGCGGGCGGAAGAGATAGCTGTACAGGTTGGGGATGATGTACTTCCAGGAGAAGATTTGATCGAAACGGCGGAAGGCCAGCCCGGTGAGCTGGTAGCGCAGGCCGAACTCAAAGATAGAGTCAAAACGCACGTAGTTATAGCAGGCCACACCGGCGGCGCACAGCGCCAGCGGCGCGCCCAGGGCGAGCACGTCCAGCATCTGTGCCGGCAAAGGCAAACTGCGGGCCTGTCCCTGCCAGCGCAAGAGCCAGAGCGCCGCCAGCAGAGCCAACACCGCCACCGCCGGGGTCAGGCTGGCGCGCGTGCCCAGCACCAATCCCAGGCTGGCGCCGGCCAGGACAAGCCGCCCGCGGCGCGGCCGCTCCGGCTCCAGAGCGGTCACCAGCCAGAAGACGCCGGCCAGCAAAAAGCACTGCGCCCCGGCCACCGCCACTTCATACACCGCCGGGCGCTCCACCAGCCACAGTACGGGCATGCCCACCGCCGCCACCAGCGCGCCGGGCAGGAGCACGCCGGGGGGCAGGTCGGTGAACCAGCGCCGCCAGAAGGTGTACAACAGCAGCAGGCTGAAAATATAGCTCCCCAGGACAAAGACGTACACCAAATACAGGTCTGCCACGGTGGCGGGATGAACCCACTTGAACAGCGCCAGCAAGACGCCCGGCACGGGCCCCCAATAGAGGTGATAACGCCCTTTGTAGAACGAGGCGTCCCACAGGTAGGCATCGATGTTCTTGCGCTGCTGGTAATCGTACGGGTTCTGCAGGGCGAGCAGTTCCGGACTGGGCTGCACCAGCAAAGCAGTCTGACCATGCAAAAAGCCCTCGGCCATCAGGTCGAAATACACGGTAGACCGCTGCCAGCGCGTCCAGGTGCCGGCGGTGATGTACCAGGCATACACCAGCCCGCCCAACACCGCCAGGACGACCAGCAAGACGCGGGCGCGGCGCACGGCCATTTTCACATCCTCGGCGGCGCGCTCCGACCGGGCGGGACGCAGGGCCCGATACCCTTGTTCAACCCGCTCTGCCCAGGCGCACAGGCCGGCCCGGCGCAGCACAGCCAGACCGAGCAGAAGGCAGCCCACCCCGCTGACCGCCAGCAGGATACGGCCCGTACCCCAGCCGGCGTCGTGGTCGATGCCCAGTTGTTGGGCCAACAGGGCGCAGACCAACAAGGCCGTCCCTGAAACGAACAGGGCAGCCAGCGATACACGCAGCCAGAGGGGGGTCTTCGTCGCCATACCGTACCGTTATCGAAACGCCTCAATTATACCCGGCAAAGACGTCCTGACAAGCAATGACAATTTATTGCTCAAGTGATGACAAACATCAGCGGCAGGTAGTGCTAGATTTAAGCCCGGGATTATGCTATCATTAGGCCGAATTTGATTGTATTTATCCACATCGGTCCCCCCACCCCAGCGCACATCCAGCGCCGAACAATCTTCGGAGCAGTTTAATATTGTATAGAGGTTGATGCCATGAGCCAGCCCATGTGGGTCGTCCGCCTGTTAAAAAAATACTTTCCTAAACGTTTTGCCATCGCCGAACTGACCAAAAAGCCGGTGTTGGGCAAGGTCATGGACGAAGTGTTGTTTAAAAACGACAACATTCTGTACCTGCCCAAAGACCGGGTGGTCGTCAACCAGGCCATCCAGCCCGAAAACATCATGCTGCCGTCCGAGGTGGTTGATCACTTCATCCGCCAGGCCAGCCACCGCTGGATCATGAGCCACTGTATCTGCCGCGACGCCGCCCATTGCAAGGATTATCCCATCGAGTTGGGCTGTGTCTTCCTGGGTGAGCCGGTGACGCGCATCAACCCGCAGTTGGGCCGCCTGGCCAGCCTGGAAGAAACGCTGGCGCACGTGCAGCGCTGCCGTGAGGCCGGGCTGTTTCACATGATCGGCCGCGACCGGTTGGACACGCTGTGGCTGGGTACCTTTCCCGGCCAACGCCTGCTGACCATTTGCAACTGCTGCCCGTGCTGCTGCCTGTTCAAGATCATGCCCAACCTGAACGCCGAGATCAATACCCGCGTCACGCGCATGCCGGGGGTGACGCTGACCGTGGCCGAGACGTGTATCGGCTGCGGCAAATGCACCAAAGGGGCGTGTTTCGTCAATGCCATTCATCTGGGCGCAGACGGGCGCGCCGCCATCAGCGACGACTGCCGCGGCTGCGGGCACTGTGTTGAGGTCTGCCCGACGCACTCGATCGAACTGCACATCAGCGAGAGCAATTTTGTGGAGGAGTCGATTCGGAAGTTGTCGGGGGCGGTGGATATAAGATAAGAGAGGGGGGGAGGGAAAGGGGCACGCGGAGGCGCGGAGGGCGCGGAGAGGAAGAGGGGGGAGGGGTTAAAGCCAGAGCCAGGTGAGGGCGCCCAGGAGAAGGCCGATGAGCAGGCCGTAGGGTAGGGTGTGGCGCAGCACTTCACCCTCGCGGCCTTTGATGCCGGTGGTGCTGCAACCGACGATGATTTTGGCCGGGGCGATCATGCTGCCCAGCGAACCGCCGGCGGTTTGCGTCGCCAGCAGGATGGCCGGGCTGAGTTGTAACAGCAGGGCGATGTTCTTTTGCAGCGGGGCAAAGAGCACGTTGGAATTGTTGTTGCTGCCGGTAGCAAACGCGCCGAGCATCCCCACCCAGGCCGAAACGAGCGGGAAGGCCGCCCCCAACGTGCGGCTGAGGCCCTCGGCCAGCAGTTGGGTCATGCCGCAGTGATCCATGAGCAGCGAGAGCCCGACGGTGGCGATGATCCCCAGGCTGGCGGGAGCCGCCGAATGCCAGGTGGCGAGCAGGGCCGCCCGCAGGTCACCGGGCGCGGCCCACCCCCGGCGGCGATAGATCAGGCCGGCGCTCAACGCGACCAGCAGAATGGTCGTCCCGGGGTGTAACAGGAAACGAAAGGCCTGCCCGCCACCGGCCGGGGTGACAAAGCCGCTCAGGGTGCGCACCTCAGGGAAGGGCATCTGCCAGACGACGCCCTGCAGGGCGCTGCGCAGCGGCGACGGCCAGGCCAGAACGGTCAAGAGCAGCGCCAGACTGCCGTAAGTATACAGCGCCAACCGGAAGGGTCGTCCCGACCGGGGCGCAACGGACGCCGGCGCAGCACGGCGGCCCCACAGGATGCCCCCCAACACCCCCGCCAGCCCGGCGCCCAGGCCGGCCAGCGGGGAAAGCCCCAGCGCCACCAGTGCGTATTGCACGACGGCCATGAGCACGCCCAGCGCCAGCACCGCCGGCCACAGGCGCAGCGCACCCAGCAGGCGCGCCGTCGCCAGCCCGCACGCCAGGCAGGCAACGCCCAGCGCCAGGGCCGCCGGCAGCGCCAGAACGGCGGCGTCCATTTGCGCCACCGCCGCCAGCGTCTGGAAGATGACGCCCATATCGCCAAAGGTCACCGACCAGGCGTGCCCGATGGCCACCGCCGCCACCGCCAGGACGGGATCCAGCCCCAGCCCAGCCAGCATGGGCGCCACCACCGCCACCGGCAGGCCAAACCCGGCCAGCCCTTCGAGCAGGGCGCTGAAGGCCCACGCCAACAGCAGCCAGAGCAGCGCCCGGTCGCCGACGGCGCCGGCCAGCGCAGCCGCCACAGCCTGGATGCCGCCCACCCGGTTGACCAGGTGGTACAGCAGCAGCGCCGGCCAGAGGATGAGCAAGACGTACAGCGAAAGTAACAGCCCTTTGAACTGCGACACCCACAGCACCTGCGGGGTGAGCCCAAAGGCCAGCCAGGCCACCAACACCCCCACCGCCCACCCGGCCGGTCCGGCACGCTGACCGCTCCAGCGCAGAAAGATCATCAGGCCGAGCAGAACCAGGATGGGGGC
>CAZHTS010000009.1:60375-84961 GCA_964535315.1 uncultured Anaerolineaceae bacterium
GCTGACCGCTCCAGCGCAGAAAGATCATCAGGCCGAGCAGAACCAGGATGGGGGCAAACGCCAGAAGATAACTAAGCAGCCGCGGCCTTCATCTTTTCGGCAATCTTTTTCGCCACCATGCTGATGCCGGCCGCCGGCCCGGTCAGGGTCGCCAGGACCACATCCAGGATATCGGGGGCCATCCGCTTGATGTTGCGCAGACTGCGCGAGAGGGCGTTCTCATCCACGTCGGCAGTCTTGGTCGCTTCCACCTGAATGGCCTTGACCTCTTCCTTGAGGTCGGCCTTGTCGACCGCTTCCAGGTCGGTTTTGGCGTCGATACGGTTAAAGATTTGCTCGAACAGGCGCATCACCTCGGCCGCCTGAACACCGTTATTGACAATCTTATCCCGGCCGACGAAATCGCCGCCGCCGGTGTTGATGTTCCCGGCGATGTAGGCGCCGCCGCCCGTCTCAATCGTGTGCACGTTGTGCTGCTGGATGTCACCACCGGCAATGTTGATCGTCCCACCGCTGATGCCCTTGATCTCGCCGATATTGATGACGCCTTCTTCTTCGCTGGTCTTCTTTTTGGTAGGCTTTTCCATTTCTTATTTCTCCTCTTCTTGAGAGTCATTCGCAGGCCGCTCTGAAGGCTGTGGGCCCGGGTGGTTGGCCAGGGTCTGCAACCACTTACCGGCTTCTTTGGCCTCAAAGCTGTTCTCAGGCGCCACTTTAATTATAGCTTCAAACTGTTCGACCGCACCATCGATCTGGTTCAAGCGGTAATAGGCCAACGCCAGATTGTAACGCGTGGTGTACCGGTCGGGGGCCTGTTCCAACCCCTTGAGATAATGCGTCACCGCCGCCTCGGGGCGGTTGAGCCGAATCTCGAGCAGGCCCAGGTTATCGTAGGCCTCGAGCATGGCCGGGTCGCGCTGGATGGCGGCGTTCAGATCCGAGCGCGCCTCGTCGTAATAACCGGGGTCCTGAAGCTGGAGATAAGCATAGCCACGGCGGGCATAGGCCGCTGCCAGTTTGGGGTGTTCGTACAGCACGGCCTGGGTCAGGCGCTGGATGGCGTCGTCCCACTGGCTGAGCCCCAGCAGCGAGGTGCCCCACCCCAACCAGAGCTCGAAGTTGTTGCGATCGCCCAACAGGTGATAGCGTTCAAAATCCTTACGGGCAACCTCAAACTGACCGTAGGCGTTATAGATCAGCCCGCGGTTGAGGTAGGCGTCGGCAAAACGATCGTCCAGGTCGAGCACGCGGTTGAAATCGCTGAGCGCCTTTTGCCAGTCGCCCAGGTGGGTATAGGCCATGCCGCGATAGTTGAAGGTGAACTTGTTGAGATTGTCCAGGCGGATGGCCTGCATACAATCGCGCAGCACCTGTTCGTATTTACCCAACATCAGGTTAGCGCGCGCCCGGTTGGAATAGGCCTCGGCCAGACCGGCGTCCAGCGCCAGGGCCCGGTCAAAGGCCGCTACCGCCTGGTCGTACTGGCCCAGGGCGTAACGCGCCGAGCCCAGGTTGGTGTAGATACGGGCATCGGTGGGGCTGTGACGGGCGCGCCGTTCGTATTCCTGAATGGCGCGCACGAAATCCTTCTCCTCGCTGGCGCCCTGCAGGATCTGCATGCCCTCGGCGGCGCGCTGGCGAGCCACGGCGCTGGTGCGCAGGTAATATTCGGCGATAAAGTTGTAGTTGGGGTAGTTGGTGGCATCGGCCAACGAATCGAGCGCCTCAGGGCCCGAGAGCCCCAGGGCGGCAGCCAGCGTACGGCGTTCTTCTTCGACCGCCGCCAGTTGGGCTGCATCACGCTGCGCCAACGGGTCGTCCAACGACAGGCGGTTGAGACGCATGCGCAGTTCGTGGAAGGTGGTGATGTTGACCGCCTTATAACGTTCGTAGTTGGCGCCCACCTTGGTAAAGAGGATGGCCTGATCGATCCAGTGGATCACTTCGTGGGTGTCGAACTGGGTGGTGAGCAGAATACGGCGCATGTCCACCGTGGCCAGGTTCTGGGCGTCGTCGATGCCCATTTCCGCCAGGCGAGCCTCGTGCCAGGTGCTGACGCCCTTGATGTTCTTGATCGCTACGGCGTTGATCTCGTCGTTATCGAACTTGAGGATGCGGTTGGCCTCCTGGCTGAACCAGCGGATGCCGCTGTTGGGGAAGATGCCGATCACAAAGGCCAGCACCGCCGCCCAGGTCGGCCCGACCACCTGGCCGTCATCGGCCACGGCCGCCAGGCTGCCGCCGCTGTACTGGATGACGGTGGCGCCGGCAAAGGTAATGAAGGAAGCCACCAGCAGCCGCACCAGGATCGAACTGTACACCTGGGGTTGCAGGTCGAAGGTGTTGTAACGGCGCACCAGTTCCTGGATGGAGTAGACGTAGGCGCCCAGGAAGCTGTAGGCCATCACCTCGACCACATCCGGCGGGATGACGCTCAGTTCATTGCGGCTGAGATAGCCGGTCAACAGCAGGATCGAAACCAACAAAATCAGGCAGATGTACGCCAGGAATTGTACCGGGTTGTAGACCGTGCGGTACAACTCGTGCACCGTGCTGTCCAGGTCGGCCTCGCGGACGAGCCCCAGCAGGCGGAAATCGTCCTTGAGCCGTTCCTGATGCGTCTGCGAGGCAAAATTTCGATACGCCAGGTAGGCCACCGGGTAAATACCAAACAACCCCAGCGCCACTGCAAAAGCCAGAAAATTAATCCCTGCCACGCTCATTGCATTTTTCCTCCGTCACGCTCAGGGGATGGGTGAAACTGATAAATCAATTATGACACGCCCCCGGCTTGCAGGCAAGGCCAATCCGCGCTCATTCTAGCTAAAACGGTGCAAGACAGGCGGGGCGGCGTTGTAAGCGCCAATTTTTTGATGCCCACTTACAAACCGGCGTATAATTGACGTGGCGCATTTCGTCGCTGTGCAGTCAAAGAGATAACCTGTCGCACACACCTTAATCCATCGGTGGAGGCCGGAATATGAGTATCCCCCAGCCTTTTGATGAATCCGAAAAAGAAACGATTGCTTACTATAACGCCCGGGCCGATCATTTTTTTCAAGCCACCGCGCATCTGGATATGAGCGCTCTCTATGAACGCTTCGAAAAACGATTACCGCAAAACGCAGTCGTCCTGGACGCCGGGTGTGGCTCGGGACGAGACACGCTGCACTTCGCATCCAAAGGGTTCAAGGTCAGTGCGATGGATGCTTCCAGTGAAATGGTGCGGCTGGCCAGAGCGCTCACCGGCCTGGAGGTCATCGAATCATCGTTCATGGAGATTAACGAGGATCAAAAATATGACGGGATATGGGCATGCGCTTCTCTTTTGCACGTACCGAGAGCACAAATCGATACCGTCATTAACAAACTCTCGACAGCGTTAAAAGCAGATGGCGTGTTATATACCTCGTTCAAGTATGGACTGAGTGAAGAATTCCGGCATGGTCGTTTGTTCAATGACTATGATCAGGAAAGCTTTGAAAAAATGTTGACCAATCATCCCGAATTGACCCTTGTTGAGTTGTGGGTTACCGAGGATGTACGCTCAGATCACCAAGAGAAATGGTTGAATGGCATCATGAGAAAAACAGGCCGGCGTTCGTAGGCTGTGGTTTGCCCTCATGGTATGATTTTCCCCAAGGTGAAATATGAAACAAAAATCGCTGCTCTGGTTTCTCTGCATCGCTACTGGCGTCGCCTGGATCCTGTTTACCGTGCCGCTGGCTTTCAAGGGCGACCCGGCGGCGTACCCCGTGGCCATGCAGTCCTGCTTTGCCCTGGCCATGTGGGCGCCCGGCATTGCTGCCATCGTCGTCACGCTCCGCATAGAGAAACGGCCGTTCAGCACGCTGCGTCTGAACACACTGGGTCCCAAACGCTATTACCTGGTGGCCTGGTTCCTGCCGCCGCTGATCACGCTCGCCACCCTGGGGATGACGCTGCTGCTCGGCACCGGCACCTTTGACCGCGAATTGTCCATGATGCGCGATGCGCTGGCGAATGCCCCACAGGGCACCGCTCTGCCGCCGGTTGAAACGCTGGTCGCCATCCAACTGGCGTTTGCCATCCTGCTGGCGCCGTTCATTAACATCCTGTTTGCCCTGGGTGAAGAACTCGGCTGGCGCGGCTTCCTTTTGCCAAAACTCCTGCCCCTCGGGCAGTGGCAGGCCATCCTGCTCAGCGGGGCCATCTGGGGCCTGTGGCACGCCCCCACCACCCTGCTGCACGGCTACAACTTTCCCCAGCACCACTACCTGGGCGTGGCGATCATGACGGTCGGGTGCACGCTGCTCGGGACGATTCTCTCGTGGTTGTATCTCAACACGCGCAGCCCGTGGGTCGCGGCCCTGGGGCATGGGGCGTTCAACGCCTCGCCCGGGCTGGCGATTTTCTTCCTGAAACCCGACTTCGACACGGCCGTGGCCGGTTCGCCGCTGGGCATGGCAGGCTGGCTGCCGATGGCGCTGATCATCGCCTGGCTGGTCTGGTCGAAACGCCTGCCGGTGACGCCGCCGGGGTCCGGCGGCGCCTGATCAGCAGCATACACAGCCGCGGGCCTACACAATGCAAAAAGAGAAGAAGCGCAGCACCTCAAAATAATCGTCCGCTTCAAAACCGACGGCGTGCGGGCCCAGCGGGCGCGCCCCAGGGTAGAAGGACGAACGCCGGGCTTCGCTGTGCTGCTTATACCCCAGTTCGACCGAGAAATGGGCCGGCATAGACAGGCGGCAGCGCGCCACGTCGGCGCGCAACGCCGCCTCCACCCCGCTGCGGATGCGTTCGATGGCCAGCTGCGGGTGAATGCTGACCGTGGCATTGCCCACACCGCGCTGCACCGGCACGCCGCCGATGGCCGGGATGAGCGCCTGCGCCTCTTGACACACCCCCTCATCGCCGGAAAGAAAGACGAACGGCACGCCCAACCACCCGGCAGTGTAAGCCGAGATGGCGAACTCGGAGGCGTACTGCTCGTTAATCTTGACGTAGCTCATGTTGCCGGTCATGGTATGCGCCAGCGGCGAGCCGTCGGAAGCGGCGCGGGAGTGATAACCGATCGCCAGGGCGGCGTGAAAGGTCTCGTCCAGTTCCTGCATCATGCAAAACGGGTGGCCGCTCCACGCCCGCACGAGCTGCACCTGGCGCGGCAGGCGCGCCGGGAGCAGATTACGGCCCCAGTCGTGAGCGTCTTTGACCCAGATTTCGGTCGCCCCGGCGCTCAACGCCGCCTCACAGGCGGCGGCGACCTCGGCGGTCATCTGTTCGCGCAGTTCGGCGTAAAAGCTGTCTTTCGGGTCGGTCTCGGCCCACACCGTGGCGCCGGTGATGCCTTCGATATCGGCAGTGATATAGACTTTCATGGCAGACTCCTTTCACGGCTCAACACAAAAAATCGATCCGGCCGGGGTTCAAAGCGAACCCTGCCGGCGTTTCCGCAACACGTACAGGTTGGAAAAGGCGTACGGATGAGAACGTTCAAACGCCAGCGCACCGTCGTTCACCCCGGCCGTCCAATCCAGCGCCAGAAAACCGGCGAAACAGGCCGGCTCAAAGCAGCCCCACAGCCCGATAAACCAGCGGTTGCGCCAACCGGGCTGGCGGGCAAAATCGATCACGTACAACGCACCGCCCGGCTTGAGCACCCGTTCGATCTCGGCAAAGATGCGCCGGCGCAGTCCGGCGTCCATCTCGTGCAGCGCAAAGCTGACCATCGCCGCATCAAAAGAACCGTCCGCAAAACGCAATGCATCGGCCGACATGGCCTGCAATTCCAGGTTGGTCACACCGGCAGCCTGCACCTTACGGCGCGCCACAGCCAGCATGTGGGGCGAAATGTCGATGCCCACGACCTGGTTGTGCGGGTGATGGATGGCCAGGCGCAGAGCGCTGGCAGCCGTCCCCGAGCACACATCCAGCACGCGCAAAGGGGCATCGGGGATGGCCTCGAGCAGCCCGGTGCGCGGGTTACCCTTGTCATCGAGCAAAAAGACCCAGTCGAAGACGTCGTAAAATTTGGCGATAGAACGATAAGACGGATCGCTCATGTTGACTCCTCGAGGCCCAACAAGCGAACACGAACGGCGGCCTGCGCCCGGCCGTGGACGCCCAGTTTGGCATAAATGGCGGTGGTGTGATATTTGACCGTACGCAGCGAGATACCCAGCGTTTGGGCGATTTCCTTGTTGGTGCAGCCGGCGGCCAGCAGGCGAGCAATTTCCAACTCGCGCCGGCTGAGCGCTTCGAACGACTGCTGCGCGGCGGGCGGAGCAGTCGCCGGCGCCGGGCGGAAGACCGCCTGCAAGCGCCGGGCATGGTCGGCGGCAGCGCCTTGCTGGCGGGCCAGGGTGGAGAGCAAAGGCTGCACGGGCCGGCCCCCGTCGACGAAGGGCTGAACGATCCCCAGGGGCCCGGCCAGTTCGAGGGCGGCGCGCAGAGCCTGTAAGCTGCGAGCGCGGCGGCGGCGCGCCTGTTCGAGCAGGGCTTGCAAGATGAGGACAGGCAGCAGCCAGGCGACGGGTGCAGCCGCCTGGGCGTCTTGCAGCAGCCGGGCAAGCAGGGCCTCAGCCGGCTCCAGGCGCCCATCCGCCAGATACAGGCGCGCCAGCGCCAGGTATTCGGGCTGGTGCGGATAGCACAGCGCATCTCCGGCGGCAATCTGGCGGTCGTGCAGATATTGCGCCGCCGGTTCGCTCTGCCCCTGGAGCAGCCAGGCGCGCACCCGCAGTTCGGCCATCCCGGCGCGGTAATATTCGGGGACGGCCTGACCGGCCAGGCGGCGTTCGGCCTCTTCGAGCAGGGCGGCGGCGTCCGCCGGACGCTGGCGGGCGAGCAGCAGGCGGGCCAGCGCCAGGTAGCCCCAGGCGCACGGCCAGAGATAACCGCGGGCAAGAGCCAGTTCCAGCCCCTGGCGGATGAAACGTTCGGCCTCGTCCAGTTCGCCGCGCAGGCACAAGACATAGCCCCAGGTGATCGCCAGATCGGCGGCGATGGTGGAACGTTCTAATCCACCCGGCTGCATCTGAGCCAGGCCTTCCCGGCACACCTCTCCGGCGTGCGGCAGGTCGCCCTGCAAACACAGCACAATCGCCAGGTTGGCAAGGGCGGTCAGTTGCAGATACGGCCGGCGGGCGCGCCGGCCGTCTTCGATGGCGGCCGAGAGGGCGCGGGCCGCCCCCGGCAGGTCGCCGCTGGCGCGGCAGGCGTTGCCCAACACCAGCAGCAGGCCGCAGCGCCGGCCGGCGTCCTCGGGCCGGTTGAAATCATCCAGCGCCCGCCGGGCGTGTTGAAAGAGGGCGGGCCAATCGCCGTGGAAAGAAGCGACGTAGGCGCGCAAGGCGGCAGCCTGTCCGTCCCACGCTGCGCCGCCCTCATCGCCGGTCGCCCCCTGGCGGATGTGGCTTTCGATACCGGCGACGCATTCGGAAGCCTGCGCCAGTTGCCCGGTGGAGATCAGCATCGAGACCTGCCAGATCCACAACTGGGGGTAGCGGCGTTTCTCGGCGGCGGGCAGGGCGTCGATCCAGGCCAGCAGGGTGGCGTGCTCGCCGCGGCCCCACAGTTCCTCGGCGATGGCATCGGCCAGCCGCGCCGCGCATGCATAATCTTCCGCCTGCAGGGCGTGCGCCACGGCCTGGCGCAGCAGCCCATTTTGTTCGTACCAGGCCGCGGCGCGGCGGTGCAAAAGCGGCAGGGCGTTCGCGTCCAGGTGCGCCAGGCGGCTGCGTAAAAAGTCGGCAAACAGGTGATGGTAACGATACCAGTAGCGCCGGTCGTCCAACGGAATGATGAACAGGTTGCGGCTTTCCAATTCAGCCAGCGCCGGCGGGGCGGCATCCAGCAGCGCGGCGCATAACGGATCGCACAACTGCTCCAACAGTGCGGTGCGCAGCAAAAAATTCTGAACCGCCGGCGGCTGGCGGTCGAAGGCTTCTTCGAGCAGGTAATCTTGAATGTAACGGCTGCTGCCCGAGAAAGACGCCACCCGCTGCGCCAGGCCGGCCGGGTCGCCGGCGATGGCCGGGTCACGTAATGATAGGGCCGCCATCTGCAAACCGGCGGCCCAACCTTCGGTGCTGGCGTGCAAGGCAGCCAGGGCAGCATCCGGCAGGTTCAAACCCCAACCCGAGTTCAGATACAACCCGGTTTCGGCCAGCGAGAGCGGAAGATCCGACTGGCGGATTTCGAGCAGTTGGCCGCGCCCGCGCAGCAGGCCGAGGGCAAAAGGCGGGTCGTGACGGGTGAGCAGCAGCAGGTGAAAATGCGGCGGGATACGCTCGATAAAAAAGGTCAGCGCCCGGTGCAGTTCGGGGTTGTGGATGAAATGATAATCGTCCAGAACGAGGACCAACGGGCGGGCGAGGGGGGCCAGGTCATTGACCAGGGCGACCAGCGCCTCTTCCAGGTCGGGGTCTGCGCCGGCCTGTATATATTGCACGGTGTGACTGCCGAGACCGGGCTGGCAGGTTTGCAGAGCGGCAACCAGACCGGAACAAAACACCGCCGGGTCGTTGTCGTGCTCGTCCAGCGAAAGCCAGGCCAGCCACGGCGCCGCATCGCCCGGTGCAGCGCGCAAAACGGCCGCCCAACTGGCGACCAGGGTGGTCTTGCCCGATCCGGCCGGGGCCGAGAGCAACCCCAGGCGGCAGCCTGGACGCACACATTCCTGCAGGACAGCCAACAGGTGCGGTCGCTCCACCAGGTATTTGCCCGGCGGCGGGATGAAGAATTTTGTAGCCAGCAGCGGCGCAGACACCGATAACCCTCACAAAATGGTTCGAGGTAAGGCAAATTGATTGTACCCGATTACAGCCGCCTGTACCAAACCCATACCTTTTGCAGCTTCCGGTACGTGGTCAAGACGCTCACCGGCAGGTATACTCATCTCTGTTGGCGCCAAAATTGTGGACGGACGAAAATGTAAAAAGGAAACAAAAAAATGACCAGTTTGAGAAGTCAACTCATCTACCTGACCTGGCGTTACCGGCATCTGTTTCACCTGCAGATGAAACGCGAACGTTGGGACGAACATACTTCCATCGCGGCCTTCCGGCAGCGCTGTGAAGAAGGCGCCAAACGGGCCGGCAAACTGCCGGTAGGGATCGAAATCACCCCGCTGGCCATCCCCGGGCTGGCGCCCGACCTGGCGGCCGAATGGATCCGCCCCGCCGGCGCAGACGACGAAAAAGTGATCTTCTATACCCACGGCGGCGGATACGTCTCGGGCACCTGCTCCGACCACCTCAATTTTGTAGCCAAGGTTGCCCACCAGAGCGGCGTGCGTACGCTGCTGTACGAGTACCGCCTGGCGCCCGAACACCCTTATCCGGCGGCGTTGGAGGACACACTGACCGCCTACCGCTGGATGTTGGGCCAGGGGATCCAGCCGGCCAACGTCATCATCGCCGGCGAGTCGGCCGGCGGCGGATTGTGCCTGGCCACTCTGTTGGCGATACGCGACCAGGGGCTCGGGCTGCCGGCGGCGGGGGTGGCGCTTTCACCCTACACCGATCTGACGCTGAGCGGCGAGTCGCATCACGCCAACGTGAAGGTCTGTCTGTCGCCGGAAAACATGGGCGCCGTGTGCAGTCGCTATTACTACGCCGGCAACGATCCGCGCCTGCCGTACATCTCGCCGTTGTTCGGCGATCTGCACGGGCTGCCGCCGCTGCTCATCTATGTGGGCAGTTACGAGACCCTGCTGGATGACTCGACGCGCTTTGCGGCCAAGGCCCAGGCCGCCGGGGTGGATGTGCGCCTGCACGTCGAGGAAAAAATGATGCACTGCTACCCGCTGCTTGCGCCGCTCTTCCCCGAAGCCACGCGGGCCATGAACGACATCAGCGCGTTCATCCGTTCGCACCTGGGGTATTAAATTTCAGCCCTCGCAAGTCTTGAAGACCTGCGAGGGCTGGTCCGGCAGAGGTCCCGCCAGATGTGCCCTGCTTAAACAGGATGGGCAGGATCGGCAGGATGAAGGGCCTGTTGGGGCTCTTCCAGGTCTAAAGGCCCTCTCTGCGTCCTTGGGTTAAATCTTTTGGCCTGTGGTTACGCCTCCATTGCCTGGTAAACCAGGTTGGTAAAATCGGCCTGGATCGGGTACGTGTTGTCCGGCATGAACTGCTGCATCAGGATCGCCACCATCTGCTCGCGGTAATCGACCCAGAATTTGGTGGCGGCCGCCCCACCCCAGCCGAAGTTGCCCAAAGACCCCAGTGTGGCCGAACGCCCCAGGTCGATCACGACATAGCCGCCCAACCCGAGGCCATAGGTCGGGTCGTCAAATGGGTAATGTCCCGGCGGCAGGTGATTACAGGTCATATACTCCACCGTCTTGCGCCCCAACAGCCGCACACCGTCCAACTCGCCATGATTGAGCAGCATCTGAGCGAAGCGCAGATAGTCGCCGATGCTCGATACCAGCCCGCCGCCGCCCGAAGGCGCCCGTCCGCTCAACGTAAACCGGTTGGGATAGGCAGCCTCGATCTGCTTTAACCCGCCGTCCTCCGCCGGCCCGTAGACCGCCGAGAGACGATCGTACTTCTCGGGCGGCACGCAGAAGGCGGTATCGCCCATGCCCAACGGCTCAAAGATACGCTCTTTGAGGAAAACATCAAACGGCCGGCCGGAAATCACCTCGACCAGATAGCCGAGCACATCGGTCGCCACGCTGTAGCGGAAGGCGCTGCCCGGCTGGTGCGCCAGCGGCAGTGCCGCAATCACCTCCACCTGCTTCGCCAGCGGCAACTCGGGCTCGTCCTCCAGGCGCTGCCAGATTTGCTGGCGATACAGTTCGTCGATGTGCGAATGCGGATCGAAGCCATAACTCAGCCCGGAAGTGTGGGTCAGCAGGTCGTGGATGGTAATGGGGCGCTGCAGCGGCAACAGGTCAAAGTCCACTGCCTTGCGCGGCGTGTATACCAGGCTGTCTTTGAAACATGGAATGTAAGTTTCAACGGCGTCGTTCAGACGCAATAAACCTTCTTCCATCAGCATCATCACCGCCACGCTGGTGATGGGCTTGGTCATCGAATAGATGCGGAACAGTGTATCGGGCTGCATGGCCTTACCGGCGGCGATATCGCGCATACCGTGCGCCTCGAGGTGCAGCACCGCGCCGCGCCGCGCAATCAGGGTGAGGATGCCGGCCGACTTGCCTTCATCCACATAGCGCTGCATGCAACCATTGAGGCGCTCCAGGCGCTGCGCCGAAAAACCGCCTTGTTCGGGGGTGATGGTGTGCATAAAGGCTTACTCCCAGTTCTTGAGCATTTCTTTGACCGAGCGGCTCATCTCGATCGAAAAATCGGCGACGAACTTGCGCAAATAGAGCATCTGCCCGGCGTTCTCGGCCTCGGCGCCAAAGCTGCCGCCGGCCGAACGCGAGGCAAACATCGCCTCCATCTCGGCGCCGCTCAGGCGGTGGTACCCATTTTTATAGACGACGTACTCGCGCCCAAAGCGCTCGGTGCGGCGTTTGGGCCCCTCGCCGGCCGGATAACCAAAACACACCAGGGTGACCGGCAGTGTATAGGGCGGCAGGTCGAACAACTGGCGGTGCGTCTCGTAATTTTCGAGGATGTCGCCGATGTAACACGAGCCAATCCCCAGCGATTCGGCGGCGATCACCGCCTGGTGTGCGGCGATCAACGCATCACAGCAGGCCAGCAGCAGATCGCCGGTCTGCGGGGTACGGTACGGCCGGCCCAATTCAGCGCAGCGCCGCTCGACCTCGCAGTGCAGGAAGTAATCCCACCAGCGCTGGTAGTCGGCCAGGAAGAGCAGCACGTACGGCGCCCGGGCGATGAAGGGTTGATGGTCACAGCTCACCGCCAGGCGATCCTTCAGCGCCTGATCTTCGACCTCGATGATCGAGTACAACATCATGTTGCCGGCGGTCGGGGCGCGCAGGGTGGCCTGCAAGATGGCGTCCTTTTCCTCCTGGCTTAAAGGTTTGTCCTGATAGGCGCGCAGCGAGCGACGCCGTTCCATGATTTCCAGGGTGGAGTTCATACCTTTCCTTTCGGTTACAGGGAGTGGTGAAAAGAACAGGTGGAGCGCACAGATTTGCGCCCCACCTGAAAAAACTCGTCCGGCGCGGGCCGCACACTCAGATGTGGATGGCGTGCCCCTCGGCGCCCTCGGCGGCCTCCATCAAAACCTCGCTTAACGTCGGGTGAGCGTGGACGTTACGGGCGATCTCGGCCGCGGTCAGTTCCATGCGCTGCGCCAGGGTCAGCTCGGGCAGCAGTTCAGAAACCTCGGGGCCCACCAGGTGGGCGCCCAGAATCTCGCCGTAACGGGCGTCGGTGATGATCTTGGCAAAGCCGCCCGACTCGCCCAACCCCAACGATTTCCCATTCGCCAGGAAGGGGAAGCGCCCGACCCTGACCTCGTAGCCCTTCTCTTTGGCCTGGGCCTCGGTCAGCCCAAACGAAGCGACCTGCGGCTGCGAGTAGGTGGCGCGCGGCATCATGGTGTAATCCAGTTTGACCGTCTCGACCCCGGCAATGTGCTCGGCGCACACGATGCCCTGCGCCGAAGCGACGTGCGCCAGCAGCAGTTGCCCGGTTACGTCGCCGATGGCCCAGATGCCGGGCACATTGGTGGCCATGCGTTCGTCGATCTTGATGAAGCCGCGCTCGTTCAACGCCACGCCGGCCGTTTCCAGGCCGAGGTCGGCGCTGTTCGGTTTGAAGCCAATGGCAATCAACGCCTGTTCGGCCTCGAGCGTCTTCTCGCCATCCTCGCCGCTCACCTTGACCACCACGCCCGTCTCAGCGGCGGTGACCGACTGGACGCGGTGCCCGGTCAGCACCTTAATCTTGCGCTTGTTGAAGGCTTTGGCCAGTTCGGCGCTGGATTCTTCGTCCTCCAACGGCAGGATACGCGGCAGCATTTCGACCATCGTCACCTGCGCGCCGTACGAATTCCACACCGTGGCGAACTCGGCGCCAATCGCCCCGGCGCCGATGATGATGACCGAGGCCGGCAGCTTTTCCTGCAAGATGGCCTCCCAATAGGTCAGGATGCGTTCGCCGTCGGCCTTCACGCCGGGGATCATGCTGGCGTAAGCGCCGGTGGCCAGGACGATGTTGCGCCCCTTCAACTCCTGCGTCTTGCCCTCGGCGTCGCTGACCGTCACGGTATCGCGGCCGGTCAGGCGTGCGGTGGCCAGATAGACATCGATATTGTGCTTCTTCATCAACGAAGCGACGCCCTTGGTCAGGCGGTTCGAGACCTGGCGGCTGCGGCTGACGGCCGCGCCGTAGTCCAGCTTGAGGTTCTCAAGTGAAATCCCGAATTCTTTGCTGCGTTCGCGCAGCGTGTGCGCCAATTCGGCGTTCTTGAGCAGCGCCTTGGAGGGGATACAGCCCACATTCAGGCAGACGCCGCCCAACCATTTCTTTTCCACAACGGCCGTCTTGAGGCCCAGCTGCGCTGCCCGGATGGCGCACACATAGCCGCCCGGGCCGCCGCCGATGACAATTACATCGTATTCTGGCATAGCAACCTCAAAATTATAGATGAAAGGATCGGGTTTGCCGGTAAATCCAAACCCGTATGGTATTGTTTTCGCTAACCGTCAAACCAGCCTCGGGGATGCCGCCCGAGGTACGGGGTAAGTATATAGCAAATGAAGCGCCGATGCAAACCGCTGCCACGTTTGTATCACCTCAACGCCAGTTTTGCAAAACGTCCACCACCCGGCCCAGGAAGCCATCCGCGCTGGAACCGTCCAGGATACGGTGGTCAAAGGTCAGGCTCAGGTAGACCATCGGGCGGATGGCGATGGCATCGTTAATCACCACCGGGCGCTTCTGGATTGCCCCGGCGCCCAGGATGGCGCACTGCGGCTGGTTGATCACCGGCGTGGCAAACAGCGAGCCGCCCGTACCGTGGTTGGTCAGAGTAAAGGTGCCGCCCCTGACTTCGTCCGGCTGTAAACGGTGGGCGCGGGCGCGCTCGGCCAGGTCGTTGATCGCCCGTCCCAGCCCCAACAGCGACAACCCGTCGGCGTTCCGGATCACCGGGACGATCAAGCCCTCCTCGCCCAGCGCCGTGGCCAGGCCGATGTGAATGCCGGCGTGTAACAGGATGCCCTCTTCGCTCCAGGACGAATTGACGATGGGATAGGCGCGCAGGGCGGCGACCGCCGCGGCGACGAAGTAGGCGCTGTAGGTCAGGTGCACGCCGTTGCGGGCAAAATCGGCCTTGTGCGCCTCGCGGTGCGCCGTCACCGCCTGCATGTCGGCTTCCATGACCGTGGTGACGTGCGGCGAGGTGTGCTTGCTCATCAACATGTGCGCGGCAATCGCCCGCCGCACCGGTGACAGCGGCACGAGGGTATCCTGTGGCGCGGCGGCCTTTTGAACGGGCGGTGGGGGCTGTAGCGCCACCGGGCTGGTCGCCTCTCTGGCAGACACGTCCACCGCCTGGGTCACCGAACGGGCAAACATCATCTCGGTCGGGCGGAACAAATCGCCCTCACCGGGCGTCTCCCAGGCGGGCGTCTCGGCCGCCGGCTGGCGTTTTTCCAGGTAATCGCGCACGTCCTTCTTGGTGATGCGCCCGCCCTCGCCGCTGCCCGTCACGGCGTGCAGATCGACATTGTTCTCGCGCGCCAGGCGCGCCACCACCGGCGAAATGAAGCCCAGGTCGCGATCACGGCCACCTTCGGGCGACGTCACGCTCGTCGGCGTGGTGTGCCCGCTGGCGACCGGCGTGGTAAGTTCCAACGCCGGCGAAGAAACGTCCGGCAGTTCTTCCCCCGGCAGACCGATCCAGGCCAGCAGCGTGCCAGCCTGTACCGTGCTGCCCTCTGCCACCAGAATCTTCAACAACGTTCCGCTGGCCGGGCTGGGAATTTCCGTGGCGACCTTGTCGGTGCTGACTTCCAGCAACAGGTCGAATTCCTGGACGCGCTCGCCTTCCTTGCGCAGCCACTTTACCACCGTCCCCTCGACCACCGACTCGCCCAACTGAGGCATTTTCACTTGCGTAGCCATGATCCCTCCTCTCAATAACGCGCCAGGGCGCGCATGGCCGCGGCGATCTTCTCGGCGTTGACCATGAACCAATCTTGCATCGGGTGGCTGAAGGGCACACCCGGCACATCCGGCCCGCACAGGCGGCGCACCGGCGCATCCAGGTCGTCAAAAGCATGCTCGGCGATCAACGCCGCAATCTCGGCGCCGTAACCGCCGGTCAGGTTGTCCTCGTGGACGATCAACGCCTTGCCGGTCTTGCGCACCGAAGCCAGCACCGTCTCGCGATCCACCGGGTACAGCGTGCGCAGGTCGACCACCTCGGCCTCGATACCCTCACCGGCCACCGTCGCGGCCGCCTGCAGGGCGTAGTGGTGCATCATCCCGTAGGCAAACACGGTCAGGTCGCGGCCGGGCCGCGAGACGTTGGCCGGGCCGAGCGGCACCAGGTACTCGCCCTCCGGCACCTCGCCGCGGATCAGGCGGTAGCCTTTCTTGGGCTCCAGGAAGATGACCGGATTGGGGTCGCGCACCGCCGATTTCAACAATCCTTTGGCGTCGTAGGGATTGGAAGGGATGACCACCTTCAACCCTGGGGTGTGGGTGAACAGCGCCTCGACGCTTTGCGAATGGTACAGGCCGCCGCCGATGCCGCCGCCGTAGGGGGCGCGGATCACCATCGGCACCGTCCAATCGCCGTTGGAGCGGTAGCACATCCTGGCCGCCTCGTTGAGAATCTGGTTGAGCGCCGGGTGGATAAAATCGGCAAACTGGATCTCACAGATTGGGCGCATACCGTAAAGCGCCGCGCCCACCCCCACGCCGACGATCGACAGTTCTGCCAGCGGCGAGTCGATCACCCGCCCGGCGCCGTATTTCTGGTACAGACCCATCGTCGCCCGGAACACACCACCGCGCGCCCCGACATCTTCACCGACGATGAATACCTGTTCATCCAGCGCCATTTCTTCGTCCATCGCCTGGCGAATGGCCTCGATCAGGGTAATTTCAGCCACGGCGCACCTCCTCCGCGTAGACCGGATAAGCGGCTTCTTCGGCTTCAGGGTAGGGGGCCTGTTCGGCGTACTGTACCGCCTCGTCCACCATCTTCCGGGCGCGCCCTTCCATTTCATCGATCTGTTTGGGGGTCAACACCAGTTCCTGCTCCAGGATGGTGCGCGCCACCAGCACAGGATCACGTTTCTTATTTTCTTCCACTTCTTCCCGGCTGCGGTACGAACGATCGTCGTCGTCGGAGGAATGTGGGGTGATGCGATACATCAACGTCTCGATCACCGTGGGGCCGCGTCCGGCGCGGGCGTCTTCCACCGCCTGGCGGACGCTCTCGTACACCTTAAACACGTTGGTGCCGTCGACCTGATACCCGGGCAGCCCCAGCCCGCAGGCCTTGTCGGCGACGCTTTTGACCGCCATTTGCTTATCGGTGCGCTCAGAGATGGCGTACTGGTTGTTTTGTACGATGAAGATGACCGGCAGGCGGTGCACCGCCGCCCAGTTGACCGCCTCGTACCACTCGCCCTGCGAGGTCGAGCCCTCGCCGATATTGGTCAATACGACTTTATCCTCGTTGCGCATTTGAATCGCCAGCCCGATGCCGGCGGCGTGCACCGTCTGGGTAGCCACCGGGGCCGAATGGCTGACCACGTTGGCCTTGCGATAACTCCAATGGCTCGGCATTTGCCGCCCGCCGGAATTGGGCTCTTCCTTTTTGCCCATCAGGCTCAAGACGAACTGGCGCGGGGTATAACCCAGCGCCACCATCAGCGCCAGGTCGCGATAATACGGCGCCACCCAGTCATAGCCGCGCCGGATGGCAAAGGCTGCGCCCACCTGCGCAGCCTCCTGACCGATACCAGATATATGAAAAGCGATTTTTCCCTGGCGGTGCAACACCCAGGCGCGTTCGTCAAGCCGCCGGGCAAGGAGCATCGTCCAGAAAATTTCTCGCTTTACCTCGGGGGATAACTCCATGTGTGCTTCCTCCTGTCGTTGGGTGAGATTGTGCAGCTACCCGCCTGACCCTATACGGTCAATGTTTATCAACATAGTAATTATACCATGCCGTCCGGTCCATCGCAAAACTTTTGTCGAAGGATTGTAGCAGGCCGGCGCCCTACCGGGCGCGCCCAAAAAAGAGCAACGTGCAGCGGTTGTTCTGATTGCCGCCCAGGTCGAGCTGCGTCGCCGTCTCACCCGCATCAGGGCGTCGGCATGACCGGGCTGCCCTCCAGTGAAACGTCGTCGCAGTACACCGGCGAAAGATTGCCCTGTTCGTCGCGATACTGCACGGCGATCGCAAAGCTGCTCCAATTGAGCGGCACGGTCGCCGCGTAGGCCCGCTGCGGCGCAAACGGCTCCCACGGCGCGTCGTTCATCCCCTCGGGCTTGGGGCAGCCGCGGGCAATGCGCATTTCGGTTACCCTGCCGTAGGCGCTGCTGGCCTGAAAAGCCGCCGCGATCTGGACGGTGCTGCCGGCTGTAGCGCCGGCGCAGCACGAGCCGCCGGCCAGTTCCAGGCTGCCCTGCACCGGATAGGCCTGCAAGGTGCCCACCAGGGCCGTCTGCACCACCGGCGGTTGGGCAGCCAGCGGCGTGGCGGTATTGACCGCCGTGACAAGATTCAGGCGGAGTTGCGCCAGCGGCAGCGCTTCGTCGCCCGGCGTGTACAACAACACCGCCGGGCCGCCCTGCTGGCGCACCCTTACGCCGACCCACACCACCCGCTCCCCCAGCCAGTCGGCGCTCAGGGGCACTTCACTGACCTCTGCCAGCGGCTGCCAGGTCGTATCCGGCTGGCAGGGCGCATCGAACGCCACACACCACTGCATTTCCATCGCCGGGGCATCTTCCCACGGCACATGCGTGATGCCATCGCTCGTACGGCTCACGATCTCGGGCCGCAGATGAATTTCCAGGGCAACCGTCTCGCCCGTGAAGAGCGGCTGTGTTTGGATCAGCCCGTCTTTTTGCCAGACGTAAACGTTGACCACCTGCTGCGCCGCAACCTTTGTGGGGGTGGGCGTCGGGGCGGCCAGGGATGGCAGGGTCACCTTAAAACCGGGCGTGGGCGTGAGCGGAGCGGCAAAGACCTGGCAACCCGCCAGCAGCAGCGCCGCCAGCACCGCCATACATCCCCGCCGGAGAAGCGGGTAAGCAGAACACATCGTTTTTTTCCTCCGTTAAATTAGCAGACAGCCGGCGCTCAAGAGCGCACGAAGTGCGGCATTTCGGCCGGGATTTCCAGGGAAAGTTCCACCAACCCGGCAAACTGACCGTCCTGGTACCAGGGCGCCTGGTAGATCAACTTGCGCACGCCGTTCTTCTCGATGGTGTAGGCGTTGCGCTGCTGCGTTTGCAGCAGTTGCTGTAGTTTATGCTGTGCGGCCTCGGGGTGACAGCCCATCACGCTCTGACCCACGAGCTGTGCGCCGCCGTCGGCGGCAAAGGTCTGGGCGGCTCGCTCGTTCATCGCCAGGATGATACCGTTGGCGTCGATCACGGTCACGGCTCCGGGAAATTGGGTGATCCAGTCTGGGGTGGTCATGGCGCCTCCAAAATAAAAACAGGTTGTGAATTTATTATACCCACAACCTGTTTTGTGTTCAGTACGGGGAATTACTTGGCCAGGGCCTGCCCGCTGGCGTCGGTCATCTTGCCGGTAGCAATCAAGATGATATCGATCAACCACCAGATGCCAAAGCCGCCGGCGGTGATCAGTTTAAGGATGCCGAACAGGGTATAGCCCAGGTAAAAGCGATCCACGCCCAGGCCGCCGAGCAAAATAGACAGGATCAATGCGGTCGTCCAACTCTTGGGTGCCATATTTATCTCCTCTCAGAAAATCAATTTGGATAGAATTGTGGGCTGTCCCACGACGAATATGCATTACTATAGCATAAATCCGGCAAAAGCCAACCGTTTTCGGCAGCGTATGTTCGCCACGGGCAAGAAAACAGGCCGGCAGAAAAACATCCGCCGGCCTGTTCTGCTCGATTCTACGCCGGGCTCCGGAGACGAGAATGGAGCAAGAAATTCAGCGACTTATCCACCACTGGCGGCAGACGCACCGGCAACAGCGCTCAGAATGATACCCAGCAACCACAACCCCGACCAGATATACATGATGGTGGTCAGGTTCTCTTCCTTATGATGCATCCAACCCCAGACAAAGGTGTAGAGCATGCAAATGATGCCCAGGATGCCCTTGAGAACACCCTCTTTCTTGAACAACTTGATGAGCACGACGATGCCCATGGCGAAAATAACCAGACTTGAAATTGTTTGAACAGCGCCCATGATACGTTCCTCCTTAGAATTTTTATCGATCGGTGACTACGAAGACGAATGTCACCCAGGCTTCAACCGCCGGGCAACAATCGGAAACCCCAATAGATGAACAGAGCACCCAGCGCAATCGCCGTGCCCGCCGTGCGCCGTTCAAAACCGGCGAGAACGGCAATGGCTCTCTGGCGCTGCGCCTGCGGCAGCACGACCACCACCAGCATGACGACCAGCACCAACAAAAACAACGGCGCAAAGGCATGTGTTTCCAATGCGGCGTGCACCTGCCCATGCAGCAGTTCCGCGATGGCCGTGCTCAAACCACAACCCGGGCAGGGGATACCCAACGCCGCCTTGATCGGGCACTGCCAGCCCGGCAGATGGGCGAAGGCCAGCCCGGCCTGCAAGCCGCCCAACCCAACCAGCACCGCCGACTCGAGACGGTGCTCCAGCACGGAGGCCAGAACAGGGGTGGTTAATCTTTGAATGAGAGAGGGTTGAGACATGGACAATGTAAGCTGAAGTTGAAATCGCCTGATAATAAAACCCGTCGCTATCGAAAAAGTTGCACCATTTCTTATCTGATTTTAATATAGCATAAATCCACAAAAAACCAACCGCTTTTTGGCAGGCTTTTTGGCCTTCTTAATGTATAGGTGTCCGTACGCCAAAAGGGTGAGGCGGCCGGGGTGATATTCGGGTGAGCGCCCGCATTGCGTTTCGGGAGATTCGTCTGCGTCCAAAATGACCCGGCGAACGCTCAAAACCAGTTGACAGCCGCGCCGTTTGCAGGTAGGCTATATTTAAATGTTCTTAAATTCACATTTGGAGGAAAACCATGTCCAAGACAATCGAAGATTTACAGGCCGCATTTGCCGGCGAGTCGCAGGCCAACCGCAAGTACCTGGCGTTTGCCAAAAAGGCCGAAGAAGAAGGCTATCCGCAGGTAGCGCGCCTGTTCCGCGCCGCAGCCCACGCCGAGACCATCCATGCTCACAACCACCTGCGCGCCATGGAAGGCGTCCACTCCACCCGCGAAAACCTGGAAGCCGCCATCGGCGGCGAGACCTACGAGTTTGAGAGCATGTACCCGCCCTTCATGCAGGACGCCGAAGCCGAAGGGCACAAGAAGGCGCTCACCAGCTTCCGCTTTGCCATGGAAGTCGAAAAAGTGCACGCCGAACTGTACGGTCAGGCGTTGGCGGGTCTCGGCCAGCCGGGCGAAGAATACGATTACTACGTCTGCCCGGTGTGCGGCTACACTCACCCGCGCAGCGCCCCGGAAAAATGCCCGGTGTGCGGCGCCCCGGCGGCGCGCTTCGAGCGTATTGCCTGAGGTAACACGGATTGTACGGATTACACAGACCCTGCACTTTAAAGCCCGTGTTTGATCTGTGTAATCCGTATCCCTGTAACACGGATTTTAAGGATTGGGATGGATTTAACAGATCCAGACCCTATATTTTAAAATCCGTGTTCCCTGATTGACGCGCCCCGGGAAAACGTGCTATGATGCAAGTGCACACTCCGGTGTGTATGCCGGCCATAACTCCCTGGCGATGGATCAGGCGTTATTTTGCAGGCCGGTAGGCCGACAGGCACCTAATGGAATGTGCTCTCTCGTTCGTCGAGAGAGCTATTTTATCCAGAGGCACGTATGTTCATCGTCATACAGTTTCCCTTGCTGGATGCGCGCGCGTTCGTGGGTGAGAACACCGCCACGCTCAACTGTCCCGCCTGGCCGGCGCCCCAACCCGACAGCGACTTCGTGCGTTCGTTTGGCATCGTCCGCCGCCGCCGCCAGGGCGGCCTGAGCGGCTGGGTGGGCGAAGAACGGATATGCGAAGCGCGCCACGCCCTACGCTTTGCCAAATCCGGTCTGAAATATACCCATCCTGCCGCAGCCGAACTGGCCGATAGCACGAATATCCGCGTGGCTTTCCGCCGTTTTTACTGCGACGGCCTGGCGGTCGCCAAACTGGAGGTCGGGCTGGCAGTGGGCAGCGCCCTGAACAGCATCACGTTCGGTGATCTGCTCTCCGGCGACGAACCGTTCGACGAGCCGCCCGCCCCTACCGTCGCCGGCGTCCTGGAACACATCGGGCACATGCCGGTGTCCCTGCCCAACCCGTGGGGCCGGCCTTTAAGCTGTGAACTGCTCCAGGCCGGCAAACCGCTCGCCCGCCTGTACGCCGCCAGCAGTTCCAAAACGCACCTCGGCCCCGACCAATACCAGCCCTGGTGGGTCAAGGCCGGCGCCCCGCTGGTCTGGATCGAAAGCGAACAGGCCGGCGAACTGGATACCCTGCCGGGAAAGAACACGCTCTGGCAGGATCAGAACGGCAGGATGCTGCTGCACGGGCGTTTGCCGGGCAGCCCGGCGCGCCTGTGGGGCGCCCCGCAGCAGGGCTTCGCTCCGCGTGATCTGCGCGAACTGCGCATCTACCTGTGCCGCCTGCACGCCGAAAAGGAATGTCTCAACCTGCTGCTGGCCCTGTTGAACAGCGACCGGATCAACGTCGCCCCGCGCAGCCCGCTTTCCGACACACTGCAACTCTATCTCAACACCGCCACCGCCCGCATTGCCCGGCTGGGGGCGCGCCCCATCGTCGCCAACGAATCGCCCATCGGCGCCCTCGCCCGCCAGGTGGACGACAGCGCCTCGCCCGGCGAGGTGTCGTCGATCCTGCAACTCTTACAGCGCATCGACGTGCGCAAGAACATCCTGCGCAAGGTGGAAGAGACGCTGCAACCACGGGTCGAGATCCATATCGACACCCGCGGCGGCGCCTACGTCGCCGGCCCGCTGACGGTCGGCGGCGACTTCGTTGCCGGCGACAAGACCGTCACGACGCCTCCCCCGCCAGTTCCTGGCGATACGGCGCCAGGTCTTCCGCCTGCGGCGGATAGTTCATCTTAAGCTGTTTGAGCGCCCCGACCAGCACGCTGGCGATTACCAGGTTACGATACCACTTCTTGTTGGCCGGCACCACGTACCACGGCGCCCAACGGGTGCTGGTGCGGCTCAGCGCCTCTTCGTACGCCCGCTGGTAGTCGTCCCACAATTCGCGTTCCTTCAGATCGCCGGGGTTGAACTTCCATTGTTTGTCAACGGCATCGATGCGCGCCAGCAGGCGCTTCTTCTGCTCGTCGGCGTCGATGTGCAGGAAGAACTTGAGCACCAGCGTGCCTTCTTCTGCCAGCAGCCGTTCGAAGTCTTTGATCTGAGCGTAACGTCGTTTCCAGATCCTCGCCGCCACCAGTTCGTGCACGCGCACGATCAACACGTCCTCGTAATGGCTGCGGTTGAAGATCACCATCTCGCCCTTACCCGGCGTGTGACGGTGGACACGCCACAGGTAATCGTGATCCAGTTCCTCGCCGGTCGGCGCTTTAAAGCTGGCCACCCGCACGCCCTGCGGGTTGACGCCGTCGAACACCTGGCGGATGACGCCGTCCTTGCCGCTGGTGTCCATGCCCTGCAGAATGATCAGCACCCTGTGGCGGTGTCCGGCGTAGAGCAGTTCCTGCAAGGTTTCCAGTTCGGCGTTGAGCCGGGCCAGTTCCTGTTTGGCCTTATCCTTATCGCCGTCGAAACGACTGGTATCGTTGGGATCGAAATCCTTCAGTTTGACGTCCTGAGCGTGTTTTATGCGATAATGATCCATGATCGACCTCCTGCTTGCATTGATTATACGTCTCGCCGTCGCAAACCCGCTCGTTTTTGGTGAGGAATACAGATGAAACGTCTCTTACTCTTGTTGCTTATCCTTCTCTCGGCCTGCACAGCGCAGCCCACCGCCGCGCCCACGTCCGTCCCACAGCATTTCGTCCCCGAACAGACCCGCCCGCGCCCCAGCGCCACGCCCACCGCGCCGGCGCGCACCCCCACGCTGCACCCCAGCGTCACCACCACCCCACAGGATGGCGGCGTCCTGTCCCCGCCTGCCGCGGCGCTCGCCGCCCAGGAAGCGCTGGCCGACCGGCTGGCTCTGCCGCTCAAGAGGGTCGTCATCCGGCGCATCGAAAGCGTGCAGTGGCCGGACGCCTGTCTGGGGATCAACGATCCCAACACGGTGTGCGCCCAGGTGGTCACGCCGGGGCTGCGCGTCTGGCTGGCGGCCGGCGGCAAGCAGTACGAATACCACACCGACCAGGCCGGGGTTCAGGTACTGCTGGCCGGCGAAGCCCCGCTTGAAGCCGGCGATGGGCCAACACTGCACTGGAGCGCCCCCCAAGAGCCCTGCCGGACGGTGCAGGTGGACGAGCGCGGCGTCACCAAAAAGCTGTGTGCGAGCGAGCCGGTCAGCTGGTTGTGGGAAGAAGACCTGCAGCACCAGGCCGAATGGCAGTTGCTGGTCGCCAACTACGCCGCCTTTGAAGCCGATACGCCCGGCGGCAGGATCACCTTCACCGGCAGCGGCAGCCAGCAGGCCAACGCCGCCGAGCAGCGCAGCCTGATCGCCTGGGCCCGGTTGGTCGCTCAACTGGGCGAAGAGGAAGAGCCGGCCCTGCACTGGACGCGCCACGGCGGTATTGCCGGCTTTTGCGACGAATTGATGATCTTTGCCAGCGGCTTCATTTCCACCTCCTCATGCCGCAGCAAAATGCCGCCGTTCCCCGAACCGCAGCGCCTGTCTGCCGCCCAGATCGAGCAGTTGTACGACTGGCTGGACACCTACACCGGCTTCATCCGCCGCAGCCCCGGCGGCACCCCCGTCCCGGATCAGATGGACATCTTCCTGGCGTTCTCGGGCGCCGGGCAGCACCTGCCCGAAGAAGCCGAGATCGACGCCGTCTTACAGTTTGCCACCCAGATTTACACCCAGGCCGGGCGTTAACCGGCAAAGACCGCATCACGGGTTAAAGATCAAACACCGGCTTCGCCGGTGCCAAGAGAATCTTTCTTAAGATACATTAGACCTCTTGCCTAAGTGAAGCATGTGGCCTGATAACAGGAGCATGCGATACGAGACAGTGCAAACGTTAAGCAATGAAGACTTCAAACGATCAACAGGCGTAAGCCGGGTGATGTTTGAAAAGATGCTGACGGTGGTACAAAACGGAATACGAAACTTTGGACGAACACCCAGTTTTTTAAAAGCACCCCTCCCTGGCCCTCCCCGAATTTCTACGAAATTCAGGGAGGGAATGTTTCGGTTAGACGATTGACCGAACCAGTGTAAAAGAATTTTAAGATCCCTTGTAGACCCTGGCGTCTTTTCTCCCCCATTTTGTTTTTTAAAATGGGTTGGGATACAAAAGTCCTCGCAGGTTTTAGAAACCTGCGAGGACTGGTC
>CAZHTS010000010.1:0-84195 GCA_964535315.1 uncultured Anaerolineaceae bacterium
CGTACGGCATGGCGTCGCAGGCATCCCCGGCGCCATCGCCATCCGAGTTCTCCTGTCCGGGATTGCTCACCGACGGGCAGTTGTCGACCGAGTCGTTATTGCTGTCGTTGTCGGTGTCGTACGGCATGGGATCGCAGGCATCCCCGGCGCTGTCGCCATCCGAGTTCTCCTGTCCGGGATTGGTGGCCGACGGGCAATTATCACTGCCGGCCATCACCCCGTCCTGATCGGTGTCGCTCGGGTTAAGGGTGATGTTGACCGTTGCATTGGCCTGCACACCCTGGTAGATCGCCGTGAAATGCGCCGTAGAACCGGCGTATAACCCGGCGGTAAAGATCGATCCGTCAAACGTCCCCAGGGCTGGAGAATCCGTCATGGTGACCGCCGGCGGGACAAACCACGGCAGCAGCGACGCGTTCACTGCCGTTGTCGGCGTGGCGCTGCTCACCATCACCGCCGACAGCGTGACCGACTCGCTGGTGTTAACCGTGTTGGCCGAGGGCAACACCGCAAATTGCAGGTAAGAACTGACGTCCATGCTGCCGTTTGCTGCCGCGCCCGGGCCGGCGTTGCTGCCCCACCAGTTATCACGGGCATCGGCCGAGGTGGATGTCTGGTTGCGGATGCCGTATCCAGGATTACTGGCCGAACCGGCGTTGTTAGAAAGATCATTGTGGTGGATCAGAAGCGTTCCGGCCGCCGTCGTCCCCGCACAGGCGCCGCACGAGATGAATATCCCTGCCGGGCGGATGCCAGTTGTAGCAGCGATCATGCCCGCCAAAGAATTTCCGGCAATCTCCACCGTCCCCACGCTGGCCGATGAATTGCTGACATAGGTGCGCACCCCATAGCGGCTGTTGAGCACCGTATTGTTGGCAATGGTCGTGGTCGCATTTCCTGCCACCGACGAGCGCACTTCGACGCCGGTGTTTTGATCGCTGCCCGCCACCTTGCTGAGTGTGTTGCCAGTGATCGTCACCGTACCGGTTGCCCCCGCCAGCGTCGTCTCCCGGCGAATGCCGCCCGAATAGGACTGGATGGTATTATCGTTCACCTGAGCGTTGGCCGAAACGAGATTAACCATGCGCACCCCGTAATTCAGGTTAGACATGGTATTGTTTTCGATCAACGCCCCAAAGTCATTGCTGATTGCCACCCCACCGGCAAACAGGTTGTACGCCGTACCATCATAGATATTCTCGAAGTGGTTTCCGGAAATCTCGTTGCCACACGAGGGCGTTCCCACCGCAGAAGCCAGGACAATCCCAAAGGGCGAGATCGTCGACACAGCCTGGGTAAAGTTCTCGATGCGATTGTTGCGAATGAGGATATGGTCAACCAGCGTCGGGCTGGGAGTCGCATCGCTCGCCCAATTGCTGATCGCCACTGCCGAGGTACCTGACGAACCATCAAAGAAAAGTCCTTCAATCGTCACATTAGAAGACAGGATACGCAGGTTCGTTCCCGAAGCAGTGGCGCCATTGCGAATAATCGCTTCTGCGCCGCGAGCAGGATCATCCCCTTCTTTGTCATGGTTGGGTCCTCGCAACGTCAACGGTTTATTGATGTGCAGGCTGCTTTCGTTGTACGTCCCGGCAGAAACATTGACCACCCCGCCGCTCTGCGCCAGATTGATCCCATCTTGAATGCTGCCCCCTGAATTAACGGTGATGACCGGCGCAAAAACATTACTGGAGGCATTATTGAGGTCTGCATTGAGGGTGATGCTGTTGAGCGTGACCGAGCCGCCCGGCGTCAACCAGCCCGACACGCTGGTCAGGGTCAGGTTCGCCGTGGAGATGGTCACCATCTCATCATAGCTGTTGGCCTCGATGTAAATCTGGGTTCCGGACGGCGCAGCGTTAATTGCTGCCTGTACCGGATTATCCACCTGGTTACAGGTGGCGACGCCTGCCGGACACGAGCCTCCCAACGTCGTGTATCCGACATAATTGATCCCATCGATGGTAAAGTAAGGGTCGCGACCGCCGAGCAGTTGCACCGCCTGTTCCGACGCCAGCGGGATCGTCTCCCCCTGGCTATCGACCAGCACGGCGCCCGCATCAGCCATCGTCTGCACCGCTTCCTGTACCACCAACGCGTCTACAGGCGCCTCACTGGCCGGCGCCTCACCGGCGTCGACCGGCGCTTCGCCTGTCTCTACAGGAGCTTCCCCTGCATCGGCTGGCGCCGCCCCCGCGTCCGCTGACCCCTCGCCAGCACCCGCCGGGATGTCGTCACCCGTTACCGCAGCGTCTTCGCCTGAATCTTGTGGTGCAGCTCCTTCAGACGCGTCAACACCACCCTCGCTACTGCTCTCTGTGGGTGGATCCGATACTGCTGGACCTTCATCCTGTGCGTACACAGGTTGAGGCACCAGCATTGCCAGGGTGAGTGCAAAGACAACTACCCAGGCAAACCTGGCATGATATTTGAGACACATACGCCCTCCTTATCATGTAGCCACACCTAATTACCCACACAGATGTGACTCAGAAAGTTGAAGGGGACGGTTTAGCGTCTTTATTGAGTTCTGCGATGCCTCCCTCCCGAGGTGATCGCTCTCATGGGCGATCTAAATTTTATTATACAACGTTTCCTTAGGATTTCAGCCCACCAATTCTCGGGCAAAACCGCCAAGTCTTCACAACTGACAAAAATGTTAAGGAAATAAGTATATATTCTCGGGTATAATAAAAGGACTGGTATCCAAAAAAGCTTTGGGTCGAAAAAAGCCTGACCACCGTCCTGCATTCATCCTGATCACACAGTCGCATTATCCAAACACAGGTCCTGGGGATCGATCCGACCCGGGGGCTTTTTGTTTACCGGGTTCAACTGTGTTGGGCCCGGCCGGATGGATAAAGCGATGAAAGCCAAACTTTCCTTTCGTAAAGCCCTTTCACATGCCTTTCACCTGTTACTGGCCGTCATGACCGGCTTACTGGCGCAATGCCAGCCTGTAGCTGTCATCGCCCAGGCCTCCACCCCCCACAATGACTCCGCCGGCAGCCAGGTTCTCCCTACACCCACCCAAATCTACATCCCGCTCATCACCCAGGCCCCCCCCATCCCACCCTTACAAGGCTACTTCTTCGATAGCGTGGGGGGCTCGGATAGCAACGCCGGCACCAGCCCCACTGAGGCCTGGCGTTCTCTCAGCAAGTTCAATAGCACCAACTTCAAACCCGGAGAAGTGGTCTATTTCAAACGGGGTTCCTCCTGGAGCGGGTCGATGATTATCGACACCTCCGGCACCCGCGAGAACCCCATCGTCTTCACCTCATACGGCGATTCCGGCGAAGCTCCCACCTTTGCGAACCCCAGCACGTCCGGGCGATTGACCAACGCCATCAAAATCACCGCCGATTGGGTCATCCTTGAAAAAGTCAAGGTTACAAATGCCCGTCTGTCGGGCGTCTACATCGAAACCGGCGCCGATTACAATATCGTGCGCAATATCGAGGCCACTCAGGTGGGCGAGGGCATCAACGTACACGGGCAGCACAATAAGATCCTCAACAATTACCTCCACGACCTGACGATGGTGAACAACACCCAGGGCGGCAGCGACGACTACGGTGCGGTCGGTGTCTGGTTGTTCAATCACTACAATGAGGTGGCCTATAACCAGATGATCAACTGCAAGGCGCCCAGCTACGACTACGAATATGACGGCGGCGCCGTAGAGATGTACCGCGAGGTCAACGGCTCTTACATCCATCACAACTACTCATACAATGCCCAGGGCTTTACTGAGATTGGCGGCGGCGCCGCCTACGATAACATCATCGCCTATAACGTCATCGTGGACAGCGGGCGCGTGGTTGGCATTCATTTGAGCGGCGGCTTCGCCAGCGATGTCAAAAACCTGCGCATCGAAAACAACACCGTCGTAGACACCACCCCAGAGGGCTTTGCCGGCGTGGTACTTTTCTTCGGCGGCAGTCCCAATCCAGAAATGGTCATCCTGCGCAACAATATCTTCTATCTGGAAAACTACGACCGCATCGCCAATAAGTCTAATTTCACCCACGAAAACAACCTGTATTACATCCCGCACGGTTCGCTTGGGTTTACCGCCACCCCCAATGAAATTCGCGCCGACCCGCTGTTTATAGACCTGGGCGCCGGCGACTATCGCCTGCAAGCCAGCAGCCCGGCAATCGACCGGGCCCTCGACCTGGGCTACACCATCGATTACAACGCCAGGCCGGTACCGGTTGGGGACGCACCGGATATGGGCGCCTTTGAATATCAGCCTGCCGCAGACTAGCGGGCAAACAGCCGCGCTGCGTAATCCAACAACGACAGGGCATCCAGGTCGCCGCTGATACACAGCGCCGAACGCATGCCATCGGGCCAGGGCCATAGGCGCAGCAGCGGGCCATCGTGCCGTTCAATGCGCTCCACCCACGCCCGCCCGGATAGATCCTGAGCGCTCAGATACACGGCGCAGCGGTGCGCCTGCTCACCCTGCGCCAGCAAATACCCCTGATTGCTCAGAAATTGCGCCACCCGAGCGCCGGCCTCAGGCGCCAGGCCCACCAGCGGCAGCGGGTCGGCCGGCAAATAAAAATCTGCGCTGCGCGCCCACCGGTAAACCCCATCCCACGCTTCCAGACCGGGCAGATCCACCCCGCGCACCAACAACGTGGCGCGCGCCAGCGGATCATAGTGCACATGCAACTGCCCGCCCTCCACTGCCAGTTGTATACTCAGCGCCGCCTTCTCACGCCACCACTGAGCGATATCGCATAAGCGCGCCACCCACACCCCCGGTCGTAAGGCACGCGCCGCGCGCAACAATTCAACAAACGGCGCCTCGCAGAATGAAGCCAGTTCCGGGTGGAACATCAGGTTAAAGACTTCCCCGCCCCGGTGCGTTCGCTCCAGCAGGTCAATCCATACCCGCGCCAGCCCGGCCGGGTCGTACCCCAGACCGTCACGCAGTTGCAAATCATCCGGGACGCTGACCGGGATTTCCACCAGACCAGCCTGCATCCAGGGCAGGCTGATCGTATCCGCCGCGGTGCGCGGCACATAAAATTGTTTTAACGTTTCAAACAAGACATTTCCGTTCCCGCGTGCCATCGGCGCGGGTTGCGGCAGGTCTGCCCAGGCGATTGCCTGATTACTACTATACGCAAACAACCCCGGCGGCAGCGCCCCCAACAAGGCGTCCGTATAACTCAAATAAGGGCAACGAAAGCCATGTACCTCCACACCATACTGCGCAAACACCCTGGCCGCCCGCTCCAACTGCCGCCCGGCCTCGTCTGCCGGGTAAACCTTCAGATCAACGTGATTGTAGCCGTGTACGGCAAGTTCTACCCCCCGAGACTGGATGTGGCGAATCGCCGGCGCGTGCCGTTCAACCACCAGCGCCGGCACCGGCAGCGTCGGAGCGCAGCCATATTGCGCCAGTGTATCCAGGCAGCGTTCGAGCCGATGCACGGCCCTGCCCGCCCCCAGCCCATATCGTCCGAGCAACCCCCGCCCGCGTTGTAACACAAAGCCGGGACTACGTTTACGAAACCAGGCGCCAATTTTCATCAGTGACCCTCTCAACCCGCATAACGATAGAGTAATTCGCCCACCCCACGGCAGAACCACAACGGCGAGACCCGGATCAGCTTCGCCAGCGCCGCCTGCACGCCATGCTTGAGCCGCTGCTCACCCGGCGCTCGTAGATAACTGTAACGCAGTACCGTTTCCTCTGCCCCCCAACGCCGTTTGAAATCTTGCAAGCCGGGGTTATCCACATCGGTCCGCCCTAAATCCAATACCCGGCAGTCATGGTCGCAGGCCCAACGCACCGCCTCCCAGAAAAGCAAATCGTTGGGTCGCAGCCCCAACTGCTGGGGGTCCGAGGCGCCAAATTTATACGTCAGTGTCTGGTTCCAGTGCAGAAACACCGCCCCGGCCAACACTTCGCGCTGATAACACGCCAGCAAAACGAACCCCAACTCTTGCGCAAGCAATTCGCGCCCCAGGCGCTCAAAGAAATGCCAGGGCTGCACCGGCACGCCCTGCCGCCGGCGGGTGAGAACGTGCAAACGGTAGAAGGCGCGCAACCCGTCCAGATTGCGGGTCAGTTCGATCTGAACGCCGTGTCGTTGGGCAGCGCGCACGTTACGCTGGTGCATAGGGTGGATACGCCGGCTGAAACGGTCAAAAACGTCGTCGATTGGCAAACGGTGCAACAGATACTCATCCCGCACCACCAGCCCCGGCGGCCCGGCATAATCCCAGCGAAATTCAAGCTGACGTATGCTCTGCGCCTGCCCTGCCGCCGTCAACGCCGCCAACAACGCATCTGCTCGTTCACCCAGCGCCTGGCAATGATCGCTAAACGGTAGAGAGACCCAGCAGCGCCCACCCAACGGGCGGCCGACCTCGGCCACGGGCACCCCCGCCAGAATATCGCCGCCTTCCCCCATTAAGACCGCCAGCCACACCGGGCAGCCATAACTGCCCTGCAACAACCTCGCCCAGGCAGGATGATGGAAACAATTGGCCTCCGGTTGAGACCGGGCCCAATCCAACCAGCGCGGGTCGTCGGGCGCCAGCCTCACAACCTGGGCGGCGCACATGTCCCCTCCTGACCGGCCGGCAAAAAGTTAAAAATGCCATCCTGCAACGGGTATAAACGTCCACAAGACGGACAGCGCAACCCGTCTGTCTCCGGCAAGAGCCTACCGCCGCAACCCAGGCAGCGCAATAACGCCGTAATTTCCATCCGGTGTTCATCCTGCGCTTCTTCCGGGGGAGGCGATGGCCGGGTCGCCTGGCAAAAAATCCACGGCGCCAGCCACAAACTGGCCAACACAGGCGCCAACGTCACTCCCGGCGGGATGTGGCGCCCCCATCGGCCCAAACGTCCGGCCAGTTTGTCGACAATCCCGGCCCCATAAATGCGCTCCCGCTCAAAGCCCGCCTGCGTCAGTTGTTGGCGAATATAACGCGGATGGTGCATGAAAAATGCCTCCCACACCCAGGCCGGTTCCAGCCGCCACGGGTTGTAAGGGTTGCGCCCGACCAGCCAGCGCGCCATCCGCTCCAGGTTGCGTTTATTACAATAGGTGAACAACAACCGTCCACCCCCATTCAAAATACGTCCCAGTTCGGCCAGCGCCGCGCCGCTGTCCGGCAGATGGTGCAGCACCCGCACCAACATGACCCGGTCAAAAACCGCGTCGCAAAAAGGGATCCGTTGCAGATCGCAGGCAATATAAAGCGCCGCCCGCCCGCCCGTCTTTTGCCGCGCCGCGTGCAGCAAAGAAACCGAGCTATCCAGCAGCACCACCTCGTCGCATTGATCAAGATAGCAATCCGCCAGCCGGCCAAAACCGCAGCCGATGTCGATCAGACGCCGCGCCGGCAGATCGAGCAGGCGTTGTACCAGAATTCGTTCCAGTTCATCCAGTTTTTGCCGTTCCAGACCTTCCCAAAAGGACTGGTAATCAGCGTTCTGGTACATCTCGTACTGTTTCTTATCAGGTCCAACCTGTAATTTCATCTCCGCCTCCCTGGGCTACAGCAGAACCCGGCGCGGCCGGCCCAGTGCGCGATCCGTCTTGCGGAAACACAAAATCGGTTCCGAGGACCAGCGCGGCGAGAGCCGATAAAACGCGGTCATCCCCCAACGGAAGAGCATCGCCTTCCACCGCGACGCGGCGTAAAGCGCCTGATAATGGCTGCTACCTTCGGGCACCGGCAAATAGACCGCTTCAGGGACAAAACCAAACGTTGGGATATACTCCAACAACGTGCGGTAAGTGAAATAGCGCACGTGGGCGTAGAACTCGTAGCGCTCGCCCCCATCCAGCGGGTTGTGAAATGTCCTGCCGCTCCAGACCAGGCGCATCAAATACAACAGGCCGGCGTAATTGGGCGCCGACACATAGAAACAGCCCTCTGGGGCCAGAATGCGGTAAATTTCCGCCACAAAACGATCGACGTGAATGACGTGCTCGATGGTTGCCAGCGCCACCACGGCGTCAAAGCTCTGAGCGGCAAACGGGAAACTCGCCTCGGCCTGATCGATGCTATAACATGCCACCGGCAAATCCAGCCGCCGCAGGTTCGCCAGGCAGGTCGGCGAGATGTCATTACAATACATCTGCCCTGAGTACTGATCGCGAATACGCTGCGCCACATAGCCTACTCCCGCCGCTACATCCAGAATCCGGCGGTGTTGGCGCTGCTCAAAGACGGCCGGGAAAGCGCGATGGCGCTCGTGAAAAACGGGCCGTTCTTCCACCCCACTCCCCTTCAATCGTTGTTCTTCCAGTTGAATCGCATCCTGCCGCATGGCTATACCTCCTACAGACCACGATGACCGTTGACCGCATCCTTGACCAACCCCGATACACGCCGCACAAACGGCCCGGGATCGCGCATATCCAGAATGGCAAAAACGTGCTCTTTATAATACGGACGTAACAGACCGCCCAGCGGGTATCCCTGCTTGAAACACCGCCGCAGGCTGTACGCCAGATCACGCACCAGGTCGATCCAATAGACCCCCTGACGATAGGCCTGCCGGGTGGGGCGTTCGCCCAGGGCCAGATGACGATAATGCAACTCGGGAAAATTCAACCCGCAATAAACCGCCAGCAAGGTAGACAGGTTATGCCGGCCGTTGACCTCCATCAGCTTATACACGCCGTCGCGCGGGTCGCGCTTGAACTCAGTACACGAATAGCCGTAGAACCCCATGGCGCTCAAGATGCGCCTTCCCGGCTCCAACACTTCAGGCGTCTCGGCGCTCATCGCCACACACGGCGACCCCAGCTCCGGCGGGGCGTTGCGCACCTTGCGAGCAGTAAATTCGACCAGCGGCTCCCCCCCCCAGAAATATGAGTTATAGTTCACCCCGCAGGTATCGTCCCCCGGAATGAGTTCTTGCAACATAACCTCGACCCCCGCCGCCCTGGCCTGGCGATAGGCGTCCAGCATCTGATCCAGGTTGTGCACCATCACCATCTTGCGGTGAAAGATATCGAAATACAGGTGACTCTGGCAGGGTTTGACCAGACAGGGAAAATCCACCGAATGCCCATAATACAATACCTGATCCTCGCTGTATGGAACCAGCGTGCGTGGGGCAGGAACGCCCATCGCCTCGGCCAACAGGTAGGTCTGTTTCTTGTCGATAAATTTCTCGGCAATTGTCCATTCGGTACACCCCACCCGGTAATATTGAGAAAGCGCCGGCTTATTGCGCGCCACCGCCGCCAGGGCCGCGTCCGACGCCGGGAGCAGCACCGCGTCGGGCCATTGTCTGGACAGATCCAGCAGAAAGTTGATGAAGGCCCGCTCTTCCGTCTCCGGATGTGGTGCATCGTATAGACGGGTGATGTAGCGTGAGGAGCGCCCCATGTCTCTGGCATCATAGCTCACCAACAGGCGAGGGATGTCCAGATGGCGCAAGGCGCGCAGCACGCCCAGACCCACAGTATGGGCGCCTACAATTACGACCGGTGTTCCTGGAGCAGGTGCATGACCGTTCATCGAACCGCTTCCTTCCGCTGCAAAATACGCTGGTAAAACATCTCCAGCTCAACAATCAGGGTCTTCCAGTTGTAGCGCGTTGCCGCCAGCTGCTGCGCCGTCGCACCCATCTGCGCCGCAAGAGGTGGATTCTCGAGCAGCGCAATGATTTTTGCCGCAAAATCCGGCGCCGTATACGCTGCCGCCAGACCAATATTTTGCTCCACAAACAACGGGCGGATATCGCCCACCGCATTGGCCACCACCGGCCGGCCGAGGGCCAGATAGAGCCCCAGTTTGTTCGGCCAGCGCCCGACGTTGTAAATCGTTTCCGGGAAGGGCAGCAAAAACACATCGGCGCACCCCAGGCACCAGGACAACTGCTCGACCGGTAAGAAGCCCGGCAAGATCAGCCGCTCTGCCACGCCGCACACCTGGGCCGCCGCCAGCACTTCCGGACGCACCAGGCCGGTGAGGATCAGACGCACATCCGGATAGCGCTGCGCCACCAGGGCCAGGGCGCGCAGGATGATAGCCACATCCAGGTGCGAATCGGCGCTGGCAAAACCCAGAATCGGCCCCTCGACCGCATAACCCATCCGCGCCCGGCATTCTTGTCGCGGGCGGCAGGGGTACAGGGTCGGGTTCGCCCCCCCGGGGATGTAACAGATCTGCTCGGCCGGCACCCCCAGCCCCTGAGCTCGCTGCGCCAGCGCCGTGGAAATTACCGTAACCCCATCGGCGCCGGTTCGGAAAGCTTCTTCGTAATAGGTCTCCACCCCGCCAAAGAGGCGCCGGTACCAGGCCGGGCGCAGCACCTCGATCAACCCGCCCCGCCCAAACCAATCGTTCCAGTCCGTCACCCACGGCAGGCGCCGGCGGCGAATGTATGCCTGCGCCGGATAAATCGTCGTCGGCCGCGTCTCAAAACAATGCACCAGGTCATACCGGCCGGTATCCCCGGCCAGATACAACCAGCGCCGTAACAATGCCCACGGGTCCCAACCGGAACGCAGCTTTCCCCACAGCAAATCGGGCGCTTCGATCACCGTCAAACCGTCTTCCTGCCAGGCGGCAAAACGCCAGCGGTTGCGATCGGCGGTCGCCATCAATGTCACCCGGTGCCCGCGTTGTACCAGGTGGCGCGCCATCACCAGCGAACGACCGCCCGTCCGGCAGCGGCGATGATGGGTGATCATCAAGACTTTCAACGGTTCAGCCATGCTTTCGCTCCACCAGTGCACGTGTGTAAAGCTGCCGGTATGCGGCCGCCATACGGCCAATGCTATATTGCTCGTTGACCAATTGCAGCGCGGCTGTGGCAAGGTGTTGCTGTAAGGCGGAGTCGCTCAACAGCCGGCGCATGGCTGCGGCCAGCATTTCAGCCGAATTGGGCGGCACCAACAAACCGGTTTCACCGTCCGCCAGGACTTCGCGCGCCGCCCCAACCGTGGTGGCTACCACCGGGCGCCCGGCAGCCATCGCCTCCAGGATGCTGAGCGACAATCCTTCGTTGCTCGAAGGCTGGACATACACATCCATCGCCGCCAGCATGTGCGTCATATCCGCCCGAAAACCGGCCCACACCACCGCCTGCCCCATCCCCCAGCGAATGGCGAGCGCCTGCAACTCGGCCTTCATGCTGCCCTCTCCCAGAATCAACAGGCGCAGCTGCGGGTAGTCGGGCAATAATTGCGCAAAGGCGTCCAACAGTAAATCCAGCCGTTTGACGCGCTCGATCCGGCCGGCATAGCCCACAACCAGGGCGTTTTCTGCCAGACCCAATTCCCGGCGTACGCCGTTGCGCCCGGCGGTCTGTTCAAATTGTTCGCACGGAATACCGTTAGGGATTGCCACGACGCGCCGGCGCGCCATCCCTGGTTGGGCCACAATCTGGCTCATCATCGTGCGGCTGACCGGCACCAGGCAATCCGGCAGATACAGGCTCAAACGGTCGACCAAAGCAAAGGCTGCTCCCCAACGCCGGTCGCCCGGTCGGGTCAACAGGTGTTTGGTCGCCAGGTGATAGGGGCGCAACGAACGGTCCAGGGAGCGCAGCCCGCGCCAGGCAGAAAAAATCGTGCGCGGTGTATGGCTGTGAACGATCTGTACCGGATACTCGGCCAGATAATTCCCCACCGGCCAGCTCGAAAAATCGATCACCTGCGCCCCCAGACGTTCGAAAACCGTCTTCATCTCACCATATCCGCTCAACGAACCGACCCGCCATTGCCAGCACTCGTCACGGGAAAAAGAAATGATACGTTCGACGATGCGGCTGATGCTCGAATCGGCCAGGGTATTCATCAAGTGCAGAACCACCGGTGTCTGCATACGCTCCCTCATCCTAAGATGTGCCAGTAATCCAACAAGGTATGCGCCAGTTGCTCAGAAGACGCCGCTCCCGCCCCCAGCGGGTGCGCCCAACTTCCCCAATGCGCCGCCAGCGCCAACAGCCCGGGGTCGCCCTCGCCGGCCAGCGGCAGGCCCCAAAACAGAGCCGGGATGGCGCCGTACAACGCCTGGAAAACGGTCAGGCGTCGTCCGTCGCTGGCAAAGAGCCGCCAGCCAATCTTGCGCCCGGCGCGACGGGCACGCAGCCCGAGGATGATACTTTCATACCAGGGATCGAGCGCCCGCCACGCCCCGGTGCAATACAAAACCGGCATCGCCGCCGCACAATGCGGCAAGAGCTGCGCCGGTGATGCCCCGGGTGTCCCTAACAACGCCGCAAGGATCACCTGACTGGCCCGACTTACCGCCGGCAATGCCGCCAAAACTGCCCGTGCATCGGCTTCATCTCCAGGCAGCAACTTACAACGCGCCGCCCTGCGATAATGCTCCAGATACGCCCCCCCCAGGATGGGCTGCAAATGCTCCTCGTAACGCGCCTCAAAACGGCGCGCCCGCTCGGCGTACGAATAATGATACACGCCCTGTTGCAGCAGCAACGCGTCCCCACATGCCAGGATCAACTTGGCAGTAGCAAAGACCAGTCCCTCCTGTTCCCCCCGCCGCCAGGCCTCGACCACCTCCATCATGCGGTTCTCGATCAGGCGCAATCCCTCGCTCAACGGAATGTGCGTCGCCTCGATGGCGTTGACCCGCAAATCAAAGTCGCCGTAAAACACCTGCGACCCGGCCTTGAGTTCGTACATACCAATCGTTGCCAGGGGCCGGCCAAAGGACAGGTTACGCGTGCGGTTATGCCACAGCCGGGCCGGCGTATTCCAGAACAGCGAGACCGGGACGTTTATACACTGTTTCAGTTCAGCCATAATTGCATCCACCGCCGCCCGCGCCGCCGGCGAGGGACTGATCAGGCACACCTCGTAATCACTGTGAAAATGCAGACCGTCCGGCCCGGGCGTCACACTGCCCTCGCCGCGCCCAAAACTACCCGCCAGCAACAGCGCCTGCGGGTGCGTGTGGCGCAAAACCACCGAGCGGATGGTTTCGAGATGCGCCTCCACCGCCTGATCCACGCGTCGATCTTCATGCAAAGTGTAACGTCCCATACTCAACCCCAGATCACACGCCCGTCCACGTGCCCGGGCGCAGACAGGCCAAACAGGGCCAGGTGAGAAGGCAGCAAATCGACCAGGCGCACGCGCTCCACGTCTTCGGCCAGCGGATGATTGCTGACAAACACCCCATCGCAATCCGGGTGACTGGGCACATAGCCATGAATCGACTTTTGCCGCAATCCAAAACCAAAAATCGTGCGTGAAAAAGCGCTGCCCGCATCCAGGTAAAAAATCAATTCGCCGTAACGTGTATCCGCCATACGCACGTGCCAGCGCGCCGCATCCTCAGCCGAGAGCACGTAGCCGTTGCGAATGCCTGCCAACACCGCCTCAACCCGCCGGCGCTCGCCGGCATCTCGGAACCAGAAACGGGCAAAGTTGATATCGACGATATGCATGTAACGGCTCAAATCGTCGCCCGCCTGGCGAAACAGCGCATATAAATCGATCTTTTCATTCAACACCACGTGCCCGTGATCCGACCATACCACCACGTCATATTCCCCCGCCAGCCGTTCCAGCTCGCGGCAACTGCGCTCGACAATCCGGTCGAAGGCCTGCAATTTCGCAATCACCTCGGGCGAATCCTGGGTGTAATGATGGCTCAGGGCATCCACGTCGCCGATAAACAGATAAGTCCACGGCTGCACCTGCCGGAAGGTATGCGCCGCCACCAATCGCGAGGTCTCGATCTCGTGCGGCACCATTCCTACCACCTCATACGCAATGCCCGCCCGGCGCAGCAGTTCAAATATCGTCGGGCAGCCCTCCAGATAGCCGTCCTCATCCCAATAACGTTTCTCAGACACATCGATGTTCGGCCAGTAACGCATCGGCAGATTATAGAGGCGCGGGATGCCCCAATAGGCCGTCAGGCGCGAACGCCGGGCGGTGAAACGGTGCGCCAGGATCCAGGCCGGCAGCACGTCCAGGCGGTTCAGCAGTGGCCAGCGTTGCAGCCAGCGAAACGGTGAGGTCTGCGGCGCATGTTGCCAGAGAAACCACAACCCGTGTTTATCCGGATACACGCCGGTATACATCGATGCGTGACAGGTGACCGAATAACCCAGGATAGTCTCCAAACGGCGCCGGTAAGGCAGCCCACCCAGAAACGGCATATATTTCAGACTGTCAAATTTCAATCCATCGAAGAAAATGCTGAGCACAGGTTTCATTGCAGTCTCCTTTAGCGGGCCGCCGCGCCGGCGTGGGCGTACACCGCCAGCGTCCGTGTGGCAATTGTCTCCCAGGCCAGCCGCGTCTGGCACAGTTGCCGGATGGCACTTTCATAACGGGCGCGCTCGCCGGGCACGCTCGCCAGCGCCGTCAGCAGGCTCACCAGCGCCGCGGCCAGCGCCTCTGCATCGCGCGCCGGAACGATAGCCCCCGTCTGTCCTTCCTCAACATATTCGGGCAGTCCACCCACTGCCGTGGCGATGACCGGCCTGCCAAAAGCATAGGCGGTCAAAATCACCCCGCTCTGCGTGGCGTCATGATAGGGGCACACCACCAGGCTGGAACGCTGGAACAGGTCGGCCAGTTCGGCGTTGGGTAGATAGCGCTCAATGAGTTCAACCCGCCCGCCCTGCGCCAGATGCGGCGCAGGCGGCAGACGATAGCCCGGAATGGGGCGCCCGGCAACCACCAGCCGCAAACCGGCGACCCGCTGTGCCGCCCGGTCGACGGCGGCAAACAATGTCTCCAGCCCTTTATACGGTGAGAGACGCCCAAAGAACAACACCTGCATGGGTTCCACCGCCGGCGGCGTCTCGGCTGCCCACAACCGGTATAGGTCGTAGACGCCCAACGGCAGCACCTCCACGCGCTCAGGCGCAACGCGTTGTTCGCGACAGAACGACGCCGCCTGAGCCTGATTGTGCAGGATAAAGCGGTCTGCCTGAGCGTATGTCAGCCAGCGGATCAACCGCTTCTTGAGCGGCGCCTCGCCGCTGTGCGGTTGAGGGTCGTGCACGGTAACCACCAGCGGCGCAATCCGGCGCAGCCAGGGCAGGCTCCACGCCATCCGCCCCGAGGTCGTTTCAAAATGAATCACATCCGGGCGCAGGCGCCGCACCGCATCCAGCACCTGCCGGGTGGTACGCCAGCTTGCCGGATGAACTGCACTGCCGCCCGCAAAGACCGCCAGGTGAAAACCGGCCGCCTGCCGCCAGGTGGCCTGTAATGCAGTCGGAAAACCGGATAGCAGCGACGCCGCCGGGCTCACCCCCGCCGGCAGCGGCGCCGCCGGCAGGTCGAACAGGCTGGCGTTCCAACCTGCATCTCCGTTTCGCCCACTGCCGGTCGCCATTTGCAAGAAGGCGTGCAGCTCCGCCTGGCGCCCCATCGCCTGCACAAAAGACAGGGAGACGTCCAGCAATCCGGGCAAAGTCAGGTACACCACTCGTAACGCCATTCAGCCCACCCGATACTGTTCTTTCAAACGCTTCCATCCGCCTGCCTGTACCAGCGAAAGCGCCAACCAGGCCGCCCCATACACACAAACCCCGGAAAACACGCCCACCAACCAGTTGATCTCTCCCGGCAGCAGCCACAACCAGCCCGCCAGCACCCCACTGGCCAACACTGCTTTCCACAAAATCGTCGCCAGCCGCATGCCACGCAACAGGTGCCACACCGGCAGAACATGCAACACGGTATCCAGCACGGCCAGCACAAGCGTGGCGATCGCCGCCCCCAAAATACCCCAGCTGGGGATCAGGACAAAGGCCGCCAGACCACAGGACAGCGTCTCAACCACCATAATTCCCAACAATGCCCGCTCGCGATGCGCCGCCAGCAATACCCGCCCTAACACGCTGGTGACCGCCTTAAGCGCCAAAGACGCCACCATGATCTGCAACACCGGCACCGAAGCATAAAAGGTCTCCTTCTTATACAGCAGCAGCAACGCCGGCCAGGCATAAAAATACAGGCCCACTACCGCCGGCAGGGTAAAGGTCAACAACAACTCGATCAGGCGCTCCGAGATACGACGCAAACCATCCGCTCCGTTTTCAAAATGCTGGCACATGCGCGGGAACAGGCTCATCACCGTACTCTGGCTGAACAGCAATACCGGCGCCATCAACTGGTTGGCGGCGTTGAGCAACCCCACCTGCACCACACCGCCATTCCAGGACAACGAAACCGGCAGAATACTCCCCGTCAGAGCAATCACACCCTGTAAGCCCAGGAAAGCCAGCGACGACCGGCTGATCTGCCAGCAAAAGCGCGCATCGAGCGGGCCCCACCAGCGACGCAGGTAGCGACCAAGCAGCAGCCACTCCAATACAAAGGTTATGCTGTAAGAAAGGATGAACAACACGCCGACCCAATACAATTCCAGCCCAAGCGCCAGCAGGGCAAATGCCAGCACCCCGCGCCCGATGCTCACCGGCACATTGGCAATGGTGATATAGCGAATCTGCTCGTGCGCCTGAAAGATCGCCTCGCACACCGCCGAAAGCGAATACGGCACCAACCCGATCGACACCAGCAAGATAATACGCACCGTATCCGCCGAATAGTTGGCGGCCCACAAAAAGAGCAGCAGGAACAGCAAAGCCAGCAGCGAAGAAAGCAAGGCCACAAGACTGCCATTGCTCCAATATTGAAGCGTGCGTTCTTTGTCTCGCGCCACCTCACGCACCAGCAAAATCTTCAGCCCCACCGGCGCCAGGCTCTGCAACAAATAGAACAGGGTCAACGTCAGCGACATCTGCCCGAACTCATACGCCCCCAGATAACGCGCAATCACCGCATATAACACAAAGGTGATCGCCCGGTTGACCATATCGTTGGTCAACAAGGAGAGCGTGTTGGTCACCAGACGCCGGAAAGAACGCTGCGCAAGGGCGGGGGCGGTTGTTTCAAGAGGCGTCATCTTTCCCTCCGCGCGTGATGCGTTCCATGGCGCTCAACATGGCTGCCACCAGCCAGAGCAGTTGGATCTGTGAACGGGAATCAAAGATCTCGACCATCATGTGTGTCATTTGTCCGGCGATCGCCGCTACAAACGCCAACGCCAGGGCTGAGAGCAGGTGGTCATTACGCCGCCAGCACTGCCAGCCGCGCCACAGCGCCAGCCCCAAGAAGCTTACAAACGCCAGGATACCGCCCAGCCCGGTCTCGGCCCACACCAACAGATACTTGTTGTGCACGACATACAGAAAGCTGCGGCTGATCTCCGGCGTCAGGTAACGGCGAATATTGATGGCATAATTGTTGGCGCCTACACCCAACAAAGGGTGATCCTCAATCATCCGAAAAGCAATCTGCATCAACGGAATGCGCGCCATGGCCGCATTGGTGCGCATCCCGGTCAAACGCTCGTAAATCGGTTCGCCCAGAAAGGCCGCCCCCAGAATACCGGCCGACAGCAGGCAGAACATCAACCACCCCGGCAAACGCCCGCGTAACCAGGCTGCCACGGCAAAGATACCCAACGAAAGCGTGAAGGCAATCCAGCCGCCGCGCGACACGGTGAACACCAACCCCAGCCCGCCCAACCCAAAGGCCAACAGGCCGCCTGCGCGCGCCAGTTGCGGCAAACGCGTAAACGACAGGCTCAACGCCGGCGCAAGCAGCAGACTAAAATAACCGGCCGCCACGTTGGGCGACCCCAACGTACCTGCCATGCGCCCGTAAGTGTTCACCGTGACAATTCCCATCCAGTTAACTTGCAGCCCGGCGAAACGCTGCGCCAGAACGACCAGCCCCTCAAACGCAAGACCAACCAGCAAGAAAAACACCAAGAAGTAAATGTCCTGTGCTGTACGGATCGTACTGGCGATGTACAGATACAGCAGGTACATCTGCATCAGGAAAAAGACCTGAAAAAGCGCCCCACGTGTATCGCGCGCCACAAACACCGACAAACACGCAATGACCATATAGAGGGTCAGGGGTAGATTGCTCCACAATAACAAACGGGGTTGGCTGCGCGGATGCACCAGTTCCTGCAATAAATAAATCCCATACAACATCACCAACGCCAACGTCGTGGCGGCGATGATCCAACCTTCGCGCATCCCCAACGGTGGGTTGGCGACCCGCGCCCCCAGGTAGATGTCCCAGCGCAATGGAATATCGATCAGGATCGCCGCCAACAGCACCCGGTTCAGGTTGCCAATGATCAACAGGCCAAACAACCCCGCCAACCCCATCACCGCCAGGTAACCCCACTTTCCGGGCAGTTCCACATGATAAACTACCAGCGCCGCGGTCAGCGCGCAGAATAACAACAGCGTGATGATCTGCACTACCTGCCCCTTCAGATCACACCGCCGGAGATGCGCCATCCAATCAGTCAACCGGCCGGTGATATTCAATGTCAATCTCCACAGTGGTACGTGCAGGTAGGATCAAATCCAATTTCAACATACCATCTTTTACCTGATAGGGAAAATCGTAACCGTTCACCTTGAGTGAAGCGATGGGCACATTTAAAGTTTCGGGGCGGCTGACATGAACGATCTGTTCGGCATCCGTCTCATTCTCAAAAATCAACTGGCGGGCGTACATCCGCACGCTGCGGCTGCCATCGTCGTCAGTCTTCTCCAGGTAGAGCCGCCGGGCGATATATCCCAGGCTGTGCCATTCCACCCCACCGTGCAAACGGTTCATCTCGTCTGCCACCGGATCGAACGCACTCATCCCCGAGGCAAACAGACCGCTGCCATACGGGAAGGTATAGAACAATGCCGGTTTGTCGACGAACAGATCCAGAATTGAAGCCAGCAAATACGGGCGATAGGCCTGGTTCTCACTCGGCGCTCGCCGGATCAGATTGGGGAAATTACCGTAGCGCATCACCGCCGGTTCCATTCCATAAAATAACGCATCCGGGCGCGCATCGGTCAAAGCAGGCCGGGGAGCATCCAGCGGCACGTCCTGAGCGTTCGTGGTAGCCAGATAATTATTCTCTTTTAACAGCACCAGTGTCTGCTCGGGACTGATCCCGTTCGGGAAGACCAGGATCGGGTCCGATGCAATACGCGTCAGGTCGTAATGCAGTTTCATGCGCGCCAACCCTTCAAGAATGGCGCGCTCCTGGTCGATCAACGGTCTGGCCGGCAACAGAGCGCTCTCGCCCAGCGTACCCTGCGAGGCTTCGTAGCGGTAAAACTCATATCCCTCGCCATTGTTGCCGTATTGCACCATCGAGAAATAATTCGGGTTGGTTAAAAATGTCGCGATGACCTCGGGCTGAGAACGCTGCCAGGAAGCCGGAATAAAAGCCACCGTGGTGTGGAAGGTGTGCCGCTTCATCAACTCCAACAGGGCCGTGTAATTCAGTTCCTGATAGGGCTCGGCCAGAACCGCCGCATCGATCGTCAGATTGGCGTAATTATGATTGTTATGCCAGGTTTTTTCTCCGCCCACGTAACGCAAAACCATCATCGTGGGAATGATTTGAGAGAAACTGGAAGCGCTGTAGTAAATCTCGCGCAGCGCAATGGTATCGAGCGGCTGACCGATCTCACCGGCATCCAGATAGACCGCCCCGCCCTGCCCCGAAGCCGGCTGCCAGCGCAAAAAGATGGGGTAATCCAGGCCGGCGTCATTGCCAGAAGCAATCAGCGAAGTGATCGCCTGCGGGTCCTTGACCACCAGGGCGTACGTATCTGGAGAAGCCGGCTGGGAGGTTAACACCGTCTGCCCGCTCAACTCACGCGTAATCTCGGACGCACTGCCGGTCACCTTCCAATCCTTGACCGAATCTTCCGGTAGAACTGCCCCCACCACCGCCTCGCCGGTCAAAAAAGATAGATCGTCGCCGCGCGCCCGTTCATCCACCTTGCCGATCAACAGGCTGGAGCCTTGCTCGCGCAGCGTATTCAACACCGCCAGATCCTTGCGCGACAACCACGGCCCGCTGACATCCAACAACACCGCGTCCAACGCAACCAGGCGATACGGCTTGCCATCCTCGGTCAACACCGCCGCGCGGCTAAAGCGGGTCTGGTCAACCGCATGCGCCTTACACCCCAGGCCGTAAAAAGTGGCCAGCTGGCAAAAATTGGTGCTGAAACTGGTGCGCCGCCGCGAATTGTACAACAACACCACATCCTTGACCTCAGGCCCCTCGCCCGGTCCGGGCTGCAAGCGCGGCCCGGCCGGTGTTGGCGACGGCTGGGCAATCGCCTTTGGCGAAAAAGGCGTGCGCTGACCGCCAGTCACGTCGCTGGTTGGGGTATTGAAAACGATCGCCGCGGTCGCCGTCGTGTTCGAGGCGACCTGGGCGCGCGGCGCGCCCAGGTCGCCCTGCATCATCACGGCCACCATTCCTAAGCCCAACACAATTGCTAACACCAGCGCCGCCAGCGCCTCGGATCGACGCATCTTGTTCTCACCTGCCTATTGGCGATAGAAATCCAACACTGCGCCGGCCACGCACTCGATCTCCTCATCGGTCAGTTCGGCAAACATCGGCAACGACAGAATCTCGCCGCAGGTTTGCTCTGTCACCGGCAGATCGCCCGGCGCGCCGCCCAGAAAAGCGGCTGCCTGCTGCAAATGGATCGGGATTGGGTAATGAATGCCGGTAAAAATACCCCGGCTCTTCAAATAGGCCTGCAACTCATCTCGCCGGGGTGCACGAATGACGTAGAGGTGGTAAATGTGCTGACAGTCGGGCCGCTCGACCGGCGTCGTCACCGCCGAACCGGCCAGCAGCCGGTTATACAGGGCGGCGTGTTGGCGGCGCAGCTCGTTCCATTCTGCCAGATGCGGCAATTTCACCCGGCAAACCAGCGCCTGAATCTCATCCAGGCGGGCGTTAAACCCGATCAAATCGTGATGGTAGCGCACCTCCGAACCATGATCGCGCAGCATCCGGCAGCGCCGGGCGATTTCGGCGTCGTTGGTGCTGATAAAACCACCTTCACCATACGCCCCCAGGTTCTTGGAGTAATAAAACGAAAAACCAGCCGCGTCACCCAGGCTGCCGGCCTTATGCTTCTGGTAAGTAGCGCCGTGCGCCTGGCAGGCGTCTTCAATCACACGCAGATTATGCCGGCGTGCAATCTCCACCAACGGCTGCATAGCGACCATCTGTCCGTACAGGTGAACGGGCATAATCGCCCGCGTCTTGCTGGTGATGCGCGCCTCCACCTGAGACACATCCATCAGACAGGTCTGTGGGTCGATATCGACGAACACCGGCGTCGCCCCCGCCAGCAAAATGGCCTCGGCCGTGGCGATGAACGTGTGCGCCGGGGTGATCACCTCGTCTCCAGGGCCAATTTCGAGGGCGCGCAAGATTAAATGCAGCGCCGTCGTACCGTCGCTGACCCCAATCCCATATTGCGCCTCACAAAAACCGGCGAATTCCTTTTCCAGCGCCTGAACGTTCTCGCCCAGGAAAAGGTGCATGCCATCCAACACCGCGGCAATGCCACCGAGAATCTCTTCCTTGAGCGGCGCATACTGACGCTTCAAGTCAACGAACTGGATGGCAGACGTCGTCTTGGTAACCATAGAGCCCTCCTTTTGGGGTAGAGAAAATAGATGCACGTTTCTGAGAACGACAAAGTAAGAGGTTTGACCGCAGTTGAAGCGCGTAGCACGCCACAACAAGTCGACTCAATTGTCAATGTTCGATCTCGCGCAACACCCGCGCCGGCGACCCCGCCACGATCGTCCAGGCCGGCACATCGTGCGTGACCACGCTGCCCGCGCCCACCACAGCCCCCTGCCCAATCGTCACCCCACACAGAATGGTGGCGTTACTGCCAATCGATGCCCCCAGGCACACGCGCGTGGGGACACATTCCCAATCCTCTGCGGTTTGCAGCTCACCGTCGGCATTGGTCGAACGCGGGTACTTATCGTTGATGAACATCACCCCATGCCCGATGAAGACATTATCTTCGATGGTCACCCCTTCGCAGATAAAGGTATGGCTGGAAATCTTCACCCGCCGGCCAATGCGCGCCCCGCGCTGGATCTCGACAAAGGTGCCCACCCGCGAGCCGTCACCGATCTCGCAGCCATACAGGTTCACAAAGGCATAGATACGCACATCCTCCCCCAGACGCACGTCGGGGGCAATCCGGGCAAAGTCGGGAGCTACCATCTGATCGTCTCCACGTGCCCGCTGTTAAGCAAAGAACGCTGCGCCGCCTCTAGAATACGGACGACCTTCAGCCCCTCTTCACCGCAGGTGCAGGGCGTCTTATGATTGACGATGCAGTCCACAAAATGCATACACTCCTGACGCAACGGTTCAACCAGCTTGATGTTCGGAATGACCACGTCTCCATAACGATACGAGAGCATGAAATCCGCGTAGCTGCTGGGGAAGTCGTTGGTCACCACCCCCTTATCATAAATACGCAGTTTCTCCTGCGCTTCGATATCGTTGTACACCACCATCTTCTTGCTGCCCACCACGGTGACCCGCCGCACCTTGCACGGGTCGAGCCAGCTGACGTGCACGTGCGCCAGCAAATGATCCGGGAACACCAGGTTCATATAGGCGATGTCATGCGTATCCTTGAGCACACAACTCATCCCCTGGGCGCGTACCGACACCGGCTCCACATCCAACAGATACAACAGGATGGAGATATCGTGCGGCGCCAGATCCCACAACACGTTCAGCCCGCGTTGGAACAGTCCCAGATTGAGACGGGCCGTATCCACATAATAAATATCCCCCAGTTCGCCGCTCTGAATCAATTGCTTCAACGCCTGTACCGCCGAATTGAACTCAAAAGTGTGCCCGACCATCAACACCCGGTCGCTCTGCTGGGAAATCTGACACAACTCTTCAGCCTGCTGGCTGTCAATCGTCAGCGGCTTCTCCACCAGGACGTGTAACCCGTTTTGCATGCATTCCTTTGCAATCGGGTAATGGCTGGGCGGCGGTGTAGCGATGACGACTGCGTCCAGGCCCATCGCAAACAGTTCGTGATAGTCACGGCTTATCCCAATTTGTGGATAAGTCGTTTGGATACGTTTCAGCCGATCTTCTTGCAAATCGGCCACTGCCACAACATTGGAATTGGGCAGTTCGACAAAATTTCGGATCAGGTTTGGCCCCCAATATCCACACCCAATCACACCAACCCTTACCTTATCCATTCCAGCCTCCTTCCTCTCGGTTGACTCAACAGGCGCCGTCGTGTTTTAAAACGACCAACGGTGTCTTGAGCAAGATCTTGATATCCAGACCCAATGATTGCTTACGAATATATTCCAGATCCAGGCGGGTTTGCTTATCGAAATCCACCGTACAGCGCGCCGTCACCTGCTGCAAACCGGTGATGCCCGGCTTGGCCTGTAAACGATAGCGATGCCAGGGCCGGTATTGATCGACCTCATAGGGGATCGCCGGGCGTGGCCCCACCAGGCTCATATCGCCGCGCAATACACACCAGAACTGCGGCAATTCGTCCAGGCTATATTTGCGCAAGAAATGCCCGATGCGCGTGATGCGTGGATCGCGGATGAGCTTGTGCACCCTGTTCTCGCCCCCCTGCAAGGCGACCATCTGCTCGTGGTTGTGGTTGATCAAAGCCTGCATGTAGGCCTGATGGATGGCCGGGTCGGCGTTGGCAATCATCGTACGGAACTTGTAGCAAGAAAACTCTTGCATGCGCCAATAGGCATAGCCGTTGAAATGCCAGCGCCGGGCCCCCACTCGCTTCTGCGCGAAAAATACCGGGCCCGCTGAATCTAACCTGATCAACACGGCAATGATCAACATTACCGGTGCCAGGACCAATAGCGCCGCCGCCGCCAGGAAAAAATCAAGAATGTCTTTGCTGATATAATACAATGTACGGTCGCGTTTCAGCGGGCTGGTGGCGCGTGGATCGAACTTACGGACAAGCTCCAGGCTGATCTGCTGTTGCATGGTACCCTCCCCTCGGATGGAAAAGAACGCTGCCGGCTAAACAACCGGCTACCCCTGATCCCAAAAAGACTAGTGGTTTTTATCCGCCCCGGGAACCCCGGCGCGGGAAATAGACTTACGATGGCCGTAATAATAGCTACCGCGTCCGTTTTGTTCGGTATGGGTGACTACCACCCCAATGGTGCGCGCTTTGAGCAAATTGAGTTGTTCGCAGGCCTCGTGCAACGTCTCGCGGCGCGTCATCCCTTGCCGCACAATCAGCACCACCCCGTCTACTTCGGGGGCCAGCGCGGCGGCGTCCGCCACCTCCAGCAAGGCCGAAGAATCCAGAACAACAATGTCGGCTTGCTCGCACAACAGTTTCAACAGATTGCGCATCGCCTCAGAACGCAGCCGGTCACTGGCGTCGCTCAACGGCTTACCGCTGGGCAAAATTCGTAACCCGGCAATACCGCTCTCCTGAAGCGCCTGCTCCCAATCACCCTCTGCGCTCAACAAATCACTCAGCCCATATTCGTTACTCAGACCAAAAATAGCGTGGATCGCCGGCAGATTGGTGTCACAATCCACCAGGACGACCTGCTTTCCTGTTTGCGCCAACAGGATGGACAGATTCGCCGCCACCGTTGACTTGCCTTCTTCAGGCTCCGCCGAGGTGACCATCAACGTGTGCAGCGGGTGCTCCTGGGCGTAACGCAACACACCGATGCGCAACCGCCGATAAGCTTCGCCATAGGGTGAACTGCCATCGCTGGTCAGATACGCCCGTTTACGCGCCACCCCGGGGATTTTTCCGATCACCTTTTGGACAGCCACTGCCTCGATCTGTTCGCTGGTCTGCAGACGAGTATCAAAATGATCAAATAAAAATACCAGACCCAGCCCTGCCAGACCACTGAGCATCAACGCCAGCCCGTAATTAATCAACAGGTTGGGCTTATCAGGTTTGGTGGGCAAGATAGCCGGTTCGACCAGCGAGATCGTGTTGGCGCGCAACGCCTCACGCAAACGGGTTTCTTCGTATTGCTCCAACAAGGTGGCATACGTGTTCTGCTTCAATTCAAGCGAACGGCTGGCCGCCGCAATCGCCTCCGAATCCGAGGGCGACTCGCGCACCAGCGCCTCATATTCTTCCCGTCCCTGGCTCAGTTCCTGCTCAATCTGGGTAAGCTGTCCGGCCAGGATTTCTTTTGGATCCTTACCCCCGCCGGTATACAGGGCCTTGCTCTGCTCGATCAGAATCAGCGCCAGGGCATTGGCCGCCTGTTGGGCAATCAACGGATCGGAATGCTCGATCGTAATGTTGATCAATTCCGTGTTGGTGACGATTTCCACCCGCACCGTCGGGGTGGCATCTAACCCCAGCTTTTTGACCAGTTCGTCCAATACCGGGCGGCTGGTTGCAATACGCACATAGGTGTTAACCAGGCGATCGTTATAGACGTAATCGGTGTAACTCACCGTCCCCCCGGCGGCAGTCGCAATCCGCAGCGTCGCCGTAGCAGCATAAATTGGCGTGATCAGGCGCGTACCCAGAACAACCAATATCATTGTCACGGAGATGGTGATGATGACGATCCACTTACGTCTCCATACGACGAGCAAGTAGTCCTTAAGGACCATAACCCTCCCTCCCGGCGCAGAGATGAAAATAGATATATTGAATATAACCGCGCTGCGCCCACAGTGTCCCGCTCACGGTACCCGTAACCAGCCGACCGCTAAATTACCCCTAATACCCCCCGCGCTTAAAACCGTGAAACCCGATTTAAAACAAAAAAAACCAACCAAGTGGCCGGTTTCGCAATTTGCTCCTCGCAGGTCTCCCATCCCATCGTATGGGGTTGCGACCAACAATACCTGCGGATCAATGCATCCACTTTCCCCCGGTTTGTGTTGAGAGTGCGTTGTAGGGCAGAACAAATATAAAGTTAAATAGATTTTAGCAAAAAGCTATAGCGAAGTCAATCAATAAAACGAGTCAAAAACTCGATTTTTCGACCAAAATACAAAAAAAGTCCCCCTTCCATAAAAACCTCTACGGAAGGGGGATCCAGGGGAAAGAAAATGGCTACGCCCTGGGCAATAAAACCAGGACAAAAGCGCCCACCTGATCGGCGCTTGCCGTCACGTGCCCTCCGCTAACCGTGGTGGGCAGGCTGACCCACGTCCCCGTCTCGGCCTGATAGAACATCACGGTCAATTCCTTGTCCTCCGGCAGACTGAAATCCACCGGCAGTTCGAAATCGACCTGCATCTTTGCGCTCAGTTTCTCAACCGGCTTTCCTTGTGCATCGTTGATCTTAATCTCAAAGCCGCTGCCAACCTGTTCGGCGTTCTGCGGCAGCGCCGCCGGCAAAGCGCTTGATTGCAACGGCATGAAACCGGTCGAACCGTCCGGCAAAATATCCACCCCCGCCAACGTCGCACTGGCCAGCAGATGGCTTTGCGGGCCATACGCCGGCTGCTCGTCCCACAAATTAAAGATTGTGTCCCGCCCCGCCTCCAGTTGGAAGGGCCCTGCGGCCTCATTCACAAACACATGAACGACCTGCGGCCCCGGCACCCCGCCGCCTATCCAGGCATTCAGGGTCATCTCGCCAGGCTGGCCTTCATCCTGTGCATCGACCTGTGCAAACGGATCGTGCACCAGGATGGTCGTAAAGGTTATGTTCCCCTCCGGGTTATTATAGACGGGGTCGGCGCCCGAAGCATCCACAACCCGATCACACCCCGAGCTGCCCGGTCCGCCCGCACAGCCCCACCAGTTATCGGTGGCATCCACCACTTCCCCTGCGTCGTAGTTGACCAACCCAAAATCGTTCCCCCGGAAGGAGTTGTTGTGGATCTGCGTGCCGCTCGAAAGATACGTCCACGCGCCGGTGCCATTCCCGGTAAAACGGTTATTGGTGATGGTAGTGCCGGTGGCCTGATACAGTGTGCTCCCCGCGGTGTTGTTGTGGATATTGTTTCCACTAATCTGCGTGTTGCTCGCCTGATACAGAGAAATGCCCGTACCATTACCATACACATTATTCCCACTGATCCGTGCATCGCTCCCCATCCCAAGATAGATGCCCTGGTCACTGCGCGAGACCACGTTATTCTCGACCACCGTACCGGCGCCGGGCTGATAAAGCAGGATGCCGGCAGACGCATTGTTATCCGGGTGACCCGCCTTGGTAAAATCAAAACCGGTAACGCGGTTGTTGCTCACGTGCCCGACTGCGCCCCAGCCAATCTGGATGCCGTTTTGGGCAGTGAAATCAATCTCGCCGTAGCCGGTCACGGTATTATCGACGATCTCGGCCGTCAGATTATTGCCGTTAGCCGTGATCCCATTTTTCTGAAAATCGGACACCTCGTTGCCGCGCACCACCACCGTGCGGCTGACGCCATCCGTGTTATAGATATAAATTGCATTCCCGTGCTGCGATCCGTTAGCGGGTGTGTTGCGAATCCCCTGCACGGTGCTGTTCAAGATCGAACCACCGGCGTTGTAATAGGCGATGCCCATAAAGCGATAGTTGCTATTGCCTTTGCCCAACCCGTTCACGGTCAAATTATTGATGACCACCTCGGCATTGTTGACAAAGACAATCGGCTTATTGGCTGCACCGGTCGTAAACAGGGTCGCCAGCGTATCCGGCGCCTGAATCACCGCCGTTCCTACCCCTTCCAGGGTCAAATTCTTGGTGATACTGATCTGCTCGGTGAATGTACCGCTGATATACACCGTTTCACCGTCGACGGCAAAGTCTATCGCCTCCTGCACCGGCGTCGCCGATTCGATGCAGTTTGCCCGCCCGGCGCAGCCGCCGGCCGCCATGAAGTAGTAGGTCACCCCACCGCGCACCACCCAGGGATCCCCGTCAGACAACGCATCTGCCACTTCTTCCGACGCCAACGCCAGCGGCGTACCACTTGCATCGGTCACCACCGCCCCTGAGTCCGCAATCGCCTCAACCACCGGAGCAAGTTCCGGCGTCGGGACGCCATCCTGCACCCCGCTTTCCTGCCCGGTCGCCGGTGTTTCAATCGTTTGCTCTCCATCTACCGGCGTTTCGACCGTCTGTTCCCCGTTTTGTTCCCCAACTGCCGGCGTATCCGTCCCCGGCTCTCCGGCCTGTTCCCCAGTTGCCGGCGCATCGGCCGGCGTTTCATCCGGATTCTCGGCCCCATCGGGCGTTTCCTGTTCCTGGGTTTCTGTCTCCGGGGTGGTGGGAACCTCCCCCTGAGCATAGACCACCCGTGGGAACATTAAAGTCAATGCCAACACAACCAGCAGCGTCCACTGGCATACTCGACGCGACAAACAAAACATGACCCCTCCCTACTATTTAACAGAGAAAATTAACAAAACCCGTACCCGAAAATAGAATTCATTTTGCAAGGCATATCCAGGCAATCGTTCGCTGTCTCTCCCCCTCCTTTCTGGCTTCAGAGTACATTCCACGTTTACCAGCCATCATGTAAGCTTCATCCTTTTCAAGGCAAACACCACCCCATGGTTTGACATAAACCATCAGGTGACAACCGTGTCAGTAGTGGTATTCGATTGTCAAACACTGAGTAAATAGACAACGCCCAGCGGCGCCCCTATACCCCTACCCAAACATAAACATTATACATCGTTTCAAATACATTTCAATAGCCCAAAAGATCGCCGCTGGCACGTTTCCTGCCCATGCAGTACAATAACCCCATGCCCGAACAAGAACAAACCGAACTGATCTACCACCATCGCGAAGTACGCAACCATGCAATTGTCACCGCTGATTTCTTCGAATGCACTTCCTTTCGCCAGCGACGTTACAAACTCAGTGATGTGCGTGCTGTGCGCGCCGAAAAGACGCGCATCCCGCTCAAAGAGCACCTGCCGATGCTCATCCTTGCGGCAGCTTTGCTGTTGTTTGGCCTGCTCACCCCGCCCACCGACGCCACCCTGGCCGCACTGGAACGCTACGCCATGCTGTTTAGCCTGGCGCTGTTGTTCACCGCCCTGCTGCTGCGTTCGGCCTGGGTGCTGCACATCACCCTGCGCGACGGTACCCAGGTCGGCGAACGCCTCTACACCCGGCGCATCGCGGCCGCTTTCGCGCAGGCCATTCAAGAAGCGCTTAAACGACGCGGGCGTTAGCCAGGGCGCCGAGAAGAGACGCCTGGGTAATATTTTCTTTACCTCACGGTTGGGGAGCGCCAACTGGCGCCCAGACCAAAGCCCCAGTATCGAGTACGTCTGAGGCAGTTTCCCGCAGAGAATCGCCGTTGGTTGGCAAGATGTATAAGCGCAGGCCATTGGCAGGGAGGTAAGAGCGAAAAGCCAGCGCCTGCCCATCCGGGGACCAGACCAGAGCGTGTACTTCGGTCAAACCTGTCGGCAAGTTGAGGGTGAATTGGGTGCCATCCGCAGCATTCAGGATGATCATTCTGGGGGTCAGGGTTGCATCAAGAACAAACCAGGCCAGTTTATTCCCATCTAACGACCAGACGGGGGCTTCAACCGTTTCAGCCTCGGATGGCAAGGGGAGCTTGTTGCCATTACCAGTGTTAAGTACCGCCCAGTGAAAACCACCCTCGGCACCGGATGTACGCGCGACGATGTATTTTCCGTCAGGTGAAACGGAAAAGAGGGCCTGGGTTAAATCCATCGCCTCACAATCTGCAATGCGGGTCCGCCCTTTGCCGGCACGGTCAACACGGTACAAGCCAGGAGGATCATTTCCATTATCACCGTAAAAATAGATTTGCCCATCAGCAGCCCAAAATGGGTAAAACTCAGCGGTGGAATTATCGTCTGGAGAGGCACGCAATGTAATAGTGCGTGCCTTACCGTGCACATCTGCCACCAGCAAGCTGACAATTTCCCCGCCCATGCTGCCCCCCGGATGATATGAAACAGACGTAATACCTGCCGAATTACTCCGAGAAATCAGTTCACCGCTGTTTTGAGTAACCGAAACCACCAACTGCTGGCTGTCTTTTGACCAACTGGAAGCTGAAAAAAGGATGGCGGCCCGACCTGTGTAATGGGTCGAAATCGCCGGAATATCCACATCCACCCAACGTTTTTGCTGTAAATCGAATACCCCCAGGTTGTCGCGCTCAAGACGCTTCTCAGCGTTGGGAAGGTCAAACCCATCGGCTTCTCGCGGAGTATAAATCAACGCCAGGTAGCGGCCATCCGGCGAGAGAGAAAAATCCTTAACCACACCCGCCCCCGCACTGGTGTAGTCAGGTAAACCTGCCAGGGGCGCATATTCGTAAAACTGGTTATTTAATGGGCGAACGTGGTACAAATCCCCAGATTGTGTCAATGCGAACAGACTCTTGCCGTCCATGACCCAGGCAAACTTAACCAGTGAGGATGGGAATCTCTGCGATGGATAAGACTGCATCCGATTAGCGCCATCACTGTCGAGAGAAATCAATTGTGGGGACTCCCTTTCCGTTCCACCGAGGTAAGCCAGGGTGTGGATCGGGGAAGCGGTTTCTGGGGCAGGGGTAGAGGTAGAATGCGGGGTAAAAGCCACAGCGGGCGCAAAACGATTCCAGCGGAAATCAGTCCCGCGCACAGGCAAATAGATGTTCGGAAAGTTAGCGAAAGGATAGGTAATCAATACTTCCCCACCCGCCAATTTGGCCAGCGCCTGGCTGCCATCGCGCCACCAAACGACATCGATGGGTGAAGGCAGGGGATGTGGATCAGGATCGTAGGTGAATTGACCGGGTGTTTCCAGTGAAACCCGCGCAGCAGATAGCGAGCTAGAAGGGAAATCGGGGCCGGTGGCCTGCCCAACAAAAGCCAGCAGGCGGCCATCTGCCGTTTCAAAGGGAGCAAAAGCGCCAGTCAGATCGCTCTCACTATTGCCGAGCAGCGTTTCAACCTGATTGGTGAGTACGCTGGTGCGCAGTAAGTAAGGCGGTTGACCTGTATACCCGGAGTAGTATGGGTTGCCAGTATAAATATACTCTCCGTTCAGGCTCCAGGAAGGGTTGAAGAAACCGGGCAGGCCGGTTTTATCCCCGGTGGGCAGGTCAAAAACTTGCAAGCCATCCCATTCCCACCCCCCAACACTGACAATAAATTTGTTGCTAAAGGGCGACCAATCCAGCACTCGTTGATACCGCCGGGCATATTTTCCGAAAGCCGGCACGTCCAACGCCAGTGTCTGAATCTCACCGCTGGCAAGATCAACCACCTTAACGCCATTTTGAATGAAACCGATCCGTTTACCATCCGTCGACCAGGAAGGACACCCCCCTATTGGGAGCAGCACACGCCGGTTGCCGCCATTCAGATCGGTCAGCCAGAGCGCACCACCGCTCAAGTAAGCCATCTCACCGCTGGCCGGGGAAATGTCCATACAGTTCACCGGCGCATCCACGAGTGTGGTCAATGTACTGGTGTCGGTTTCAATACGTTGGAGCGCCCCAGCCTCCGAAATAAAATAAAGCGGCGCGGGCAGGGGCTGCGCCGCCGGAGAAGCCTCCAGAACAGTCAGGCTGGCCGAAAAACTGCGCGGGGTGTCATTTGGGGCAGTCAGCTCCCAGGTATAGGTATAAGCGCCGGGTGCAGCGGGAAGCGTTACATCGGCGTATAGATGCAGGATTTGCAACCTGGGGTTATCGCTGAAGGTTGGCGTCAGGGTGTACTGTGCCGCCAGACCAGGCTGCGGATTGACCTCACGCAGATGGGTGGTCTGCAAACCGGAACAATCCCCCGTGAAAGGAATTTGCCAGGCCAGGCGTGCGCGACTGCCGGTCACGAAAATCCCTTCCTTCAAATTGGTTACTTTTGCGCCCAGGTGACAGGCAGGCGCAAAATCCTGCGGCTCACCCGCCGGAAATTGCACCACCTGGCCACCGGCCAGGCGCACCTGCCAGAGTTGAATCTGACCGCTTTCAGAACCCAACGCCAGTTGGGATGAATCAGGAGAAAAAGCCAGTGCCCGGATGATGCCTGCACCTGGAATCTGCCCCAACCAGCGACCCTCTGCCAGTCCCCACAGCCAGGTTTTTCCATTTTGTGTGCCCACCGCCAGCACTTCACCGCGTCCATCGAGCGCCAGACAGGTTAGTGGCACCCCCAGACTCAACAAGCGAGTCTGGCTGCCGTCTGCCAGGTTCCAAAAACGGAGAGAACCATCTTCGGCAGCAGAGATCAAAGTCTTCCCGGCAAAAACCAATCCGGTGACGCGCCCCTCATGACCGCTCAGAGTGCGCTCCAGCGTTCCGTCAACGCGCCACAGGCGAACTGAACCGTTTTCCGTCCCGGCGGTCAACCGCTCCCCATCAGGCGCATAAGTCAGGCTGGTAACAACGCTGGCATCGTCCCACCGGGCGGGATCGGGACCATTTGCGCCAAAATTTTTCCACAGCCGAATGGCCTTTTCATAGCCCCCCGTCGCCAGGGTTCCGTTCTTCAACGAAGCTGTCAGCCCAAAGATCTCTACCAGCCCCCCTTGAGCAGTAATTTCGCCGTCGAGAGGCGTTTCCAGTGGCGGATGGCTGCCATCCGGGGCAAGAATGTAGACGAAGCCGTTGCTTGAGCTGGCCGCCAGTTGGCGTCCATTGCCAGAAAATGCCAGCCCGCTCACACCATTGTACCAGCGGCTGGCGCCGGGAAGTCGGTAAATGACACCCTCGGAAACCTGCAAAGGCTCTCGGCGAATTTCTCTCAGATCCTGATCTGGATTGAAATAGGTGACGGTAAAATCCTGGCTACCCATGACCAGAGTTTTGCCATCTGGTGCAAAAGCCAGAGCGGTGACACCTGAGGTCAGTTGGTCGCTAAATGTGGTAATTTTCTGAGTAGGGAACTCGACTCGCACCAGCCGGGGGCCCTGGATATAGACACCACTCAATCCATCAGGTGAAAAATGGAACCTTGGAAGAGGATAGGTCAGTTTAAATGGCGGTGTCAGCTCTTTGATTGGGTAAGACTTTTGGGAATCCAACAGGAGTAATGAATACGTGATCTCAATGGGCTTGCTGCCTGGGCCAGGTCTGACGCTGTTCACCCGGCTCATAAAAGTGAGCACTTTACTTGCATTGGAAAGAAAGAGTGGGTTTTCAAAGAAATTATACCTACCCATATCAGCCAACCAGGCCAAAGGCGTCACGCCCCGTTCCCGTAAATCCATGAGCCTCACTTGCCCACCACTATCCAGGTAAGCCAGCGTCTCGCCATCCGGCGAGACGAACCACTGCCCGCCACGCACTTTCTGCGGGACAGCGGTTAAATTGCCCTGGTCGGGCGCAGAAAGGGTGGACAGGCGATATGCATCCGGAGAAGGCCAGTGAACGAGCGTTTTCCCGCCCATCAGCCAACTATTACCTTTTGCGCTCCAGACTACCCGGCCATCGACCAGGTGCACCAGGGTGTTTTCAGCGGAATAGGACATTCCACCGCTCTCGCCAAGCAGCAGGTACTCACTGTCACTGGAAAAACCCAGCTCATCGGGCATGGAAGCGTTACTGGCAGGCTGCCAGATCACCTGTCCGGTCTCCAGATCCCAGACCCGGATATTGTACACCCCACCGCCGGAGCCCAAAAAAGCCAGGTACCTGCCATCCGGTGAGGCCGCCAGATGAAGACGCTCCACATCATCAAACGATAGAAACGCTTCTTCGGGAACCAAGGTACGCGATGAAGCGTTAAGAGCCCCGGTCAATGCATCAAAACCGGCAAACAGAATTTGCCCATCGGCAGTCAGGATGGATATTTCTTTCTCTGCCAGCAACGCCAGACGCTGGGCCGCGATGGGCAAATCCAAGAATGCAACGATTTCCAGTTTCTCCGCATCCAGCACACCCAACCCGGTTCCAAATGCAGCCAGGATAAACTTCCCATCCGGGGTATAGAGAATATCCTGGATGGCGCCATGCCCGACCTTTGCCAGTTGTTCTGCCTCTCGTGAAGGCGCTGCCGTGGGGGTAACAGGCGCACTTGTTGGGATGGCTGGCATCTTAGAATCAGGCGATCCACAACCAGTCAGCGTCAGGAACAAAACCACCAGGAAGAACATCCAGGTTGAACGCATAGGAGCCTCCATTCATAAGATGGTGTTAATAAAATCATACAACAAAAGCGCCTGGCATACAGCCGCCATACACAGCAATATTTTGACCCATACTCCCTTTTGTGGTAGAATTTAGCCAATCAATTGAACAGGATAGGCCATTGATGGCCTGACCACTCATCCAGAGAGGCGGAGGGACCGGCCCTGTGAAGCCTCGGCAACCACTAGGAATGCTCTAGCTGGTGCCAATTCCGGCAGAACCTGCCCAACAGCAGGTGTTCTGGAAGATGAGGGAACTGCATTCCGCGAGTCTCTCATGTGTCCAGAGAGACTTTTTCTGTTTTGGAGGAACTATGCCGCGTACATACTCAAATCGTCGTTACCTGGATGCCCTGCAAGAACGTGTGTTGATCTACGACGGCGCCATGGGTACCAGCCTGCAACAGCAAAACCTGACGTCCGCCCACTTTGGCGGCGAGCGCACCGCCGGCTGCAACGATTATCTGGTGCTGACCTATCCCCAGGCCGTTGAAATCGTCCACCGTTCCTTCTTCGAAGCCGGCGTGGATGTCATCGAAACCTGTACCTTCCGCGCCAATCCGCTCACCCTGCAGGAATACGGCCTGCGCCCACAGACCCACGCCATCAACCTGGCCGCCGCCTCGCTGGCGCGCCGCCTGGCAGACGAATACAGCCGCCTGGGGCAGCCGCGCTTCGTGGCCGGCTCCATCGGCCCTTCGGGCAAGCTGCCCTCAATGGACGATCCCGAACTGTCTAACGTCAATTTCGACGACCTGGCCGAGCTCTTTCGCCTCCAGGCCCGCGGCTTGATCGAAGGCGGCGTCGACCTGCTGCTCATCGAAACCTCACAGGACATCCTCGAGGTCAAAGCCGCCATCGCCGGCGCCCAGGCCGCCTTTGCCGAAACCAACCGCTGGCTGCCCATTCAGGCCCAGGTGACGCTGGATACCACCGGCCGCATGCTGCTCGGCACCGATATCGCCGCCGCCATGACCATCCTTGAAGGGCTGCCCATCGATGTCATCGGGCTGAACTGCTCCACCGGCCCGGATTACATGCGCGAGCCTATCCGCTACCTCGGCGAGAACGCTTCTCTGCCCGTCTCCTGCATCCCCAACGCCGGTCTGCCGCTCAACATCGACGGCCAGGCCGTCTATCCGCTGGAACCCGGCCCCTTTGCCGAAACGCTGGCCGAATTCGTGGAGAAATACCACATCAACGTGGTCGGCGGCTGCTGCGGCACCACCCCCGCCCACCTGCGCCGCCTGGTCGAGCGCATCGGCGGGCGCCCGGCCCCGGCCCGTCCACAGTTCAGCATCCCGCGCCTGGCCTCTGCCGTACAGGCCATGCCCATGTTCCAGGAACCGCGCCCCTTCCTCATCGGCGAGCGCCTGAACACCCAGGGCAGCAAGAAGTTCAAACAAACTATCCTGGCCGAAGATTTTGATGGCGTTGTTGCCGTGGCCCGCGAGCAGGTGGAAAACGGCGCCCACGGCCTGGACGTGTGCGTGGCCCTGACCGAACGCACCGACGAAGCCGAACTGATGCGCCGCGTCATCAAAGCCATCGCCCCCCTGGTGCGCGTCCCGCTGGTCTTCGACACCACCGAACCGGATGTGATGGAAATGGCGCTCAAAACCGCCCCCGGACGCTGCCTGATCAACTCGACCAACCTGGAAGGCGGGCGCGCCAAAGCAGAACGCATCCTCGCCCTGGCCAAACGCTACAACGCGGCCGTCATCGCCCTCACCATCGACGAACAGGGCATGGCCAAGACCGCCGAACGCAAACTGGATATCGCTCGCCGCATTTACACCCTGGCCGTCGACGAGTTTGAACTGCGCCCCTGTGATCTGGTTTTCGACGCCCTGACCTTTACCCTGGCAACCGGCGACCCTGAGTTCAGCCAGTCGGCCATCGAAACCCTGGACGGCATTCGCCGTATCAAGCAGGAGCTGCCCGGCGTGCTCACTTCGTTGGGCGTCAGCAACGTCTCGTTCGGCCTTGCCCCCGCCGCCCGCCCGGTGATCAACAGCGTCATGCTCTATCACGCCGTCCAGGCCGGTCTGGATATGGCCATCGTCAACCCGGCGCACATCACCCCCTACGCCGAAATCTCGCCCGAAGAACGCCAGCTGGCAGAAGACCTGATCTTCAACCGCCGCCCCGATGCCCTACAACGCCTGATCGAACATTTCGCCAACAGCGCCGCCGGTGCAAAAACCGAAAGCAAACAGACCGCGCTGCAAAATCTCACCCCCGAACAACGCCTGCACTGGCGCATCGTTCACCGCCACAAAGAAAACGTCGAACAGGACATCGATGAACTGCTCGTCCGGAGCGATGACCAGCCCCGTCACCAGGCCGCCGTAAACATCCTCAACCATGTTTTGTTGCCGGCCATGAAAGAGGTCGGCGATAAATTTGGCAGCGGCGAACTGATCCTGCCCTTCGTCCTTCAATCCGCCGAGGTAATGAAAAAAGCCGTCGCCTACCTGGAAAACTTCCTGGAACGCAAGGAAGGCGCCAGCAAGGGCACCCTCGTCCTCGCCACCGTCTACGGCGACGTGCACGACATTGGCAAGAACCTGGTCAAAACCATCCTCTCCAACAACGGCTATCAGGTCGTCGACCTGGGCAAGCAGGTGCCGGCCGAGACGATCATCTCCAAAGCGGTTGAGGTCAAAGCACAGGCCGGCGACAATAATCTGGTCGGCATCGGTCTGAGCGCCCTGTTGGTCAGCACCAGCAAACAAATGCCCCTCATCGTCAACGAGCTCCACCGCCGCGGCCTGGAGTTCCCGGTGCTGATCGGCGGCGCCGCCATCAACCGCCGCTTTGGGCGGCGCATCCTGCTCACCGAGCAAGACGAATTTTATACCCCCGGCGTGTTCTACTGCAAAGACGCCTTCGAGGGCCTGTCTACGATGGACTCGCTGGCCGAGCCGCAAAACCGCCAGGAACTGCTTCAATCGCTGCGCAAGGAAGCCGAGATGGAACTGGGCCGGGCGGCCAAAGCCGAAAGCGCCGCCCCGCTCATCCCCACCCGCTCCGCGATTCCCCCCGCCGCCGCCATTCCCCGCCCGCCCACCTGGGGGCCGCGCCTGGTGCGCAGCATGCCGCTCGAGGCTGTCTTTCAATGCCTCTCGAAAAACGAGTTATTCCGCCTGTCGTGGGGCGCCAGAAACACCCACGGCGAAGCCTGGGAAAAGCTCCAGGCCGAATACGCAGCACGGCTGGATCAGATGCGCCGCCAGGCGCAACAGGAAGGCTGGCTCAACCCACAGGGCGTCTATGGTTACTGGCCCTGCCAGGCCGACGGCAACGACCTGATCCTCTACGAGCCCGGCTCACTTGAAGCCGGAACGCCCGCCGAACTGACCCGTTTTACCTTCCCGCGTCAGAGCAGCGGCGAATATCTGTGCCTGGCCGACTACTTTGCCGGCGTCGATACGGGCAAAATGGATGTGGTCGCCTTCCAGATCGTCACCGTTGGGCAGGCCGCCAGCGAACGCTTCGACCGCTTACAGGCCGAAAACAACTACAGCGAGGCCTACTTCACCCATGGCCTGGCCGTTCAGATGGCCGAAGCCGCCGCCGAATACCTCCACCGCCACATTCGCCGCGAACTGGGGCTCGCCCCGGAACAGGGCAAACGTTATTCGTGGGGCTATCCCGCCATTCCCGAACTGGCCGATCACGCCCGCGTCTTCCAACTGCTGCCGGTCGAAAGCGAACTGGGCATGCGCCTGACCAGCGCCTACCAGCTCGTCCCCGAACAGTCTACCGCCGCCATCATTCTGCACCACCCGCAGGCCAGATACTACAACATCGGCGAAAGCCGCGTCGAACAATTGATGAAATAAGCGGATAACACCATGAACGCTACTGACCCCAACAACTGGTTTACCAGTCTGCTAAACAACAGCCCCAAGCCGATTCTTTCGGACGGCGCCATGGGCACCATCCTGCACAAACGCGGCATCGGTTTCGACCAGTGTTTCGACACACTCAATCTGACCAACCCGGCGCTGGTAGCCGAAATCCACCGCGAGTACATCGAGGCCGGGTCGCAAATCATCCAGACCAACACCTTCGGCGCCAATCGCTACAAACTGGCCCGCCACGGTCTGGACGATCAGGTGACCGAGATCAACGCCGCCGGAGTCGAACTGGCCCGCCGCATTGTCCTGGCGTCGTTTAAGCCAATCCTGATTGCCGGCGATGTGGGGCCGCTGGGGGTGCGCCTGGCGCCTTTTGGCCGCGTGCAGCTTGAACAGGCCCGCAACGCCTTCAGCGAACAAATCGCCGCTCTGGCCGATGCCGGCGTCGATCTGTTGATCATCGAGACCATGACCGACCTGTACGAGGTCAATGAGGCCATTCTTGCCGCCCGCCAGGTGGCCCCTACGCTGCCGATTATCGCCTCGATGACCTTTACCCGCGACGACCGCACCCTGCTGGGCGACTCGCCCGCCAAGGTGGCGCGCCAGATCCAGGACGCCGGAGCGGATGTCATCGGCGTCAACTGCTCGGGCGGCCCCGAGCAAATCCTGCGCATCCTCAAACAAATGCGCCAGGCGGTGCCCGAAGGGCATTTTTCCGCCATGCCCAACGCCGGGTGGCCCGAACAGATGGGCGGGCGCATCATGTATCCGGCCTCGCCTGAATACTTCAGCGACTACGCCCTGGCCTTCTGGCAGGCCGGCGCCAACATCCTGGGCGGGTGCTGCGGCACCACGCCTCAACACATCGCCATCATGAACAAGGCCCTCCAGGAAGCCAGCGCCGAACCGGGACGGCAGTCCAACGGCTTTAATGTGGTCGAGGTCGAAGAGGCGCAGCAGCCCGAAGAGCAGCTCACCCAGTTCGGCCAACGTCTGGCCGAAGGGCGCTTTTGCGTGGCGGTCGAAATGGACCCGCCACGCGGCCTGGCCACCCACAAGCTGCTGGCCGGCGCCAGCCTGCTGGCCGAGGCCGGCGCCGACGTCATCAACGTCGCCGACAGCCCCATGGCGCGCATGCGCATGAGCCCCTGGGCCGTGTGCAACCTGATCCAGCGTAAGATCGGCATCGAAACCGTGCTGCACTTCCCCACCCGCGGGCGCAACCTGCTGCGCGTTCAGGGCGATCTGCTCGCCGCCCACGCCCTGGGGGTGCGCAACGTCTTTGTCGTCATGGGCGACCCCACCGCCATCGGCGATTATCCCGACGCCATGGACAACTATGACCTGGTGCCCTCCGGCCTGATCAAGCTTATCAAACAGGGCTTCAACGCCGGCGTCGACCACGCCGGCAGCGATATCGGCCAGCCCACTTCCTTTTTCGTCGGCTGTGCGCTCAACCTCAACCCCGCCAACCCGGAAGAGGAGATCAAGAACCTGCGCCGCAAACTGCGCGCCGGTGTGGATTTTGTCCTCACCCAGCCGGTCTTCCAGCCCGAAGCCGCTCAGGCCTTCTTGAAACATTACGAGGACGAACACGGCAAACTGCCTATCCCGCTTCTGGCAGGTATGCTGCCGCTGGCCAGCGCCCGCCACGCCAACTTCCTGCATCACGAGGTGCCGGGCATCTCCATCCCCGAGCCGCTGCGGGTGCGCATGCAAAACGCCGGCGAGGATGCCTCACGCGTGGGGGTGCAAATCGTGATAGAATTGGTCGCGCAAATGCGTTCGTTCATCCAGGGCATTTACATCATGCCGGCTTTTGGCCGCTACGATTATGCCGCTGAAATCATCGAGGCCGTGCGGTAAGCGTTGCATCTCGAAATGGATCCTGCGCCCCGCCTGTTGCAAATGGCGGGGCGTATCTATGAACAGGACAAATTTTTGCGCTTCAGGAAAATCGCCGATCACCTGGCAAGAAAAAAGGTATCCCACTCATGACCCTACCCTCTCCTTCCAGCTGGCGCCCGCGGTTGTCTCACGCCCTGGCATTCCTGGCTGGCCTGTCGGTCGTCATACTCTCGCTCTACACCAGCTTCCACTCCTATCAAGAAATCGCCGCACTCTACGACCCCGCTCAGGCCGGCAACGATCCGGTCTCTGCCTGGGACCGGCGCATTCGCAAAATATTGCCCGACCTGCCGGCCGAAGGCACCATCGGATATCTATCCGATTGGAACATCCCCGACGCCAAATACTCCTTTGGCGATCAGTACGGTGAATGGATCCTGACCCGCTACGCCCTGGCGCCACATTTTGTCAAGCGCAGCGGCGAATACGACTTCATCGTCGGTAATTTCTCGGAACCCAAAAGCGAAGAGTGGTTCCAACAGACCTTTGCTGTGAGCATCCTCAAAGACTACGATGGCGGTTTGTATCTATTGAAAGGTCCGGCTCGATGAGCAGCCTGCGTATCCTGTTGGCATTCCTGCCCCCCGTCCTGCTCGGTTTCCTCGTGTCCAACCTGCTGCTGAGAACCTCGCTGCGCGCACAAATTTTGCTAAAGCTCTCCCTGGGGGCCATCATAGGAAACGCGCTGATCTCCAGCCTGTATTTCTTTTGGTGCTTTCTTTTTGGGCCGCTTAACCCTGCTTTTTTCGGCGTCGAAATCCTGCTGTGCGCGCTGAGCGCTCTGTGGCTATGGCGGCGCCGGCATTCATTTGTCGATCCGCCTGGAAGGCTGCGCCTTGCACTTCACTGGAGCGCCTGGGGGTTGCTGGCAGTCCTGGCAGGCGTATTGGTCATTGCTGCAATCAATTTCTACCGTCTCTCACAGATCAGCCCGCACGGCTTGTTTGATTCATGGACGTTCTGGAATATGCGGGCGCGCTTCATTTACCGCGGCGGCGAACGATGGTACAACGTTTTCTCTCCCATCATCGCCCATGCCGATTACCCCATGCTCATCCCCGCCCTCGTCAGCCGCGGTTGGGTGCTGGCCGGCGCCGAAACCCAGCGCGTCCCCATGTTACTGGCGGCCATCTACACATTCGCCGGGGTGGGCCTGCTCGCCGGCGCACTGACCGCCACGCGCACCCCCGCCCAGGCGTTCCTGGCTGCCACCCTCCTGCTCGCCACCCCCTGGCTGGTCGAATTGGGTTCCTCGCAATATTCCGACGTTCCCCTGGCCGGTTTGATCCTGGCTACCGCCGTAGCGCTGCAACGCTATAGTAGCGGCGCACGTCCCGCCCCAGCGCTGCTGGCGCTGGCCGGTCTGAGCGCCGGCTACGCCGCCTGGACAAAAAACGAAGGCCAGCTCTTTCTGCTGGTCGCCTGTGTCGTCGTCGCAGTGCTGCTGTTTGTCCGCCGCCGCCAACGGCGGTGGCTCCAGGATGGCTGCGGGTATCTGGCCGGCCTTGCGCTCCCCCTGCTGACCCTGGCCGTCTTTAAGCTAAACGCGCACGAAGTAAACGACGTGGTCAACGCCAGTAACCTGGGCACGCTCTTGGGTAAAATTGTCGACCCCGAGCGCTACCTCACCATCGCCAAAGCCGTGTGGGAATATGCCGGCATGCTGGGCGGTTGGAACGTACCCGTTTTGTTGATACTGGCGCTCTACCTGCTGCTGATGCGCTTCAGCCGCCAACGCCAACAGCCCACTGCAATTATCGTTCTTGGCACTATGCTTGGATTGCAATTTTTGGGCTATCTGGTAATTTACCTGATTACGCCAATGGAGTTAAAATTACATATCAACCAGTCGTTTGCCCGGCTGATGATCCATCTCTATCCGACCTTTCTCTTTTTATTCTTCATCCTTGTGCGTGCACCCGAAGAACTATTTACCAGGGATCCAAATGCTACTGACCATTGATATCGGCAACACCAACGTTACCATCGGCCTGTATGAGGGCCAGAAACTGGGGGCGCGCTGGCGTCTGGCAACCGACCGCGAACGCATGCCGGATGAGTACGGCCTGCAAATGCTCGGTCTGCTCCAACACGGCGGCTGTTCGCCTGCCCAGTTGGATGGCATCTGTCTGGCGTCCGTCGTCCCCCCCATCACCGGGCGGGTGGTTCAGGCCTGCCGCCAGTACCTGCACGAAGAGGTATTGGTGGTAGATCACACCGTAAAAACAGGCGTCGCCATTCGCTACGAAGACCCGCGCGCCGTAGGCGCCGACCGTATCGTCGACGCCGTGGCCGTCCAGGCCCTGTACGGCGGACCGGCCTGCGTGGTTGACTTTGGCACCGCCACCACCTTCGATGCCATTAGCGCCAACGGCGACTACCTGGGTGGAGCAATCACCCCCGGTATCAACGTCGCCGTCGAGGCGCTGGTCACCCGCACCGCCAAGCTGCCTCGTGTCGAACTCGTCCGCCCGCCGTCTGTCATCGGGGGCAACACCGTGCACGCCATGCAGGCCGGCCTGGTGTTTGGCTACGTCAGCCTGGTAGAAGGCATGGTCGCCCGTTTCCGCGCCGAGTTGGGCCCCGACATGAAAGTGATCGCCACCGGCGGGCTGGCCGAAGTCGTCGCCAGTGAAACCAACGTACTGCAAATCATCGCCCCCTGGTTAACACTGGACGGATTACGCATCATCTGGGAAATGAACCATGAATCCAATTAAAGACAAACGAATCCTGTTAGGAGTAACCGGCTCGATTGCCGCTTACAAGGGCGTAGACCTGGCCTCCAAACTGCATCAGGCCGGGGCAATTGTGGATGTGGTGCTGACCGATGGCGCCCAACACTTCGTCACCCCGCTCACCTTCCAGTCCGTCACCGGACGCAAGGCCTACGTAGACGCCGACCTGTGGGGCGGTGAAGGTCACGTTACCCACATTGGCCTGGGGCACGCTGCCAACCTGGTGTTGATCGCCCCGGCTTCGGCCAACACCATGGCCAAACTGGCGCATGGCATCGGCGATAACCTGCTCAGCGTGGCCACCCTGGCCGCCACCTGTCCGCTGGTGTTGGCCCCGGCCATGGATGCGGGCATGTACAGCCACCCGGCCACGCAACACAACGTGGAAATCTTGCGCCAGCGCGGCGCCATCTTCATCGGTCCGGCCGCCGGGCACCTGGCCTCTGGCCTGGTCGGTCTGGGGCGCTTCGTCGAACCGGCCGAGATCGTCGCGCAGTTGCGCTGGATTCTGGGTCGCGCTGGTGCGCTTGCCGGGCGCAAGGTGGTCGTCACTGCCGGCGGCACCCAGGAACCCATCGATCCCGTGCGCGTCATCACCAACCGCTCTTCGGGCCGCCAGGGCTACGCCATCGCTCAGGCCGCCCTGGACGCCGGCGCCAACGTGGTGTTGATTTCAACCCCCACCCATCTGGATGTCCCCGCCGGAGTCCGGCTGGTTTCCGCTACCACCGCCGCCGAGATGATGGAAGCGGTATTGATCGAGGCCCGCGATGCCGACGCCCTGATCATGGCCGCCGCCGTGGCCGATTTTCGCCCGGAACGGCTCTCGCCGCAAAAAATCAAAAAAGATACCGGCGTCAGCGAAATTCGCCTCGAACCGACCCCCGATATCCTCGCCCGCGTCGCCCAGTTCCGCGCCAGCAGTGGTATGCCCAAACGCGTCATCGGCTTTGCCGCAGAGAGCCAGGACCTGCTCGAAAACGCTCAGGCCAAATTGACCAACAAGCGCCTGGATTTGATTGTGGCCAACAACATCGCCGCCGGTGATGCCGGCTTTGAGGTCGACACCAACCGGGTCACGCTGCTGTACGCCGACGGTCAGCAACGCGAGCTGCCGTTGCAGAAGAAGAGCGAGGTGGCTGAAACATTGATCGAGCAACTCTGTCTGTGGTTATAAGCCGCTGACAGGCAGGCAAGAATCATGCAGCTTCGTCGCCATCTGATCCTGGCTGGATGGGCCGCTTTGGGCGTCCTGGTGCTCGTTGCCATCGTACAGTCGACCGGTACCACGCTGAACAACTGGCAGACATTCCGCAGCGAAAGCGAGTTCTCGGTTTGGAAAAGCCGGCTGGAGCCCATCCGCGCCGATCTGCCGGAGCAATTGACGTACATGGGCTACTTTGCCGAGAGCGATCTTCCCGGTCAGGGCGCCGTTAAGGACGACGACGCCGAGTACCGCCTGTCGCAATACATCCTGGCTCCGGTAGTGGTTGAACGCGGCCTGGGGCATCGCTGGATACTGGTAAACCTCAGCGAACGCAGCGAAAATACAGGAACGCGCTATTTAAAAGACCAGGGATTGAAACAGGCCGCCTCTTACGCCAACGGTCTGTACCTTTTCTACGACCCACGCATCAGCCCGTAGCCATGACCCGCCTCCTGACTTTCTCACTGCTCACGCTGCCTGCCCTGATTACCGGTTTTAGCCTGGTAACCCTCATCCTGGGAGAGCCCCCCAAACAACGGATGTGGCTCAAACTCTGCGCCGGCTGGCCGTTGGGATTGGCGGTCACCTCGGTGCTCTACCTGGGTTGGAGCGCGTGTTTCACCCCGCGGCAACCCGGCTTCGCCTGGGTGGAAGCAGCCGTTTGCCTGGCGTCCGCTTTGCTGGTGTGGCGCGCCACTCGCCGGCCTGTTGTTTCGATCATCACGGCTCCATCCAGGTCTTCCTTATTGTCTACACGCATCGCGGCCGCCGGGCTGTTCCTGTTGATTTCGCTGGCGCTCTTCAACTTTCTGGGCGCCGCCTGGCTCAAACCGCAGGGACGCTACGATGCCTGGGCAATCTGGAACGTGCGCGCCCGCATGCTCTACACCGCGCAACAAAACTGGCAGAACGCATTCTCGCCCGCCTTCCTGCACCCCGATTACCCATTGATGCTCCCCCTCTCGGTCGCCCATCTATGGTATCTGGCCGGCGAAGAATCGCAAAGCGCCCCGATCGTTCTGGCAGGCATCTTTTCTTTCACCGCCGTTGGGCTGATATTTTTTGCCTTGCAGCCCGCCAAAGGCTGGCAGCAGGCCGGCCTGGCTGCATTGCTCCTCTCCAGCGCCCCGGCGTTGATCTCTTTTGGCGCCATCCAATACGCCGACGTTCCCCTGGCGGCGTTCATTCTGTGTACTGCCGTCGCCCTGTTGGCCGGGTTCGAGCCCTCTGCGCCATCCGCCGGGTCGTTCGCCCTGGCGGGTCTGGCCGCCGCCAGCGCCGCCTGGACCAAGAACGAAGGCATCCCTTTCCTGGCCTTCACCGGCCTGGTACTGGTTATTTTCCTGCTGTATAAACGCCGCACCTTGTCCGTCTGGCCGCGCCTCGCAGCCTTTGTCGCCGGCGCCGCCCTGCCGGCGCTGGCGTTACTCTATTTCAAACTCGCCCTTGCACCCAGCAATGACTGGATGAACGCCGAACAACTGGCCCTCTTCCCCCAACGCATCCTCGACCCACAGCGTCACGCCATCATCCTGTCTGCCATCCCGCGTTATCTGCTCGGTCTGGCGGAGTGGCCGTTGCCAATCTTGCTCGTCCTGCTGGTGTACGCCGGGCTGGTGGGCTGGAAAAACACCCCCCGCAGCCCCGCTTTGCCCTTGATCGCCGCCATCCTCTTGCTACAATTTGCCGGTTACCTGGGAATTTACCTCATCACCCCGCTTTCCATCGACACCCACATCAGAACCTCATTCCCCCGGCTGCTTTTCCAGCTCTACCCCACCTTTTTGCTGTTTTTCTTTTCCAGCGTTCGCTCGCCGGCGGATATCTGGGGTACCCCACCCGGCGCCCCTCCTTCCCGACCATAGACAACCAACGAAACCAATACCTGTCAGAGCCGTTTGGCTGTTACAATGGAAATATGACAAGAATAATCACAAAAGTTTCCGGGTACGCCGTCACGCTGGTAGCGCTTGCCCTGTTCACTGCCTGTCTACCCAATCCGCCCGTCGCCGCCGGGCAGCCGGCCACCCCGCCGCAGGAGCAGCCCACCCCGGCCGCAACCGCGGTCGTCCTACCGGCCACTTACACTCCGCCCGCCCCGGCCACAGACGCCCCCAACCCACCCGTTGCCACTCAGGCAATCCTGCCTACGCATATTGGTGAAGGCGGCTTCGCCCCCAACATCAACCCGTTAACCGGCCTGCCGGTGGCCGATCCTCGCCTGCTCGAACGGCGGCCATTGATGGTCAAGGTGTCCAACTTTCCGCGCGAAGGGCGGCCCCACACCGGGTTATCTTTTGCCGACATGGTCTTTGAATATTACATCGGCTGGATTTACGGCGGCAACCGGTTCCTGGCCGTTTATTACGGGCAGGACGCGCCCAAAGTCGGCCCCATCCGCTCCGGCCGCCTGGTCGACCGGCAGTTGGTGAGCATGTACCACGGTATCCTGGCCTACGGGGGCGCCGACGACCGCGTCGATCCCGATCTGGAAACAGAACTTGGCAAATATGCCATTTCCTCCAAAACATCATCCTGCCCGCCCATCTGCCGGCTGGACGATAACACCGTCTACAGCACCTTCACCGACACAACCTCCCTCAGCCAGTATGCCACCCAGCGCGGGTTGGAAAATGGACGCCAGAATCTGACCGGCCTGTACTTCGATCCTGCCATCCCCCAGGGCGAATCCGGGCTACAATTTGGCGCACAATACGCCAGCTACATCCGCAGCGAATGGCTGTACAACCCCGAAACCGGAAAATATTTGCGTTGGAGTGAAAAGAACGATCAACTCGAAATGGAGGGCCTGGTCGACCGCCTCACCGGCCAGCAAATCGCCTTCGATAACCTCGTCGTCCTCTTTGCATTTCACATCGAATACAAGCTCTCACTGCACGACATCGAATTGTGGAATAATACCCGCGGAGGGCGGGCCGTTTTCTTTCGCAACGGACAGATCATCGAAGGCGTCTGGCGATCGGCGGGTCACGAGCGCCCATTGCAATTCCTCAACAAAGACCTGAGCCCCTACGCGCTCAAGCCCGGCACCTCCTGGATCGTATTGGCCGGCATCGGCTCGACCTTTAACCAGGTTTCGCCAGGCCGTTGGAATCTGATGTTCGATCTTCCTTGAGGCCCCATGAAACGCACCCTGCTGCTTTTTGCCTTGCTGCTCGTACTTGCTTCCATCGCCTGCGCACAGAGCACCCCTGCCCCGGCGGCCTTTCCACCCCTGCCCACATTGTATCAAATCCCCACCACGTTGACCCCTGCTCCAAGCCGCACCGCCACCCTGACGCCAACGATTACCACCACCCTGTCTCCCAGCCCCATTCCCAGCATTACCCCCAGCATCACACCCACCCCCATCGTGGCCGGTCCGTTTATCTTCCCGGACAATGTCAACCCCCTCACCGGCCTGCCCGTTTCCGATCCCAAAATTCTGGATCGCCTGCCGGTGATGATCAAGGTTGCCAACTACCCCGCTGCCGGCCGTCCACACGCCGGCCTGTCTTTTGCCGACCTCGTCTTTGAGTATTACATCGGCGCCGGCGCCAACCGCTTCAACGCCCTGTATTATGGCCAGGATAGCATCAAAGTTGGCCCGGTGCGTTCGGCGCGCATGGTCGATGTGCAACTGGCCGGCATGTACCGCTCCATCCTGGGATTTAAGGGCGCCGACCGTCAGACCTACAACTTCATGGTCGGCGAACTGGGCAAACGCGCCATCAACGGCGCCCCGGCCACCTGTCCTGGCCTGTGTGACGATGGGCGCAAAGTCGTCACCAGTTTCTGGGGCGACAGCGGCCAACTCAGCCAGTATGCCAGCAAATTGGGCATCACCAACACCCGCCAGGACCTGGGCGGCATGTACTTCGACTCGCGCCCCCCGGCCAAAGGCCAGCCCGGCACACAACTGGCCGTCCTTTATCATCGCACTAACCGCGGCGAGTGGCGCTACGACCCCGCCACGGGCAAATATCTGCGCTGGATCGAAAGCCTCGATGCGGAAAGCAAAATCACCATGTACCCGCTCACCGACCTGGTCAACGGCCAGCAGCTGGCTTTTGCCAATGTCGTCGTCCTGTATAGCTATCATATCCTGCAAGGCGAGAGTCTATTTGACCTGGAATTGTGGCATAATAAAGGTGGACGGCGCGCCGTGCTGTTCCGCGACGGACAGGCCTTTGAAGGCATCTGGCAAGCAGCCGATGAGGACCAGCCCATTCGTTTTTACATCCCCAATGCCGGCGAACAACCCCTGCCCTTTAAGCCCGGGAATACCTGGATGGTGCTGACCGGGGTTACCTCGGCTTTCAAACAACCTGCTGCCGGCCAGTGGGAACTTTACTTTCACATGCCTTAGACCTATGCGCATACTCGTTTTATCGGATATTCACGCCAATCGCAGCGCCCTGGAAGCCGTTCTGGACGACGCCGGAGCAGTGGACGCCGTCTGGTGCCTGGGCGACCTGGTGGGCTACGGGCCGGATCCAAATGAATGTATCGCCGTGATCCGCGCACTGCCCAACCTGGTCTGCCTGCTTGGCAATCATGACGCCGCCGCGCTGGGCCAGATCGACCTGAACACCTTTAACAGCGACGCCCGGCTGTCCATTCGCTGGATGCAAACCACCCTGACCCCCGCCAGCATCGAATTTTTGAAAAGCCTGCCCGAAAAGCAAGTGATCGGTGATGTGACCCTGGCGCATGGCAGCCCACGCAACCCGGTGTGGGAGTATATTCTGGATGTTTACACCGCCATGAACAACTTCGATTACTTCGACACCCGTTTTTGTTTCGTCGGGCATTCGCATCTACCCATCGCCTACCTCACCAACCCGGAAAGCAACAGCATCAAAACCCGCCTGCTCAAAATGGGCGATAGCGTCACTGTCTACGGGCGCGCCCTGCTCAATCCCGGCTCGGTTGGGCAGCCGCGCGACCACGATTTTCGCGCCGCTTACGCCCTCTTTGAACCCGAAGAACAACGCTGGTCCGCCCGCCGGGTGGCCTACGATTTCGTCGCCGTTCAGGAGCGCATCCAGCGCGCCGGCCTGCCGCAGCGCCACGCCGCCCGCCTGGCCGAGGGCGCCTGACGGGCCCACAGGTATCTGCGGGAACCAATAAGCCGTCCCTGCCGTCTAAACAGCAGAGATCATTCGAGCCCGAGAGGAGAAAGAACATGAAGAAATATGACGTTCTCATCTTTTTGATCGTGTGCAGCCTGTTGTTTAGCGCCTGCCAGTCTGCCCCATCGGCGCTGATGCAACGCCAGGATACCGCCCAGGAAGGTTACAAGGCCAGCAATACGGGCGGAGCCGCCCCGATGATGGATGCCGCTGCTCCGGTCGCCCCGCCCATGCCGGCCTCTGCCGAAGCAGAGGTGAGCGCGATTGCCGTGCAAAACGCTTCCGGGCAGGCCGTCGAACGAATCGTCATCCAGAACGCCGATGTCAGCATCGTCGTCGATGACCCTGCCCCCGCTATGGAAGCCATCACCCGCATGGCCAACGAAATGGGCGGTTTCGTGGTCGAATCACGCCTGTACAAAACACGCACCCGCGACAATGTTGAAATCCCCGAAGCCAGTATCAGCGTGCGCGTCCCTGCCGAAAAGCTGGATAACGCCCTCAGTCAGATCAAGGGGCTGACCAGCAACCCGACCGAGGACGTGCTCTCCGAGAACAAAACCGGGCAGGACGTCACCAAGGAATACACCGATCTGCGCTCGCAGCTGACCAACAAGGAAGAAGCCGAAAAACAGCTGCGCGCCATCATGGAAAACGCCACCCGCACCGAAGACGTGATGATGGTCTTCAACCAGCTGACCCAGATTCGCCAGGAAATCGAGGTGCTCAAAGGCCAGATTCAATACTACGAGCAGGCCGCCCGCCTCTCGGCCATCAGCGTACGCATCCAGGCCCGCGCCGCCATCGCCCCGTTGACCATCGGCGGATGGAAACCGGTCGGCGTCGCCCGTGATGCGGTACAGGCCCTGATCGACGTGCTCAAGTTCCTGGGCAACCTGTCCATCTGGCTGGTCATCTTCGTCCTGCCGCTCGTGCTGATCGGTTACCTCGTCTTCCGCCTGGTGCGCGGCTTCTTCCGGCTCTTCCGCCGCCGCCCCAGCCCGCCGCCTCCGCCCCCGACCGCCGCCGGTTAACCCCCAATCCCCCCTTCAACAGCCTGGTGGGACGAGCTTTTTGCTCGTCCCACTTTTTGATTCCACCCGCCCGGTTTTGTCAAACCATCAATAATCAGGAAATCCCCGAGGCCAACATCATCGTCCGCGTTCCGGTCGAAAGATTAATCGAGGCGCACGATCGCATCAAACAACTCGCCGTCGATCCAGAAAAAGATATCCTCGCTGAAAACAAAACCGGGCAGGACATGACCGAAGAATACGCCGACCTGGAAGCCCCAACTGCTCAACCAGGAAAACGCCAACCGCACCGAAGATGTCCTGAAAGTGTTCGATCAGCTCACCCAAACCCGCAATGAAATTGAGCGCATCCAAGGCAAACTCCAGTATTATGAGCAGGCCGCCAGTCTATCCGCCATCAGCATCCGTTTGCAAGCCCGTCAGATCGTTCCACCAATCACTAACCGGAGGCATCCTGCACGATGCCACCCAGGCTCTCATCCATAGCGGACAAGGGATTGTAACCGCCCTGATCTGGCCGGTGGTCTACATCCTACCGCAGGCGCTGTTATACTATGCCGCCTTTCGCGTCCTGCGCCGCTTCTACCGCCGCCGGCGACGCACCCTGCCACCGGCCCCATCCGCTGCAAAAGAATAGAACCAACAGCCATATCCCCAGGGTGCCCGCTCGTTTCAGGGCGCCCTGCAATTAACCGTCAAACTTCCCCGGTTTATGGTAAACTTGTACCCTGATGTAGATTGTTGCAATTTTAGTTCGAGCGTTCTGAAGGAGTAAATAGAATGGGTTACATTGATCCTGGGCTGTTTGGCATACTTTCACAAAGTGGCCTGGTTATTTTAGCAGTGATCGTTTCAGGTTTTACCTTCTTCTTTAAACCAATCAAAAACCTGTTTGGTAAAATTTTCAAAAAGCAATCCGCACCGACCGAAACCACTCAGTCTCCAACCAATCCCCCTGAAAACCAGGCATAAAATATGGCGAACTTCCAGATAGGCTCCGACCGGGATCCAACCGGCTCTGTTTATCGCGTCGAGGATAAAATCCTGCGCGGCATCCACAGCGAGTTTCAGGGTTACTATAGCGATCTGCTGCAAAACCCGACCGTCCAAAACATGCTGGGCAAAGAAATCGTCGCCACCCGCCCGGCGGATCAGGCCCTCCCTGGATACGCATTGACGCTCGAACATCAGCGCATTACCCCGGCCAACTATTGTTTCGAATGGCCCACCCCCATGCTGCGCGATGCTGCCCTGACAACGCTCGAAATCTGCCTGCGCCTCAACAACAGCGGCGCCATCCTCAAAGACGCCACCCCCTGGAATATTCTGTACGATGGAACCAGGCCCGTTCTGGTCGATTTTACTTCCATCATGCCCCAGGAAAACGATCTGCTATGGGTGGCCTACGATCAGTTCTGCCGGCTGTTCCTCTTCCCGCTGCTGGTCGCCGCCAGCAACTCCGGGCGGGTCAGCCGCGCCCTGCTGCTCGATTCGGCCAACGGCATCACCGACAGCGAAGTCGTAAAATTCCTGCCTGCCTTCGCCTGGCTCAAGCGCCCGTGGCTGTTCAATCGCCTGTACCTGCCGCGCTTTGTCATCAGCATGCTGCGCAAAACCGGTCAGGACAAGGACCTGTCACGCTTCAAGCAAAATACCCCGTTAACCCCACAGGCCCGCGCCGCCTTTTTTACCACCCTGCAAAAAGACGTGGCCTCGCTCCAGATTGCCACCGGGCAAAGCAAATGGTCACAATACTATCAGGATGTCAACACTTTTCTGCATCCTGACCAATTCCACCCGAAACAAACGGTCGTGGCGCAAATCCTGGCGCAGCATCACCCCAAAACCGTGGTCGACATCGGCTGCAATCAGGGCGGTTACGCCATCCTGGCTGCCAAAGCCGGGGCTCACGTGACCGCCTTTGACACCGACGAAGATAGCGTCAGCCTGCTCTACCAGTTGGCCCAACAACAGAACCTCGATATACTGCCGCTGGTCATGGATGTGCTCAGCCCTTCACCTCAAGGCGGCTGGCGAGCGAGCGAATATCCCCCGGCCCCGCAACGTTTTCGCGCCGAAATGGCGTTTGCACTGGCGCTCACCCACCATCTGGCCATCACCCAGGTGCAGACCTTTGACCGCATCACGCAAACGCTGTCTGACTACGCCGATAAATGGCTGCTCACCGAATTCGTCCCGCTCAGCGATCCCCGTTCGCAGGAACTGCTGGTAACCAACCGTCGCGACATGAGCTGGTATTCGCTCGATGCGTTCCTGGCGTCGCTGCAACGCGTTTTCCCCAAGGTCGAAACATTCCCTTCAGAACCGGCGGGACGCACCCTCTGTCTATGCACGCGTTGAACTGGAAACGCCTCAAGCAGAATTTCGCCACCTACTTCGCCTGGCTGTTATTCTCCGGGACGATCTTTGTCCTGATGGGGCTGTTTAAGTCGCTGGACCGCATCCAGGGCTATGAATTCTACTGGCTGGATGTGATTGCGACGTACGGAATCACCTTGCTGTTTGCCGCGCTCGAGATTGCAGCGGTGGCCCTTGTCCTGGCAGCGCTGCAATCCGTGCTTGAAAAACTGGCGCGGCAAGACTTGAGCAAGCTATTCAAAAGTTTGCTGTTGGCCCTGTTCTTGATCGTCTGGATCATCCTCCTGCAAAGCATAAAAACTGGCTAAAAGGCTCCATGAAAACATTCCACTGGCTCAAACCTGATCGACGCTCTTTGATGCTGGCAGCCGGGCTGGGAGTAGTTCTTGTTGCAACAGATTACTATTTCTTAAACCCGTTTGATTTGCGCCACCGTGGTGCCGTAATGCAATATGTGCTGAGCGGCGCACTCGCCTTGCTGGTCAGTCTTGCACTAACAATCGCTTTGCAGTCTGCACGATCCTGGCAATCGTCCTGGGTCGCGAAAGCCGGCATGGCCTTACTCGTCATCCCGCTCGTCGCCTATCTGGCGTACCTGTATATACCTGCGACCCTATACGCCACCCGCTTTACCGTTTCGCAACTGGATATCATTGCTACGGGCGAAAAGAATCCCTCAGCCGCAAACGACATGGTGCATTTACAGCGCCTGCTGGGAGTCGACCAGACCCCCGTCAACCTTACCCGCCTCACTCAAACCGGTGAATGGCGCGTGGTCAGCGGCGGTCTGATCTCTGATGGCGAGCAGCCGGCGCAGCTCCACGACTCCTTCCTCGGCGGGCAGGGCCAAAACGTACAGGTTGTTTTTGCGAGCGGCCCAGAATCGGGAATCGTTCGGGTGAGTGTAAACGGGGTAGAGCAACAAATCGATCTGTACAGCCCCACCTTTCAAGAAACGACCGTCACCCTGCCCGTTACCGGCAAACTCGGTTCGCTCTTTCTGGAAATAGTGCGCTGGTTCAATATCATCGTGGCAGGCATGATCCTCTCGCTGCCGCTCACCCGCCTGGAAAAGCCCATCTACGCCTGGTTCGACGATCTCACCCCGCGCCTTCAAGCCATTGCCGTTCCGGTGGTCATTTTTTCCATCCTGATCACCCTCTTCGGCATCAGCGATTTGTTCTATCCCAACACAGCCGCCCCACTGCCGCCGTCGCCCGCCGGTCAAAAACCGCCCAACGTGATTTTCATCGTCGTAGACGCGCTCACCGCCGAAGACATGTCACTTTATGGCTACCCCTTACCCACCACCCCCAACCTGGATCGGATTACACGCACCTGGACCGTTTATACCCATGCCCAGGCTGCCGGATCAGGCTCGATTACCGATTTACCTGTGGTGCTTACCGGTCGCTATCCATATCTGACCCCATACTATCGCTATGGCGATGTCATGCGTTCGCAGCCCGGCTGGTTGAACCTGGCCGATATTCTACAGGCCTCAGGCTATGAGACCATCTGGCACGGCTATCTCAGCCCCGGTTTTTATCACCTGGGAAAGTACTTTGACCGTTCCGTGTGCAAGCGCGGGCTGGCGGCGTTTTTGGATCGCACCCGGTATCAAATCCGCGCCACCCCCTACGAGGATTCGCAAATATTCCCGCTAACATTCTGGCTGGCAAAGGTCAGCGTTGGTGAAAAAAGCGAAGAATATGAATCCTGTGACGCCCTGTCAGGGTTCCAACAAATCATAAAAAACCGGGATGCAAACCGGCCGCTTTACCTGTATATTCACGAGCGCGGTGTGCATGGCGGCCCCTACAGAGGCGGCCCATACCAGGGAACTTTCCTGCCGCTTGAGCAGGGGTTATTGAGCGAATCCGATCAAAAGACCTATTATGGCCCCTATCAACTGGAGAACCAACGGTTTGTCGATCAATTAAGATTGCGCTACGATGAAGCGATCCGCTATCAGGACGAACAACTCAACGAGATCATCGAAACCCTCAAAGCGGCCGGGCAGTATGATAACGCATTGATTATCATCACTTCCGATCACGGGCAGAATTTCCACAACGGCTACGTCGCACATGCCACGCCGCTGTTATCCTATCCAGAAACGCACATCCCGCTGCTCATCAAATATCCCTATCAAACAGAAGGACAGCGCGTGGATCAGATGGTCAGTTCAGTAGATCTGGTTCCCACCATTCTGGATACGCTCAAGTACCAGTACGCGCCAGACTGGGTAGACGGCCAATCGCTGTTGGGGCAGCCGGCTGCCCAGCGGATCATATTCTCTCGCCGCCCCATTGCCTATGGCATCACCGCCAAGGTCTACGCCGCCGCTGACGAAAACTACCGTCTGGTGCAGCGCGAAAATGGCCTGTGGCTCTTCAACCATCAGGAAGACCCCACCGAACAACACAACCTGTGGGGCGAAAACAGCATAGACCCGCAGATCCTGGAGCGTCTCCAGGCCGCCATACAGGCCTACGATGCACGAGCAGATTTCCTCATCAGAAGCAATGATGTCCTCAATGCGCCGCCGTTGCCCTGATCAAAACGCCAGCTGCAACTCAGCATTGGGGTTCAATTCAAGCGCAAAACGGTAGCGCCCCTCACCCTCATCCGTCCATGACACCGCCTGGCCATCCAGCCAGGCGTGTTTTGGCGCCTGCGGCAGATACAATTCCACCTGCCCCTCGCCGTGGCGCCCCAACGCCAGCCCCAGGTGCACCTCATCCGCCATCACCTGCCAGCGTTCCACCTCCAATCCTTGCGAGAGATGTAAATCGCTGCCCAGATACTGCGCCTGCCCATCCTGCCGCAGGCGCATTGCCAGCAAGACAACGCCGTGCGGCGCCACCTGCGCCTGCCAGCCTTGCCCCGCCGGCAGGAGGCGCGTTTCCCCGGCCCAGAACGAACGCGCCCAATATTCACCGGCCGGTAAGTGATACGCCTCTGGCTGCACCGTCACCTCTGCCGCCTGATCCGACCAGTTGAACCAGGCCAGCAACGACCACACCCCACTGGCACCCTCCAGATCCAGGCGCAGGCGCTGCGGTGTGGTGGCATCCAGCCAATCCAGAACCCACGGGGTGCGGTTGATCAACGGCAGCAGCACCTCAGCAATGCGCCGCCTGTCATCCGGCACCTGCGCCAGATCATCCGACAGCAGCAGCATCCCGCTCGCCATGCCCATCGCCGTTGCCTGGCTCTGTAGTTCGTCTGGCGTCAGGCTGGTCCCCGGCCGCAACAGCAAACAATCCGGATCGTTCAACCACCAGCGCCGGTGCAGAGCGGCGCGGGTCAATACGTTTTGCAATGCATTGGTCGCCGATGGCATGCTCGGCTCGGCGCCAAACACCATTTTCACGCCGTGAAAATGGGGGCGCCAGGTGTCGTTGGTGTCTGCGCCAATGCGCATACCCTGCACCACCCCGATCCCAGACCCCAGCGGCAGGCCACACCCCAACAGAAAGGTCTCTTCACCCGCTGCCGCGCGCATCAACTCCAACGCCCGGCGCAACACCTGCGCCCGCGTCAGTTGCGCATCGTGATACACCCCATCCAACGCCGCAGCGTACAGGAAATCCAGTTTCAGGTATGGGAAGCCCCATTCCCGCACCGCGGCGCCAATCAGACGACGCACCTCGTCCTGCGCGCGCGGGTGGCTCATATCCAGTGCGGTGACAAACTGGTTGCCGATAAACGCCCCGGTCACCGGTTGGCGGGCGCGACTGTGCAGAATACATTCAGGATGCCGGTGGTAGAGCGTTGCCTGCCGGCTGACCAGAAACGGCGCCAGCCACAGCCCCGCAGTCCGCCCTGCCGCTCGAATCTCGGCCGCCAGCGGCGCCACCCCCTCTGGAAAACTCTTCTTACAGGTAAACCACTCGCCGACCTGAAGCTCAAATCCATCGTCGATCTGCACCAGTTCGAGCGGCAAACGCTGCTGCTGATCGTTGACCTGTTTCAGGTTATCCCGCACCTGTTGGGCAGTCACCCGCTCGTAAAAGTGGTACCAGGAACACCAGCCGCTCACAGCCGGACGCGGCTGACCAACGCCGTGCTCTAGCGCCACCGCCTCTACATACGGCGCCAACGGGTCGGGGCAATCGAGATCGAAGGCATACAACACAGCCCAATCGCTGCTCAGTTCGCCCCCCGGCGGCACCAACGCCCGGTCGCCGCTGGACAATAACCGCAAGCGGGGCGCATCCTCCTGCAGCCAGCCCTCCAGCGAGCCGAACTGCTCACGCTGGGACAGAAACCCGGCCAGAAGCGCCGTACGCCGGGCGCGGTCGCCGATCACCCCGAAGAAATCGCCGCTGAAATGTCCGGCGCGCCCCGGCCGCGGCGTGGATGGATTATGACAGTAGGCGTTTGGAATAAAAAACAGGCGCGAACTGCGCTGCGCTGCGCCGGCCGCATACGCCCCGCTAAACGACCACGATTGCCAGCCGTTGGCAAAAAAGGCCAGGTCGGCCCGCGAGGGTGACACTGCCTGCCGCCAGCGCACGATGCCGTGCAACAAATCACTACAGCCGGCGTGCACTGCCTGCTCCCCCCGGTTATGCAGCGTGAGCTTCCACAGCAAAAAAGGCCGTTCTGGCAGCACGGCAAAGGTTGCCGTAGTCACCAGACCATGCCCATCCGGCCCCATCGTCGCCTGCACCCCCTGCGCCGGCCCCAGGCGGGTATCGATGCGCAGCGTCTCTACCACCGCCTGCGCCCCATTCCAGACCGGGTGCGCCCCGCCCCGCTGTCCGCAGCGATACGCCAGCCCAAAACGAGCGTCAAAAACCCCCGGCAAACGCTCGTCTGTGGGCACGAAACAAAACAGCCCGCGTCCGGCATCCAGGTCAAAGTGTGCAAGTGCAGTATCGAGTGTCGCCATGTTGCATTCTCCCTTGCCCCAATTGTACCCGTTCCCCTGCATTATGTCCCCCCACTTGATGATATTGGACAATAGCTCACCCTCCAAAAGAATGTTACACTAAACGCAGTGGCGTTTGCAAATCAACTCTTACCCTGTGGAGGAATGCATGTCATCTTACCCCGTCGAGCCGTTTCGCATCAAGATGGTCGAGCCGATTCGCTTGATCTCTGCTGAAGCACGGCAAGAAGCCATGCGCCAGGCCGGTTACAATGTTTTTAGCCTGCGCGCCGAAGATGTGTTCATCGATCTGCTGACCGACTCCGGCACCGGCGCGATGAGCCAGGAACAATGGGGCGCATTGATCACCGGCGACGAATCGTACGCCGGGGCGCGCTCGTACTATCGCCTGGCCGACACGATGAAAAAGATTTTTGGCTTTGAGTATTTCGTCCCCACTCATCAGGGACGCGCCGCCGAGAACATTCTCACCGGTCTCAAGGTCAAGCCGGGCAAATTCGTGCCCTCCAATATGCACTTTGACACCACCGAGGGCAACATCCTCGGCCGCGGCGGCCGGCCCGTCAACCTGGTCGTCGACGAAGCCTTCGACCCTGCCCTGCAAAGCCCCTTCAAGGGCAACATGGACGTCGATAAGCTGGTGCGCTTTATCGAAGACACCGGCGTCGAAAACATCCCCTTTGGCGCCATTACCATTACCAATAACGCCGGCGGCGGACAGCCCGTCTCACTGGCCAACATCCGCGCCGTGTCCGAAGTCTACCACCGCTATGGCATCCCCTTCTTTATCGACTGCTGTCGCTTTGCTGAAAACGCTTATTTCATCAAGCTGCGCGAACCGGGCTACGCCAACAAAACGACGCTCGAAATTGCCAACGAAATCTTCAGCCTGGCAGACGGCGCCTGGATGAGCGCCAAGAAGGATGGCCTGGTCAACATTGGCGGTTTCCTCGCCATGCGCGATCAACAGCTTTACCAGCAGGTGTGCAACGAATTGATCATGAAAGAGGGCTTCCCCACCTACGGCGGCCTGGCGGGCCGCGACCTGGACGCCCTGGCCGTCGGCCTGTGGGAAGGGCTGGACGAATCGTACCTGGCCTACCGCCTGGGACAGACCGCCTACCTGGGCGCCTGCCTCAAGGCCCGCGGCATCCCCATGATCGAACCTGCCGGCGGTCATGCCATCTATATCGACGCCGGCCAGTTGCTGCCGCATCTCACCCACGCCCAATTCCCCGGCCTGACCCTGGCCGCCGCTGCCTACCTGGAAGGCGGCGTACGCTGCTGTGAGATTGGCTCGGTCATGTTTGCCCACCCCAGTCCCGATACCGGTGAGATGGTCTACCCCAAACTCGAACTGGTGCGCCTCGCCATTCCACGCCGGGTGTACACCCAGGCCCACTTTGATTACGTCGCCGAAACATTCGGGCGCCTGGCCGAACGTAAAGAACAATTGAGCGTCTACCGCTTCACTTACCAGGCCCCGCTCATGCGCCACTTTACCGCTCGCTTTGAACCCGCCTGATCGTACGACTGATCGACAACGAGCGGCCGCCTATGCGTTGGGTGGCCGCTCGTTTTTTGAGGAATCGTCCTGGCGTTGCCGGCGTACCATCAACACCACCGCCAGCACCCCGCCCCCGCTCAAGATGAGCGCCAAGAGCAACAACGGCACAAGCAAATATCCGGCGCTCAAGTCATTTTCATTTACCAGATACAGCGGGATGAACACAAAACAACACAACAGCGGCAGCCCAATCAGCCCGCCAATACAGCCCATCTTTTGCCTGCGCCAGAATTCCGTCTTGCCATATTTCAGATAATCCCGTAACATACTGCCCTCCTTTCACCTCACCTGTTATCGTCCAGTGTACCCGTTTTAATACTGCCTCGCAACCAGGCCTTGTTCCTATTGAACGTATAATAATAGTCATAGGGGATAAGCAGGCGTGGACAAAGGTCCGGCCTTATTGTGGATGCAAAAGGAGCAAAACATGAATTGGTTTGCCAACCTGCGAACCCAGAACAAGCTCTTCCTGTTCGTGATCTTGATCACCATCATGGCCGGTGCAGCACTGGGATGGAGTGTCTACAGCGTCCTGCTGCTACAATCCGAGATCGAACAGGCCGAAAAGCAGATCAACGATATGAAAGCCATCCAGGCCAGTGCACAATATATCCTGTGGGCCGACCGTGACAGTCGTAGTTATCTCCTGTTGGGCAGCGAAGATTACCGCGGCAGTTACGAGGTCTTCGTTACCCAGGTCAACAGCGACCTGCGCGCCCGGCTGCTCAACGAACAGGACGATCAGCAGCGTTTGAGTTTCGATCGGCTGCAAAAAATGTTGCGTGCATACCGCACGACCATGGACCAAACCCTGCAATCCGGGGCGCTCACCCTGTCAGACGAGGATGAAGAACGGCTCGACAGCATCGATGTCAGCGACGATCAATTGCTCGACCTGATGAGTGAGGTTGATCAGATCCAGTATCGCCAGCAGGCCGAATTGCAAAGACTGCTGACCCAATCGCACCAGTTGGTACGCCGCATCCTCACCATCAGCATCATTGCCCTGGTAGCCATGACCCTGCTCTTTACCTGGGTGGCTAACAGGATCAACCTCATCACCGAACCGCTGCAGCGCATCACCAACGCCGTGGTGGCGTTTGAAAACAACCTCTTCAAACCCAACATGCTCGACGCCTACACAGAGCGCAAGGACGAGATGGGCCTCCTGGCGCGTTCCTTCACCAACATGGCTGCCGCCATCAACCAATCGGTCGCCGCCAAAGACGCCTTCATCCGCTCCACGGCACGCTTTATCCCCCAACAGTATCTGGAATTCCTCAACAAGCCGAGCGTTCTCGACATTCGTTTGGGCGATCACGTCAGCGCCGAAATGGCCGTCATGTTCTCGGATATCCGCGGCTTCACCACCGCTTCCGAACACATGAGCGCCGAAGAAAACTTTGCCTTCATCAATCGCTTCATGCAAATGGTCTCGCCCATCGTCGAGGAAAATAACGGCTTCATCGTTAAATTCCTGGGCGACGGCATGATGGCAATTTTTCCCTACAGCGTAGACGACGCCGTGCGCACCGCCATCGAGAAACAACAGCGCATCCAGGCGCTCAACGCAGAACTAGAGAAAAGCGGCCTGCCGCCCCTCTTTGTTGGCATTGGTATTCATTCCGGACACATGATGGTCGGTATGATCGGCGAAGAAAAACGCCTGCAAGGCGACGCCTTCTCAGACAACGTCAACCTGACCTCACGGGTAGAAGGGCTGACCCGCTTTTACGGCGTCTCCGTCATCCTCACCCTGGAGGCCATGACCCGCCTTGAAAACCGCAGCCGTTGTCTGTACCGTTCGCTGGGTAAAGTGCGGGTAAAAGGCCGCCAGACGCCCCTGGAACTGTTTGAAATCTTCGAAGGCGACCCGGACGATCTGCGCACGCTTAAGAACGAGACCCGCAGCACTCACGAGCAGGGCATGCAATATTACCAGCGCGGCGACTTCTCACAGGCGCAAAAATGTTTCCTGTCCGTCCTGGAACGCAACCCTCGCGACCAGCTGGCATCGTTTTATCTCACCCGCTGCACCCGGCGCCTGGCCGAGGGCGTCCCCCCCGATTGGGATGGTGTAGAAGTTCATACCGAGAAATAGGAGCCGGCCATGAAAAAGAACAATCCATTCACACAGGTCCATTCGTTAGGGTGTTTCGGCGTCTTCCTGATCACCTGTATTCTCGTCATCGCCGGTTTCTCACTTCTCATCCGCAACACATTGTTCTCCGCCCTCGAACCATTGCAAGTCCCCATCGAGGCCGAACGCCTGGCGAAAATCAAATCGGCCATCGTCACGCAAACCATGCTGATGGAACTGTACGGCTACGGAGCGGTGAAACACAGCGGCGACGTCGATGCCTGGAAGCAACAATTTCAGCAAACATCCACCGCACTCGACCTCCAACTGGCCGAATTACAACCGCCCTTTGTGCCAGCCAGCGAGTTCAACGCACTGCAAGGCGGACAACAGCGTTTCCGCCAGCTTTTTGACACCCTGGGCGCTGATCCCCAACAAAGCATGCGTACACTGGTAGACGCTCGCCAGCAGGCCGACGAGATGACCACCATCATCGACAACCTCAAAATGAAGGTAGAAGCCCGGTCGGCCCCACTGGAGCAAACCTTCCGCACGCAAAACATCATTAACATCCAGACCGGCATCCTGCTGTTGGTGCTCATGCCCATTCTGGCCGCCGGCGCTTACCTGTCGACCAGTAACATCAACCAGCCCATCCTCGACCTGATTAACGCCGCCGTAGCCCTGGATGGCGGCCAGTTTCGTCCAGAGCTTCTGGAACAGGTGCGCCATCGCCGGGACGCCATCGGGCAGATGGCGCGCACCCTGCTCTCTACCTGCGCCACCCTGCAACAGCAGGAACGCGCCCTGGACGACCGTATCGCCGCATTGCGCACCACACTGCACGAGGAACGCCAGCAAAAATTGTTCTACGCCGTGCACCGCGCAACCCAGTCCCCGGAGGAATAACCCATGTACCCCTGGCTCTCCTCACTCAAACTGCAAAGCAAACTATCGGTGCTCATCGGGCTGGTATTGCTCCTGACCGTGATCGTCATCGCCGTCAATCTCTATCATCTGATGGATACACAAGAAAAGGTCAGCGCTGCGCTGGATCTGGCCGAACGGCTCAACCAGAACCACGAGGTGTACAACGCCGTTACCAACATGCGCGTTGCCTATTACGCCAGCGATTACGAAGGCCAGGAGGCGGAATACTACCAGCATCAACGGTACAGCGAACAGGTGAGCGAATACATCCGTTCGCACCTCAGCCTGGCAGAGAACGACGAAGAAACCCAGGCCATCCAGGATATGCTGCTGGCCAAACAGACCTACGACGAGCGCTTCCAACAACACGATCTCGCCACCGATGAACTGGCGGGCATCCTGCTCGACGACAACCCGCAACCTGCCGGCAATACCGCCGAAGCTACGCAGGAGGAAGACCTCGAAGAAGAGGAGGAGGAGGACGGGGAAGAAGAGCAAAGCGCCCCCACCCGCGTAAGTGAGACAGACGCGGAAGAAAGCGACGAGGAAAGCGAGGACGAAGAGGAAGGCAGCGATTTGCCCCCCGAACAGACTTTTGCCAACCTGGAAGATGCCTGGCAGAAATTGCAGGCCAGCATTTTGCGAATGACCGACCTGCTAAACGACGCCCGCGAGCAAATGAGAACCACGATTCAGAATAGCCTGTGGACCGGCGCGGTCATCGCCCTGATCGCTCTGGGGTTAAGCGTCTTGTTCACCCTGCTGGCCAGTGGTATCATCATCCGGCAGGTCATACTGGTCATCGTGCGCCTCTCTTACGAGGTCAAAGCCATGCCCACAGACAATTTTGATCCGGGTGCACTACAGAAGTTATCCACTCGCCCGGACGAATTGGGCGAGTTAGCCCAGGCCCTCGCCGGCGCCGCTCAGTCCGCCCGGCAACGCCAGCAGGAAAAACGCGCCGTCATCGCCGAATTAGAACACAAGCTGGAACGCCTGCAACGTCCCTCCTGAGCGTCCGTTCATTGCCACACCGCCCCCCCAGGCGTATTTCGCCAAGCGAAGCCCACCCCTTTGGGGTAGACCCGCAACACATGCCCACAGCTACGGCATTCATACACAACGATCACCCCTACCCGGCCGCAGCAAAAAGCCTTATAATCCCTGTCCATGAACTGTCCCATTTGCAAACAACCCACCCTTCAAGCAACCACCCTGGCGCAAGCCATACCGGCTCACCACTGCAAGATATGCGGCGGCATCTTTATTTCCTTCAATGCCTATTGGAAGTGGCGCCAGAAGCATCCGGAGAACGAAAATGCCAGCGCACCGGTAGTAGTCCCTCCTGAGGCAGTCGAACGGAAACAGGCCAAAATCTGTCCGGAATGCGGTCACCTGCTCATCCCGTACAAAATCTTGCCCGGCGTCCAGTTCCTCCTGGATCATTGCGGCAATTGCAACGGGGTATGGTTTGATGGCAACGAATGGGCGGTGTTGGAAAAGCACCAGCTGTACGGCCGGCTCAACGAATTCTTCACCCAGCCCTGGCAGCGCAACATTCGCCAGCAAGAAAGCCGCGCCCGGATGGAAGGCCTGTATCGCCAGCGCTTCGGCGAGGAGGATTACGCTCGCCTGAAAGAAATCAAAGCCTGGCTGGAAGCCCGACCCAATAAAGCCGCCTTACTGGCCTATCTGCAATCTGAAGACCCGTACGAAGCATAATTCATGCATGCAAAGGGCGGGACGTCTCAAATAGACGTCCCGCCCTTTTTTTCTTCCTGTCTGGCGATTACGCTTCTGCCAACCGCCGGGAGGCACGCGCCCGATATACCCCCAGCACCGCCGCAGCCTTAACCAGCCCGATCAGAACCAGCAGGGCAGCGATGCCGCGCCCGGGCCCTACCCCCAGCCACAACCCCAGGCTGCCGGCCAGGGCCCCGCCCGGCAGCAGCAGCGGGACGAGCAAACGATCGGCCAGGCCACCCGCAATCACAAAGGCCAGCAAACGCGCCGCCTTGACCGCCGTCTGGATCAATGCAAACACCCGCCCGCGCACCGCCGCATCCACGTTTCCCTGCCACAGCGCTTCGGTCAGGCTAGAGACAAACGCCAGGGTAAAATGCGCCACAAAAGCCGCAGCGGCCACCAGCGTCAGGTCGGGGCGCAGACCCATCAGACAAAAAGCAGCGGAACTCAACAACTCAAACAGCAGCAGGCCAAACATCCGCCGCTGCGGCCCGCCCCACACCGACATCAGCAAACTGCCGCACAACAAACCGCTGCCGGCCACCGTCATCGCCAACCCCAGCCCCTGTGGCGTGGCGAAGCCCAAGACCATCGGCGTCACCAACACCCCAAACAGCGCCCACAGAAAAGCAAACAACGCCTGGAAACGCAGCAGACCCAGCAAATCCGGCCGGGCGCGCAGCGCCCCCCAACCGGCGCGTAGTTCCCCCAACCAGCCGCCCGACTGCACGTCCGGCGCAGCAGAGGGCGTCGTCTCAGGCAGGCGCGCCAGCGCCAACGCCAGCACGGCCACCCCAAAAGTCGCCAGATCGACCAGCAGCACCCCCTGCACCTGGATCGCCATCACCAGCGCCCCGGCCAGCGCAGGCGCCAGAACCTCGGCCAACCCCTGCCCCAGTTGGATCATACCGTTTGCCTTCCCCAGGTCGGCGCGGCTCACCGCACCCGCCACCAGCGCACTGTAGGCCGGCCACTGCAAGGCGTTGAACGTCGCACTCAGCGCCGTCAGCAAGTAGATATAGCCGACCTGCATCTGCCCGCTGGCAAACAGCCACACCGCCAGCAGAGTACAAACCGCCGCCCCGCTGTCGGCGACGATCATCATCACCCGCCGGCGATACCGGTCGACCAACACCCCTGCCAGCGGCGAGATCAACATCTGCGGCAGCACGGTACACAACGCCACCAGGGCGAAATTGCTGGCCGAGCCAGTCTGCTGGTACAGCCACACCCCAAGCGCAAACTCGCTCAGGGCCGAGCCGAAGATGGAAACCACCTGCCCGGCCCAGATGACAACGAACGACACATTCTTATACACAACGACCTCCTGACAAATAAAATGGCGACCGCTGCCGGCCGCCGTTGAAGGGAATAAATATAGGGCGAGGTTGCCACCCGGTGACAACCTCGCCCTACAAAAAACCAGCCGGTGATGAACCGGCTGGTCTGTTTGGAAGCACGAATTATACTCGCATCGCGGCAGACGTCAAGGGTTTGACGAAAACTCGTCCTGCTCCAACTGCTTGGCCTGCTCCCAGAAGACATCCATCTCTGCCAGCGTCATATCCTTGAGTTCGCGCCCCTCGGCCGCGGCAGCCCGTTCGATATAGCGAAAACGGCGGCGAAAACGCAGCGTGGTCTCGCGCAGGGCGCTTTCGGCATCCACCCGGTACCAACGCACCAGGTTGACCACCGCAAACAGCAGGTCTCCCAGCTCCGCCGGGCGCTGTTCATCGGTCGCCGCGCTCACCTCGCCCAATTCCTCCAATACCTTCTGGCGCACCGGCTCGATCTCACTCCAATCAAACCCGACTCGCGCCGCCCGCCCCTGAATCTGCTGCGCCTGGGCCAACGCCGGCAGCGCCAGCGGCACCCCATCCAACAACCCCTTGGTCTCGGCCTGACCGTTCTCGCGGCGCTCGCTGGCCTTGATCGCCTCCCAGTTCTGCAAGACATTGCCCACCCCGTCTACCTGCACCTCGCCAAAAACGTGTGGATGACGGCGCACAATCTTGCGATGGATACCCGCCAGCACATCGTTCATGCGGAATTCGCCTTCTTCGCTGGCAATCTGCGCCTGGAGCAGGATGTTGAGCAGCAAATCCCCCAGCTCCTCGCACAACGCCGGGACATCGCCGCTATCCAACGCTGCCAGCACCTCGTAGGCTTCGCTCATCAATTCCGAACGCAGCGAGGTATGCGTCTGCTCGCGATCCCACGGGCAGCCATCGGGAGCGCGCAGATGCGCCACCACCGCCTGAAAAGCCTCAAAAGAGGTCTCCACTGCCAGCGGCGGCACATACAACGAAGTCAATAACCCGGTGTATGGGCTGCGATCGATGGCGTACAGCGGCAGGTCTTCCACCCGTTCCTCGGGCGTCCCGGCCGCGTGCACCAGGCGCACCGGGTGCTCATCGGGGTAAGCCTCCATCAAGGTCAGCTTGACATCGGCAGCCACCGCCCGTGAGTACACCTGGGCGACCAGCGCCGGTGTGGCCGGCGTAAAGGTCGGGTGATACGAACGCGCCACATCCAGCGCATCCACCGTCACCAGACCGGGGAAAGGATCGATCCCCAGCGCCGAAAAGGTCGGTTCCAGAAAACTCAACCCCTCAATCACCCGCAGCGGGATACCCTCTGCCCGCGCCCGGCGGGCAATCTCCGGGCAGGTGGCCTCGGCCACAAACGGATGTCCCGGCACCGCATAGGTCACACCCTGGGGCCGCCGGCCAAGTTGCAACACCGCTTCCACAATCTGGGCGTAAACCGCCTCGAATGTTTCAGCGGATTCATACAGATCGTCAAACGAATGCACCGCCAATTCAGCCGGAAGCCCCGCCAGCGTGGGATGCTGGCGGGTGCGGACATACACCTCCGGAATCGCCGACAACCAATCCCAGGCGGCGCGGGTCAACAAAGACGCTTCACCCGGCCCCAAACCTAACAAAACAATACCTGCCGTCTCCATCCTACACACCTTTCGCGGGTAAAATTAAAAGCAATCGGGCGCCACAGCGCCGGTCCCATACAAAACGCATTAGATTATATCACCCGCAGGTCGCCCGACGCGAGGCAAACCATGTACGACACCTTCAGCCAGGATTACGATCGATTCGTCAATTGGCCGGAACGTCTCTCGGCCGAACTCCCTTTTCTTGAAGACGTTTTGCACGGGCTGGGCCGCCCGCTGCACGTATTAGACGCCGCCTGTGGCACCGGCATGCACGCCGTTGCCCTTGCCCAGCGCGGCCACACCCTGACCGGCGCCGACCTGAGCGCCGGAATGATTGCCCAGGCGCAGGCCAACGCCACAAAACACGGCCTGCACATTTCATTTGCCGTGGCCGGTTTCGGGCAGTTGGCTGCCGCCTTTGGCCCCGCCGCCTTCGACGCCGTGCTTTGCCTGGGAAATTCGCTGCCCCATCTGCTCGACACCCACAGCCTGACGGCGGCCATCCAGGATTTCGCTGCCTGCCTGCGCCCCGGTGGGCTGCTCATCCTCCAGAACCGCAACTTCGACGCCGTGCTCGCTGCCCGCCAGCGTTGGATGGAGCCTCAAACGCACCGCGAGGGCGAAAATGAGTGGCTCTTCCTGCGTTTCTACGATTTTGCCGCCGATGGGCTGATCGACTTCAATATCCTCACCCTGCATCGCACTGCCGACGGCTGGCGTCAAAGCGTCGCAACTACCCGACTGCGCCCGCTGCTACAAATTGAACTGCGCGCCGCCCTGCTGGCCGCCGGGTTTGAGGCGCCCATCTGGTACGGCAGTCTCAGCCACACCGCCTTCGACGCCGCCAACAGCCCCAACCTGGTCGGCGTCGCCCGCCATTCCTGAACCCCCGGCAATACAAACACTCAAGTTTCGGCCGGAAAACATCCGGTCGAAACTTGAGGAAAAGACGTAACCAAACGGCCCAGAAGGGCGATTTAACGCTTGGTGTAGGTCGGGGCCTTGCGAGCGCGCTTGAGGCCGGGCTTCTTGCGTTCCTTGATGCGGGCATCCCGCGTCAGGTATCCACCCTTGCGCAGCAGGGGCGTATTTTCTTCCTTATTCATCTTGACCAACGCCCGGGCCACCCCTAACTGCACGGCACCCGTCTGGCCACTGACACCGCCACCGCGCACCACAACGGTGATGTCGTAGGTAGCGCGATCCTGGTTAGCAGCCTGTAACGGGGCGAGGATGGCTTCCAGGTCGCCGATACGGGTGAAGTAGGCCTCGGCCGGCTTGTCATTCACCGTAAACTGGCCGCTGCCGCTCATCAGGCGAACGCGCGCCGAGCTTTCCTTGCGACGACCAACACCTTCAAAATACTGAACGGACATAATACCCTAGCTCCTTTAAGCAACAGGTTGCGGCTTCTGCGCAGCGTGCGGATGCTCACTGCCTGCATACACCTTGAGCTTCTTGATCAAACGACGGCCCAGCTTGTTGTGCGGCAGCATGCCCCACACGGCCGAGCGGATCACACGATCCGGGTGCTTGGCCAGTTGGTCGCGCAGACTGATCGATTTTAAACCGCCGGGGTAGTTAGAGTGATGGTGATAGAACTTCTCCAGCATGCGGTTACCGGTAACCACGAGCTGCTGGGTGTTGATCACGATCACGTAATCACCCATATCCACACCGGGGGTAAAGGTTGGCTTATTCTTGCCTAACAAATGATTTGCGATCTGGGTCGCCAGGCGTCCAAGGGTCTGGCCACTTGCATCAACCAGTACCCAGTTCGCCTGCGATTTGCCTTTGAGGACGAAAGTCTTGTCCACGGTCATCTTCTCCACGAACGTAATGTCGATTCCTTCGTTTCGTTTTGCCATCCGGGCATCATTCATCTTCCGGTTGGCTCATTTTTCCCTGTCCATCATAGCGCACTTCTGTCAGCACCAGTCCCTGGGGTTGTGCCAGGCCGGGGGGCTGCGGTTGAGCCCGGTTCACACCTGCCGCCAGGTGTTCCAGGTCGAGCCGGTTTTGACCGGCCAGCACCTGAAGGAACACCACCCGCCGTACCATATGGTACAAAAAGGCATTGGCGCTGATCTCAAACAGCAGGCACCCGGCTTGCGACTGCCAGCCCGCCGCCAGCACCTGGCGCACGGTCGTGCCACCCGGTCGGGGCGGCGTGCCAAAAGCCGCAAAGTCGTGCACACCCACCAGCAGTTGGGCCGCCGCCTGGAGTAGCTCCAGTTGAACGAGCGGCCACACCCGCCAGGCGTAACGCTCACACAGTGGATCGCGCTCCGGGCTACAGTACAGGTGATACTGGTAGGTACGCGCCGTAGCATCGTAGCGGGGGTGAAACTGCGCCCCGGTCACCACCGTCGACCGGATGGATACATCCGCTGGCAGAGCGGCGTTGACCGCCCGCCCTAACGCATCAGGGGAATGTGCCCAATCCAGATCGAAGGCGATCACCTGACCGGAGGCGTGCACACCGCTATCGGTGCGCCCGGCGGCCAGGATTGCCCGGCCCTGCCAGCCCAACCGGCGTAACGCCTCTTCCACCACACGCTGCACTGTGCGGGTACTTCCCTGGCGTTGAAAGCCCTGGAAGTGTGTGCCATCATAGGCAAGGATCATCTGGTAACGTGCCATTTATCCGGTCCAACCGGATCATGCCCGGAAAAGGTCAGGATCAGTCCTCGACCAGCTCCAGCAAAACCATTTCCGCCGCATCACCCAGGCGGGGGCCGAGGCGATACACACGGGTGTAACCGCCATTGCGATTACTGAAACGCGGCCCAAGATCATCAAACAGCTTCTTGACCGTATCGGGGTGCCCGCCCAGGCGAGCAGCTGCCAGACGGCGAGCATTCATCTTCTCTGCTTCGCTACCCTTACCGCTGTTGCGCGCCAGGGTAATCAGACGCTCGGCCTCACCACGAATGGCCATCGCCTTGGTGCGCGTCGTCTGAATCCGCTCGTGCGTGAAGAGCTGGACGATCAACGTCCGACGCAAGGCTTCCCGCTGGTCACGATTTCGACTAAGTTTATATCCTGCTACCTGATGTCGCATTTTTGCTCACTCCACATCTTTTTCATCGCGCAGGAAACCCTTTTCCCGCATCTTCTGGCGCAACTCATCCAGGCTCTTCTCGCCAAAGTTGCGGATGGACATGACAGCCTCGTCGCCCTTTTCGAGCAGCTCGAGCACATCGCCCACCGTCGTGATCCCGGTCCGCTTCAGCGAGTTGAACACCCGCACCGACAGATCCAGGTTCTCAATCGGCGTCTCGGCCGCTTCGCTGGTCAGGCGGCTGCCGGTCACTTCCTTCTCCGGGCCAACCGTCAGGATCTCATCGCTCACACCCGAGATGAAGCGCAGGTGATCGATCAAGATCTTCGAAGCCGTGCCGAGCGAACGCTCGGGAGCCACAGTGCCATCCGTCCAGATTTCCAGCACCAGACGGTCATAATTGGTGCTCTGCCCAACGCGGGCCGAACCCACCGTCCAGTTCACACGTTTTACCGGGCTGAAAATTGCATCCACCGGCAGCTCGCCGATCGGCAACCGCCCGCTGCGTTCGTTGGCAGGCGAATAGCCACGGCCGCGCTCGACGGTCATGTCAATTTCCAGATTGGCTTTGGTATCATCCACCGTAAACAGGTACAGATCCGGGTTGATAATCTCAACCTCGGCGGGGGTCTGAATATCCGCCGCGGTAACTTCACCGGCGCCGCGCACTTCCAGGTGTAGATGAGCCGTATCGACATCGTGCAGCATCAGGCGCAATTGCTTGATCTGCAACGTAACCTGGATGACGTCCTCACGCACTCCGGGGATATCGCTAAACTCATGCAGCGTATCCGAAATGCGGATAGAGGTCACCGCCGCGCCATCCAGCGAGGAGAGCAGGACACGGCGCAGGGCATTGCCCAACGTCACACCGTAACCACGCTCTAACGGGCTGATGACGAATTTACCATAATTGCGAGCTTCAGCTTCCCGCTCGACTTTCGGTGTTACCATGTTACTGAGAGCAGCCACTGTTTACCTCCTCCGGCGCACCCTAGAGAAACCGCGCACCGGACTAAGCAGACTTACCGCGAGTAATACTCGACGATGAGCTGTTCATTCAGGTTGCCATCGATCTCGGCGCGCTCGGGCAGGCGTAAAACACGCCCCGAGAGACCGCGTACGTCTCGATCCAACCACATCGCGCAGGTGCGCTTCTCGGAAATATCGGGCAATTCCTTGAAGAAGGTCGTATCGCGCGAACCATCCCGGACGGCAAGCATGTCACCCGGGCGCAGCAGCATGGAAGGGATATCGGTGCGATGGCCATTTACGATGAAGTGACCATGTGCAACCATCTGGCGGGCCTGAGCGCGGTTCTCTGCATACCCCATGCGGTAAACGACATTGTCCAGGCGCAGTTCAAGCGTCTGCAACATGTTCATACCGGTCAGACCGCGGCGGCGCAGGGCAATGCCGAAATAGCGCCGGAACTGGCGTTCAAAAACGCCGTACACCCGGCGCGCCTTCTGCTTGGCGCGCAACTGGCGACCATAGTCGGACTCGCGTTCGCTTCGTCCGCCGCCGGCGCGGCCATGCTGACCAGGGGCAAACCCACGGCGCTCAAAAGCGCACTTGGGCGTATAGCAGCGCCCGCCCTTCAAAAACAACTTCTCACCTTCTCGCCGGCACAGTTTGCATGCCGGCCCGATATATTTAGCCATATGCTTCCTCTCTTATTACACGCGGCGTTTCTTGGGAGGCCGGCAGCCGTTGTGCGGCACCGGCGTCACATCCGAGATCGAACGCACTTTGACGCCCGTCGATTGAACGGCGCGAATCGCCGATTCACGTCCCGGGCCAGGTCCCTTCACAACCAGGTCCACTTCCTGGACACCCATCGCCATCGCGGTCTTCATTGCCTGTTCAGCCGCCAGACGCGCCGCAAACGGCGTGCTCTTGCGCGAACCCTTGAAACCAGCCGAGCCCGAGCTACCCCAGCAGACGGCATTGCCCTGCTGGTCGGTGATCGTTACGATGGTGTTGTTGAAGGACGCAAATACGTGTACTTGCGCTGAGGATAATGTGCGCTTGATCTTTCGCGCCGTTGCAGTACGACGCGTCGAGCGTACGTTGTGTGCCATAATTCCTCGCTATACCTCACTAAACCATAGAATGGTGCATCTCTGCGTGTCCGGCCCGGCCAGGCAGCCGCGGGGCGAGAGTACCCCACCTGGCCGAAGCCATTCAAGCAGACTATTTCTTCGTAGCACCGCGGCGGCGACCACGCCCGGCCACCGTCTTCTTGGGGCCCTTGCGGGTGCGCGAATTGGTGCGAGTGCGTTGTCCGTTTACTGGCAGATTGCGGCGATGCCGCAGGCCACGGTAGCAACCGATTTCGATCAGACGCTTGATGTTCATCTGAACTTCGCGGCGCAGGTCACCCTCCACCTTGTAGTTCTTGGCAATGAACTCGCGCAACAGAGCGAGGTCGGCTTCAGATAAATCCTTGACCCGAGTATCCGGATTCACTTTGGTCGAATCCAGGATGAAACGAGCACGCGTCGGGCCAATGCCAAACAGGTAGGTCAGGCCCACTTCAACCCGCTTATTACGCGGCAGATCAACACCTTCAATTCTCGCCATAGATCCTTACCCCTGTCGCTGTTTATGCTTTGGGTTTTCGCAGATGATATACAATCTGCCGTTGCGCTTGACAATCTTGCACTTCGCACAGCGCTTGCGAATGGATGGTGAAACTCTCATGACTGACTCCTTCAAATAATGCCTGTGAACCGCAAAGTCAAAATTATACCTGCTCTTGCGGATTCCGTCCAGGCATAGGAACATCCTCAACGGTCGTTAAGATCCACGGACCGTTCTCGGTGATCGCTACAGAATGCTCGAAATGCGCCGTCAACGAACCATCGGCCGAGGCTACCGTCCACTCGTCCGGTAAAACACGTGTGGACGCCGTACCCACCAGCACCATCGGTTCAAGGGCAATGCACATCCCTGCTCGCAGCAACATGCCGCGCCCGGCGACGCCGTAGTTCGGCACCTGCGGGCCCTCGTGCATCCTGCGCCCTACCCCATGTCCGGTATACTCACGCGTGACGTATAACCCGTGGCTCTCTACATACTGCTGGATGGCGGCCGAGATATCACCAACGTGATTGCCGGCGCGCATCTGGGCAATGCCCACATACAACGCCTGCTCGGTTACCTCCAACAATTTGCGCGCTACCGGCGACACCTCACCCACCGGCGCGGTAAACGCCGAGTCGCCTACGTACCCTTCGTACACCGTCCCACAATCCATCGAAACGATGTCACCCTCGCGCAGTTTGCGCTTTCCGGGAATACCGTGCACCAGTTCAGCATTGATGCTGATACACGTGCTCGCCGGATAAGGATACGGGCCGGGATAGCCCTTGAAGGGCGAGTAGGCGCCGTATTTGCGCAGCACTTCTTCTGCCGCTGCATTGAGATCACCCGTCGTAACTCCCGGTTGGATGATGGCGCGCGCCGCCGCCAACGCCTCAGCGTTGATCCGACCGGCCTCGCGCATGGTCTCCAGTTCCTGCGGAGTCTTAATGGTGATCTGGCGATCCCAGGACATTACTTGGCCTCCATGATTGCCGCCAGCAATTGCACCGAAACGGCCTCAATCGCCTGCGTACCATCCAGTTCGACCAGCACACCCTGCTTGCGATAGTACTCAATCAACGGCGCGGTTTGTTCGAGATAGACCCGGATACGGCGTTCCACCGTTTCCGCCTGGTCGTCCTCACGTTGGTACAACTCAGATCCGTCGATATCACACTTGCCCGCTTCTTTCGGCGGATTGTACTTGCTGTGATACACGTGCCCGGCTGCCCGGCAGGACCAGCGCCCACCCAGGCGGTCGATAAGCACTTCCGCCGGCACGGCGATGTAGGGCACGTGACTCACCCGGCCATCGCTCTGCGCCAGCATCTGGCTCAACGCCTCTGCCTGAGCCGGCGTGCGCGGGAAACCGTCCAACAAAGCTCCCTGCGCACAATCCGGCCGTTGCAGTCGTTCGCGGATCATGGCAATCGTCACATCATCAGGGACCAACTCGCCCCGGTTCATGTACTCCTGGGCCAGCTTGCCCAACTCGGTCTGGTTTTTCAGGTTCTCCCGGAAGATGTCTCCCGAGGAGATGTGCGCCAGCGACAGCTTCTCAGCAATCAACTTGGCCTGCGTGCCTTTGCCAGCCCCAGGGGGCCCCAACAAAACAATGTACGTTGCCATCGTTTCTTATCCCTTGATCAAGCTTTCTTCATACCCGTGCAGCTTCAGCTCGGTATCGATGATGCTGAACGTGTCACGCACCACACCCACCACGATGAGCAGACCAGCCGACGAGATCAACAACAACCCGGCCTGGCGGGCGCCTACCGGCAGAACCACGCCCAGGATGTACGGCAGCACCGCCACCAGCCCGAGGAACAACGCCCCCGGCAGGGTGATGCGCCGCTGCACCTTGGTCAGGTACTTCTGCGTCGGGGCGCCGCGCACCACGCCCGGGATCTGGGCGCCCTGTTTCTTCAGGTTGTCGCCGTAGTTCTGGTTGGCAAACAACACGTCGGTATAGAAGAAGGTGAACAGTACCACCATGAAGAAGTACATCACCCCATACCAGCCGCTGTTGCCGCCAAAGATATTCGAAACCGACGTGGCAAATTCCTTCACCCAGGCCGTTTGCGAGCCGAGGAAGAAGCCTGCGATGATCGCCGGGAAGGTCAGGATCGACTGGGCAAAGATCAGCGGGATCATGCCTGCCATATTGACCATCAACGGCAGATTGCTGCGCACCGGCATCGACATACGATTGCCCACCCGCCGTCCGGGGAACAGCACCGGGATGTTGCGCCGGCCCTGTTGAACGAAGACGATGGCAAAGATGGTCAACGCCAGGATCACAAACACCAACAGCAGCATCCACCAACCGTTCTCACGATCGGCCAGCAGACCGCCCAGGTGGCTGGGGACACGCGACACGATACCGGCAAAGATGATCAACGACAGACCCTGGTTGGGGATACCGTACTCAGAGATCAACTGACCGATCCAGATGCCGAACATCGTCCCCGCCATCATGCTCAGCAGGGTCGCCAGCGTGGGCAAAAGGTTCTCGCCGCTAAAGCCATAGTGTGTCAGGATCGGCATACTGTAGCTTGCGCTGAAGATGTTGATCTGGCCGATGGCCGACAACAACGCCATCGGGATGGTGAGGATCACGGTCCAACGCTCCATCCAGGCCTGCCCCTCACGGGGGTTTTCCTTCAACTTGCGTTCCAGCGCCGGGATAATCGGCACCAGCAGTTGCAGGATGATCTGGGCGGTAATGTAAGGATACACGCCCATCGCCAGGATCGAGAAATTGGATACCGTACCGCCCGAGAGCAAATCTAACAGGTTGAACAGATTGCCCGCCGCCCCGCCGGACTGGGCAATGCTCGCCAACACGTCACGATTCACCCCCGGAACGGGGATATTCGCCGCAAGGCGATAGATCACCAGCAGGAGCAGAGTGATCAACAGCTTGTTGCGAATATCCTCGGATTTGAACAGAAAGCGCCACGCTGACCGCTTCATGGAAGGTCTCCTTTGCTGAGGTCAGCCGCTAAGCGATCAGTTCTACGCTGCCGCCGGCGGCCTCAATCTTTGCACGAGCGCTTTTGGTAATGCGCTGGACACGGACCTTGAGCGCCACAGCGATCTCACCGCGCCCGAGGACCACCACCGGGTTGCCCGGCTTGCCGAGCATACCGGCTTCGGCCAGGACTTCGGGGGTTACTTCAGCGCCCGCCTCAAAGCGAGCCAGTTTTTCCAGGTTCACTTCGTTGTACTCGACCTGGAAGGGCGGCGTAAAGCCTTCACCACGCATGAACGGCAGGCGGCGGTAGAAAGGCAGGTTGCCACCCTGGCGGTACAGATGACCGCCCTCGCCCGAGCGAGCGTTCTGGCCCTTGCTACCCCGGCCGCAGGTCTTTCCCTGTCCGGCCGAGATGCCATGACCAACACGCTTGCGCGGTTTTCGCGAGCCTGGATTGGGCATCAAATCATTCAGTTTCATCGCTACACCTGCTCTTCAATTTCAACCAGATGATTCACCTTGGCCAGCATACCCCGCAGCGTCGGGCTGTCGACGTGCTCCACCGTCTGATGCAGACGGCGCAGCCCCAACGCCCGCAGCGTGGCCTTGTGACGTACCGAGTAACCAATGGCGCTCTTCAACAGGGTGACGCGCACTTTTTTGGAAGCAGTTGTCTCAGGCATCTTTCCTCCGCTCCCAGAACGGTATCAGTTCCTTCACCGGCTTGCCCCGGCGAGCCGCTTCCTGTTCTGGCGATTTGAGTTGATCCAGGGCGTCAAAAGTCGCCTGAACCACATTCAACACATTGGCGCTGCCCAACGACTTGGTCAGAATGTCACGGATGCCAGCCGCCTCGAGCACGGCGCGTACGCCGCCCGCGGCGATAACGCCCGTACCGGGAGAAGCGGGCTTGAGCAGCACGCGCGCCCCGGCCGTCCGCCCGATCACCTCGTGCGGGATAGTGGTGCCAGACAGCGCCACCTGGCGCAGGTTCTTGTGCGCATGATCGGTCGCCTTGCGCATGGCATCCGGCACGGCGTTGGCTTTGCCAACACCCAGGCCGACCTTACCGTGGTTGTCGCCAGCCACCAGCGTCACCCGGAAGGAGAAACGCCGGCCGCCTTTAACCACTTTGGCCACACGCGCGATTTCGATCACGCGCTCGTCAAACTGTTGTTCTAAGGGTTGATAATCCATTTCCATAGTCAGGCCTCATTCGTCTCACTTATGCCCTAGAACTCCAGGCCATGCTGGCGGGCGCTATCGGCCAGGGCTTTCACCCGACCGATGTATTTGAAACCACCCCGGTCGAAGACGACGGTGGTGATGCCCTTGTTCTTGGCGCGTTCGGCCACAACCTGACCCACCAGGCGAGCCTGTTCGGTCTTGGTCATGCCCTTGACCTTCTCACGGAGTTCTTGATCCACCGTGGAAGCAGCAGCCAGCGTGTGGCCGGCCTGATCGTCGATTACCTGAGCATAAATCTCGGCCAGGCTGCGGAAGACAGCCAGGCGCGGGCGCTCCGGGGTACCTACAACGTGCTTTCGCACACGTTCATGCCGCTTAATGCGGGCTTCTGCACGATTGATGTTCGCCATAAGCCACCTGTTTACTTCTTCTTAGCCTTACCAGACTTGCCGGCTTTGCGACGGATCTTCTCGCCCTGGTAACGGATCCCCTTGCCCTTGTAGGGTTCGGGCGGGCGAATCTTGCGAATGTCTGCCGCAATCTGGCCAAGCTGTTCTTTATCCGCACCCAGGATGCGCACCTGGCGAATCTTGGTGTCTACCTCAAAGGCCACACCTTCTTCAGGTTCGATCACAACCGGATGTGAATAACCAACGTACAGAACAAGGTTGCTACCGTTCATTTCTGCGCGGTAACCAACCCCTTCTACTTCCAATACCCGGGTGAAGCCGGTGCTGACGCCGGTCACCATGTTATTCAATAAAGCACGCGTCGTTCCATGCAAAGCGCGCACCGAGGGTGCATCCGAGCTGCGCTTGACCAGAAGCTGATTGGCTTCCATCTCAATCGACAACACGGGCGAGAAAGCACGTTCGAGCTGCCCCTTCGGGCCACTGACCTTCACGTAGCTCCCCTCGATATCTACCTTGACGCCGGCAGGAACGGCCACAGGCATACGACCAATTCGAGACACGGTATACCTCCTTTGCTCCGGTCGAACTACCAGACCTTGCACAACAGCTCGCCGCCAACACCCAGCTGGCGAGCGCGTTGCCCGGTCATGATGCCCTTGGGAGTAGACAGGATAGCAATACCCATGCCCGAAAGAACCCAGGGGATATCCTGCTTCCGGGTGTACACCCGCCGGCCAGGCCGGCTGATGCGCAGCAAACCGGTGATTACAGGACGACGCTCGCGGCGTTCCCCAACATACTTGAGACGCACTCGCAGAACCGAGTGAGCCAGTTCGTCGGTAGCCACTTCAAACCCGTCAATGTACCCTTCCTCTTTGAGGATGCGGGCAAGTTCCGCCTTCAGCTTCGAACCGGGCATGGCCACCAACGTCTGGCCGGCCATTACACCGTTGCGGATGCGGGTCAACATATCAGCGATAGGATCGTTCACACTCATTTTTTAACCTCCAGCCTGGCTACCAGGACGATTTCACCACGCCGGGGATAGTCCCTTGCAGTGCAAGTTCGCGGAAGCAAATGCGGCACAGACCAAAGCGGCGCAGATAGCCACGCGGGCGACCGCAGCGTTCGCAGCGATTGCGGACCTGAACAGCGTATTTGCGTCGCTGCTCACGATAAGTCATGCATTTCTTCGCCATTTTTATCCCTTCCTGAACGGCATGCCGAGCATTTGCAGAAGCGCAGATGCATGAGCATCGTTAGTGGCCGTGGTCACAATCGTGATTTCCATCCCACGGATCTTGTCGATTTTATCGTATTCGATTTCCGGGAAGATCAGTTGTTCCCGCAAACCCAACGTGTAATTCCCGCGACCATCAAAGGCTTCGGCCGAAACACCGTGGAAGTCGCGCACGCGCGGCAGCACGATGTTCATCAGACGGTCCAAGAAGGCCCACATCCGCTCGCCACGCAGCGTCACCTTGACGCCGATGGCGCGACCCTCACGCAGTTTGAAGTTGGCAATACTGCGGCGCGCCTTGGTGATGACCGGCTTCTGTCCGGTGATCTGGGTGAGATCCGCCACGGCCGCGTCCAGCGTCTTGGGGTTATCCAGCGCCTCGCCCATGCCGATGTTGACCACAACCTTTTCGACCCGCGGGACCTGCATGACGTTCTTCAGGTCCAGCGACTTCTGCAAGGCGGGCACCAGTTCTTTTTGATATCGTTCTTTCAACCTGTTCATAATTCAGCTATGCTCCCAGGCAGCCTAGTCATCCAACACGGCGTCGCACTTCTTGCAGACCCGGTGCACCTTGTCATCCTGGCGCATCAGCCCCACGCGCGTGGCCTTGCCGCATTTCGGACATACCAGCATCACATTCGAAATGTGGATGGGTGCCTCATAGCGCACCTTCCCAGGGTTGACCGTACGGCCGCCCTGCGCCTGCATCTGGCGCTGATGCTTGGTGCGCATATTGGCACCCTGCACCACCACAGCTTCATCATCCACCAAAACTTTGATGACCTCACCGCGCTTACCCTTGTCATCTTCGCGGCCGGAGATCACTTCAACCTGATCACCTTTACGAATCTTGAGTTTCATGGCTTCGCTCCTGTTCCCTCTGCTCCTAGATCACTTCCGGAGCCAGCGAGACAATCTTCATAAAACCTTTCTCACGCAGTTCGCGAGCCACAGGGCCAAAGATGCGGGTGCCTTTCGGGTTCTGGCCATCGTTGTCCAGGATCACGGCGGCGTTATCGTCAAAGCGGATGGTGGAACCATCTTCACGCCGCCATTCCTTGGCGCAGCGTACGATGACGGCCTTGACCACATCGCTCTTCTTCACCGAACCTTGCGGGGCAGCCGTCTTGACGCTGGCAACCACCACATCGCCCACATGACCATACTTGCGCACCGAGCCACCCATGACGTGGATGACCAGCAGTTCGCGCGCGCCGGTGTTATCGGCAACTTTTAAACGACTTTCCTGCTGAATCATGGCCTACGCTCCCTGGGTTTCTTCTACCGACTGGTTCAGACGCTTGACGATCGTCTCCACCACCCAACGCTTCTCGCGCGACAGCGGGCGGCTCTCCACAATCATCACCTCGTCCCCAATTTCGCAACCCAGCTCGTCGTGTGCCTTGACGCGATTGGCGCTGTGCACAACCTTCTTATAGAGCGGATGCCGGTAGGTTCGAGTAATCTCGACCACAACGGTCTTCATCATCTTGTTGCTGGTTACAATCCCAGTCAGGCGACGACGATTATTCATGCTTCACCTTCCCGCGTAGCCGCCATTTCGCGCTCGTGCAGAATGGTCTCGTAACGAGCAATCAAGCGGCGAGTTACCTTCAAGCGACTGGTATCGGTCATCTGCCCGGTGACGATCTGGAAACGCAGATTCATCAGTTCCTGACGAGCATCGCCCAACTTCGCTTTAAGTTCTTCAATCTTCATCGTTCGAATTTCAGACGTTTTCATGACTGTTCTCCTGCAACATCGTGACGACCAACGACCTTCGTCTTGATGGAGAACTTATAGGACGCCTGGTGCAAGGCTTCCACTGCTATATCAGCAGGCAGGCCACCAAGTTCGAACACGATACGACCCGGCCGAACCACGGCCACCCAGTATTCCACGCCACCTTTCCCTTTACCCATACGGGTTTCCGGGGGTTTCTGGGTATAGGGCTTATCCGGGAAAATGCGAATCCACACCTTCCCACGACGGCGCATCACACGCATGATGGCGCGACGGGCGGCTTCGATCTGGCGGGCGGTTACCCAACCTGGCTCAAGCACCTGCAGGCCGTAGTCACCGAACGTCACTTCGGCGCCTCGCAAGGCTTTGCCCGTCATGCGGCCACGCTGCTGCTTGCGCCATTTAACACGCTTTGGCATCAACATAGTTACAACCTCTTTCTATCACTGGACTTCTGTCCGGCGCAAAGCCTACTCGCTAACGTACACGCCTTCGGTGGTCTCAACTTTCTCTTCCACCTGCGACAGTACTTCGCCTTTATACACCCACACCTTGACCCCGATGCGGCCATAGGTGGTCAGCGCCTCAGCCCGGGCGAAATCGAAATCGCCACGCAGCGTCTGCAAAGGTACGCGACCTTCACGCAGCCACACACTGCGCGCCATTTCGGCGCCGCTCAGACGGCCTGCAACCTCAATCTTGATCCCCTGCGCGCCCTGGCGGATGGCCTGCTGCAACGCACGCTTCATCGCCCGCCGGTAGCTCACACGCCGCTCGATCTGACCGGCGATGTTGGTCGCCACCAGATACGCGTCCATGTCGGGATTCTTGATCTCTTTGATCTCGAGATCGATCTTCTTGCCGGTCAAAGCTTCCAACGCCTGGCGAATGCGCTTGACGCTATCGCCCTTGCGCCCGATCAAGATACCGGGCTTGGCGGTGTGCACCACAACCTTCACCTTACCGGGGAAGCGCTCAACTTCAACCCGCGATACACCAGCTTTACCCGCATCGCGGTGCACCACTTCACGAATGGTGAAGTCCTGGTGCAGTTGCTGGCGATATTCACTGCCTTCGGCGTACCAACGCCCTGTCCAGGGCTGGTTGATGCCGAGACGAAAGCCAATCGGATGAACTTTACGACCCATAATGTCTCCTGGTGTCTCTCTGGTCCAGAATTACTCCCGCTCCCGGAGGATAACGGTGATGTGCGACGAACGGCGCAGCAAGGGCTTGAAACGACCCCGCGCCCCAAAACGACGCCACTTGCGGGTAGGAGCCTCATCTGCCGTGATCCGGTAGATGTACAGATCATCCCGACTCACACCAAAATTCTCCTCGGCGTTGGCGACGGCCGAAGCCACCACCTTGCCAACGTGCCTGGCCGCGCCGTTCGGCAGGAACTTGAGCGCATTCAGCGCTTCCACCGCCGGCTTGCCACGCACAAGGTCGACCACCAGGCGAACTTTCTGTGCCGAAATCGAAACGTTGCTTAAATAAGCTCGAATATCGGTAGCCATGGCTTACTTACCCTTCGATGACTTCTCGGAAACATGGCCGCGGAAATGACGGGTGGGGGCAAATTCGCCCAGGCGGTGTCCCACCATGTTTTCGGTTACATAAATCGGCACATGCCGGCGACCATCATGCACGGCGATGGTATGTCCCACCATCTGCGGGAAGATCGTGCTCGCCCGACTCCAGGTGCGGATAACTTTCTTTTCGCCGCGCGCGTTCATTAATTCAATCTTCTCCAAAAGCTTGGGGGCAATGAACGGCCCTTTTTTCAGCGATCGTGACATAGTATCGTCCCTCTTTCTCGCTTGTTAGATCTTCAAGCACTCCACCTGCTAGTCGCGGCGGCGCACAATATACTTGTTGGTCTGCTTGTTGCGACGGGTCTTGTACCCACGCGTCGGGCGACCCCACGGGCTCTTCGGCCCCGGCATACCCGCCGGCTGGCGGCCTTCACCACCACCGTGCGGATGGTCACGCGGGCTCATCGCCGTACCACGCACCGTCGGGCGAATGCCCATGTGGCGCTTACGACCGGCCTTGCCCAACTTGATGTTGCTGTGATCCAGGTTGCCCACCTGGCCGATGGTGGCATAACATACCTGCCGCACCAGACGCACCTCGCCCGAAGGCAGGCGAATCTGAGCGTAGTCGCCTTCTTTGGCCAGCAGCTGAGCAGCCGCACCCGCCGAACGCACCAGCTGACCACCCTTGCCTTCCTTGAGTTCGATGTTATGCAGCATCGTACCCACCGGAATGTTGGCGATCGGCATGCTGTTGCCCGGGCGAATTTCGGCCTGCGGACCGGACAAAACGGCGTCGCCCACCTTGAGCCCCAGCGGGGCCAGGATATAGCGCTTCTCGCCATCCGCGTAGACAATCAACGCCAGGCGCGCCGTGCGGTTGGGATCGTATTCGATCGCCGACACACGCCCCGGGATGTTGAGCTTGTCACGCTTGAAGTCCACCAGGCGGATGTAGCGGCGATTGCCACCCCCACGGTGACGAACCGTCACCCGCCCGTAAACATTGCGGCCACCGTGGCGGCTGGGCGCAACGATCAACGAGCGTTCGGGCTTCGACTTGGTGATCTCTTCAAAGGTGTAACCGGTCATATTGCGCTGACCGGGGGTAATCGGTTTGTAAACTTTAACGCTCATCACTCCACCCCTTCAAAGATCGAGATTCTATCTTCGGCAGCCAGGGTGACAACCGCCTTCTTGTAACCGCTGTCGCGCACCAGAATGCGGCGACTGCGTGCCCGGCGCGTTCGCTTGGCCGGCGCATTGATGACGTTTACCCGCAAAACCTTGACCTTAAAGATCGCTTCGACCGCATCCTTGACCTGCGTCTTGGTCGCTTCGCCGGCAACCTCAAAGACGTATTGGTGCAGCTTGCTGACCTGATAGTTCGACTTTTCGGTCACCAGCGGGCGGCGGAGAATTTCATACAACGTAGTAGCCATTGGGTCCTCCTACCTCGCGCTAACCCAGGTTGGCGGCCAGCACATCCAAAACGGAGACCGGCATCACCAGCTTATCAAAACTCATCAGGTCACGGATATTCACATACCCGGCCAGCAAGATCTTGGCATCCGGGATATTGCGCGCCGAGCGGATCACACCCTCGTACGCTGCTTTTTCCGGGATCAGGATCAACGCACTGGAGTCACCCACCAACGCGTTCAACGCCTTAGCCATCAACCGCGTCTTAGGTTCGCTCACGGCCAGATCTTCCACCATCACAATACCAGCCTCGGCCGCCTTGACAGACAAAGCCGAACGCAGCGCACCGCGGCGCATCTGCCGGGGCATGGACAGCGTGTAACCGTGCGGATGGGGGGTGTGCACGTTGCCGCCGCCCTTCCAGTGCGGGGCACGCGTCGAACCCTGGCGGGCACGACCGGTACCCTTCTGGCGCCACGGCTTGCGACCCCCACCCGAGACTTCGCTGCGGGTCTTGGTGTCATGCGTCCCCAGGCGGGCATTCGTCAGCTGGCGCACCATTGCCTGATGCATCAAATCCATATTAATTGGGGCCTCAAAGATCTCCGCCGGTAATTCTACCGTTCGGACCTTCTGACCTTCCATGTTGAAGACGTCAACTTCCATAGTCACTTCGCTCCCTTAGTGCAGAGGACAGTCACGGTATGTACCGCTACTGTTTCCGCGCCTCCTTGATCAACACCAGGCCGCCACGCGGTCCGGGGACGGCGCCGCACACACCCAGCAAATTGCGCTCCGCATCTACCAGGACGACCTTGAGGTTCTGAGCCGTCACGCGGTCATCGCCCATATGACCCGCGCCGCGCGCACCCTTGAACACACGCCCCGGTGTCGTCGTTGAGCTACGAGAACCAGGCGCGCGCAGGCGGTCCGACTGACCATGAGAGGCCGGACCACCGCGGAAGTGATAACGCTTGACGCCACCCTGGAACCCTTTACCCTTGCTGGTCCCAATGACGTCCACACGCTCACCAGGTGCAAACAGGCTGACGGTTACCTGATCGCCTTCTTTAACTTCGATTTTTTTGACACGGAATTCCCGCAGGAAGCGCAACGGAGGCAGACTGAGTTTCTTCAGGTGCCCCAGTTCGCCACCCGTCAGGCGCTTGGGACGAACTTCTTCGTAACCCAACTGCACGGCCAGATACCCTTCTTTTTCAGCCGTTCGCACCTGGGTAACGTAGCATGGCCCAGCTTCGATGAGGGTGACAGGCATTGCCACACCGGCTTCATCGAAAATCTGGGTCATGCCGATTTTCTTGCCAATTAGCCCTTTCAACATCTTGTATTCTCCTTTGTAAGATGATACGTGACGGGACTGTCAGCCTGGGCTTGGCTGCATCATCCCCGAGCGTGGCACAGTCAGTCGGCCTGCGGTAACCCAACCGTCATCTTGTCCGGGTCACCCACACCACCGCTCTTACGCCACCCCTGTAATCGGATATTGATACCCGAAAACCGAGCTATTATACCACATCCCGGCCATTTGACCAGGATATTCGCAGTAAAAAAGGATGTTTTCCGGAAAACCTGCCCCGGAAAACATCCCTACGCTG
>CAZHTS010000011.1:0-81471 GCA_964535315.1 uncultured Anaerolineaceae bacterium
ATGAGGTACCCGCCGATCTTCATATAGCATCATACATATCCTGGGAGAAAAAGGCCTTCAATGAATTGTTTGGCTGGGTAAATTGGAGGACACCCTAGCAAGTATTCTGGGCCTGTCTGAAAACATGATCCACCCTCAACACCGGGGTGGATCATGTTCTAACTGCTATCCCCCTAAAACAAGGCCATCTGTTTCTCCTCCGGCTCAGACCGTCCGCCCTTGCGTTTGGGCCAGGGCTCCTCAACGAAGCTGCCGGTGTCCGGCGTGCCGGCGCATCCCGGCCGGCCGGGTAACCCCTTCTTCCCGCCAGTGCTCAAAGCCGCGGCCCAGCGCCCGGCCGCGGGCGCTGGGCCAGTGATGGGGCGCTTCTCGCCCTTGAACTTATCCTGCTCCACGGTGCGGCAGTGACGGCGATCAGTTACGAGCCGGGTGGGCGCAAACCGGGGATTCAGGACACCGACCTGGGCGCCTGGAGCTACGGGTATGATGCGTTGGGCAACCTGGCGAGCAAGGCCGAGGTGAGCTATACCTACGACTACGACGACCTTTTGACAGCAGGAGTTGTAGTATACTTTACCGCAAGTGGTCCGGAAGCTTTTGCAGAGGGATTAGCACCAGTTTGCGAAGGGTTTAAAAAATAGATACCCCGCCTGATCAGCGCCATGATCCGCTCTGGTTTCTTCAGAAACAGGCTGTCGGCAAAAAATAGAGGCTCTTTGAGGAAGCGGAACAAACCCGGTTGCGAATCGGCCTATAGCGTCCCAAAGGGTAATAATTCCTCAGGTATCAAGTCGATATACATTCTTTCAATTTCCAAAGTTAATATATATTTCGTCATTTCGGACAAATATTCCAGTACTAAGTTCTCATAAAATTTGTTCTCAGAAAGTTTTTCCTTTCTTAATAGCATATGTTCGTATGCCCGTTTTATGAAGAGAGGTATCGCAGCATAGTTGTGGCTTGTATAAAGTCCGATAATTATGTTTATATAGCACACCAAGGGATAACAAAGATGGTTTCGAGCAAGGTATCCTTCGGGAAGGATATCTTCCCTATTTAGTAAACGATGAAACCTTTCAAGAGATTCCGTCATTCATCCCTCTTACTTGAATAATAGTGTAAACTTTTTCCCGTAATTTCCTGTACCTTAACAAAAAGCAGTAGGTCAGGTTATCCTTACGATCACCACAACCAGGAAGGGAAACCCGATCATCTACTAAAATGATTTTACACTACCCTCCAAAATCATGGAACAAGGCATAGACTATCTGCCGGACTTTTGGATCTGGGTCGCCAGCAACCCGGCCATACACCACCAGGCGAGTCAAACGCCGTGCTGGCGCCAATTTCGGCCGGGTCAGAAAGGTCACCAATTGAGCAGCATGTTGTACAATTACCTTGAGTAACGATTGGCAAAAATTGAAACCTGACGTAAACTTGAAGCATGCACGAACTTGATCTTTTGCGCAGTATCCGGCCCACCTGGCTCAATCGCGCCACCCTGACCCTGGCGCGCGGCGCCGGTCTGCGCGAAGACCTGCGCAGCCAGTTGGTGCAGTTCATCGACCTGGTCGAGCAGGCGGTCGAAACCGGCAACAACGGCTGGCTCGATCCGCTGCTCTCGATGTGGGCTACCTCGCTCACCCAGACCGATCTCGAAAGTGGTTCGAGCAGTTTACTGCAGTTCATCAACGTATTGACCATGCGCGCCCTGGATGTCAGCCGTGAGACGTTGAGCGAGACCGATGCACTCGATCTCTTGAATGTGCTCATGCCCTGTTTCACCTACGCCTTTGAAAAGGCGGCCCAATTCGAAATGCAGGCGCGCGTCGCATATGTATCCAACCAGTTAACCCAGGTCAAACAAACGCTGGAACGCCTGGATCGCAGCAAATCGGATTTCATCTCCGTGGCGGCTCATGAATTGCGCACCCCGTTGACGCTGGTCGAAGGATACGCGGCCATGTTGCGCGAAAACGTCGAGCCGCGCAGCAAACCCGATTCGGCCGAGGTAATCCTGCTGCGCGGCATCAGTACCGGCACGCTACGTCTGCGCGCCATCATTGAAGATATGATCGACGTCTCGCTGATCGACAACAACCTGCTTTCGCTCAATTTTCAGCCGATCTGGGTCAACCGCCATCTGGCCGCCCTGTGCAGCGAGCTCGAAACCATCATCCGGGAACGCAACATCCAGTTGGAAATCAAATCGTTTCCGGGTTCCAACGAAAGAACGTTTGCCGACCCCGAGCGTATTTTGCAAGTGCTGCGCAACATTATGACCAACGCCATTAAATACACTCCGGATGGCGGTAAAATCACCGTCAGCGGCAGAAAGCTGCCCGGTTTTCTTGAGATCACCATCCAGGATACCGGCATCGGTATCGCTCCAGAGGACCAGGTCCTGATTTTTGAAAAATTTGGGCGGATCGGAAATATTGCTTTACATTCGAGCGGCAAAACCAAGTTCAAAGGTGGTGGGCCCGGTCTGGGATTGCACATTGCGAAAGGCATCCTCGAAGCGCATGGTGGTACAATCTGGGTTGAATCGAGCGGCTACGATGAAGAGAACCTTCCCGGTTCGACCTTCCACATCCTGCTGCCGCTGCGCATCCACCCGCCTGACGATAAGGCCGCAAAACTTTTTGCCAATGTAATTCCACCCGCTCCCCCAGAGGAAAAGCATGACACCAGAAACCAATCAACAGATCGCCAGCTTCATTAAACCTGCCGACCGGATCGCTTCCTTCAAACCCTATTTCTTCGCCGCACTCAGCCAAAAACTGATTGCCCTGCGCGCTCAGAACATCGACATTATTCGTGTGGATATGGGCTCGCCGGATCTTCCGCCGAGCGATTTTATCATTGAATCGCTGGTAAATTCCGCCCGCCGGGCAGATACGCATGGCTACACGCCAAACGGCGGGACACAGGCCTTCCATCAGGCCATCGCCGCCTATTACAAGCGGCGTTTCAACGTAGACCTGCTGCCCGGAAAAGAAACCATCGTGTTGCTGGGCTCCAAAGAAGGGTTGTTCAATCTCAGCCAGGTGTTGATCAACCCCGGTGACGTCGCCCTGGTGCCCGACCCAGGCTACCCGGTCTACACAGCCAGCGGCATCATCGCCGGCGCCCAGATCTACACCCTGCCGCTCCTCAGCGAAAACAACTTCCTGCCCGATCTGGACGCCATCCCCGCCGAAATTGCCGACCGCGCCAGACTGTTGTGGATCAACTACCCCAACAACCCCACCGGAGCGGTCGCCAGCCGCGACTTCTTTGAAAAAGCGGTGGCGTTCGCCCATAAACACCAGGTCATCATCGCCCACGACGCTCCCTACGCCGACGTGTGTTTCGACGGCTACCATGCACCCAGCCTGTTGGAAATTCCCGGCGCCAAAGACGTGGCGATTGAGTTCAATTCGCTCTCCAAAACGTACAATATGGCCGGCTGGCGGTTGGGCATGGCGGTTGGCAACGCTCAAATCATCCATTATCTGAACACCTATAAGAGCCAGATGGATTCGTCGCACTTTGCCCCCATCCTGGAGGCCGGCATCACCGCCATCAGCGGCGATCAGAGCTGGATCGAAGCCCGCAACCAGGTCTACCAGCAGCGGCGTGACATTGTCCTGAATGCGCTGCGCTCGGTCGGTTTCACCGTGCAGACACCGCCCGCAGCCATCTACGTCTGGGCGCACCTGCCGCCCGGGTTTACCGACAGCATGGACTTCTGTAATCGCCTGCTGGAAGACACCGGCGTCAGCACCACGCCCGGCATTGTGTACGGACAGTACGGTGAGGGTTACGTGCGCATCTCGCTCGGCACCGCCACCGACCGCATGCAAGAGGCCATGCAACGACTGGCCGACTGGGTAAAGGTCAAAGCATAAAGCGTTATGATGGCAAAAAAAGTAGCAGAACCCACACAACCACCCCGTGAGCGCGCCTTTCTGGTGGGCGTAGAATTACGTTCGCAGAAAACCCTGCTGTCGTTAGACGATTCGTTGGCCGAACTTTCTCTGCTGGCCGACACCGCCGGACTGGAAATCGTCGGTGAAACCACGCAGCGCCTCGATACCCCCAACCCCGAAACCTTTATCGGCAGCGGCAAGGTGGAAGAGCTTAAGGCGCTCGCCGAAGAGACCCTGACGCAGGTGATCGTCTTCGACAACGAACTTTCCCCTCGCCACCAGCGCGAGCTCGAAAATCGTTTTGGCGACAACGTGCGCATACTGGATCGAACGGCTCTCATCCTGGATATCTTCGCCCAACACGCCAACACGCGTGAAGGCATTTTGCAGGTTGAACTGGCCCAGTACGAATACCGCCTGCCGCGCCTGACCCGCGCCTGGACCCACCTGGCCCGCCAGTCCGGCGGCGCCGCCGGACGCACCGGCAGCGTGGGCGGCGTCGGCCTGCGCGGCCCGGGTGAAACCCAGCTTGAAATCGACCGGCGCGAGATTCACCGGCGCATCTCACAGCTCAAACAAGAGTTGGAAAAGGTGCGCGCCCACCGCATGCGCTATCGCGCCCAACGCAAACGCTCACAAATCCCGGTGGTGGCCCTGGTCGGCTATACCAACGCCGGCAAATCTACGCTGCTCAACCGGCTGGCCCACGCCGAGGTCTACGTGGCCGACCAGTTGTTCGCCACGCTGGACCCCACCACCCGCCGGGTGGAACTGCCGGCCGGGCACTGGTCGCTGTTCACCGATACGGTCGGCTTCATCCAGAAACTGCCCACCCAGCTGGTGGCCGCCTTCCGCGCCACCCTGGAAGAAATCTCCGAAGCCGACCTGCTGATCCACATGGTCGACATCACCCACCCCAACGCACTGGCGCAGTGGCAGTCGGTGCAGGAGACGCTGACGGAGATCGAGGCCGGCCACATCCCCGTCATCACCGTGCTGAACAAAATTGACCGCTTCCCCGACCCGGAGAGCGCCCGCCAGTTGGTTGTCGAATTTGGCAATGCAATCGCGATTTCGGCCTATAATGGAGATGGCGTCACCGATTTAATGCGCGCCATCGAAGCCGAGTTGTTTGAGACCTTCGTCCCCATCACCCTGCACCTGCCCTACCAGCAAGGCCAGTTGATCTCGCTGTTCCACGATCAGGGCCGCGTCCAAAAAATAGAGCACGGGCGGGGCGGCGTCACCATCCAGGGCCAGATCCCTGGGCGCCTGATGGCACGCTTCCAGGCTTACACCAAAACCGAAAAGAAGACCCCCGGCGGAGCCAATTAAAGATGTTAGATCAACTCTCGCAACTGATTGACTGGTTGTCCGAAAAACTGGCGACTCGCAAAGGCCTGATCCCGCTCATCGGCCTGCTGCTGATCGTGATCAACTTCATCCTGCGCCTGGTCGCCCCAGGCACCTGGTTGGTCACCACCGATCTGTGCCTGCATCTGGGGCTGGTCGTAGCCATCTTTGGCCTTATGCTGGCATGGGCCTTGTAGGGATAAAAAAAGCGAACGGGCCGTGTGTGTGCGGCCCGTTTACTTTACTTCTTGGCTTCTTTTTGCATGTCGATGACTTCGCGCCCCTGGTAATGTCCACAATTGGGACATACCGTATGCAGCGGGCGCATTTCACCACAATTACTGCACTGGACAAGGCTCAACGCCTGCAGTGCATCCTGCGATCGGCGGCGATCGCGGCGACCCTTAGAATGTTTTCGTTTCGGAAGCGGGACCATTATAACTCCTCTTTAGTTGCCAACCAGACCCCTGGTTTATTTTCAAGCCGCTGAATTATACTGAATGCAATTGCATATTGTCAAGGATAGATCGAAATGTCCACCAATTCTCTCTCGCCCGCTCGCCTGCGCACCCTCGGAATTCAAATTGGCACCTACCCGACCGGCGAAAATAACGCCATTACCGATGTCCCCGGCGTGCGCGTCGGCCACACCACGCTGATCCAGGATGAACCGGCCACCGTCCGCACCGGGGTCACGCTCATCCTGCCCCACAATACAGACCTGGCAACCAATTTTGTTACCGCCGGGTATCACGCCTTCAACGGCACCGGCGAAATGACCGGCATGCATCTCGTGGAAGAATTCGGCCTGCTCGCCTCCCCCATCGCGCTGACCAACACCAACCAGGTCGGCCTGGTGCGCGATACCCTGGTCGCCTATGGGGCGCAGGTGCACGGCGGGTTTGCCTTTAAACTGCCGGTCGTTGCCGAAACCTACGACGGCTGGTTGAACGATATCGATGCCTTCCCGCTGACAGCCGCCCACGTACTGCAGGCCCTCGAAACGGCCAGCGATGGGCCGGTCGCCGAGGGCAACGTGGGTGGGGGTACGGGCATGATCTGCCACGAATTTAAAGGCGGCATCGGCACGGCCTCACGCCGGGTGCCCATGCTCGAACAAGAGTATGTGCTGGGCGTGCTGGTGCAGGCCAATTACGGCAACCGCGCCGACCTGCGCTTGAACGGTATTCCCGTCGGCAGTGAGATCGACGCCCAACGGGTTCCCATCCCCTGGCAAACTCCGGCTGCCAGCAGTTCCATCATCATCATCATCGCCTGCAATGCCCCGCTGCTGCCCAACCAGTGCAAGCAACTGGCGCGGCGGGCCACGGTCGGGCTGGCGCGCGTGGGCGGGTTGGGCCATACCAGCAGCGGCGACCTGTTCCTGGCCTTTTCAACGGCCAACAGGATCAACCCGCGCGCCGGAAACGTACAGACGATCGACGCCATCCCCGCTTTTGGCATGGACCCGCTTTATCAGGCGGTAGCCGAAGCTGTGGAAGAAGCCATCTTCAACGCCCTGACCTGCGCCACCACCCTGACCGGCTACCAGGGACACTGCGCCCATGCCCTGCCCCTGGATGAACTGATGCGTGTGATCGAAACCTACCGCCCCTCCAGAAAGCGTTTGTTAACTTACCCCAACATCTGTGGCGCGTAGGCTTACAAAACTGAAATGAAACCGTGATGCTTTTCCAGGACAGAAATCGGTATAATAAAGTAAATACACCCGATTTACCAGGATTCGTGATCGGTTTACGCTAATATATGGTATACAACTTGCAAATTCGTTTTCTAGCAACCTGCCGTTTATGCTAAAATCGTAGGCAGGAGGATTACAGCATGCCCGATAAAAAACTCATCCTTCACGTCGAAGACAACCCTGACAATCGTATCCTCGTCAGACGTTTATTGAACGCCTATGGATATGATGTGGTCGAAGCGGAACGGGCCTCGCAGGCATTTGAGCTATTAAAGACCCATCGACCGGCGTTAGTCCTGATGGATATCAATATGCCCGATATGGACGGTTACACTCTGACCAAAGAACTAAAAGAACTGCCTTTTATGGTTAATGTTCCCATTATCGCCATCACCGCAAATGTGATGAAAGGCGACCGGGAGCGCACCTTACAGGCCGGCTGCGATGGCTATATTGAAAAGCCGATCGATGTAGACACTTTTATCACTCAAGTTGAACGCTTCATGGGAAAATCAGCCTGAGGGGAGAGAGAAAACAATGACCATTGATGAAACTGGCCCTGTTGATCTGCTCGGCGGTTCCGGCAAAGGAATCGCCAAAGATACCACTGTATTGGTGGTCGAAGATAATGTCTCTAATTTTGTACTCATTGCCCGTATGCTTGGCTTCCTCGGGATTCATTGCGAGTGGAAAACCTCAGGATACGAGGTGGTCGAATACGCCGACACCCTGCCGCGCCTGGATCTGATCCTGATGGACATCCGCCTGCCATACGAAGACGGCTACGGCGCGTTGCGCAAAATCCGGCAGTCGCCGCGACTGCGCGCCACGCCGGTCATTGCCGTCACCGCCGAGGCCAGCGTCGAGCAAATCAATAAAGCTCGCCAGTCAGGTTTCGACGGTTTTCTAGGCAAGCCGCTCGATCCAGATCGTTTCCCCGATCAAATTCAACGTATATTAAATGGTGATTCTGTCTGGGAAATGTAATTTACAAGGAGTTACACTATGTCTGTGACCGTTTCTCCGCCCAAACCGTCCGTTCATACCAGGGAGTTCAGGGGAAGTCTGGTACGGACAGTGGTGTTGTGGCTCCTTGGTTTTTCCCTCTTACCGGTGTTGGTGGTAGGTGGCGCAACTTATTTCCGTTCTCGTACCCTGCTGCGTGACCAGGCGGCCGGACAATTACAGGCTATCTCGAATACCTACGTCCGGCAGCTAAACAATCTGATTTATTCACGCCCGACCCCGCTTGAAGACCTGACCAAACAACCCTATTTCGGCGCTCAGCTTACCCAGGCCTTGCAAGACATTAATGGTGAAAATACAGCGCGCATTATTGAGTCTACCATTTTGCCCCGTTTGCGCATCACCCTCCGTCAGGATGCCAACCCCGCCTTCGATCAAATCATGATCGTTTTGCCGGACGGCAGCATTTTTGCCAGCACCAATGAATCCTGGAAAAGCCTGAAACTGGTAGAGGGGAATCCGTTATACGAGCTGCTCGGCCAACAAAAATCGATCACCTCTTATAACCCATCCCCCTTCTATTTCAACAGTCTCATTATTTTCACCTCGATGCCGTTTACCGATGCTCAGGGGCAGATCATCGCCACCATCATCGGCACCACCAAGAGCGACCTGCTCAGCAGCATTGTGGTGAGCGCCGGCTCATTTTTCCCTGAGGCTCGCTCTTTCTACTTCATCCCCGATGGTTCGCTGCAAGGCGGCTCGTTGATCGGCTGGAACGATATGCTGCTCAACTTCATGCGTATGCAGGGCAGCAGCAATCAAATCGCCGCCATCAAGAATCTGGTCAATAGCGCAGAACGCCAGGGCCCCGGAGAATACACCTCTACCAACAATACCCCGGTGCTCTCCTACGTTACATGGATTCCCACCATGAACATGGGGGTGATCATCGAGGTGCCCACCTCGGTGATTTATGGTCAGGTGCCCTTATTGGGTACTTTTAACCTGCTCCTATTAACCGGTGTACTGCTCATTATCGCCGGCACCTCTTATGCGGGCGCGCGCAGTATCGTGACCCCAATGACCCAACTGGCCGAAAAAGCGCGCAAATTCTCACAAGGCGACTGGACGCAAGAGGCGGAGGTGCGCAGCAACAACGAAATCGGCCTGCTGGCCTATTCGTTCAACACGATGGTAACCGAGTTAAGCGAGTTGTACCGCTCACTGGAAGACAAGGTACAACAACGCACCGAACAGGTGCGCACCGCCTCGGAAGTGGCCCAATTGGCTACCTCATCTACCGACCGGCGAGAAATCTTGCAACGCTCGGTGGACCTGGTGGTGGATCGTTTTAATTACTCGTACGCCAGCATTTACCTGGTCGATGAGGTTGGCCGTTACGCCATCTTACGGGCGTATAACCAGGGTGACAACGAAGGCATGGATCTGGAAGATCATCGTGTCCGGGTCGGCCCGGCTTCTTTGATTGGCTGGGTCGCCGAGAACAATCAGGCGCGCGTCGCAGCCGAGATCAGCGACGATCCTTTCTATCAAAATGACCCGCTGTTTCCCGGCGTCAACTCGGCCATTGCCGTTCCCATTGCCATCGACAAACAGGTGCTGGGCGTTCTGAACGTTCAAAGCCTCCAGCCGGATGCATTTGACGCCGATACCGTTTCGGTTTTTCAGACGCTCGCCAACCAGATTGCCGTCGGGCTGCAAAACACCCGCTTGCTGGAAGCCACACAGATCGACCTGCAAGAAACCTCGCTGCTCTACCGCGCCAGCCGGCAAATCACCCGGGCGCAAAGCGAAGCCGAAGCGCTGCAAACCATCACCGCCACCCTGCTCGCCACGCAATATGTCAGCGCCATTTTTGCAGTCGAGAAAGATCATCTGAGCATTCTGGCCCTCAACGACCCCAAGAACCCGTCGGCCTCGGCTTCCATCCAGGGGATCACCCTGCCGCTGCAAAAGGTCGCCGAACGCCTGGCCGAGAGCAGCATGACCATCGTCACCAATCTGACCGAGCCGTCCGAATTCCTCAACATCCTCTCGTTCTTCAACCGGCGCGGCTGCCATTCGGCCGCCATCTTCCCCATCAATCAGAACAACCAACTGACCAAGATCATTGTTCTGGGTTCGCGCGAGCCAATCCCCATCACCTCCACCGTGATGCAGCCGTATGCCAACATGATGGAAGTCGTGGCCAATACCCTGGATCGCGTCTCCGTTCTCGAAAATTTGATCCTGCGGGTAGATCAACTACAAATTCTGGCCCGCGTCAGCCAGGCCATCTCCAACGAAACCGATCTGATGCGCCTTTACCAGACACTCCACCAGCAAATTCAACAGACGATGGGCGGCGACGTGAGCTTCCTGGTGGCGCAGTACAACGCCAAAAACAACACGATCGAAATGCCTTATCTGATCGACAATGGCGAACGAGTAAACGTGGCGCCGTATCCATTGGGCGAGGGTCTGACCTCTCATCTGATCCGCACCCGCCAGCCGCTTTTGCTGGTCAAAGACACCGAGCAGACCGCCATCGGTATGGGGGTCAAGATCATCGGCAAGCCAGCCAAATCGTGGATGGGCGTTCCGTTAATCGTCGGGGGCGAGGTGATCGGCGCTATGGTCGTTCAGGATACCGAGCACGAGGAACGTTTTAAAGAAAACGACCTCAACCTCTTCACCATCCTGGCGCCCCAGGTAGCCACCATCCTCCGCAACGCCCAACTGCTGCGAGAAATGCAACAGGCGCTGCGCGCCTACGATATGGAGCGCTATCTGCTCAACGCCCACCTGGATAACACCCCGGATTATATCTACTTCAAAGATACCGAGGGGCACTATATCCGAAGCAGTAATTCCTATGCCCAGATCCTCGGTTTTCGCTCTCCAGAAGAACTGCTTGGCAAATCGGATTTCGATTTCTCCGACCCAGACACCGCTGCGGAGCAGCTTTTGGAAGAACAGGAGGTTCTGCGCAAAGGCCAACCGGTACTGGGCATCCAGCAAAAGAGCGTACGGCAGGATGGTGTGGAGAGCTGGACACTGACTACGCGTATCCCGGTGTATGATCGTTTCAGCAAATCGATCGGCACGATGACCATTCGCCGCGATATCACCGCCATGAAACGCACCGAAGAGCTTTCCCAGCGCCGTGCGCAGCAATTGCTCACCGCCGCCGAAATCGCCCGCGATACCGCCGGCACCCTCGACCCGACCAGCTTCCTGCGCAATGCCGTCAACCTGGTGCGCGATCGTTTTGGGTTCTATCACGCCTCCATCTTCTTGCTGGATGCCTTGGGCGAGTATGCGGTATTGAAAGAATCAACCGGTGAGGCCGGCGAACACCTCAAGAAGGCCAAACATCGCCTGGCCGTGGGTTCTCAATCCATCGTGGGCCAGTCCACCGCCCGGCGGCAACCGCTGGTGATTAACGACGTCAGCCAGGATCCTACCCACTTCGTCAACCCGCTGCTGCCCGAGACCCGTGCAGAGCTCGCCATTCCCTTGATCAGCGGTGAAATCTTGCTCGGAGCGCTAGACGTGCAAAGCACCAAGGTCAACGCCTTCTCGGATGAAGACGTCAATATTCTCCAGATTCTCGCCGATCAGCTGGCCATTGCCATTGTCAATGCGCAACTCTTCCAGGAAGCGCAGGAGACGCTGGCAAAACATCGCCTGTTGCACCAGATCACATCGACGGCATCCGGCAGCGGCACCATTCAGGATGCTTTGATCAAAACTGTGCAGGGCTTGCGCGTTACCCTCGAAAACGAACGGGTCGCCATCCTGCTGCTCAACGCCCAGAACAAACTGGAAACCAAGGCCATCTCCGGCTACCCCAATGCAGATATCACCACGCAGATGGAAATTGGGCAGGGCATCATCGGGACCGTGGCAGCCACCCGCACCCCGATTCGCATCAACGATGTGCGCTCCGACTCGCGCTATGTAAGCCTGGACCCGGCCGTGCGCTCAGAAGTGGCGGTTCCCATCATCTACGGTGATGAATTGATGGGGGTCCTGAACCTGGAAAGCAGCGAGGTAGCCGCTTTCGACGAAACCGATATGGAAATCTTAACCACTCTGGGCAGAAACCTGGGCGCCGTGTTGGCCAACGTTCGCCTGGTGAGCCAGGTACGTTTACAGGTCGAACGGCAGCGCCAACTCTTTGAAGCCACCAGCAAAATCCGCCGTTCGGTCGATATGGAAGCCATCCTGCAGACCTCGGCCACTGAAATCTGCCGTGCGCTCAACGCCCATCGGGCCCGCATTCAGGTTACCACGGCGGCATCCACCACCGTGATCGCCCCACCCACAAGCGATAACGGACACGATCAGGAGGTTGACCAATGAGTAACACCCCTTCGGGTTCAACGCCCGTCTCCTCCTCATCAGACTATGGCTTTGAGTTTCAAGCGATCCGCTCCCGCCTGGTGCAGAATTTACTGTTGGTCACCTCGATCGCCGGGTTGGCCGTGACGATCAACAGTACGATTGCCGCCATTCAACGCCAGGCTTACATCTCCGCTGCATTCTTCGTCTTTGCCTTTACCACTGTCGTGGTGATGACAATCTGGAGAAGCCTGCCTTTTCTCTGGCGCATCGGCAGTCTGTTGTTCATGTTATACATGCTGGGCGTGCAAGATCTATTAGACAGCGGCCTTAGTGGAGAATCCGGTTCATTCTTAATCCTGTTCACCGCCTTTTGCTGGCTGTTTGTCAACTGGAAAGTCGGGGTGGGCGCCCTGGTACTCAGCACGTTGACCAGTATAGGAATTGGCGTCGCCATGAACAACGGCCTGATCCCTCTACCGGCGATGGACCGTATGGCGACTTCCGGCGACATGGCTGCCTGGGGAATTTCGACTTTCGTACTCATCCTCACCAGCCTGATGATCTCTGCCCCGTTCGACACATTGATCAGCCAGTTGCGCAGAACGCTGGTGCGTCGCGACGAACTGGTCAAAGCCGTTCAGGACGAACGTTCCGGCATGGATGAGAAGATCCAACAGCGCACTCAGGATGTACAACGTCGTCTGGAACAACTGCGCACCGCCTCCGATATCTCGCGCACCATCAGCAGTATGCTGGATCCCACCGCTCTGTTGCAAGAAGTCGTCGAACTGATCAAGGCTCGTTTCGATCTATATTATGTCGGCATCTTTCTGATCGACGAAAAACAAGAGTATGCCGTGTTGCGCGCCGGCAGCGGCGCCGCCGGCACCGCCATGATCGCCGACGGGCACCGCCTGGTACTGGGCGGCACCTCGATGATCGGTTGGTGCGCCATCAATCAGAAGCCACGCATCGCCCTGGATGTGGGCGAAGAGGCCGTGCGCTTCAACAACCCCTACCTGCCGCTCACTCGTTCCGAACTGGCGCTGCCCATTATCAGCCGCGGCAGGGTGTTAGGCGCCCTGAGTATTCAATCTGCTCTGCCCAATGCCTTTGATGAAGGCGATATCCTCGTCCTGGAAGGTGTGGCCGACAGCCTGGCAATTGCATTGGTTAACGCCCAACTCTTCCAGGAGGCACAGGTCAATCTGGAAGAAGTCCGCATCCTCAACCGTGATTATTTGCTCAAAGCCTGGACCGAAACGATAGGCTTCCGCGGCGCGTTGGAATACACCTACGAGAATCCATTGAAACGCTCCGAGAACCAGGGCAACGTCATCCAGGTGCCGCTCACCCTGCGCGAGCAAGCCATCGGTCAGTTATCGCTTGAAACAGACGCAGACCGACTGAGCGAAGATGAACAGAACTTCGTCGATGCGGTCATTGTGCAAACAGCCCTGGCGTTGGAGAATGCCCGTCTGCTCGAGCAAACCCAACAGCGTGCTGCCCAGGAAGAAAAGATCAACCAACTGAGCAGCCAGTTCTCCCGCGCCGTCCGCATCGAAGAAATCCTTAAAATAGCCGTCAAAGAATTGGGACAACTCCCCAACGTCGCCGAGGTAAGTGTACAACTTAACCCGGGTGGCGAGTCTCTGGTTCATAGCGCCACCGATGAGAAACCGGCCCAGCAGAAAAATAAAGGCAACGGTAGTCGGAAGGAGAGTGCCGGATGAGTGTATTCAGAAATATTCTCCCCAATCAAATCCCCGAAACGCTGAAGGGGCGGGATGAATTACTCATTCTGCGTGAACGCATCCTGCAATATGTGTTCATCGTCTCCTCGATTCTGGGTACAGCCGGAGTGATTGCCGGGGTCATCAATTCGATCCGCCAGCAAGAAACCTATTTGCTGATCATTTATGTGGTGGTCTATACCCTGATTCTGGTCTTCACCCTTTTTCGCAATATTCCCTACGCCATGCGTGCCCACTTGATCCTCTCTATCTTCTTCATTCTAGGGGCAGTGGGTTTATTGGAAAGCGGTCTGAGCGGTGATGGGCGCGTCTTCCTCCTGGCATTCACCGTCATGACGGTCGTTCTGCTCGGCTTCCGCCAGGGTATCGGTGCGGCGGCCATGTCGCTGGCGTCATTGATCCTCACCGGTTGGGCGATGAGCACCCAATACTATCCCACCCCACCGGTAGAGGTGATGGCCAACTCCGGCAACGGCATGGATTGGACGTCCGGCACAATCATATTCTTCATCCTGGTGAGCATCAGCGGCATTTCGATGTCGGCGCTGTTGAACAGTTTGAGCGGCTCATTGACCCGCCGGAGCGCGCTGACCGACGAATTGGAAATGGAGCGCGCCAGCCTGCAGGAGCGTGTCCAGAACCGCACGGAGGAATTACACCGGCGCACCATGCAAATCGAAGCAGCCAGCAGCATTGCACGCGACATCTCGCTGCTGAACAATACCGGTGAATTATTAAACAACGCCGTCAACCAGATTCGCGCCAAATTCGGCTTTTATCATGCCGGGGTATTTCTGGCTGATGAACGCAACGAATACGCCGTCTTGCGGGCCGCCACCGGCGAAGCCGGCCGGGCCATGCTGCAACAAGGGCATCATCTGCGCATCGGTGAAATTGGCATTGTAGGTTACGTGGTCAGTAAAGGCATGGCGCGCATCGCTCTGGATGTTGGCGAAGACGCCTCGCATTTCAAGAACCCATTCCTGCCGCATACTCGTTCCGAAATGGCCCTCCCTCTGAAGGTTGGCGATCGCACCATTGGGGCGCTGGACATCCAGAGTATGGAAGAGGCAGCTTTTAGCGAAGACGACGTTAAAGTACTGCAAATCATCGCCGACCAGTTGGCCGTCGCCGTAGAAAGATCTCAGCTCGTCTCCGAGTTGCAACGCAACGTAGAAGAACTGGAGGTCGGCTACAAGCAGTACACCCAGGAAGCCTGGCATGCCCATCTGCTACGCCAGCACAGTAAGTATTCTTACCGTTACCATCATCACAAGGTTGATACAAGCGCGCAGCAAAGCAACGAAGCGCAGGCCGCGTTGGACAGCGGGCAGATTATCATCAAGCAGGTGCCCGACAGCGGGCGCCCCGCCACTGTCGTGGCGCTCCCCATCCGACTACGCGGCCAGACGCTGGGCGTTATCGACTTACGCTTTGAAAGCGCCACCGTCCCCCAGGATCTGGTCAATCTGCTCGAAACGACCACCAACCGCCTGGCGCTGGCGCTTGAAAACGCCCGCCTGCTGGAAGAGATTCAGAATCAGGCCGAACGCGAACGCGTGGTGAGTGAAATCAGCAGTAAAGTACGCGCCTCTTCAGATATTGACAGCATCCTCCGTACTGCCGTGGCCGAATTAGGACGTACATTGGGTGTATCCGAGGTTATGGTGCAGCTTCGCCCCGAGCGGTGAAGCCCGGCCCGTGGTGACTTCCCGCCATTATTGGAGAACGTATGACCACTTCCTTATCCGCCAACATTCCCGATGAAAACACCGGCACACCTCCCAGCCCCTCACTGCCGGCCAAAACTGCCAGTATCACCATCGGGGCGTTTGCCATGCTCGGGGCGGCTTTCGCCAGCTATTCTGTCATCACCCGTGCGCCAATGAACTGGCAATACATCGTCATTGCACTCGCCTTCTGGATCACTGCGGTTACCGCCGGCATTACCTATACCCCCCTCATTCCCCTGGCCAGAACGCGCATGGTGGCTTTAAGCATCGTCACAGAATTGACCTTGATCGTCATCACCATCCTGGTCGCCCGTACCGGCCTGGCCATCGGGGTAATGATCGTCCTGATGCACATTGTGATCGGTTCAGTTCTCCCCAACCGGCGTGCCACCGACTACGTCGTCACCAGTGGGCTGATCCTGGCCAGTTTATGTATTCTCTTTAATTACTATCCCCCCACCCAACAGGTTGAAATCCTCTCGCTGGAAATATACATCCCCAGCCTGGTGGGGATTGTGATCATGGCGTACATCACACTGTTGATGATGGAATATCTGACTGCCACCATCCAGATTAAATTGATCATCGCCGCCCTGGCCATCGTGCTCTTCCCGTTGATCATGCTCTCCGTGATCGAAACGGGTTTCATTCAAAATGCGCTGCAAAATCAGACCAACCAGAGCCTCGGGCAGGCTGCCCAACAGGTCGCCGGAGCAATTGATGAGTTTATCGTCTCTAATCAGACCACCATCGCCCAGGAAGCCGAATTACCCATCTTCGCTCAATATTTACGGGTGCCGGCCAACCTGCGCGCCGGCGGCGCCACCGAGCGCCAGCTGGCGTTGACGCTCAACTCGCTGATGACCAAGGCCAACTCCGAGTACCTGTCGTATGGGGTGCTGACCATCTGGGGCGTCAATATCTACGACACGGTACCGTCACAAATCGGCACGCTGGAAGCCCAGAATGAGTATTTTGTTCAGGCAGCACAGACCGGGCAAATTTACACCTCAAACATCTTATTCTCACCACGCAATAACGACGGCTATATTTATTTCAGCAGTCCGGTACGCGACGACGCGCAGAACATCGTCGGGGTATTGCGAATTCGCTACGACGCGCGCGTCTTGCAGAAAATCCTCGAAAGGTATTCAAATCTGTTGGGCAAACGCTCCTATCCCATCCTGATCGATGAAAATATGATGCGTCTGGCGGATATCGCCACCCCCAATCAAATTTATAAGACCGTCACACCGCTGACGACCGAGATCATCAAGCAGCTCAAAGACAAACAGCGTCTGCCCAATGAGCGCGGCGAAGCCCTGGCGGGTAACAACCCGGAACTGGCGCGCGCTTTGCGCAATATGGATACCAGCCCCTATTTCACCTTTGAGGCGCACCCAGGTAATTCGCCGCATACCGAATCGGGGGCAGTCATCACCATGCAGCGTATGCCCTGGAACGTGGTCTACATTCAGGATCGCTCGCATTTTCTCGAACTGCTGAAAAATCAGACCCGGCTGTCAACCACGATCACCATCGCCCTGGCCGCCCTGATTGGTCTGGTTGCCATGCTGTTAGCCCGCATTTTCAGCGGCCCCATTGGACAATTAACCGAGACAGCACAACGAATCTCGGCCGGCGATCTCGAAGCGCGTGCCAACGTAGACACGCGTGACGAGCTAGGCACGTTGAGCAACACGTTCAATATTATGACCGGCCGGCTCAGAAGCTTCATTAACGAACTGGAAGACCGCGTGCGTGCCAGAACGCGCGAACTGGCCGACCAGAACGAAGTCCTGCGCTATCGCGGCCGTCAGTTACAGACCGTTTCCGATGTGGCCCGCGGCATCGTGTCTTCCCAGAAACTGGAAGTCTTCTTAACTCAGGTCACCCAACTGATTAGCGACCGTTTCGGTTTCTATCACGTTGGCGTCTTCTTGTTGGACGAAAACAAGGAATATGCTGTGCTGCGCGCCGCCAATTCGGAGGGCGGGCAGCGCATGCTCGCTCGCCAACACAGGCTTCGCGTCGGCCAGGTAGGTATCGTAGGCTATGCCACAGCGCACGGTGAAGGCCGTATCGCTACCGACGTCGGTGAAGATGCCGTCTATTTCAACAACCCGGATCTGCCCCTGACCCGCTCTGAAATGGCCCTGCCGCTCAAATCCGGCGATCAAATTATCGGCGCCCTGGACGTACAAAGCACCGAATCCAATGCGTTTACCCACGATGATATCGAACTCTTCAGCACGCTGGCCGACCAGGTCGCCATCGCCATCACGAACAATCGTCTGTATGCAGAAACGGCGCGCGCCCTGGAAGAAATGCAACGCATCCATCGCCAGTATTTGCAGCAGGAATGGCACAGTGAGATGAGCGGCCGGCCGCGCCCGGTCTATGTTTACACCCATCAGGGCCTGTTCGAACGCCAGGAGGTGAACGAAACGCCCGAAATGCAAGCCGCCCTTGAAACCGGTCAACCGGCCATCAACCTGGGCGACGATTCACAAAACAGCGCCATGGCCGTTCCCATCCGGCTGCGCGGCGAAACAATTGGCATCATCCACCTGCAAGAAAAAACCATCGAAAATCGCGAATGGGACCCCGAAGAGGTTGAAACGGTCAAGGCCGTAGCCGATCAGGTGGCTCAAGCCCTGGAAAATGCCCGGCTGTTCGAACAAACCGTGCGGCGCGCCGAGCGCGAACGCAAAGTGCTGGAGATTACCAGCAAGATCCGTTCAACCAACGATCCACAGCAAATGTTACAGATCGCGCTGGAAGAACTGAAACACTCTTTGCGGGCCAACCGCGCTCAAATTATCCTGCAAACCAACCTTCCCGCGCAGGAAACCGTATCACCCAACGCGTCCCAAGACGAGCAACCCGATGCCGTCAAGAACGCACCCTCGCCAGCGTGAGCACCGACCGCGCCAGTAATCACCATGCCTGGAGGTACGCATGACCTATCGAATTGCAATCGCAAATGAAAAAGGCGGTGTGGCCAAAACCACCACCACCCTCTCTCTGGGCGCTTCTTTTGCAGAACTGGGCGAGAAAGTCTTGCTCATCGACCTGGATGCCCAGGCCAACCTGACCCTTGCCGTGGGCATCGAACCCGAGAAAACAAACCTGAGCATTGCCAACGTTCTTATGGAGGCCTATCCCATTCAAAAAGTTGTGCGCCAGACGGGCGTTACAAACCTGGATCTTGTGCCGTCCAACCAGGAAATGGGCATGGCAGAACGCTTTCTACCCATCCGGCCTGCGTACGAGCTCATTCTGCGCAAAATCCTGCAAGACGCCCGCATGGACTACACCTATATCCTGTTCGACTGCCCGCCCTTTCTGGGCGCCGTCACCCTGAACGCCCTGATGACAAGCGATTTGTTGCTGTTGCCCACCCAGGCCGAATTCTTTTCAATCTATGCGTTGCGCAATATGATGGCGTTGGTGCGCCGCGCCCGTTCGCAAGGCAACCCCCGGCTGACCTACCGCCTGGTTTTGACCCTGTTTGACCGGCGCAATCGCGCTCATCGTACATTGAGCGAGCAACTGCGAGCAAATTTCAGCAAAGGTGTATTGAATACGGTGATCGAAACCGACACCAAAATCCGCGAAAGTTCAATGGCCGGCTCCCCGATCAATTATCACGCCCCCAAAAGTCGAGCCGCTCTCCAATACCGTGCCCTGGCTCAGGAGATTTTAACGTATGTCAAAGAAACAACTGCGCAGCCGGCTTGAAAATTTATTCTCAAATATCGGGGAGAACGGCGCCTCACAGCCCGCCCCCCAGGAAACAGAACCGTCCACGCCCGACTCTACGACCGTGCGCGGGTGGACCTGGGAATGCGATACCGCCGGCACCTATCTTAAATGCAGCGCCGAGGTGCAGGAAATCCTCGGCATCCCTGCCGGGGGGTTCATCGGGCAGTCTTTATTTAACTTCAAGCTCCATTCCAGTTCTGCCGCCTTTCTCAAAAACGCTCTTGCAGAAAGACCGCCGCGCCCCGGCATCCCTTTAGAAGTCGATCTGTTCTTCCAATCAGAAACGGCCGGGTGGTTAGCCGTTCGCATTCATATTTTGATCCGGCGCGACGAACACAATAACACCGTCGGTTGGCACGGGTTTACCCAGCTATTACCCCCCGAATTACATCCCACCCCTGAGACTCTGATTTCCGAAACGGTGATGCCGCCGCGCATTGGCACCGGCCCACTCAGACCCTGGGGCCCCCCCAGCGGTTCACAGACCTATTCGTTGGTCGGCATGGCGTATGAAAACGAGACCCCCCGCCCGGCCTCACACGTATGGACCGAAGCCGGCATGAAAAGCCTGGTCAAAAATGAATCCATCGTACAGGCAGCCCAGGCTACTGTACCGGCGGCCATCGCCGTGCCCTTTGAGGTTCGCCAACAGGGGCTGGGGGTGCTCGAGATTGTCGATGAAACCACCACCCGCCAATGGAGTGTAGACGACCGCATGCTGGTGGAAGAGGTCACCAAACAACTGGCTCTGGCGTTGGAAAATGCCCAACTGTACGCAGCCGTACAGCAGGAGTTGGGGGACAGAATTCGCGCCGAACAGGAAACGCTACGCCGCAACCAGGATCTGGCCGCGCTGAACCAGATTGGTCAAAAACTCAGCCACATTGCCACCCGCGATGAGATTTATGAATTACTGTACACCACCATCGGCCAGATATTGGACACCGATAATCTGGTCATCGCCGAATATGACCTGAAGCGCCAGAAGATCAATTTCCCGCTCGTTATCCAGCGCGGAAATTCAATTCACCTGCCGACCCAATCTTTGAAGGGTGTCCCCGAAAATATTTTACACGCGCGCACCCCCCTGTTGATTCCATCCCAGGTCAAAGCGGCTTTGCAGAAAATGGGAATATCCCTTGGGGAAGAAGAAGAGCCCGCCTCCCTGCTGGCGGTCCCCATGTTTGCTGGCGAACGCCCGGTAGGGATGATCATCCTGCAGGAGTATCAGCCCGAACGCACCTACTCCAACATTCAGACCGAACTGCTGTCGACCATTGCCGCCCAGGCTTCCACGGCCATCGAAAACGCCGACCTGTTCAAGCAAATGCAGAACGCCCTGGCCGCCATCGAAAACCGCGAGCGCTATCAGGCCAACGTAGCCCGCGCCGTGGCCACACTGACCGAGTCGGGGACGCGCGCCCTGCCAGAAGTGTTGGAAATGATCAGCCAGGCCACTCAAAACAGCCATATTTACTTCGCCCAGGTGCAGGAAGATGAAAGCGGGCTGTATTGGCGTTCGATTGCCGACTGGCGGGCGCCGGACAGCGCCTGGAGCGACAAGGGCAAAACGCAGCACATGCCGGTGGCGCTTTTCTCGTTTTGGGCCAACGAGTTGCGTGAGAAAGGCTGGATCATCCAGCACGTCAATGAAAGCGCCACGCCGCAAAAAGAGTTCCTCACCGATCAGGGCGTTCAAACCACGTTGATGCTGGCCGTCCCGGGCAAAACGTCTACCCCCAGTTTTCTGGCCTTCGATCAGACCGGCAATAAACGCATCTGGCAAAGCGAAGAAATCGGTGTATTACGCCTGGCGGCAGACGCCATCGCCAACACCTTCACCCGCGAAGATCTGCTGGATCAGTTGCAGGCCACCCTGGATGAAACCGAAGGGCTGTACAACGCCAGCCACAAACTGGCCCTGGCGGCAGACCAGCAGGAAATGGTGGCCGCCGTCGCCACCGGTTTGCGTTCCTCCAGTATCAATCAAGCTCTGCTGCTGTTATTCGAACACGACCAGCACAATAAGATCAGCCGTATCGTTGTCTCGGCCAACTGGTACAGTGGTTATGGCATACCGCCGTTCCCGCTGGGCACAGAATTGCCGGTGTCAATTTATGGGCGCACCGTCGCTACCCCCACCCCCTTGTTTTACGATGAAATCAGCGAGGCGCAAATCGAGGCAAGTTTCCACGACGAACTCAACCGACAAAACATTCACTCGTGCGCCATCTTGCCCATGTGGATTGGCAAACGCCAATCTGGCGCTTTGCTATTGTACTCGGCAGAACGGCACCACTTTACCGGCCGCGAAATTCGTTCATACCCGCCGCTGGTCGATCAGCTCGCCACTTCGATCGAAAACCAGCGCCTGTTCGAACAGACCCAGGCAGCCCTGTCTGAAACCGCTCAGTTGTACAAGATCAGCAACGGCATCGCCCAATCGGTCGACGCCCAGGAACTCATTACCCTGGTTGCTGAGACCCTGCTGCCGGCCAATGCCGATCGCGCCTCGCTGCTCAGCGTAATTTCCAACAACGAGGGCGAGCCCACCGAACTGGAAGTCATCGGCTTTTACGACGCTCAGGCTGAATACCAGCGCTCCGGCATCCGCCTCCCCATCGCCGCCTTACCGATCATCAAGAACCTGGGGAACGATGTTCTGATCATCCCGGATATCTACCAGGCAGGTGTCGATCCAATTTCCCGCAAAGCCCTGCAACAGTTCAACATCATCTCGACCTGTATGGTTCCGCTGCGCAGCGCGGGCCGCCTGATAGGCATCATGACCACCTCGGCCCGCCGCCCGGCCGAATACACCGCCGAGGAGGCACGCCTCCTGTTGGCGGCCGGTAACGGTCTCGCCGTCGCCCTGGAAAGACAACGACTGCTGACCGAGGCTCAACGGCGTGCGCTGGAACTGCAAACCGCAGCCGAGATCGCCCGCGATACCACCGGCACGCTGTCGCTGGACGTACTCTTCAGCCGCATTGTGGCCCTGTTGGTCGAACGCTTCAACTTCTATCATGCCTCCATCTTCCTGCTGGATGAGAACGGCACCTACGCCGTGGTGCGCGAGTCGACCGGCGACGCCGGGTATGACATGAAACAACGCAACCACAAGCTGGCGGTTGGATCGAAATCCGTCATCGGCATGGTCACCGCCACCGGGCGCCCGTTGGTGGTCAACGACGTTTCGCAAAACGCCATGTACTACCCCAACCCCTTGCTACCCGATACCAAAGCCGAAATGGGGCTGCCGCTCAAATTGGGCGAACGCGTCATCGGCGCCGTCGACATCCAATCGAATCGCACCAACGCCTTCACGGCCGACGACCTGAGCGTGCTGCAAATTCTCGCCGACCAGATTGCCGTGGCCATCGAAAACGCCCGGTCATACGAAATCTCGCAGCGTGCGTTTGAGGAAATGCGTGAGGCCGATCGGGTGAAGAGCCAGTTCCTGGCAAACATGAGCCACGAGTTGCGCACCCCGCTCAACTCGATCATCGGCTTCTCCCGCGTCATCCTGAAGGGCATCGATGGCCCGGTCAGCGATTTGCAGAAACAAGACCTGACCGCCATCTATAATTCCGGCCAACACCTGCTCAACCTGATCAATGACATCCTGGATCTGTCCAAGATTGAAGCCGGTAAGATGGAACTGGCCTTCTCAGACGTAAACCTCAGCGATCTGGTTAACAGCGTCATGTCCACCGCCATCGGGTTGGTCAAGGACAAGCCGATCCGCCTGAACCAGATCGTGCCGGCTGACCTGCCTACCGTACGCGCCGACTCCACGCGCGTGCGTCAGGTATTGCTCAACCTGATCTCGAATGCATCCAAGTTCACCGAAGAAGGTACGATCACCGTCGAAGCTGCCATACAGAAAAGCGCAGAAGGCAAACCAGAGATCATCGTCACGGTTACCGATAGCGGTCCAGGCATCGCTGAGAAGGATCAGGTCAAGCTCTTCCAGGCCTTCTCGCAGGTGGACGACTCGCCTACCCGCAAGACCGGTGGAACCGGGTTGGGGCTGTCGATTTGCCGCTCGCTGATTGAAATGCACAAGGGACGGATTGGCCTGCTGCGCAGTGAAGTCGGCGTGGGCAGTACCTTCTTCTTCACCCTGCCGCTGCCCGAGCCAGAACCACAGGAAGTCGTGAAAGAAGACCTGACCGACGCCATCAACATCATTCTGTGCATCGACGACGATCAACAAGTCATCAGCCTGTACGAGCGTTTCTTGCGCCCCCAGGGATATTACGTCGTGGGTCTGACCGATGCCAAACTGGCCGTCCAGCGCGCAAAGGAAATCGAACCGTTGGCGATTACCCTCGACATCATGATGCCCGAGCGCGACGGCTGGCAGGTCATGCACGAATTGAAGAACGACCCGGAGACCAGTTCTATCCCTATCGTCATTTGCAGCATCCTGGGTGAAGAAGCCAAGGGCTTTAGTTTAGGCGCTGCCGATTACCTGACCAAACCGTTCCTCTCCGAAGATCTGGTCAATGCCATTCACCGCATCAATCGCGATGGCACCGTGCACGAGGTGCTGGTCATCGACGACGATACCGCCGATCTACGCCTGGTGCAGAAGATGGTCGAGGAAAGTGGACATTTCCACTGCTTCCTGGCGGAAGGCGGCAAACAGGGTTGGGAAAGAATTCTGAGCAAACGGCCCGACGCCATCATCCTGGATCTGTTCATGCCAGAACTGGATGGCTTTGAACTGCTGCAAAAATTGCGCAAGGAAGCCGACCTGAGTACGATCCCGGTCATCGTTCTCTCCGGTATGGATCTCAACGCCGAGCAACACCAACGCCTGTCTGATTTTGGCCAACAAATGTTGACCAAAGGCCTGTTACGCGAACACGAACTATTGAACACGCTTGAGGCTATGCTGGCACAGAAACGTTCTTCGCCTGCCAGGTAATTTCGTCAAAGCGCCCGATCTACGAGCATGCCAGCATGCAGGTTCCCATGGATTGGGCGCTTTGCTTTGAAAATATTCTGACGAAAGAGGCTAAATATGCCCCCTCACTTTACTGTAAAATGCACGGACTGTGGTAATGAGACCACTTTCAGCGCGGGCATCACCTCCTGCAAGAAATGCGGGAGCCAGTGGCGCGAGGCTGTCTATGATTATGGCAGCCTGGCGCAAACCCTGCCTGAAAAGCTTAAAGAACGCCCCTTTGACCTGTGGCGCTATCGCGAATTATTACCGGTACAAAACTTGAACCCGGATATGTTCATGGGTGAGGGTGGTACCCCGTTGATACGAGCGGTCAATCTCGGAATGATGCTGGGGTGTCCCAATCTCTATCTCAAAGACGAGCGCCAGGGCCCTACCGCCTCCTTCAAAGACCGTCAGGCAGCCATCACCATCGCCGCCCTCAAAGAAGCCGGCGTGACAGAGGTCGTGGTGGCGTCCACCGGCAATGTCGCCATTTCTTACTCGGCTTACGCCGCCCGGGCGGGCATTAAAATGTGGGCCTTCCTGACCAGCCTGGTGCCGGCGGCCAAAATGCGTGAAGTCGCTATCTACGGCACCCAGGTGGTCAAAATTACCGGCTCGTACGATCAGGCCAAGCAGGTGGCCGCCGAATTTGCCAAACAACGCGCCCTGTTCCTCGATCTGGGCGCCCGCAGCATCCCCTGCGTTGAAGGGATGAAGACCATTGCGTACGAAATAGCCGAACAGCTAACCCAACGCCTTGGCCCGCCCCAACAGGCAGCCCCGCGCCCATGCTGGCAGGTGCCCGACTGGTACATCCAGGCGGTCAGCGGCGGCCTGGGCCCGATTGGGGTGATCAAAGGCTTTGCCGAAATGCAGTCGATGGGTCTGACCGACCGCATCCCGCGCACAGCCTCCATCCAGGCCGAAGGCTGCGCCCCGATGGTGCACGCATGGAAAGAAGGGCGAGAAACGGCCGTCCCGGTCACCTCACCGCGCACACTGATCGCCACCCTGGCAACCGGCGACCCCGGACGGACATACACCGTATTGCGCAAAAAGATGCTGGAGACCAGCGGCGGAACCATCGAAAGCGTCAGCGACGAAGAAGCCTATCGCGCCTTGCACATCCTCGCCAAGATGGAAGGACTGTCGGTCGAGCCGGCCGCGGCGGTAGCCATTGCCGGCCTGATCAAGATGATCCGCGCCGGCCTGATCAAGCCGAGCGACACAATCGTGGTTAACTGCACCGGGCACACCATGCCCATTGAACGGAACATCCTGGGCGAAGGGTGGGAACGCAGCGTCGATTTCCCCTCGGCCGGCATGGAAGAAGGCAACGAAGAAGGTCTGCTGGCTGCCTTGAGCAAGGTTGCCACCGATCGCTTCCCCCGCATCGAAATTGCCGACGATAACCCAGAAGTCCGCCGCCTGATCCGCCGCATTCTGCAATCGCAGGGGAATTACACCCTGTTTGAAGCCACCAACGGGCGTGAAGCGGTTGAACTGGCGCAGAAGGAACATCCCAGCTTGCTCATCCTGGACTTGATGATGCCCGAAATGGACGGCTTCTCTGTCATGGATGCGCTCAAATCAAGGGCAGACACTGCTGATATCCCGATCATTGTCGTGACGGCCAAAGAACTCACTCCTGCCGAAAAAGCAAAACTGAAAGGTCATATCCAAAGCCTGATGCAAAAAGGCGATTTTATGAGCGATGAATTACTCGAAGAGGTGCGCTCCTTGCTTGGATAACGATCCGTTTCAGAGAGGAGGAGCATGGAAAAAGGACGCGTTACAGGTATACAATCAGCACTGGCCTCGGCTTTATTTCTAGGATTGGTGCCGATTTTCGGCAAGCAGGCCATTTCGTTGGGGTTTGCGCCGCTGTTAGTGGTTGCCACGCGCACCAGCATCGCGTGTTTGCTGCTGCTGATTCTCATGCTCCTCTTTCGCCGCCAGTTTTTCTACATCTACCCGGTCGGGTTGGCTGGTTGTCTGCTGGCCGGTCTTGTCAACGGTCTGGGATCCATTTTGTATTACACTGCGCTCGGGCGCATTCAGGCCAGTATCGGCCAGTTGCTCTACTCGTTTTACCCGCTCTTCGTGGCCTTCTGGCTCATGCTCGACCGCCAGCCAATCAGCCGTCTGACAGTTTTTCGCCTGATCCTGTCCTTGCCCGGTGTGTTTTTGCTCCTGAGTACCGGCGATCAACATATCGATATGCTGGGCGCGATTTTAATGGTTGGATCCGCAATCCTATACGCATTGCACCTGATCATCAACCAACGCGTTCTCTACGAAGTGCCCGCCCCCACCGTTACGCTCTACACCCTCATCGCCATGAGCGTAACGGTGGTTATTCCCTACGCTCTTTTCGATCGTCGTATGCCCCCGGTAGAAGCGCCGTGGTGGCCAGTGCTGGCTATGGCCTCGATCACCTTCTTTTCTCGCCTGACCCTCTTCCTGGGCGTCAAACACCTGGGCGGCCTGCAAACCGCCCTGTTGGGGCTGGGCGAGCTGCTCGTCACCATCGTGGTCGCCAACTTCTGGCTGGGCGAAAGACTGACCACCTGGCAATGGCTCGGCGCCGTATTACTGGCACTAAGTTTGTTTCTGGTCAGTTTCGATAAAATTACCCCCGCCAAAAGACATACCACCGGCTGGCTGGCCTGGCTCAACCCGCCACGCATCCCCTCTACACCGGATACCTTCTCCGATCACCCCTGAGTTTCTTCAAACGTCACGCTGGTCTCTATCATATACCCGGCACCCCGCACGCTTTTGATCTTCAACGCTGCACCGGGTAACGAATCCAGTTTCTGGCGTAAACGCGAAACGATCGGACGCAAGATTTTGGCAGCATCGTCCGGGCTGACGTTGTAGCCCTGGATCAAAAACACCAGCTCGCTATGCGTAATGACCTCATCCATCCGCTGAAAGAAAATCTCCAACAAACGCGCCTCGCTGGGCGAAAGCTGCAACAATTCCCCGCCCCAACTGATGCGCCGTTTGTTGCAGTCCACCACGATCTGATTGGAAAGATAATACACCTTGCCGTGCTGCGCCAGCCCCTTATCGCTGGCTGCCAGCAGATTGGCGCGCTTATCAGCAATGGCGCGCTCAACCATCTGGATCACCTGCTCAGGGTTGACCGGTTTTAGCAAATACTCAAACACCCGGTAATGGATCGCCTCAATCGCCGTATCCATCGAACCGTAGGCAGTGATTAAAATCACGCGGATATCTGGCGCCCCTTCAAACACCCGGCGCAAAACCTCGATGCCGTTCATTCCCGGCATTTTTAAATCCAGAATAACGACATCGAAAGGCATCCGCAGCGCCAGTTCCACCCCGGCCTCGCCGTTCTCCGCGGACATGACGGCATACCCCTCCAGAAGCAATACGTCGGAGAGTGTGGTGCGAATAGTATCTTCGTCGTCAATTATCAGTACTGCGCCTTTGTCCATGACGATCCTCAAGTGGTAACCGAATTTCAAAACAGGCCCCGGAACCTTTGCGAGACGGCACGACCGCCAGTTTACCCCGGTGTGATTCTATAATACCATAACTGATCGAAAGCCCAAGACCGGTGCCGTTCGGTTTGGTGCTCAAGAATGGTTCGAACAACCGCTCCAACACCTCCGCCGAGATCCCTGGGCCGCTATCTTCAATCGTGATACACACTTCTTTTTTCTCCGCCCAGGCGTCCACCCAGATTTCTTTGAGTTCCGGTCTGGTATCCGTCGCATCGATTGCGTTCAAAAGAAGATTGAACAACACCTGGTGAATTTGCTGGCGGACCACCAGGACATCGGGCATCGCCCTGGCAAAGCTGGTGTGTACGATGACATGCCGGTCTTTTAACTGCTGCCGGAGCAATTCCAACACATGCCCTACCAGTCTGTCGACCGCCACGCTTTGCTTGTCGGCCCCCCCCTGACGGTAAAATTCGAGCATGCGCTGCACGGACTGCGCCAGACGTTCCACCTCTGAACGAGCCATTTTTAAGTAGTCGTTGCGTTTCTGCTGACTGAGTTCCTGCCGGCCGGCGAGATGCAGGCAGTTTTGCACCGCCTGCAACGGGTTATTAATCTCGTGCGCCACCGATGCTACCGTCCGGCCAACGGCCGCCATCTTTTCCGCCTGCAACAATGCCTGCGCCGCCTCTTCTGCCTGTCTCATCGAGCGGATCAAATCCGAATACAGGCGGGCATTCTCCATGGCAATCGTCGCCTGACGCGCCAGAATACCCAGCAATTCGAGCTCTAATTCACCATACGGTAGTTGATGTGGATCACTGGCCGCATAGAACAGCAGCGTTTGTTGGCTGCGTTGCAGCGTAACCACCAGGAGACTGCCCCAGTTCATTTTCTCCAGAAACGCCTGCCCCTCTGCACGGCTGAGCGGCCCGCTGTGCGTGATGGCAAACTTTGCTCCACTCAGTAACGTATGATCGCTCAAGAGTTCAAACAAGGTCTGCGCTTCGTCGCACGGCAGCGGTTCGCCCAATACGGTCAGCCTGACCGGAACACAACGGTTGGCCTCCAGTTGCAGACGGTAAATTCCGGCGGCGCAGACGCTCAACTGCCGGTTGATCGACGTTAACGCCAGTTCAAGCAACGCGGCCGGGTCGGTCTCGGCAATAAATGCTTCGCTCAAATCAAACAATGGCTGTAACGCCTGAAGTTTGGCCGCATCGCGGCGTTCACGCACCGTTTTGAGCACGTGATTGACCGACTCGATCAGATCATTGCTGCTATCAAACGGCTTCAGCAACAAACCGTCGGCCCCGCGGCGCAACACTTTAACTGCCGTGTCGGCTGTTCCCATCCCGGTCATTACCAACACCGCCATTTGTGGTTGAACACTTTTGCCATAAGAAATGAGTTGGAAGCCATCCATGATCGGCATACGAATATCGACCAGCAGCAAATCGATCGGTTCCTGCTCCAACACCCGCAGCGCCCGGCTGGGGTCCGTTTCGGTCAACACTTTGAAAGAGGCTCGCTCCAGCAGGCGCTGGCACAGGTAGACTACACCGGGTTCATCATCAACAATCAGGACACGGGCCGATAACATGGCTTTTACTCTTCGATGGGAAGCAAAACACGAAAACAACTGCCGGTATTGATATCGCTCTGCAACTCAATCTTGCCCCCATGCTGCGTTACGATAGTGTAGGCGGTCGCCAGATTGGCGCGCCCCCGGACATTGGCGGGTACGGGCGGCTTAAAAATGGCCTTTTGCTCCTCAGGTGAAAGCCCTCTACCACTATCGCGGACATCAAACCACAAGAAACGCCCCGCTTCAGCCTCGATCACCCCAGAATAAAGCGCCAGGAGATCGTCGCGGGTCATCCGCTGCATGGCGGTCTGTACCAGATTAAGAATCACCTGCTTAATTTGTAAAGGATCGACGGATACCCAGGGTAAATCGGCTATCAGGTGTGTTTCCAGGGCAATATTAGCCCACTCCAACGGCTGACGGGTCAGAGCCAGAACTTCCTCAATCAACAAGTTGATATCTGTTTTAACCCGCAACCGGTCGGAAAGGCGCGAGAAATCTAACAAGCGTTGCACCACTGTGTTGGCGCGTTGTGCCTCCTGAAACACCAGTTTCAAATCGGCATAATATGGGCTCGTTTCTGTCATCGTCTCCATGGCGACTTCCAAAAAGCCGGTGACGACGGTCAACGGGTTGCTCAATTCGTTCGCCACGCCGGCCGCCAGTTCTCCTACGGCTGCCATACGCGCCGATTGCACCAGCTGTTCTTCGGCCTCTTTTTGCGCCACAACGCGCTGCTGTAACTCGTCATACAGTCTGGCGTTGTGCAAAGAAACGGCTATTTGTGGCGCAAGCTGTTCTAACAGATCCAGATCGGCGGCGCTGAATTCGCGGTGTTCGTTATCATCGAACACCGAGAGCACCCCCAACACCTCTTGCTGGTACACCAATGGGACACTGGCAATCGGGTGAAAAGGATAGCGGGTTTCGACATTGAAACGACCATCCCAGCAATTGTAATCTTTTAACGCAAACGCCCGCCGCGTTTCCAGCACCACCCGGACAATGCCATCGTCCAGCGGGTGCGACCAGCCGTCATAGTCCGGCCAGGGGGTATCGGCGATCATGGTCTTGATCCACCCTTTTTCCCAATCGATCAGGCTCAGATCGGCCCCACAGGCATTGACCAACAAACGCACCCGCCCCACCACCCGGCGCATCACCGCCTGAACATCCAGATTGGAGGAGATATCCAGGGCGGTCTGATTTACGGCCAGCAACTGCGCCACCGTGCCTCTGAGCGCCTGGTAACGCATGGCGTTGAGGAAAACGTTAGACAATACCCCACCCAACGTTTCGATCAACATTAAATCCGCTTCGGAGAACGTTCGCCCATCCGGCAGGGTGAGCACCACCCCACCCAACGAGCGTTCGCCGTCACACAGGGGCAGCACCACCTGACGTGTCGACTGAACCTGCAAGGCCGGCGGCTCGCCGGGTTGATGACGCAGCGCCATCCCGGTCAACCAGGCCGGGTCTTCCAACAAGCCGCTCTCTCCGGCCCGCCCTCGCACGATCAGACCCCGATCCACATCGTGCCCCACCACCATGACGCCGGCGCCCGAAAAATGTGCAGACAGCAAATCCGCCGCCTTCTGGGCGATTTGCTCCTCGTCTAACAGGCCCGCCATCGCTTTGATTAACAGATAGATCAACTCCAGGTTGCGCGCCCGGTTGTCTGCCGCCTGGCGTAACCGCAGGTTTTCAATCGAACCGGCCAGATAACCGGCAATCACGGTCAGGAACTGCTCATCCTCTGCACGAAAAGCGTCGGCGGCAAAGCTTTCCAGGCTAAGCACTCCCACCACCTGCTCGCGCAGCTTAAGGGGCACGGCCAGTTCCGAACGCACGCCCGGAGTCAATTCCAGGTAATGCTGCGCCTTACGTACATCTCCGCAGCGTACCGGCTGGCCGGTTTCAAAGGCATGCCCCACCATGCTCTTCTCTACCGAGAAAGACGCAACCGGCAGGCTCAAATCACCGTAAAAATGCATAAACTGTTTATCGGCAGTAGGCACCAACACCCCGGCTACAGGAACATCAAAAGTCTTTTGCAGCAGCCGCACGATACGGTGCGCCACCACATCGATGCTCTCCCCCGAGGCAGCCGTCAACGCCACCTCGCTGACCGTCAGCATGCGCTCCAGATGATGGGTCGCTTCCGAGAGCATGATCACATTTTCCAACGCCGGCGCCACATGGCGAATAAATCGTTCAACAGCGTCAAACTCGCCGCTCTCAAACGGCGTTGCACGGTACAGGCTGAACAAACCAATGACACGCTTCCCCAACGGAATTGGAACCCCCATCCAGGCCGCAAAGCCCTGGCCCGAGATCAACGCCGGCATTCGTCTCCAACGGTTGGAACCCGCATCCAGCACAGATCCCTTGCGGCGAATCACCATGCGCTGGATGTCGGGGAAATCGACAAAAAGCAGCACCTGGCTGCGCTCGACGCCGGGCAACTTCCAGGTGTGCTCGATCTGAATGCAGTCCACCTTGCGAATCCCCACCCAGGCGGCGTCAAACGGGATCACCCGCCCCGCAGAGGCGGTGATTTGCGCCAGTGCATCCTGAATACTGTAATACACCCCCTGCTCAAAGTTATCGGCGAATTCGACCATGCGGCGTGACGCCGCATGGGGCTCATCCAACAACGCCGGCAAAGATAACGTAACTACCCGCCAGAAACCGGAGGCCAGCCTGTCCAGTTGATCGGCGCCAACCAGCACCACCCCGCGGCACTCAGGCAAGGGAAAGAGGTAAATACGCTGGCTCCCTAAGGTCTCTGCATCCTCCCCGGTACTACGCCAGCGCCCGCGCCCGCCCGCCAGTCCGCCCGAAATCCAGACTTGAGAAACCGGCAGACGCAAGAACGTTTCCATACAGGTGGACCTTGCTTTGGTCAGGCCATAATTGGCGCCGATTTTCCAGCCTTCCCCGGCGCGCTCCACTACCAGAGCCCAGACAGCAGTGGTCAGCAGACAGGTTTCTTTAAGTTGTTGAGAAAGGGGATTGGAGATTGCCATGAATATTGCTCCGCCGCCATGCTATACTATTCCTTATTATACCGTTGATCCCAGATTCATTGCAATTTCATTGCAATCGATTGACAACCTGCTCTGGTAAAGCGTTTTGACGTAGAGTATACTCGGATCACCATGACCGCCATTTTACTGATTGAAGATACCCGCGAACTTGCTCAGGTGATACAACGCGAGCTGGAAAACGAAGGATACCGGGTCTGCCTGGCAGCCGATGGCCCATCCGGCCTGGCAGCTCACACCCAACAACAACCAAACCTGGTCATCCTGGACTGGATGCTACCGGGGATGGATGGACTGGAAGTGCTACGCCGCATTCGCCAGTCGGCCAACACCCCAATTTTGATGCTCACTGCTCGCAACGAAGAGATCGATCGCGTAATCGGTCTCGAAGTCGGCGCCGACGATTATCTGACCAAGCCGTTCGGTATGCGCGAGTTACTGGCCCGCGTGCATGCCCTGTTACGGCGAGCAGAACAAATCCACACCCAGCTTTCTAGCGACCGCCAACAGAGTCAGACCATCCTTGCGGTTGACGATTTGAGTCTCGAGCCCGAAGCGCACCTGGCCCGGAAAAATGGCGCCCTGCTCGATCTTACCCGCACCGAATTTGAATTACTCCACCTGTTACTACGCAACCCGGGGCGCACCTTCAGCCGCACCTATCTGCTCAACGCCATTTGGGGCCAGGATTTCATCTCCGGCGACCGTTCGGTAGACAACGCCATCCTTAGACTGCGCCGCAAACTCGGCGCAACGGGGGATCAAATTGAAACTGTTTGGGGCGTGGGATATCGCTATCACCCACACGAGTAATCAAACGCGCTTTCTTTTCCGCCGGCCAACTGCATGGGCGTTGGTAGAAACCAGCGGGGTGGCGTTGGGCGTTCTGCTCGTCATCACGCAAATCGAAGCGCACATCCAGCCGCTGGCATTCAACGGGGCAGTGCTGTTTTTGTGTGGCGCCAGCGGTTTCTGGATGGTGCTGCGCACCCGTCCCCCCACCGGCGGCCTCACAAAACAAATCGGCTGCGAACTTTTACGAGCGGCGTTGCTCGGCGCGCTCATGCTGGTTTTGCTGAGACCCGCTTCCGAACTGCTGGGCTGGGATGCGCTATGGCAACACAACAGTTGGGGCAAAATCATATTGAGTTATCTGCTGGCGCTAACCGGCCTGGGGTATCTGCTGTGTCGCCTGGGGATATGGGTGCTGATCCGCTGGGATCGTTTGCGCAAACGGCGTATGTTGTGGGGCCTGACTCACGCCCATCTATGGGTCGCCATCCTGGCAGCGCTGGTCGCCACCCCTATTTTTTTCTGGCTCACCCCCTACTCAGAGGTCGCCCAACACGTTCAGGATAACACCCAGGACCCCGTGGCAGCGTTGGCCACCCGGTTTTTTGTGTCCGCTTTTCCGACCGCGGTCTGGTTCGTGGTCTTTACCGTGCTCATCCTGCTGATCGTTCTGCCGCCTTCGGCGCTGTTCTCTTTCCTGGTCGCCCGCAAAACCACCCGGCGCCTTGAAAAATTGGCGCATGTAACCGGCGAATTGCAAAAAGGCAATCTCCATGCCCGCGTAGAAGTTGAGGGCGAAGACGAAGTGGCGCGCCTGCAACAGGATTTCAACGCCATGGCCATCCGCCTGGAAAACACACTGGCCGAACTGCAAACCGAGCGCGACCGCGTCACCCACCTGCTGGCGTCGCGGCAGGCGCTGATTGCCTCGGTCTCGCACGAATTACGCACCCCGGTGGCCGTGCTGCGCGCCACCCTCGATTCCGCTACCCGCACCTGGGAAGAAGAACCGCCGCAATCGCTGCGCGATGATCTGCTGGTCGTCAACCAGGAAATCGTCCGCCTGCAAGGGCTGATCGACGATCTCTTCACCCTCTCACAGACCGAAACCAACCGCCTCACCCTGCATTGCCAGACATTTCCACCCGCTCCGGTCATCACCCAAATGGCTGCGGCATTGCAGCCGCTGGCCCAAAGCAGCGGTCAGATTGAAATCCTCACCCAGATTCCCGACGACCTCCCCCACGTCTACGCCGACCCGACCCGGGTGCAACAAATTCTCGCCAACCTGCTGCGCAACGCCATTCGCCATACCCCGCCCGGCGGCCTGATTCTGGTCCGGGCCGAAAGCGAAGACCACATGCTCCGTTTGCAAGTGTGCGATACCGGCGAAGGCATCGCCGCCCAGGACCTCCCCCATATCTGGGATCGATTTTACCGCGGCGCGGCGGGCGTTGCCAGCGGCCCCGGTTCAGGGTTGGGCCTGGCGATTGTCAAAGAACTGAGCGAGGCCATGCAAGGTAAGGTAGCCGCCAGCAGCCAGCCCGGCGGTGGATGTTGTTTCACCGTCTGGCTGCCCAGAGGCTAAGCCCGTTTTTGCTACAATCTTGCGACAATCTCGAAACCGGCATATGACAGGTTCGGCCTATCATACGGTGAAAAGGAGTCAATACCGTATGAATTTCAACCGTCCCGTTTCACGCCGGCAATTCTTACGCGGCTCGGCGCTCACCCTTGCCGCCGTCTGTCTGAACGGCTGCCTGGGGCAGGCCCTCGCCCCAACCGCTCAGACCCGTGAAAACTACTATCTCAAACGCAAAGACAACATCTTTGAAGACTTCAAGAGCTATAAAAAGCAGCTGCAAAAAATTACCACGCGTGACCACAGCGAAGCGCTCGCGGCAAAGGTCTTTGCCGAAGCCGACGAGCGTTTTGAAAGATTGTTGGCCGAACTACCCGATATCGGCGGCAACCAGAACAAACTGACCCAGACCTTATGCCAGTGCTGCGGCGTCCTGGCCTTCTACCAGGCCATGAAAACCCAATCCATCCCCGTCGATGAGATCGGGCGGATTACCTACCGCGCCTTTGAAGCGCTCAGCAAGAGCAACGACCCGCTCAACAGCGTCGACCAACGCCAGGCCAACAGCCAGGCGGCCCGCGATTACTACCGCCAGTTGGCCGAAGAATCCCGGCAGCGCGCCAACCCCGACGATTGGCGCGCCAGCTATGTCGAAGGGGACGGCGTCAACTTCGATTACGGCATCGATTACGTCGAATGCGCCGTATGCAAATTCTTCAACCGCCAGAACGCCAGCGAATATACCCCCTACCTGTGCCTGAACGACTTCCCCCTCAGTTATGCCTTTGATACCGGCCTGGTGCGCACCAGCACCCTGGCAAGCGGCGGCCAATGTTGCGACTTTCGCTTCAAGACCGGACGCAAACCGCAAATGGAATGGACGCCCGCTTTTCTCAAACAAGGATAAACCATGAACACCGTCATTGAAACCTACGCACTCAGCCGGCGCTTTGGCAATATCCTGGCGGTCGACGCCCTGGATCTACGCGTGCCACAAGGCAGTATTTACGGTTTTCTGGGGGCAAACGGCGCCGGAAAAACCACCACCATCCGCATGCTGCTCGGCCTGATCCGTCCACATGCCGGCCGTGTCCTCATTCAAGGCAAAGCACTCGACACACACCGCGCGGCAATCCTCGCCCATACCGGTTCGCTGGTAGAAATGCCTTCTCTCTATCCCAACCTGACCGGGCGCGAAAATCTGACGCTGTTCTGTGGCCTGCTCGGCGCCGGGCAAGAACAGATCGGTCGCGCCCTGAACATCGTTCGCCTGGAAAACGACGCCAACCGCCTGGTGCGCACCTACTCGTTGGGCATGCGCCAGCGCTTGGGGCTGGCTGTGGCCTTCCTGGGGAACCCCAGCCTGCTCATCCTGGATGAACCCACCAATGGCCTGGACCCCGCCGGAATTCACGAAATCCGCTCGCTGCTGTGCAACCTGCCGCGCCAGGAGGGGGTCAGCATTTTTATCTCCAGCCACCTGTTAAGCGAGGTCGAACAAATGGCTACCCACATCGGCATCATCAACCGGGGGCGGCTCATCTTCCAGGGCACGCCGGAGCAGTTACGCACCCAATACCACGAAGTGTTAACCGTCCAAACCGGCGAGCCTAAGGCCGTCCAGCAATGGCTGCAAAGCAAAGGCTGGAATGTATCCCACAATGGAGACCATCACCTGAGCGTCAAGATCAACGGCGCGTCGGACGCGGCCTTGATTAACGCCCAAATCGTCCAGGCCGGCTACCCGGTCTACCAGCTTGGCATCCTGCAACCCTCGCTGGAAGATATCTTCCTCGCCCTGACCGAAACAGGCAAACCAACGGAGGTGTTTTCATGAAAACGATCAGACGCGCCCTACGCGCCGAATGGCTCAAATCGCGCCGCACCCTGGGGACATGGCTGGTCTTCCTGGCGCCGCTGGTGCTTGGCTTCCTCGAACTGGTGGCCGGTTACCAGTACGGCGAGCGTATGTATCGCGATCCCGATGAAGCCTGGCTCATATTGGCCGACCACACCCTGATGATGTGGTTCCTGCTGCTGCTGCCCTTATTCGTCACATTGCAAATGGGGCTGCTCGGCGCATTGGAACACAACAACAAAACCTGGAAACAGTTGTACGCCCTGCCGTTGCCGCGCTGGGGCGTTTACGCCGCCAAACAAATCATCGGCCTGGTGCAGATCGGGGTTAGCACCGTGCTGCTTGTGGGCGTCATCTACCTGGTCGGACAGTTCATCCACACCGGCAACCCGGAGTTGGGGTTCGCCAACCCCATTCCCTGGTCAAGGATCATCTGTGAAGCCCTGCTGGGTTACCTGGCCTCCTGGCTGATCATTGCCATCCACCTGTGGGTCAGCCTGCACTTCTCCAGTTTTGTGTTCGCCATGAGCAGCGGAATCGCCGCCACTGTGGCAGGTATCCTGGTCATCAGTTCGGAAAAAGCTCAATATTACCCGTGGACCATGCCCGGTCTGGCGGGCATGAATTACGCCCAGGGCGATCCGTACCTTGTTCCGGTCATCCTGGGCCTCGCCGGCGGTATTCTGGTCAGCCTGTTGGGCGGCTGGGAAACGGCGCGCAACGACGTACTATAGTTTTTGTGTCAGGAAATCGACCAGCGCCCGGTTAAAGAGATCCGACTGGTCGACCAAAACCGCGTGCCCGCCGTTGGGTATCACCACCCGGCGGGCCGCAGGTATTTTTTGCGCCAGTTCTTCCTGATTGGCCAACGCCACCGTGGTGTCCCGCTCGCCGCTGATCACCAATACCGGGCAGTTCACCGCCCTCAGGCGTTTACGCACGTCAAAGGCGCCCAGCGAGCGCATCGCCTGGCGATAGACGACCGGGTTGGCGTTCACAATCTGCTGGATCAACGTACGGCGCAGTTCCTCTTGCGCTGCTTCAGGAAAGATGCGCCAGGCGACCATGCTGGCCTGAGCTTCTACACCCTGTAGATTGGCCCGCAGCAAACGCCCCAGCAGGTACACCCACTCATCCAATCGTCGCGGGCGCAAACAGGCAAACGTATTGACCAACACCAAACGCCGGCACAACGCCGGATAATCCAGCGCCAGTTGCAAGGCTATCGCCCCGCCCATCGAAATGCCGCACACCGCGCCGCCCTGCGGGGCAATCTGGCGCCAGTGTTCGGCCAACCGCGCCGCCACACCGGCAATACTCCAACGCCCCTGGGCAAAGGCGGATTGTCCAAAACCGGGGATGTCTACTGCCAGCGGACGCAAACCGGCCGCGGCCAGAGCCGCAAATTGCAGCTGCCATGAACTGCCATCCGCCCCAAGGCCGTGTAACAGCAGCACCGTTTCTCCCCCCTGGGGATAAGGATCATAACAGTTGATTGCCGGTGAAGTTGACTGCGTCATCGACAGGCTCGCCTAATCCCGGTAATACAGGCGCGGCACGCGCTGTGTCAGGATACTGGTAACATCCGCCTGTGAGGTATTCCAACGATTGGACAGATCCTCAATCTGAATCGACAAACCGTTCTGCTCGCCCAGCAACATGACCTCGGTGCCCATCGGGTAAGGAGCGGGCAGGCGCAGCATACACATATCGGCGCATACCCGCCCTACGACCGGCACGCGCCGTCCATCCAACAACACCTCGTTGTTCGTCGAGCGCCGGAAGCCATCGGCGTACCCGACCGGCAGCACACCGATATATTCGTCCCCCTGAGTGTGATACGTCTGCCCATAACTGACCCCCCACCCTGCCGGCAGCAAACGACAGGAGGCCAGTTGTGTCTTCCAGGTTAACACCCGGCGCAATTCGGGCGGGAACGGCAAATAATAGAACGGGCGGATGCCCACCAACACCGAGCCCACGCGCGCCATATTGAAACGAGAAGGTGGATAGCCCATGGCGGCGGCGGAGTTAGCGGTGTGCAGCCAGCGCGGGCGAATCCCGGCCGCGGCCAGCGTATCCACTGCCTGTTGAAAACGCTCCAGTTGTACCGGCGAAAGAGGATCGTTGGGCTCTGAGTCCACCATGGCAAAATGGGTATACATACCCTCAATATCCACGTTGCGGTAACGTAACGCCTGCTGCGCCAGCGGCAGGGCGTTTTGCGCCAAAACCCCCAGGCGTCCCATGCCGCTATCGACCTTCAAATGCACCCGCACAGATTTTCCCAATTCACGGGCGCGCTGAGCGTATAGATCGGCTGTTTCGCTGCTATAGAGCGTCAGGGTTACGTTTGCCGCAATGGCTGCATCCACCTCGGCCGGCGTGACCATGCCAAATACCAGGATGGGCGCCTGAACGCCGGCCTGGCGCAGAGCAGCCGCCTCACAATAACGCGCCACGGCCAGATAGGTGGCGCCCGCGGCCAGAATCGCCTTGCCGATCTCGATCGCCCCCATACCGTAAGCGTTGGCCTTGACGACGGCCATCATCGCCACACCGGTTTGCGCCAGCAAGGTACGTGTGTTGGCCTCCACGGCCGACAGATTGATTTCCAACCAGGTAGGATAAGGAGATTGGGTCATTTGGGTTCACCTCAAATCAAATGGTCTGGGATACCGCCAGGGAAAGAGCAATGCAAACATGCACACCCGAAACAGGACAGATGTCCACTTGACATCTCTACAGCCATCATTATAATACGATATGTCGGATATAGTGTATCGTATATCGTACCCCAAAAATGCCCCCCATCACAGCCATCCACCCAGCCAACACCAACCGATACAAATCCTTTGGCACACAAGGAGGTGAACATGCTTTTGCGTTTGCCCAGGCCGGTTGAAGCGAAGAACGCCGACGGGCAATAAACAAACCATTCTTTCCGCTTTTATTGTGACCCCACCCAATCGTTTAATTTCTTTGATAAAGGAGCACACCGCAAGATGAAGACTCGATGGATTCTCAGCCTGGTATTGATCATGGTTTTGTTGAGCAGCCTGCTGGCGGCCTGCAAACCAGCCGAACCGCAGACCATTAAAATTGGTCACCTGGTCGCTTTGACCGGCCCGAGCGCCACCTGGGGGCAGTCCGAAGCCAACGCCCTGAAACTGGCCGTAGATAAGATCAATGCCGCCGGTGGCGTCAATGGCAAGAAAATCGAAGTCATCGCTTACGACAGCCGCGCCGACAAACTTGAGGCCGTGAACGTTGTCAAGCGTATGGTCGAGCAGGACAAGGTTGTCGCCATCATTGGCCCCGGACAATCCGGCGTCGCCAACGCTGTGCGTGAGGTCAACAACTCGGCCAAGGTGCCGTTGATCGCCACCACCGCCACCAACCCGAAAGTAACCGTGGCAGACGATGGCTCCGTTGTGCCCTTTACCTTCCGTGTTTGCTTCATCGATCCCTTCCAGGGCACGGTAGCGGCGCAATTTGCGTTGAAAGATTTGCAGGCCAAGTCGGCCGCCACGTTGTACGATGTGGGCGACGAATATTCGCAGTTCCTCAGCAAGTATTTTGTCGAAGCCTTTGAAAAGGGCGGCGGCAAAATCATCGCCGCCGAAGCCTTCCGCTCGGGCGAGCTCGACTTCCGCGCTCAGCTTGGCAAGATCAAAGAAGGCAACCCGGACGTGATCTTCATCCCCACCATGCAGAAAGAAGCCGCCCTGGCCGCCAAGCAGGCCCGTGACCTGGGCATCACCGCCACCTTGATCGGCGGCGATGGCTGGGGCAGCCCCGACATCTTCGAACTGGCCGGCCCCGCCATTGAAGGCGCTTACTTCGTCAACCTGGCCGCCCTCGAAGACCCCACCATCCAGGAATTCCTCAAGGAATACCGCGACAAGTTCGGCGCCGACCCCGTGCTGCCCAACCCGCTGATGTCCTACGACGCCATGATCTGGTTGGGTGACGCCCTCAAGCGCGCCGGCGGCACCGGCGACGGCGACGCCCTGCGCACCGCCCTGGAATCCACCAAGGATTTGCAGGTACTCACCGGCAAGCTGACCATCGATGCCACGACCCATAATCCGCTCAATAAGCCGGCTGTCATCCAGCAGTGCAAAGACGGCAAGTTCACCTACGTAAAAACGTTTGTAACCACCGATTAATCTCTTGCAATTTACGCTCCGGCAGGGTTGTCCCCTGCCGGAGCGTATTATTCACCAGAGCCAATCATTCTGTAGCCTGTTTATAGAGCGGAGGTTCAATTGATCTTCCAAACCATCATCACCGGCTTATCGATCGGCAGTATCTATGCCCTTATGGCAGTAGGCTACTCGCTGGTCTTTTCGGTGCTCAATTTCTCCAACTTTGCCCATGGCGCGGTAATTACCCTGGGTGCCTACATCGCCTGGGCGATCATGGTGCAATATTTCAGCATTCCCTTTCTGCCTGCTCTGATCCTCTCCATGGTTGGCGCCGGGATTATCGCGTTCATTGTGGAACGCATCGCTTATAGCACCTTGCGACATCGTAGAGCCCCCTCTCTTTATTTGATGATTAGCGCCATGGGTGTTGCCATCGCGCTGCAGAACGTATTATATGCCACCATCGGGGCCAAACTCTACGCTTTGCCGCCCGTTTTCGCCCAGGATAGCTTTACCCTGGGGAGCGCGGTCATCAGTAAAATGGATATTTTTGCGTTCGGCTTCTCCATCATCGCCATCGCACTACTGACCATTATCCTGAATTACACCCGGGTTGGCATCGCCATTCGCGCCGCCTCGCACGACGCCGAGATGGTCTCGGTGCTGGGCATCAATCTGGATGTGCTGGTGGCAGTCCTGTTCCTGCTGGCCGGCGGGTTGGGCGGCATGGCCGGCGTATTCATGGGCGTCAAGTATATGGTCTACCCGAGCATGGGCTGGATCACCAACAAAGCCTACATCGGGGCGGTCATCGGCGGCCTGGGCAGTCTGCCCGGTGCGATCATCGGCGGTATTCTGCTGGGTCTGCTCGAATCGCTGGTTTCGGTCACCGTCATCGGCGGCGTCCCCCTGTCCACCTATCGGGATGTGTTCAGTTTCGGCATTCTCGCCCTCCTGCTGATCATCCGGCCCACCGGTTTGTTCGGCCGGCACGTAGAAGAGAAGCTCTAGGAGCGCACGCCATGGCATATGCAGAAGCAATTTTTACCAACGCGGCAATCTACATCATCGCCACCATCGGTCTGGCCATCTTCACCGGCTACACCGGCCTGTTCAGCCTCGGCCATGCCGCTTTCATGGCCATCGGCGGTTACACCGCCGCCATCCTGACCTATTTCTTGCACTGGCCGCTGGTGCCGGCCCTGATCGCCGGCATGATCGTCTCCGTGCTGGTCAGCCTGATCATCGGCTACCCCACCCTGCGCGTCAAGCTGCGTTCGGATTATTTCGCCATCGCCACCCTGGGTTTTGGCGAAGCCGTCAAAGTGCTGCTTGAAAACCTGGAACTCACCCAGGGCGCCCGCGGTCTGCCCGGCATCGAGAAACTGGCCGACCCGATCAACACCGCCCTGTTCCTGATCCTGACCATCTGGCTGTGCCGTAATTTCTTGCGCAGCAATTTCGGCCGCAAGATCATCGCCATCGGGCAGGACCCTATCGCCGCTGAAATGATCGGCATCAAGCTGCTGCCCAACCAGATGCTCTCGCTGGCCATCAGCGCCGCATTTTCGGGGCTTTCCGGTGGGTTACTGGCGCACTACATTACCTTTATCCAGCCCGCCATCTTCAACATGGACCTCTCCAGCCTGATCACCGCCGGTGTGGTCTGCGGCGGTATGGGCAGCCTGACCGGGCCGTTCGTGGCGGTGGCGTTGTTCATCGTCATTCCCGAACTGTTCCGCGGCCTGGCCCTGTGGCGCCTGGTGCTCTACGGCGTCTTGCTGGTCGTGATCATCAACTTCCGCCCCAAGGGTCTGTTTGGGCACGAAGAGATCAACCTGGACAATCTGCCCAAACTGTTCGTCATCATTGGCCTGACCACCGGCCTGACCATTGCTGCCAGTATCTACAACACCTACTGGGATTACTGGGGAAAGATCCCCTCGCTGCTGGCCGCCACCGCCGCCGCCGTGCTGACCTCGCTGGCGCTCAACTACCTGGGGCGCGGTCTCTCCAAAGCCCTCAAACCGGTCACCCCCCGCCTGAGCGCCGGATGGGACAAGATCTACCAGTCGGTCTTTGAGACTTTCAAGAACGTCTTCACCCCGTTCAAGCGCCAGGCCGCTTATACTGTCCAACAGATGCAAACCGTTGCCAGCAAAACCGACAAACCGCTGTTGCAGGTCAAGAACCTCAAGAAGCGTTTCGGCGGCGTGGTGGCAGTGGGCGGGCTGGATTTCGAGGTCTACCCAGGAGAAATCTTTGGTCTGATCGGCCCCAATGGCTCGGGGAAGACCACCGTGTTTAACCTGATCAGCGGCGTCTACCCCATCGATGAAGGCAAAGTACTGTTCGACAACCGCGACATGACCGGCAAACACCCCACAGTCATCGTGCTGGGCGGCATCTCACGCACCTTCCAAAACATTCGCCTGTTTGGCAGCATGACCGTGTTGGAGAACGTCCAGACGGCGTTGCACACCAGCAGCGACTACACCCTGGCCGAAGCCTTCATCCGCTGGCCGTGGTCGGTGCAACCCACCGAAGAACGGCTGCGTGCCAAGGCCTACGAACTGCTCCAGGTGGTTGGCCTGGAAGACCAGGCGGATCGGGTGGCCAACACCCTGCCGTATGGCCTGCAACGCAAACTGGAAATCGCCCGCGCCCTGGCGCTCAACCCCAAACTGCTCCTGCTAGACGAACCCGCAGCCGGCATGAATCCAAAAGAATCGCAGGACCTGGTCGATTTGATCCGCCAGATCCACACCAAATATCAACTCACCATCATTCTGATCGAACATCACATGGATGTAGTCATGAGCCTATGCGACCGCATCACCGTGCTCAACTTTGGCACCAAGATCGCCGAAGGCACGCCGGAAGAGATTCAGGAAAACCCGATGGTGTTGGAAGCTTATCTGGGAGACAAGGTGGATTATGCTGCTGTCAGTTGAAGGTCTCAACGTATTTTATGGAGAAGCGGTGCATGCCCTACGGGGTGTCAGCTTTGAGGTCAAGGAAGGTGAGATCCTGTCGATCATCGGCGCCAACGGCGCCGGCAAATCCACCCTGATGTGGACGCTGATCGGCCTGCTCAAACCCAAATCCGGCAACATCACCTTCTGCGGTAAACCGCACAAACCCGTTCCGCACCAGATGGTCTCGGCCGGCATCGCCCTGGTTCCAGAACGCCGCCGTCTGTTCCCCAACCTGACCGTACGCGAGAACCTGACCCTGGGGCGCTTCCGCCGCAACGACAGCGCCGGCATTGCCGAGGACGAAGAATACATCTTCTCGCTCTTCCCGGTGCTCAAGGAACGCCTGAAGCAGTACGCCGGCACGCTCTCCGGCGGGCAGCAGCAGATGGTCGCCATCGCCCGCGGGTTGATGTCGCGCCCCAAGCTGCTCCTGCTCGACGAACCCTCGTTGGGCCTGGCGCCCGTTCTCGCCAACCAGGTGTTTGAGTCCGTGCAACAGATCGCCAGCCAGGGAACCACGATTCTGCTGGTCGAACAAAACGCGTTGAAGTCGCTTAAGATCGCCCACCGCGCCTACGTGTTGGAGGTCGGTCAGATCATCCGCACCGGCACCGGCGAAGAACTGTTACACGATCCCGCCGTGCAGGCTGCCTATCTGGGCGTTCGCCAACGCAAGGATGTCGTCCTGGAATCAAAAGCCTGAAACTGGCCCGGGTTGCGGACAAAAAGTTCTTGACATTGGCTCTAAACGGGTATACAATAAAATATATCATATATCATATACGGCACACGATACAAACTCAATGACCACACCGACCTTATCCCCTGTAAACTCCCCCGTCTCTCTGGAAAAGATCGCCTACGACGCAATCAAAGAGGCCATCCTCACCTTTCGCTTCAAGCCTGGAGAGAACCTGGTTGAGAACGATCTGGCGCGGCAGCTCAGCATCAGCAAGACCCCCGTACGGGATGCGCTCTCACGCCTGGAAAAGGAAGGCTTCATCGTCAAGATTCCCTACAAGGGATACTACATCACCGACATCTCACGCCAGTCAGTCATTGATATCTTTGAGATCCGTGCCGCCCTGGAAGGACTGGCCGTCCGTCTGGCGACGCCCTTGCTCGACAAGAGCGATATCCAGCAGGCCCAGGAATTGATCGCACACCATCAGACTGCTGCCGAGGCTGACAACATCACAGACGCCTCCCGCCTCAACCGGGACTTCCACGACTTGTTGATCAGCCGGGCCGGCAACGAACGTCTCAGCCAGATCCTCTCCAATCTGGAAGATCACCTGCAACGCTACCGCACCCTGTCCAACTTCCAGGAAGGGCGCCTGACCAAATCGGTGGACGAACATGCCGAGATACTCGACGCCATCATCCACCAACAGGCCGAACAGGCCGAACAGGCCATTCGCGCTCACATTCTCAGTGTATCCGAAGACCTGGCCGCTCAGAATTTCGACGAACTGGTCGAACGCATCCGGCAGCAAGGTTAATCCGCAACCACAAGATGTACATCCAAGGAGACGAATAGAAATGGCTAACAAGTTCAAATTCAAGTATCAGGTCTACAAGCATCTACAGGCCAACGCTCAGAATATCTATGCTGAAGCGCGCAAAGCAGCCGAAGAAATCGGCATCACCGGCGATTGGAAAGGCAACGTGGGCCTGACCGGTGCAGTATCGGGCTGTCATGGTCTGCTCGGCCGCGAGGTTGAGGCCGCCATGAATGACGTCGCCCGCAAAGTGTTGCCCAGCGCCGTACTGGACGAAAAAATCCGCGACATCGTCAAAGAATTCTACGGCGACGATTACGACGCCGCCCTGGTCAGCACCTGCGAAGCCGGTCTGAACGTCAGCTATGACGTGCTGTGCATGCCCCCCACGCTGGGCCGCGGCGACCCCTACCGCGCCCGCTACGTCGCCCCCTACGAGCGCCACATGCACCACCAGGGCGCCTACGGTCGTCCCTTCCCGCCCAAGTACAAGGAAGTCAACGCCGAGCGCGGTGAAGCCGCCGGCGAGTACGGCGTCCAGGGCAAGCGCGCCTTCAATCTGGATACGGTCTTTGTACGGCCGGTGGGCGCCACGTACGAATGCCACGGCATCAAGTACAATCCGATCCCCAACATGCTGCACGTTGACGCCAAGGCGACCGTAGAGCACATGGCCGAGATCGCCAGCCGCCATGCCGACACGCTGGCCGGTTTCGCCTCGTTGGGCTATGACACCGCCGGTTACGGCTACGGCGACAAGGACGCCAACGGCGCTCCCCTGCTGCAGACCGGCATGGCCAAACTGGCTGCCCGCTACGACGTGCCCTATATCATCGACAACGCCTGGGGCGTTCCCTTCCTCGGCGCCGACATCCGCAAGGTGGGCTGCGATGTCATCATGTACTCGATGGACAAGGCCTCCGGCTCCCCCACCTGTGGTCTGCTGATCGGTAAGGAAGAACCCATGGTGTTGATTCGCCGCGCCCTCGGTATCCACGGCGCCCGCTATGGCACGCTCTCCTCGCACGGCAAGGCCGCCTACGTCGGTTTCGATCCCGGTAAGGAAGCCCTGGCCGGCGCATTGGCCGCCATGAACATCCTCAAGAATCACCCCGAAATCGCCAGCGAAGCCACCGAAGGGCTGTATCGCATCACCATGGAAGAGTTCGAGAGCCTGCCCGCCGCCCTGAAGAAGGGTTGGGCCATCTCGAAGTCCTTCAACAGCCTGGCGGTCGAACTCAACTACGCCGACAGCTGGAGCGACGGCGAAGCGGGTATCCCCATCTTCTCGATTGAAGACATGTACGCCGGCAGCCACATCCTGCAAAACTGCATGTCGCACATGGGCATGGTGCCCACCATCGCCTACGACGCCAACATCTTCGTCTCGAACGGCATCGGCAACATCGACGAAGAAGGCCGCCTGATCGAACAGCCCACCCGCATGTCGGTGCGCGCTATGTTCAAGGCCATCGAGATCATCTGCCGCTACGCAGGCATGTTGGACTAACCGCAGGGAATACCTTCCCCACATTAAACAATCACGACAGGGCGTCTCAAAAAATCGGGACGCCCTGTCCATCAAGCGCACAAGGAGGCCCCCATGCCCCGTGCAATGGATCAAGTGGTAGATGCAATCGATATCGAAACCTTCCTCTATTGCAAGAGTGAAGAGGAAGCCAAAGAGCTGGCTCAGGCGCTGGCGGCAGAGATGAATCTCCGCCACAGCGACATCGTTTTTCTGGAGCACCGCGGCTGGGGCGCACGAGTCCGCATTCGCACCTACATTCATCACCCCGGCGATCATTATCACTGGCTCGAACCCCAAGGAGGTGAAGCATGAGTCGCGTCTTGCTTGCCCCACTGGACCCGGTACACGATAACGCCGTCAAGCTGCTCAAACGCAAACTAAGCGAGGCCGGCCACGAAGCGACGGCTATGCCGCCCGGCACCACCGTCGAAGAAGTGATCGAACTGGCTTTACAGGAACACCCCGACGCCATCCTGGTCAGCCGCACGTTGGGGTATAAGGTGGCCGAGACCCTCGGCCAGCTGGTAGATCTGGCCGAGGCCGCCGGGCTGCGTGAAACGACCCGCCTGGGCGTGGGCGGTATGGCCATCACCAAAGAAACCGGGGCCGAGCTCGGCTTCGACGCCACGTTCGTCGGCGCGCTGAACATGAACGAGGTGCTGGCTTTCGTTGAAGGGCGCTCTTTGCAAGAGAGCAGTATCCTCTCTGCCCAGGTCGAACGGGCCAAACCCAACGTGGTAGAGGGCTACACCTACGCCTTTAAAGACAAGAAAATCGAAGCGCTGCTCGACACCATCAGCGAGCAAATCCTCACCTGGGTCAAGGATAAGAGCAGCACCGGCATCGAGCGCGCCCGGGTGCGCGCCGATATGATCGCCGCCAGCGACGGCGGGCACGAAAACGAATATCAGGCGCTGCGCCAGCGTTACATCGGGCTGTGCGACGCCGAAATCCAGGCCTTTTACCACGAAGGGAAACTACCTTCGGGGGTACGCTGGCTGGGGAAACAGGAGATCGACCGCCTGCCCGAACTGCTGCAAGGCGCTCGTTACCAGTTTGAATCGCTGCGCCATAAAGGCAGCCGTCCGCTCTTCTTTGTCCAGTACGGCACAGGCTGCCCGGTGATGGATGTGGTGCACATTAAAACAGCCGAAGCCTGGGGAGTAGACGGCGTGCTGCATTTTGACCCTTCCTGGGGCGCCCAACGTGAAGGGCTGCTCGAAGGGTACCTGACCCACGAACACGACGGCACGATCCTCACCCTCGAAAATCTGAAATTCATCCACCGCTTTATGGAAAAACCCACCCTGTGGAACGTGCGCGGCCATCGCGGGCTGAACACCCCCGAAACACAGGTGCTGGGACACGCCGCCGGGGCCGATCTCTTCAAGATCAATATTCCCTACGGCAGCACGGGCGGCGGCACCGACCCGGAGCGCCTGACGGTGGATGGCGTCTACTCGCTGCGCCTGGCGGCCGAATACGGCATCCCCTTTGACATCCCCGGCAACGATGAACTGAGCGGCGTTCCGCCGCACAAAACTTTCGCCGGCATCCTGGTCATGATGATGTTGGGGCTTAAGCTCGGCACCCGCCCCATCCCCAAGCCGCTGCTGTGCTATTCGCCGTATATGACCATCTACGGTCACATGGACGACAACATGGTCGACATGAACCTCGCCAAACTGGCCGTCTGGCGCGAGATCGTCGACACCCCGGTCTGGCCCGGCGAACCGGTCGGCTTTATGACCCACACCTCCGACCGCATTCAATCCTCGATGGCCACCGCCAACCACGCCGCTCTGGCCACCAGCGCCGGCGTAGATGCCATGACCATTGCTTCCTCAGACGAAGCTTATTCGAAGGGCCCCATCTCAGACCCCGCCCGGGTCGACACCCTGCGCGCCGTACGCGACAGCCTGCGCTTCCTGGGCAACGCCGGCTTCCAACCCACCGCGGCAGCGGAGCGCATGCAGGCCGAACTGCACCAGGGCATCGCTGACGTGCTCGAAAAGATCGCCCAGCGCAACGACTTCGTCGCCTCCATTTACGAGGGGCTGCTGGGTAACGAGGAAGACGGTCTGTTCCCGGGCCGCATCGGCCGCGGCACCGTCCAGTCGGTCTGATGGCCACCGCCCCGGTATTAAAAATCTTACTCAACCCTACGATACAAGGAGAAGTTTATGAATTCTAAAATCAAAATCGCTGTGATGGGCTGTGGTCACATTGGACAGTACGCCTGCAAAGCGGTCGAGATTGCTCCCGACATGGAACTGGTAGGAATTATTGAAATGGGTTGCCGCCTGGAGGCAATCAGCTGCATGTTCCCCGCTATCCCGCTGGCAGAAGACTTTACCCAGTTGAGCGAAAAACCCGACGTGGTCGTCCTGGGCGTTCCGACCCGCACCGTGATTGAGGTGGCGCCGCGGTTGCTCAAGGCCGGTATCTGCACCGTAGATTGCTTCGACATGCACGGCGAGCCTTTCATGAACCTGCGCACCACCCTCGACCCCCTGGCGCGAGAAAACAAGGTCGCCTCGATCATGGGCGCCGGCGTCGATCCGGGCGTCAGCACCATCATCCGCGCCATCTTCGAAACCTGGGCGCCCACCGGGCTGACCTACGTCACCTACGGACCGGGGATGAGCATGGGCCACACCGTGGCGGCCAAATCGTACGCCGGGGTGAAAGATGCCCTCTCGATCACCCGTCCGGGCGATCCCGGCTGTCATAAGCGCGACCTGTATCTGGAAATCGAAGACGGCGCCAGCTTCGAAGAGGTCAAAACCCGCATCCTGGCCGATCCTTATTTCAGCCACGACGACGTGCGTGTGTTCCAGGTGGAAGACGTGACGCCCCTGATCGACATGGGCCATCGCATTCACATCTTCCGCAAGGGCGGCGCTAGCGGTATCGACAATCAACTGCTCGATTTCGACACCACCTTCCACAACCCGGCCTCCACCGCTCAGGTGATGGTCGCCTCGGCCCGGGCGGTCACGCACATGCAGCCCGGCGCCTACACCATGATGGAAGTCCCGCCGCTGTACTATCTCGCCGAAGGCGAAAAACTACTCAAGAAACTCTTCTAACACCCTGCTCCTCAAACAGGAAACAACGAACCGCCAGAGCTATCTGGCGGTTCGTTGTTTCTCTGCCAGTTTGATATAATAAGGCAGGTAGACGAACTCGAAAGAAAATCCCCTTCTGGAGAATAAGTCCATGGAAAAATTCATTATCGAAGGCGGCACCCCGCTGCATGGGGAGATGACCCCATCTGGAAACAAGAACGCCGCACTTCCCCTCCTGGCAGCCTGTCTGCTCACCGACGAACCCATCCTCATGCACAATGTACCCGACATCGTCGACGTGTGTACGATGCGCGCCCTGATCGAAAGTCTGGGCGTCGAAATCACCAGCATCAGCAAAAACACCTGGCGTATTCAGGCGCGCGAGGTGCGCCCGGCGGATCTCGACCCCGACCTGTGCCGCAAGATCCGCGCCTCGATCCTTCTGGCCGGGCCCATGACCGCTCGCTCCGGCGAGTTACATCTGCCGCCGCCGGGCGGCGATGTGATCGGCCGCCGGCGGGTGGACACCCACCTCCTGGCGCTCAAAAAACTGGGGGCAACGATCGAATACGACCGCATGTTCCATTTTCACGCCAACGGCCTGACCGGGGCCGACATCTTGCTGGACGAAGCCAGCGTTACCGCCACCGAAAATGCCATCATGGCCTGTGTGACCGCCCGCGGCGAATCGGTGATCCGCAACGCCGCCTCAGAGCCTCATATTCAAGAACTCTGCCACTTTCTTAACTCGCTGGGCGCCAACATCAACAACATCGGCTCGAACACGCTGCACATCGAGGGCGTCCCCAAACTGCACGGCGGCGAATTTACCATCGGCCCCGACTACCTCGAGGTGGTCAGCTTTGTCGGCGCGGCCGTGGTAACGCGCGGCTCGGTGCGCATTCGCAACGCCGGGCTCGAATACCTGGATATGATCCGCCTGGTGCTCGGCCGCCTGGGGGTGCAGTGGCAGGTTGAAGGCCCGGACATCCTCGTCCCCAGTCACCAGGAACTGTGCATCGAAACCGACCTGGGCGGCGCCATCCCCGAGATCAGCGTCATGCCCTGGCCGGCCTTCCCTACCGACCTGATGAGCATCGCCATCGTCATCGCCACCCAGTCGCGCGGCACCGTCCTGTTCCACGATTGGATGTACCCCAGCCGCATGTATTTCACCGATAAACTGGTCGGCATGGGCGCTCAGATCGTGCTGTGCGACCCACACCGCTGCATCGTTCAGGGCCCGACTCAACTGTACGGCGAAAAGATGGAAAGCCCGGATATCCGCGCCGGGATGGCGCTCGTCCTGGCTGCCCTCTCGGCGCAGGGCAAATCGGTCATCCGCAACATCGGCCAGATCGATCGCGGTTACGAACAGGTGGACCAAAAACTGGCGGCGCTGGGCGCCAACATTCAACGCCAGCGCGAGCAGTAACGTCGTCTTTAAAACCTTTCCCCTGGCTTTCAGCACTGAAAGCCAGGGGAAAGCCCCCTCCACAAACGGCCCTTACAGCCGGCTACGCCGCGGCCGCCAGAAACTCGCCGATCGCTTCACGCAGGTTGCCCTCTGGCAAAGCGCCCACCTGGCGATAAGCCACCTTGCCGCCGCTGACAAACAACATGGTCGGGATACCCTGAACGCCGTAACGCTGCGCCCATTCGGGGTTCTCATCCGTATTCACCTTGGCTACGATTAATTTGCCGGCCTGTTCTTTGGCCACCTTATCCAATATGGGGGCAATCATCCGGCACGGGCCGCACCACGGCGCCCAAAAATCGACAATTACCGGCAATGTAGACTGTAAAACCACTTTCTCGAAGGCTGCATCGGTCACATGAATCGGTTCACTAATCATCCTGAAATCCTCCTGGTAAGCAATTCCCTACTACCGGTAGTATAACATAGAAGCCGCGCCCAAATCCAGCGTAGAACGCTCCCTGGAGTTTTTCATGGCATACTATATCGTCACCGCAGTAAGTCTCAAAACACATCCTCCAAACCTGGCCGCCCCCATCCAGGCAGGCGGCCAGGTACTTCACTACCCCGCCTTGACCGTGACGGTCTTGGGCCGCATCTCCTCGGCCTTGGGCAGAGTCAGCGTCAGGACACCGTGCTCGAATTCCGCCTGCGCCTGATCTCTCCTTTTTTCGTTTTCTTTGTGATCTTTACGATCATCATACAAAATATACGACGCTTGCATTAGAAAATTGCAAGCGCCGTATAAAATCTTTGTCAACAACGGTGAGCTGAACCGGTTTGCGCCTTAATCGCCGCTTTTCTGGCGGCTGAAATCGACAAAGCGGTAACCCGTTCCCCGCTCCGTGAGGATATATTGCGGGTTGGCCGGGTCTTTTTCCAGTTTCTGGCGCAGGTAATTGATATACAGGCGCACATAATGCGATTCGTCGCGGTATTCGTAGCCCCACACCTTGCTCAACAACTGGTCGTAGGTCATCACCCAGCCGGCATTCTGCACCAGATGGTATAACAGGCGATATTCGGTCGGGCGCAGCTTAACCAGTTCGCCCTCCACCCAGACCTCACGCCGGCCAAAATCAATTTTCAGCCGTTCGTCGACCTGGATTACGTCCTTGGATACGCCGCTCCCTGCCTGCTCGGAACGACGCAACACCGCTCTTACCCGGCTGACCAGTTCACGCGGGCTGAAGGGTTTGGTCACGTAATCATCGGCGCCCAATTCCAGGCCACGCACGCGGTCATCCTCTTCGCCCCGCGCCGTCAGCATGATGACCGGCACCGTGCTGATCTCACGGATCAGCTTGAGCACCTCAAAACCATCCATATCCGGCATCATCACGTCTAACACGACCAGATCCGGCATGGCGTCGCGAAAAGACTGAATGGCCTGCATCCCACGGTAAGCTTCCACCACCTGAAACCCATCGTGCTCCAGGTTGAGGCGGATGAAGCGCGCCATGCGCTCCTCATCATCCACTACCAGGATGCAGCGGTTTTTAAACGATTCGTCTGGCATAGAAACCCACTACTCACGCACAAAGGTGATGATTTCTTCTTCCTGTCCGGAAGGCAATATCTCGATAAAATTGATGCGCGAAATCGGCCAGATCACAGTGGAGACGTTGGCGTCCAGATAGGGTAAATCTTTACCATCCTTACGCCGCGGGTTCTTTACCGTAATGGTCACATCCGTCGCCCCCGGCAGCGCATCCATCTCGCCCAACACGGCGTCTTCATTTTGCACATGCACAATAATCGTCGGCATCTACTTATCTCCGCAACAAGACCTGTATCTTTAATTTACCCAAAGCGATCACATCGCCATGATTGACCGGATAATCGACGTGAGGCACAATCTTCTGTCCATTGACGCGCGTGCCGTTTGAAGAGCCAAGATCGGTCACGGTGACCCGCTGCTGGTTGATCTTGATCGCCGAATGCAAACGCGACACGCCCTGTGCATACGCCTCGTAGGGCGACAGGTCGATGTCGGGCAATATCGGCTGCCCCTCAGAAACTCTTCCCAGAGTAAATTCACTTCGCCCCGACAGTTCCAGAATCTGGCCGTTATCGACCATATGCAAAAACACGACACAGGTCTCACAGGCTTTATCGGCCTCTGCTCTGGTTACCGGCTCGGGCACAACAACGGTAGGAGCAGTTGGGGTGTAAGGCGCATCCGCCTGCCCCATGTTACGGATCGACTGGGTTGTAAAACGATCCATCGAAACCAATCGGGCACCGCATTCACTGCAAAACAAAGCGCCTGTAATTTCTTCGTGGTGACAATGAGGACATACAATCATTGTTTATTCTGCTCCATTCCGGCTGGCAACAACAACGCGCGCGTACCGTACTTAATCCGTTTATCGCCATCTTTACTGAACTGGCGGCTCTGCTGTAAATTCTCGGCCTCTTTTAATACTGTACGCGCCAGATCGTGGTTTCCCTGGGATAAAAGATGTGTGGCCATTTGTTGCAATCGCCTGGTTGCATTAATTATATCCCCAGATGCAACATCTTGTCTTGCTTTTTCCTGCATCCGGTATAAAGTCAATCGGGCCATTGCATCCAGAATCGCCCCCGGCGGCAAATCCTGCTCGAATTCATCCATCACCGGCCGGCGAAAATCGATACGAATTTGTGGGTTTTCCAATTTGGGCGTCATCACCCGCATGTCAATGCGACCATTTGCTAATCGAACTTGTTGTTGTTCCTCCAATCCAGAAACTGAAAATTCGAATAACAGGCTCATATTTTTACCGAACCCCAGATTCCCCAGGCGGATAGACGGCCCAATCGGCAGCGGGCCAACATCCGGTTGCAAACGGAAAATCTGGCGCGGCTTTACTTCTGCATCCCAGGTCATCTCCAATGTCATGCCACGCGCATAAACAGCGTTGGCGCCACGCAAACGCTGATCCAACAAACGATACAGGTCTTGCGTCGCCGAGGCAAAAAAGGTGTTTCCCCCCGTAATGCCGGTCAGGCGATCCAGAAAAGCATCGTTCCACTCTGAGCCAATCCCCAACGCACTGAGCACGACCCGTTCTCGGGCCAGTTGCTCGGCCAGGGCGTAACAGGCGTCTTCATCGCCGTACGTATGTCCATCGGTAATCAGGATCAGGTGGCTGGCCGCCTCGCCGCCGCCCCACTGGATTACCTGCTCGGCGGCCATCTGCAAGCCCTGATACATTTCTGTGCCACCGCCGGTGCGGATCATACTGATCTGATCGACCATCGCCCCCAGGCGGCCCACTTCCGTGGGCGGAATGAGCACCTCGGCGCGGTCACTAAACACCACCACCGAGAATACATCCTGCGGACGCAGTTGGCGTAACAACTGGAGCAGATTGGCCTTGACCATATCCATGCGTTCGCCCTGCATCGAAGTTGAACGGTCTACCGCGATCACCAGATGCAACGGCGGGATCTGTTTGGCATCCAACACCGCCGTACAGCGCAGATCCAACAAAACGTAAATCAGTTGATCTTCTTTCAGGCGGGGAATGGCCGGGCGGCTGTAATAAATGGCCACCTCAATCTCCGGACGCACGATCTCCGGCAGACTAGAATCATACACCGCCCGCCGCTGCGGATGGATCAGAATCTCGTAGGCCTGCTGCACGCGCAGGAACTGCTCTTTGGCCAGCGGATCCGGGTTGGCGTCAGGGTGAAACCGCCGTGCTGCCTCGAAATAGGCATTACGGATCTCCTCGGGCGTCGCCTCCCGATTTAACCCCAACAGACCGTAATAATCCGCGTCCATTGTTTCCTGCTAGCGGGTATTTAAATATTGAACCAGAACAGCTGTAATGTTATCCGGGCCGCCGGCGGCGTTGGCCGCCTCAACCAATTCATGACAGGCAACCGATGGACTGGGCGCTTTGGTAATGATACGGAAAATCTCCGGTTCCGGCACCACCCCCCACAGGCCATCGCTGCACAACAGCATATAACCCGGATGCGGGAGTAGATGCGTGTTTACGTCTGGGTGGAAGGGTTCCGTCTGGCCCAGGGCGCGATACAACACGTTGCGCCGGGGGTGCACCGAGGCCTGTTCCTCGGTGATCTGGTTCAGTTCGACCAGGCGCCTGACCAGGGAATGATCCTGCGTAACCACCTGAATACGCCCATCGGGATAGAGGAAATAAGAACGACTGTCACCGACGTGCGCAATCGTCACCTGCTCGCCCAACACAAACGCCGCCGTCAGGGTGGTGCCGCCGCCCGGGGCGTTGCGTAAGACCGCCTGTTGCGCCTCAAATACGCCCTTCTCCATGATCTCTTGCAGGCTATCCCCCTGGGTTCCACTATCCAGCGACAGGTACGGCGGATAAAGGTTCTTAAGCAAGTAGCCGCTCATGGCGCGAATCGCCACACCGCTGGCAACCTCGCCGTACTCGTGTCCGCCCATGCCATCCGCCACGACAAAGATGCCAAAATTCAACTCTGTGGTGCCGTCAGACAACACGGAGCTCAAGGTAAAGAGCGCATCTTCGTTATGGTCGCGCTGCCTCCCTACCGACTGGGCGCTGCCCACAATCAACTGCGGAGGCTTAAGCTGCACCGGGCGCACACTGACCGACTTGAGCTGTTCTTCCGATAGAGGAGCGGTGCGCACATCGAGCGCCGCAGAAGGTCGCTTTTTCTGAAAGATACGTTGGATAAAATTTAACACGGCTCCTCTCCTTAAACTCGACTATGCCTCAGGGCATGATGGCATACACGATATGATCCGCCGAACCAAAATACAACACATCATTATTGACCACAGGCACGCTGGTAATCGGCCCCCCCGTAGAAAACTGCCAGCGCAAACGTCCCGAACGATACTCAATACAATACAACTTGCCATCCGCCGTTCCACAGATCAGCGAATCCTTGTAAATCAACGGCGAACCGCTCACCTGGCTATCGGTCTGGAAACGCCACAACTCTCTGGCGCTGCCGATATCCAGACAATAAATATACCCATCCGCCGCTCCGGCAAAGACCGTCTTCTCGGCGATGCAAGGTGAGGAAATCGAGCCCTTACCCATGCGGTAGCGCCAGATCACCCAGCCCGAGCGGGCATCCACGGCGTAAAAGGTTGCATCGACCGAGGTAAAAAACACCGTGCCCTGATGGACGATCGGCGAAGAAGTCACCGCACGCTTTGCGCGAAAACGCCAGCGGCTCTGCCCGCGAAAATCCATGCACAATACCTCGCCGCTCTCGCACCCCACATAAATCGCCTCGGGGGTGACATAGGGCGTGGAGCGAATGGGCCCGGTGGCCTGAGTACGCCAGCTGGCTCGCCCGGATAACAGATTCACAGCGTGTACATAACCATCATCGGAGCCGACAAACACGTGCCCCTCTGCCACCTTGGGCGAACTGCGAATCGGGCCATCCGTGGCGTAACTCCAGGTCACTTTTCCCATGCGAGCCGAGATGGCATATAAATCCTTGTCTTCAGAACCAACATACAACGTGCCCTCATGGATCACCGGCCGGCCAACGATGCCGCCGCCCGTCGGGCATTTCCACAAGAATTTGCCGTCGGTACTGTTGAGCGCATACACATTGTTGTCATAGGCGCCGGCATACGCTACGCCGCCTTCCACCCACAACGCGCCGCGCACCTCATCTTCGCACTCAAAGGTCCACAGCGGCTTGACCCCCTGCTCGCCGCCGCTATACACCGGCATCGAAGCCGGCCCCCCCACCCCGCCCAGCTTTGACAGAACTCCGGTTTTGCGAGCCGTCAACAGCAAGGCTTCCTTCATCATCTCGACTGATTGAAAACGATCCTGCGGATTGTATTGCAGCGCCGTATTAATCACCGCCTCAAGCTCAACCGAAACGGCCGGGTTGAGTTTGCGCACCGGGCGCTCGGCAAACGTAAACGGCGCCTCCAGGCGGGGGTCACGGCGGGTGAGGAGATGATGCAGGGTGGCGCCCAGGGCGTAGATATCTGCCAGCGGCGTGGCATCGCCGCGATATTGCTCGGGCGGCGAATATCCTTCTGTGCCGATCATCGTGCCTTTTTGCCCCGAGCGAAAGACTTTGGCAATCCCAAAGTCAACCAGCACGATGTGACTATGCTGGTTGATCATCACGTTCGACGGCTTCATGTCGCGAAAGATGATCGGTTCGGGGCGGTGTGAGTGTAAATAATTCAAGACCTCACACAGTTCCAACGCCCAACCAAGCACCTGTTCTTCAGGCAGAAAGCCCTGCACATCGTTCAAAAAGGCCTCCAGATCGCGGCCCTGAACGTACTCCTCCACCAGATAAGAGCGCTCATCGTAGCTGAAGTAATCAAAAATGCGCGGGATGGACGGATGCGACAACGTAACCAGAATGTTGGCTTCGCGCTCGAAGTTTTGCACGATCGTCTCACGCACCACCGGATCCGGCGCCTGGTTAATCATCTCTTTGACCGCCACCAGTTTGACCACGTTGGGGAAATGCATATCGCGGGCGCGATAAACAGACCCCATGCCACCGACACCAATCACATCCTGAATCAAATACCGCTCCGCCAGGAGAAATCCAGATTGCAACTGCTTGTCGGGGCCAGTGTTACTCGTCAGGTTCTGAGTGATGCGATGAGTATCCAGTGTGACCTCCCGAATATGTACAAATTATAAACAGCAACCCTTTGAAATGCAACCGTTTTTGCCTTGCAGGTCTGTCAGGCCGGGCTTTCAGTTTTGCGACATTCGCCCGACCAGTTCACCCAGTCGTTCCAGCGCTTGCTCGGCCTGAAACGACCAGTAAGCGGCATTCAAACGGATAAAATTACGGTAGCGCGGCGTAGCCGAGAAAATATACCCCGGCGCCAGCGTCACCCCTATTCGCAAGGCCTCACGGTACAGCTTCAGCGAATCGACCGCCTCGGGCAGTTGCACCCACAACACAAACCCACCCGCCGGGCTGGTAACGCGCGTTCCCTCCGGGAAACAATTCAGGATGGCGCGCGCCATCAGCGCAACCTTTTGGGCGTACGCCCGGCGAATACGCCGCAGGTGATGGTCGTATCCGCCGCTTTCCAAAAATTCTGCAATCGCCAGCTGCGGCAACAACGCCGTACTGACATTGGTCGCCATTTTCTGGCGTTCCACCTCGCGCTGAAAACGCCCCGGCGCCACCCAGCCGATGCGAAAACTGGGTGAAATATCCTTGGAGAACGAGGAACACAACAATACCAACCCCTTACGATCGTAGGCCTTGGCCACGCCGGGATGATTACCGCAAAACGACAACTCGCCGTAAATATCGTCCTCGATGAGCGGAATCTCGTACCGCGCCAGCAAATCGACCAGTTCGCGCTTATTCTCGGCCGGCATACAGCTACCCAACGGGTTGTTGAAATTAGACATGATCAGACAGGCCCGCACCGGGTGGTGCTCGATGGCGAATTGCAGCGCCTCCAGGCTGATGCCGGTGCGATGGTGGGTGGGAATCTCCAAGGCGTGTAACCCTTGAGATTGCAAAGCCTGCAAAACGCCAAAATAGGTTGGCGATTCGATCGCCACCAGATCGCCCGGGCGGCACACCGAACGCAGTGCAAGCGCGATGGCCTCCATACACCCCGAGGTAATGACGATCTCGTCAGGAGAAAGGACACTGCCCGTATTATAGGCCCGCCGCGCCACCTGCGTGCGCAGTTCAACACACCCTTCTGGCACGGTAAACACCGCATGCGGCAGCGCCATGTTGCGCGCCAGCTGCGCCAGAATGCGCCCCAAGCGCTCGGTGGGCAGCAAATCGGGCGCCGGTAAGGCCGCGCCAAACTGGAACAGCGACGGCTTCATGGCGTCGCGCAGGACCATCATCGCCAGATCGTTGATGTTCACCTGATTGGGATCGCACGGCGGGGCCGAGATTTCCGGCTCGGGGATGGCGTTGCTGACAAAAGAACGCACATAGTACCCGGATTGGGGCCGCGCTTCGATTAAGCCGCGATCCTCCAGCAGGTGATACGCCTGTAATACCGTGGAGATGCTCAGGTCTTTTTGCTCGCTGATGCGCCGCACCGAAGGCAGACGCTCTCCCGGCTGAAAAGTGCCCGCCTCGATCTGCACATTAATCTCATTTGCAAGCCGCTCGTACAAGGTCATCTTATCCATTGTCGCCGCTTCAACCATACGCGTCGCCTCCTCCTCGGGCATAACAGTTTGCCAAAAATCAAACTGTTATGGGTATAGATGTTGTTTTCTGCATCTGTTATTTTAGCACAAAACTGGTAAACTTTTATCAGGATGTTTTGTTTACGGAGATAAAAGAGGTAAAAATGGAACATACCGTTACAGATATGTATGGTGGACGTGTAGGCAAGCTGATCAGTCAGGTTAGCAAGATCGACATCCACTTATTTAGCGGCGAGTTGTTCAAAATGGAAGGCGACCGGCGCACCACGCGCATCACTTGCCGCAAGGGCGTGTTATGGATCACACAAACGGACGACCCTCAGGATCATCTGCTGCTGGCGGGTGAGAGCTTCACCATCAACCGCCCGGGCCACATCCTGATCCAGGGCATGCCTGAAGCCATCGCCAGCATACTCAACTGACACACTCCCCCATCCCCCTTTGGAACCCCTCTTTTCTGTTGCAGAAAAGAGGGGTTTTCATGTACAGCCTGCCGGCAAAAGAGTGACTGGACGGCGCCTATCCAATGCAGTAAAATCTAACCGTCAGCGTTTACATTCAAGGAGTCAAAAATGAGCAACTATCCCGGCAAAGGCGTTGTCGCCGTCGTAAAAACCTCTCCCCAAACCGTGTTGGAGGACATCGAACGGTTGATGCGATTAGCAGGTGTTGAACAGGTCTTACCGAAAGAAAACACCACCGGCCTCAAAATCAATATTTCCTGGCAGACCTGGTACCCGGCCTGCTCTACCACCCCCTGGCAGCTCGAAGGGGTCATCCGCACCCTGCGCGCCCTGGGGTATAACGATCTGGTCGGCATCCATAACGACACCGTCGTGGTGGATACCAGCGTGGGCGAGGTCAACAACAAGCACAAATTTGTCACCGACAAATACGGCGTTCCCTGTGAGTATCTGTACCAGGAGAATTTCGACTGGCAGGAATATACCCCCAAAAAGCACCCCTACCTGGTGCTCGACAAGGTCTACCCGGACGGGGTGTACATTCCCAAGACCCTGATCGGCAAGAACATCGTCCACCTGCCCACCGTCAAGACCCACGTCTTCACCACCATCACCGGGGCAATGAAGAACGCTTTTGGCGGTCTGCTGCACCGCAACCGCCACTGGACGCACAGCGTGATTCACGACACACTGGTCGATCTGTTGATGATCCAACAAGAGATCCATCCGGGTCTGTTTGCCGTGATGGACGGCACCTTTGCCGGCGATGGCCCGGGGCCGCGCGCCATGCGCTGGCACGAAAAGAACATCCTGCTGGCTTCCTCCGACCAGGTTGCCATCGACGCCGTTTCGGCCAAACTACAGGGCTTTGATCCCATGTCCATCCGCTTCCTGCGCAAGGCGCACGAGATGGAACTGGGTGTGGCCGATCCCAGCCAGATCCAGGTGGTCGGCTACGACATCAATCAGGAAGGCAGCTGGAATTTCGTCCAGGAAGATACATTTGCCTCGCGCGGCCAGAAGATGATCTATCATGGCCCGCTCAAACCGTTTGAAAAAGTGCTGCTGCAAAGCCCGCTGGTGCCCTGGAGCTTCTTTGCCAGCAATTTCTACCACAACGTATACTGGTACCCCTTTGTCGGCCGGCAGCGCGTCCAGAACGCCCTCCAGACCCCCTGGGGCCAGTTATTCAAGAGTTACGGGGACGGTGAGGTAGTCATGCCCGGCATGGAACCCAGAACCGTCATCCAGGCCGGCGTCGGCATTGCTGCACTGCTGGCGTTGTTGGGAGCCGGCGCCTGGCTGTTGAGCAGCCGCTCAAAGAAGTAAATATCGTCTGCATAAGAACCTGGTTTCATCGGATGAGCCAGGTTCTTTTTTCCTGAGCACACCCCTGCGGCGACGCCGCAGGCCAAATCTATCCCCGGTGAAGGAGAAGGTATGTTCAAGGATTTTGCTGAAGCGGCCAGATTTGTAAATGAACACGGCGTGCGCATGGTGGATATGAAGTTCAGCGATTTGTGGGGACGCTGGCATCATGTCACCCTGTCCGCCAGCGAATTCAAACCGGAGTTGATGAACTCCGGCATTGGTTTTGACGGTTCCAGTGTGGGGCTAAAAAGCGTCAAAGCCGGTGATATGGCGCTCGTCCCAGATTTGAGCAGCGGTTTCCTGGATCCGTTCTGGGAGGTGCCCACCTTGAGCTTCATTTGCAATACCGTCGAAGCAGACACCAAGCAGTTATTCTTCCGCGACCCGCGCGAAATCGCCCGCCGGGCCGAGCGCTTTATGCAAACCACCGGCATCGCCGACGAAAGCCGTTGGGGGCCCGAATTCGAGTTCTACATCTTCAGCCAGGTCGCGATGCAAAATGACGTCAACGTCGCCTCGTATCGCGTCGAGTCGCTGGAGGCCAGCTGGAACAGCGCCCGCCCGGATGGACACGGGCATTATTTGCCCCTGCACGGCGGTTACCACGCCATCCCGCCCGCCGACCAGCACTTTGGGCTGCGCGCCCGCATGGTCACCCTGCTAGAAGAAATCGGCGTCCCGGTGAAGTACCACCATCACGAAGTGGGCGGGCCCGGGCAGAGCGAGATCGAGACGCCCCTGATGGGCTTAATCGCCGCCGCCGACGCCGCCATGATCATCAAATACGTGACCCGCATGGCCGCCCAGCAAGCCGGGCAAACCGTCACCTTTTTGCCCAAACCGCTCTATAACGAGGCCGGCAGCGGTATGCACTTTCACCAGCAGCTGTTTAAAAACGGCGCCAACGCCTTCTACGATCCGGCGCAGGCCAACCTGCTCAGCCAGACAGCGCTGTACTATATTGGCGGCCTGTTGACCCATGCCCCCGCCGTGCTGGCCTTCACCAACCCCAGCACCAATTCTTACCGCCGGCTGGTGCCCGGCTTTGAAGCGCCGATCAATTGCTTCTTCTCCAGCGGCAACCGCAGCGCCGCCATTCGCGTACCCAAATACGCCACCCAACCCAACAAGGTGCGCTTCGAATTCCGCCCGCCAGACGCCACCTGTAATCCTTACCTGGCCATGGCCGCCATGCTGATGGCCGGGTTGGACGGCATCCGCAATCAAATCGACCCGACCCAGGCCGGGTTCGGGCCAATCAACGAGGATATCTTTGCCTGGACGCCCGAACGGCGCGCCGCCATCAAGAGCCTGCCCACCTCGCTGCACGAGGCCATGATGGCGCTCCAGGACGACCACGGCTTTCTGCTGCAAGGCAACGTCTTCGACGAGGAAATGATCCAGGACTGGATCCGCACCAAATGCGCCGAAGAGCGCCAGGTGCAACTGCGCCCGCATCCCTACGAGATCCAGCTATATTACGATCTGTAGCTGCAAACCCGCCAGAATGTTTACCGGGTCATCCGCAAGGGTGACCCGGTGTTCTACGCCTGCACTTCAGGGGGCAGATACCACGCTCAAGAAATTGGCTGCCGCCCAGCCGCTGCGTTTTTCGTCGTACGGCGCCACCAGGTACCACCACTGGTAACCATCCGCCTGGTGTGGGCCATCTTTGACCTGGAAGACTTCGGCGTCCATGCCCAAGAAGAGCTGTGGGCTGTTGATCCCCGGCCCCGAGCGGATGCGCAAACCGACGCCCTCGGTGCCGTTAATCTGCACATAACTGTTCAACTGGATGGCGCCCGGCCCCCCCGTTCCCGTAGGCGCCGCGGTCGGCGTCCAGGACAGCGCCGGGTCTGGGGTAAAGGTGGGCGTCGGCGCCGGGATGAGCGTCAACGCCGGCTCGGGGATAAACCCATTATCCGCCGGGCGCAGGAAGGCCAGGAGCGCAACGCTGGACAACAACAACACGCCCGCCACCCCCAGCGCGCCCAACACCACCCACAGGTTCAACTGCCGCCGCAGCCAGTTCATCAGACCCCAGACGGCATCATGAAGAACGCCAACCCCAGGATAAGATAAACCGCCAGCAGCGCCGTCCCCTCCAACCAGTTGGATTCGCCGTCACCCGAGACCATGCCGGTCACCAGCACCCCGGCGCCCACCGCAATCAGTTCAAAGGGGTTAAAAATCAGGGTCAACGGGTGCCCCAGCGCCAGGCTGACAAAGACCAGGATTGGCGCCACGAACAATGCCACCTGTACGCTGGAAGAAACGGCGATCTCGACGCTCAAGTCCATCTGATTGCGGATCGCAACCTGCACCGCCACGAGATGCTCGGCGACATTACCCACCACCGGGATGAGGATGATCCCGAGGAAGAATTCGGATAAACCGATATTGGCGACCACGTGCTCGACCGCCCCAACCAGCAATTCGCTCAGCACCACCACACCCAGCGTAGCCAACGCCAGCAATGCGATGGCCTGGGCGCGGGTATATTGTGGTTTGTGGTGCGACTCCGGCGCCGGATAAGTCATGGGGCTATCGGAAGCCCGCAGGCTAAAGATCAATCCCAACACATACAATATCAGCATCACCCCAGCCACACCCAGGCTGAGCGCCTCTACCGGCATGCTATCTTCCGGTCCAATCGAATGGCTAAAAATGGAGGGGATGACCAGCGCCAGCACCGCCAGAGTCAACAAGACCGCGTGATTGCTCGCCTGGCGCCGGTCGAAACGCTGAATGCCGTTGCGGGCCCCGCCCAACACCATCGCCATGCCCAGCACCAGCAACAGGTTACCCAGGATGGAGCCGGTGATAGAAGCCTTGACCAGTTCGAGCAAGCCGGCGTTGATCGCCACCAGGGTGATGATCAACTCGGCGGCGTTGCCCAACGTGGCATTGAGCAGCCCACCGATCTTGGGGCCGGTATACACTGCCAGCGCCTCGGTCGCTGCGCCGATATAACCCGCCATCGGAATGACGCCCACCGCAGACAACACAAACACCCACACTGCGCCCCATGCCCCCCATTCGGCCCACAACGCCAGTGGGAAAGCCAGCAACAAAACGGAGAGCGGGTTTTTACGAATATATTGGAAGACCGATTTCATAGCCTGTTCACCTGGATGCACGAAGTCAGGTAAAAATACCTTATTCCGATTATATCTTATTCAGATCAAACTGACTGTATGATATAATCGAACACGGGTTCACAAACGTGGCAGCACAGATACTCAACAATCGCTACTTACTACAACAAACGCTTGGCACCGGCGGCATGGCGGTCGTGTACAAGGCGCATGACCGCATGCTGGAACGGCCGGTGGCCATTAAAGTTTTGCGCGAGGATTTCTCGCGGGATGCGACTTTTCGCGAGCGCTTCAGGCTGGAGGCCAAAGCCGCCGCCAACCTGAACCACCCCAACATCGTCACCGTGTACGATTTTGGCCTGGATCTGGGGCGCCTGTTCATCGTCATGGAATACATGCCCGGCACGGATCTAAAAACCATCCTGCGCCAGCGTGGACGGATGAGCCTGCAAGAGGTCATCCCGTTGATGACCCAGGCCTGCGCCGGCATCGGCTATGCGCACAGAGCCGGGCTCGTGCACTGCGATGTCAAACCGCAAAATATGCTCGTCTCCCCCGACCAGCGCCTCAAGGTGACCGACTTCGGCATCGCTCGCGCGCTGTCTTCCATTCACCCCGAGGAGCGCAGCAGCGTGGTGTGGGGCTCGCCTCAGTACTTTTCGCCCGAACAGGCCTCCGGCAGCGCCCCCTCCCCCGCCTCAGATGTCTATTCGCTGGGCGTCATCCTCTACGAACTGCTCACCGGACAGCTGCCCTTCATCGCCGATAACCCCGGCGAACTGGCCCGCCTGCACCGCGAGTACGCCCCGCGCCCGCCCCGCCGTCTCAATCCGGATATCCCGCAGCCGCTCGAACAGATCATCCTCAAGGTGCTTTCCAAAGAACCCTCGGCCCGCTACCGCACCGCCGACCAGTTGGGGCGCGTCCTGGAAAACTTTATCCCCTACGCCCAGCAGGCCTACAACAATAATTACCCCCCGGTCGCTCCCCCTCCACCGCCGCCGCCCAGCTATCATACCCCCACCCCGCCGCCGCGGCGGATCGCACCAACGCCAACACCCGATCCAGACGACGCCGCCCCCGAAAACGACCCCTTAGACATCGACTGGGCCACGATTGGCCTGGGCCTGACCGCCATCCTGGTTGTCCTCGGCCTGATCCCCTTCTGGTTGTACGTGATCACCGTGGTGCAATATAACGTTCATTGATCGACATGCCTGATATCCTGCTCTCAGCCTCCATCTTGTCTGCCGACTTTGCCCGCCTGGGCGAAGAGATTGACGCCGCCGAAGCCGGCGGGGTGGATTGGATCCACGTCGATGTGATGGACGGCCAGTTCGTCCCCAACCTCAGCATGGGCCCCTTTGTCGTTGAAACCTGCCGGCGCATCAGCAAACTGCCGCTGGACGTGCACCTGATGATCGAGACCCCCGACCGCATCGTGCCGGCTTTTGCCCGGGCCGGCGCCAGCATTCTCAGCGTGCATATCGAGAACACCCCACACATCCACCGCGTGCTCAGCGAGATCCACGCAGCCGGATGCAAGGCGGGGGTAGTGCTCAACCCCGGCACCCCGGCCCACAGCATCTCAGCCGTGTTACCGCTGGTCGACCAGGTACTGGTGATGACCGTCGACCCCGGCTACTCCGGTCAGGCCTTCCAGCCCGAAACCGTTGCTAAAATTGCCGAAGTGCGCCAGATGTTGGATCAGATCCAGTCGCCGGCCGTATTACAGGTAGACGGCGGCATCACCCCCGAAACCCTGCCGCAGGTCTACGCCGCCGGGGCGCGCTGCTGCGTGGCAGCTACCGCCATCTTTAAACACCCGGCCGGCATCTCCGCCGGAATCCAGGCGCTGCGCCGGGCGATCGCTTAAACAAAAATCACGGCCGGGGCCGCGATCTTTGTTAGACAATGGGAACGTTGATAACTTTACGAGGTCTTAGCCATCGTCCGGATGCAGCGAGCGCACAACATCTTACGCACCTGGCGACCATTTTCAAAAACCGAGACCTTTTGCAGGTTCGGACGAAAAGTCCGGCGGGTAGCGCGCAAGGAGAAGCTTCGATTGTGTCCAAACGTGGTTGTCTTACCGCAAGATTCGCACTTTGCCATCACTCAAGATCCTTTCCTATCTATGAATGCCGTGATCGGTTAAAATAGATCCAGCGAAAGGAAATTCTACCACAAACCGCATCGAATATCAAGTTTGACGGGTTTAATATTAGAAAAGGGCTACGAACAGATGAACGACGGAAATCCACTAGGCAATATTTATATATCGCATCGCGCCATCGCCACCATCGCCAGCCAGTCGGCGATCGAGTCGTATGGCGTGGTTGGCCTGGCCGCCAAAAACCTGGCCGAAGGACTGGCTCAGGTAATCATTAAGGACCCGACCATGGGCGTCGAGGTTCATTTTGACGGCGAAAAAATTGAAATCGAACTGTACATCATCGTTGAATACGGAACTCGTGTCAAAATGGTCGCCGCCAGTGTGGCTGATAGTGTGCGCTATCAGGTGGAAAAATCGATCGGTATTCCCGTTGTGAGAGTCAATGTGCACGTACGCGGACTGCGGATCAGCAACCCCGATTAACGTTTTTCGTCATCCCATTATCGAGCTATTTTTTCAGGAGTACCATGAGCAACGATCCGCAAAATATTTCCGCCGCGGGCGGCAAAGAAATGGCAAGGGTGTCTGCCCTGGATGGACAGGCGCTGAAGGCATTGGTAGAAGCCAGCATGATCTGGCTCAAAACCAACCAGCAAACCGTGAACGCATTAAATGTCTTCCCGGTGCCTGACGGTGATACCGGCACCAACATGTTGCTGACCATGCAGGCGGCCTACGGTGAGGTGGCGCATTCGGGCGAACACAATGTGGGTAAGATGGCCCACGCCGTCGCCCAGGGCGCCCTGATGGGAGCACGCGGCAACTCGGGGGTCATCCTCTCGCAGTTATGGCGTGGTTTCGCCCGCGCCATGGACAGCCTGGACACGATGGATGCGGCGCTCTTTGTGCGCGCCCTGGCCGAAAGTCGTAACACCGCTTATAAGGGCGTGGTTCGACCGGTAGAAGGCACCATCCTGACCGTGGCCAAAGACATGGCCGCCGCTGCCGAACAGGCCCTGACCGAGACCAATGACGTGGGCGTCATCCTGGAAAAGGTCGTCGAGGCCGCCGATGTGTCCGTCAAACACACCCCCGAGCTCCTGCCCATCCTCAAACAGGCCGGCGTGGTCGACTCGGGCGGGAAAGGGCTGTTCTTCATCCTGGAAGGCATGCTGCGCCATCTCAAGGGACTGCCGCTCGACACCGCCGTCACTACCGTGCAGCCCTTATCCATGATCAACCTGGAAAACACCATGGAAGAAATCGAAGAGGGTCAGGATTTTGAGGTCGTGATCGACTTTCGCCCCAGCGGCAGCTTCGATCTGGAAAGCTTCTACAACCAGTTGAGCGGCATGGGCACCTCAATCCAGGTCGGTGAAGGTGATGGTATCTACCGCATGCATATCCACGTCCCTACCGAACAACGCTACGCCCCCATCGATTACACCATGCAAATTGGCACCGTCACCAAGGTAGCCATCGAAAACCTGCGGGCGCAAATGGCAGACATCGAAGACGCCGCCGCCCCGGTCAAGGCCGATTACACCCTCACCCCGGTTGAGCCGGGCCACATCGCCGTGATCGCCGTATCCCCCGGCACCGGCATCAGCCGTATCTTCGCCAGCCTGGGCGTCAGCGGCATCGTTTCGGGCGGGCAGACGATGAACCCCAGCACCGAAGAGATTCTCAAATCCTTTGAGAACCTGCCGACCGATAAAATCATCATCCTGCCCAACAATAAGAACATCATCCTGGCCGCTCAGACCGCCTCCAAAGTAACGGTCAAGCAGGTGGCCGTCATCCCCAGCAACACCGTCCCGCAGGGGCTCAGCGCACTGCTGCGCATGATCCCCGACGGAAACTTTGAAGATGTGGTCAAGGAGATGAGCGAGGCCATTCGCGAGGTTGAAACCGGTGAAATCACCGTCGCCACCCGCTCGGTCGAGATCAACGGCGTCGACGTGCACGAAGGCGAGGTGATCGCCCTGCTCAACGGCAAGCTGGTGCAGTCCAGCGACTCGCTTGAAGACGCCTGCCTGGGGCTGCTGCAGAAGGCCAACACCGCCGAGCGCGAACGCATTACCTTCTTCTACGGCAACAATATCACCAAGCCCGAAGTCAATCGCATCGTCGACAAAATCCGCAAGGCCTATCCCGCCCACGAAATCGAGATCCACGAAGGCGGCCAGCCCCATTATCAATTCATCATCGCCGTCGAATAAATATGGGCTCCGTCTGCGTACTTACCGACAGTTCGGCGCAAATCCCCCAGCCATCCTTCCCCGGCCAGGAACTGGTGCGGGTGCTGCCCCTGGATGTAGAGCTCGAAGGAGAGATTTACGGCGAGGGCAAAAATCGCAAGGCCAGCAGCCTGCCGCCCTCGGCAGATCAGCGCTTAAGGCCGCGCCTGATACCGCCTTCGGTAGAAAAACTGCGCCAGGTATTCATCCATCTGGGTCAGAGTTACAACGAGATCATCGCCGTTCTGCTCTCGTCGGAACTCAGCCCGGTATACAGCAACGCCCTGCAGGCCGCCGACTCGTTGCGCGGCGTCGTCTCGGTGCAAATCATCGACTCGCAGACGTTGTCCGTCGGCCAGGGCACGCTGGTCAGGGCCGCCGCCGAGGCCGCCAGTCACGGCGCCTCGGCCACCGAGATCGACCGCCTGGTGCGCAGCCTGATCCCGCACGTGTACACCGTGCTGTGCACCCCCAGCCTGACCTATCTGCATTACGCCGGCTATCTGGATCACGCTCAGGCGACCGTGAGCGAGATGCTGGGACTCTTCCCCATCTTCGCCCTGGAAGAGGGCAAGCTCACCCCGCTCGAGAAGGTGCGCAACCACCGCGGCGTGCTCGATTTCCTGCTCGAGTTCATGGAAGAGTTCGACCACCTGCAACAGATCGCCATCCTGCAGAGCAGCCCGGCCCTCAGCCAGGAAACGCGCACCCTGCGCGAGCAGGCCGAAGAGAGCTTCCCCGGTACGCCGTTCAGCGAACACACCATCAATCTGCCGTTAGCAACCTTGTTTGGGCCGCGCTGCATGGGGATGTTCCTGGTGGAAGCGCTTCATCAGAAGAAAGCGCATTGATCGGCATACTTTGCGGTAAAATAAACCTATGGCTTCATCTATAGACAAACTTCACAAATTTTTTAAATTAGAGGCAGAACGAGGATATGACAATCGCGCCGTCGTCGGTGGTCTGGATAAAATCTTACCGTCCTGGGAACGTGAGGCCGTTGAGCAAAAAATTGATCCGGAATTGATTGAGAGTATTCGCGAGGACCTGACCCGCTATCGCGACCTGAGCCCTGAAGACCGCGCCCAGGTGATCAACGGCCTGCTGGCCCAGATTCCGCCGCTTTCAGCCGGCGCCGGAAACGAAGCCCCCGCCAGAACCAGGGGGGGGCCACGCTCCGGCCGGCAGCCATCACAACGCACGCCCCCGCCTGCACCGCCGTCCCAGCCGGATACGCCCGCGCCTGAACCGGCTTCAGCCGGCGAAGAACCGGCTGCGCCCGCCCCCGAATACGAACGACGCCCGGCGCAGCGCGCTGCCCTGCCTTCTTCACGCCCGGAATGGCAGCCCGAGCCGCCCCGCGAACAACGCCCGGCGCGCACGCCGCGCTATCCCCCCAACACCCAACAGCCTCAAATCGGGCTGAACGCCCCGTTGACCGTCATTTCGGGCATCGGCGAGCGCCACGCCCAGACGCTCAAAAGCATGGGGCTGAGCACCCTGGGCGACCTGCTGTACTACTTCCCGCGCCGTTACGACGATTACAGCAAGCTCAAACCGATCAACCGGCTCGAGTACGGCGACGAGTTGACCGTCATCGCCACCGTACAGAGCTCCAGCAATCGCTCGCTGCGCGGCGGCCAGACCCAGATGACCGAAGTCGTCGTCAGCGACGGCACCGGCTTCCTGCGCCTGTCCTGGTTCAACCAGCCCTGGCTGGCCAGCCGCCTGACCACCGGCACCCAGGTGGTGCTGTCGGGTAAGGTCGACATGTACCTGGGCCGGCTGGTGATGAACAACCCGGAGTGGGAATTGCTCGAACAGGAGCATCTGCACACCAACCGCATCACCCCGGTCTATCCGTTGACGGCGCACGTTACCCAGCGCTGGCTGCGGCGCATCCTGTTCCAGACGGTCAGTTATTGGGCCGGGCGCGTGCCCGACTTTCTCCCCGAAAGCGTGCGCCAGGCCACCGGCCTGCTGCCGCTGCCCATCGCCCTGACGCACATCCACTTCCCCGACTCCGAAGAGTCGCTGCACGCTGCCCGCCAGCGCCTGGCCTTCGACGAAATCTTGCTGTTACAGTTGGGCGTGCTGCGCCAGAAGCGCGGTTGGGAAGCGCTGCCGGGGCGCATTTTCAGCGTTGCGGACGAATGGCTGCAACAACAACAGGCCCGCCTGCCCTACACCCTGACCGACGCCCAACAACGCGCCCTGACCGATCTACGCGCCGACCTGGCCTCAGGCCGGCCGATGAACCGCCTGCTCCAGGGGGACGTGGGGTCGGGCAAAACCGTGGTCGCCGCACTGACGGCCGCCATCGTCGCTCAGGGAGGCGCCCAGGCCGCTTTCATGGCCCCCACCGGCATCCTGGCGGAACAACACTATCGCAACCTGACCGGACTGCTGTCTGGCCCCACAGAGCAAACCGAAGCGCTGCTGCGCCCCGAACAGATTTGCCTGCTGACCGGCGATACCCCCGAGGCCGAACGCCGCCAGATACTCGAAGACCTGGCCAACGGCAACATCAAGATCCTCATCGGCACCCATTCTCTGCTCGAGGACCCGGTCGCCTTCCAACAATTGCAACTGGCAGTCATCGACGAGCAACACCGCTTTGGCGTCGCCCAGCGCGCCATCCTGCGTTCCAAAGGCGACAACCCACATCTGCTGGTCATGACCGCCACCCCCATCCCGCGTTCATTGGCGTTGACGGTGTACGGCGACCTCGACCTGACCGTTATGGATCAGCTCCCCGGTGGACGCCAGCCGATCGAGACCCACGTCTTCCACCCACTCGAGCGCGAACGCGCCTACCACCTGTTACGCGCCGAGATCGCCAAAGGTCACCAGGCCTTTATCATCTACCCGCTGGTCGAAAAGGGTGATCGCGACGAAGGCAAGGCCGCCGTAGACGAACACCAGCGCCTGCAAAGCCAGGTCTTCACCAACCTCAAACTGGGGCTGCTACACGGCCGCATGAAACCGGAAGAAAAAGACGCCGTGATGGCCCGCTTCCGCGCCGGCGAATACCACGTCCTCGTCTCCACTTCGGTCGTCGAGGTAGGGGTGGACGTGCCCAACGCCACACTGATGCTGATTGAGGGCGCCAACCGCTTCGGCCTGGCGCAATTGCACCAGTTCCGCGGGCGCGTCGGCAGAGGTCCCGAGCAGTCGTACTGCATCCTCATCCCAGAGGATGAAAACAAGCTCGAAAACGAACGTCTGGCAGTGATGGCCGAGACCAACGACGGCTTCGTGTTGGCCGAACGCGACCTCGAACAGCGCGGCCCGGGCGACTTTCTGGGTACTCGCCAGGCCGGCTTTGCCGAACTGCGCATGGCCAGCCTGAGCGATGTGCACATGATCGAAAAGGCCCGCCAACAGGCTCAACAATTATTCAATATCGACCCCGACCTGAGCGACCCCCAGCATCAGGCGCTCGAAAAAATGTTTACCCGTTTCTGGGGAATTGGCAAAGGAGATATCAGTTAATCATGGTACGCGCAGTGTTTCCCGGCACGTTTGATCCCATTCATTACGGGCACATCGACATCGCCCGGCGTGCCGCCCGTCTGTTTGATGAAGTGGTCGTGGCCGTATACGACCGGCCGATCAAGAATTTACTTTTTTCACCCCAGGAACGACTGGAGATGGTGCGGGGCTCGTTTGAAAATGACCCCAAGATTCGCGTCACCGGCTACAGCGGGCTGACGATCCAGTTTTGCCGCAGTATCAACGCTCAGGTCATCGTTCGTGGGCTGCGCGTATTCTCGGATTTCGAACACGAGTTTCGCATGGCGCTGGCCAACCACCGCCTGGCGCCGGACGTAGAAGTCATCGCCCTGATCACCAATGAGGAGCACACCTTCCTGTCTTCGACCACGGTACGCGAAATTGCCTCGTTGGGCGGAGACATCAGCAGTATGGTCACGCCCCCGGTCTACAAGGCCATTCAGGCGCGCTTCAAGGAACTGGGCGAGGGTCAGCAGTTGGTGCAACTGACCTCGTTGCGTGATTAGGGGGCCCACACTGGCCCGAACCTTGCAACCGTAGAGTGAGCCAATTCGTGCGGAGGATGGTATGGACATTTTACATCTCGTAGATCGCCTGGAAGAACTGTTCAACGAAAGCAGGCCCATCTGGTTCACCCACAATGTATTGGTGAACGAAGATCGTATGCTCGATCTGATCGACCAGATGCGCGTCTCCATCCCGGAAGAAATCAAAAAGGCGCAGCAGTTGCTCGTGCAGCGCGATCGCATCCTGGCGCAGGCCCAGGAAGAAGCCAACCGCACACTGGCGCTTGCCCGCGAAAAGAGCGAGCAGATCGTTGAACGCGACGCCATCGTCCAGGCGGCCAACGTCCGCGCCGAGCAGATTGTGGCCCAGGCGCGCGCCGAAAGCGACGCCACCAAGCGCGAGGCCGACGAATACGTGCTGGAAACGTTGACCCACCTGGAAATGGAAATGGAACGTTCCCTGGCCCAGGTACGCAACGGCGTGCGCGCCCTGCAAAGCGAAAAGCAAGGCGCCCGCCCGAGCTAGTGTTGCGCCCGTTCAAAAAAAATATCGCGGGGCCAGATGGTGGATAACCATCCGGCTCCGCGATGTGCTTTAAACTCAGTTGGCTGCGTTCTACGCCGCCGCCTCGCCCTCTGAGGCATTCTCGGCGTTCTTCTTTTCGCTGCGTTTGCGCCGCGCCGGTTTTTGCGTCGGGGCATGCAGCGCCACCTCTAACACCTGATCCATGTGCGTGACCGGTACGATGCGCAAATCGGTGCGCACCTTCTTGGGCACGTCCACCAGGTCCTTCATGTTACGTTCGGGCAGGATGATGGTCTTCAAGCCGGAACGATGCACCGCCAGCACCTTTTCGCGCACCCCACCCACCGGCAGCACCCGCCCGCGCAGGGTGATCTCGCCCGTCATGCCCACGTCCTTAAACACCTGGCGCTCGGTAAAGGCCGAAATCAGAGCGGTGGCAATGGTGATGCCGGCGCTCGGCCCATCCTTGGGAATGGCGCCCTCGGGGATGTGGATGTGGATATCCAGGTGTTCGAAATCTTCCGGATCGATCTCCAACTGGCGGCAGCGCGACTTGAGATACGAGAGCGCCGCCTGGGCCGACTCTTGCATCACCTCGCCGATCTGGCCGGTAATCTGCAAACCGCCCTTGCCCTCCAGGATCAATACCTCCACCGGCATGATCTCGCCGCCGTTCTCCGTCCAGGCCACGGCCGTGGCGACCCCCACCTCGTCCTGACGCTCGGCTTCGGTCAGGAAGAACTGGGGCGGTCCGAGGAAACGCTCCACCGCCGTGATCCCCAAACGGGTGGGGAAGCGGCGCTTCTCGGACTTCATCCGCGCCACCTTGCGGCACATCCGCCCGATCTCGCGTTCCAGGTTGCGCACCCCGGCCTCGTAGGTGTATTCGCGCACGATGCGGCGCACGGCGGCATCCTGGAAGACCACCTCGCTTTCTTCCAGCCCGCTCTCATCAAACTGGCGCGGGATCAAGAAGCGCCGGGCAATCTCGAGCTTTTCTTCCTCGATGTAGCCGGGGAATTCGATCACCTCCATGCGATCCAGCAGCGCCGGCGGGATGGAACCCATCGAATTGGCAGTGGTGATGAACATCACCTTGGAGAGATCGTAGGCCAGTTCGAGATAATGATCCGAGAAGGCAAAATTCTGCTCGGGATCGAGCACCTCGAGCAGCGCCGCCGCCGGGTCGCCGCGGAAATCGGCCCCCAGCTTATCGATCTCGTCCAGCATGAAGAGCGGGTTGAGCGTCCCCGCCCGGCGCATGGTCTGCAAGACACGCCCCGGCAGGGCGCCGATGTAGGTGCGGCGGTGACCGCGGATCTCGGCCTCGTCGCGCACCCCGCCCAGCGAGACACGCACGAACTTGCGCCCCAACGCCTCAGCGATGGAACGTCCCAGCGAGGTTTTGCCGGTGCCGGGCGGCCCGACAAAACACAGGATCGGCTGGCGCATCCGCTTGGGTTTCAGGCTGCGCACGGCGATATATTCCAGGATGCGATCTTTGGCCCGCCCCAGGCCGTAATGGTACTGATCCAGGATCTGCGCCGCGTGGCGCACGTCCAGGTTATCTTCGGTCTCCTCGGCCCACGGCAGATCCAGGATCCAGTCCAGATAGGTGCGGATGATGCCCACCTCGGGGGCCATGGCCGGCATCTGCGAGAGCCGTTCGACCTCTTTGAAGGCCTGCTTGCGCGCCTCCTCGGGGATCTTGGCCGCCTCGACCCGCTTGCGCAGTTCGTCGATCTCGCGCAGCCAGATGTCGCCCTCGCCCAGTTCGGTCTGGATGGCCTTCATCTGCTCGCGCAGATAGAACTCGCGCTGGCTGCGATCCACCTCGCTCTGCACGCGGTTCTGGATCTCATCCTCCAGTTGCAGCACGTCCAGTTCCTGCGCCAGCAGCCAGTTGACGCGCTTCAAACGCTCGTGCGGGTCGGGCAGCATCAGCAGCGTCTGCCGCTCTTTGAACGGCAGCGAAATGGCCGTAGCCACCATATCGGCCAGCCAGCCCGGCTCGGCGATGTTGAGCGAGAACAGGTGCGCCTCATCCGGCAGGCTGCGATCGAGCTGGACGCAGCGCTCGAACAGATCGCGCGCCGTGCGCATCAGCGCATCGGTGGAACGATCGACCTCGACCGGCTCCTCGATCGGGCGCACCCGCGCCCGGTAATACGGCTCCACCTGGGTAAACTCCACCAGCTGCACCCGTCGCCGGCCCTGCACCAGCGCAGAATTGTTGCCGTCCGGCATGTTCAGCAGACGGCCAACCGCCATCTCCACCCCGATCGGCAAGAAATCTTCTGGCTGCGGCTCGTCCACTTCAGAATCACGCTGCACCAGCCCAACCATCGTCTGATAGTTGTACTGCGCCTCCTGGATCGCCAGCAGGTTGGGGCCCGGAACGACGAACACCGGCGAAACCATGCGCGGCAGTAAAACCATATCGCGCAGGATCATCACCGGGCATTCGATCAGACCGTCCCCATCCGGCTCGGCATTCGGGATGCGGTACAGTTCTTCGGTGCGCTGATGTATTCCGGCGGAAAAATCCTCCGGCCCCTCGGGTCTTTGCGACCAATCATCTTTCATAATAACAATCCCTCTCCAACAGCCAGTATGTTCATTATACGCTTATCGGCGAAAATAACTGCACCGGGTTAACCGACTTTAACCAACAAGAACGCGCCGCGGCCGCCACAAACAGGCTGCCGGTCACCACCACCGCCGCCTCCTGGCCCGCCAGGGCCAGGGCGCGCCCCAGGGCCTGTTCGAGGGGCAGAATGGCCTGCGCCTCGCGGCCATTCTGCCGCGCCATTTCGGCCAGCGCACCGGCGTTCATCGCCCGCGGGTGCACCGATTGGGTGGCGATCAACAACCGGGCGCGCGGCAGCAATTCGGCAAACATGCCTTCAATATCCTTGTCCTCCGAGGCGCCAAACACCAGGATGACCGGCCGGCCGGGCAGGTAATCATCCAGCGCCAGGCGTAGTTTGAGCGCCGAATCGCGGTTATGCGCCGAGTCGACGATCAACAGCGGGTTGCGGTGTAAGACTTCAAACCGGCCGTTCCACACCACGCCGGCAAAACCTTTCTGAATATCCTCCTCGCTCAGACGCAAACCGGCCTGGCGCGCCGTTTGCAGCGCGGCGTAAGCTGTGGCGGCGTTTTCGACCTGGTGCGCTCCCAGCAAAGGGATGTTCAGACGCAGCGGCTGCCACGGCTGGCGCCCGCCCGAATCGATGCACGCCTGCATGTGCTCCCGCTCCTCCGCCGCCCACACCTGAAACGACTGCCCGTCCAGCGTATGCGCCAGCGGCGCATATCCGTACTCGCGCCCGACCTGCACCAGCGGCGATTGGCGTTCGGTCGCCACCCGCTCGAGCACCTGGCGCGCCTCTTCCTTCTGCGGGGCAATCACCACCGGGCGTCCCGGCTTGATGATCCCGGCCTTCTCGCCGGCAATCTGCGCCAGTGTGTCGCCCAGCACGTTCATGTGATCGTAGGAAAGCGAGGTGATGACCGCGACCAGCGGATCGACCACGTTGGTGGCGTCCAGGCGCCCGCCCAGCCCCACTTCGATAACCGCCACGTCTACCTGCTGGCGGGCAAAATACAGAAAACCCAGGGCGGTGGTCAGTTCAAAGGTGGTCAGGCGCGGGATGGCCTCGATGTGCGGCTTGAGCTCCTCGACCAGCGCCACCAGCTGTTCGTGGGTGATGGGCTGGCGGCTGACCTGCACCCGCTCGGCGTAATCCTGCAGATGGGGCGAGGTGTAAAAACCAACCCGCTGGCCGGCGGCGCGCAGCCCGCTCTCGATCAACGCCGAGACCGAGCCCTTGCCCTTGGTGCCCGCCACATGTACGACCGGATACTGGCGGTGCGGGTTGCCCAGACGCTGCATGAGCGCGTGCATCCGCCCCAGATCAAATTTTTCCGGCAGGTTCCGTAAATTGCGGGTTAGACTATAATCCACAAAACGGTACAGATAATCCAGCGCATCCTGGTAAGCTACATCAATATCGGCCATACGTTTCAACCCGCAAAGAGATTTCATCTATCGAAATAAAGATTTTACCCGCCGCCAACGCTTTGCGCAAGAGTAATACAAGAGTTGACGGAAGTCCCCACATCGGTTACATTTAACCCCGGATAAACACCATGCCGGTTGGACTACTGACCCTCACCCTGCACCTGCCCGGTTGCACCTCCTTAAAAGAAAAACGAGGGCGCATCCGCCCGATTCTGGCGCGGCTGCACCGCCAGTTTAACGTCTCGGCGGCCGAAGTCGACGCCCTGGACAGGTGGCAGCACGCCGTGCTGGCCTGCGCCGTGGTGAGCAACGACGCCATCCACAACCAGCGCGTCCTGCAAGAGGTTGTCACCTTGATCGAACAGACCTGGCCGGACGCACCCATTCTCGAACAACACATCGCAAGCCTGTAAAAAGGAGCAGCTATGGATTTGCAGTTAAAAGGAAAAATCGCCCTGGTCACCGGCGCCAGCCGCGGCCTGGGCTTTGCCGTCGCCCGTCTTTTATCCCAGGAAGGCGCCCTGGTGGCGATCAACAGCCGCACGAGCGAGAAAGTCCAGGAGGCCGCCCACCGCATCACCCAGGAAACCGGCGGGCCGGTGCTGGCCCTGCCCGGCGACGTGTGCGAGGCGATGATCCCCGAGCGGCTGGTGCAGCAAACCAGCCGCGAATACGGCGGGCTGGATCTGCTGGTGACCAACGCCGGCGGGCCGCCCTCCGGCCCCTTTGAGAGCTTTGACGACAGCGCCTGGCAGAAGGCGGTGGACATGGCCCTGCTGAGCCACGTGCGCCTGATCCGCGCCGCCCTGCCCCTGCTGCAACAATCGGCGGCCGCCAGCGTGCTGACCGTCACCTCGTACTCGGTCAAACAACCCATCCCCAACCTGGTGCTCTCCAACAGCGTGCGCGCCGCCACGGTCGGGCTGACCAAATCGCTGGCGCTCGAACTGGGCGACAAGGGCATCCGCTTCAACTCGATCCTGCCGGGCTGGACCGAGACCGAGCGCGTCTACGACCTGATGCGCTTCCGGGCGCAAACCGGCGGCACGACCATCGAAGAAGAGATCCGTAAGCAGGCCCGCGAAAGCCCGCTGGGACGCATGGCCCGCCCGGAAGAATTCGCCAACGCGGCCGTCTTCCTGCTCTCGCCGGCTGCATCGTACATTACCGGCGTGATGCTGCCGGTGGATGGTGGTATGTACAAAGGAACGTTGTAATTCATGTTAACGGTAACCGAACTCGAACAAAAACTGGAACGCATCCTGCTGACCGTGCAAAAGCCCGGTCGCTACGTGGGCGGTGAACTCAACCAGATCAACAAGGACTGGGAATCGGTCGCCACGCACGTGGCGCTCATCTTCCCGGACATCTACGACCTGGGGCTGCCCAACCTGGGGCTGGCGATCCTGTACGACCAGATCAACCGCCGCCCGGATGCGCTGGCCGAGCGCGCCTACAGCCCGTGGATCGACATGGAAGCCGCCCTGCGCAGCGCCGGGCTGCCGCTCTACGCCCTGGAAAGCAAACACCCGCTGAGCGATTTCGACATCCTCGGCTTCAGCCTGCCCTACGAGACGCTCTACACCAACGTGCTCAACATCCTCGACCTGGCCGGGCTGCCCCTGCTGGCGGCCGAGCGCGACCAACGCCACCCGCTGGTCATCGCCGGCGGGCACGCCGCCTTCAACCCCGAGCCGATGTCCGACTTCATCGACGCCTTTGCCATCGGCGAGGGTGAGGAGATCATCGACGACCTGATCGACGCCTACCAGGCCTGGAAGGCCAGCGGCGCCGGGCGTGAAGCCCTGTGGCCGGCGCTGGCGCGCATCCCCGGCGTATACGTGCCGCGCCTGTATCAGGTGGAATACCACCCCGACGGGCGTGTCGCCGCCGTGCGCCCCACCCACCCCGCCGCCCCCGCCACAGTCACCAAACGCATTTGCGCCGAACTGCCCCCGCCGGTCACCCGCTTTCTGGTACCCAACATCGACGTGGTGCACAACCGCGTGGCGGTCGAGATCATGCGCGGCTGCACGCGCGGCTGCCGCTTTTGCCACGCCGGGATGATCTCGCGCCCGGTGCGCGAGCGCCCGCCCGAAGAGATCATCCAGGCCATCGAGACGGCGCTGGCGCAAACCGGCTACGAGGAAATTGCGCTGCTTTCGCTGTCCTCCTCCGACTACACGCAGATCGTGGCCCTGGTCGAAAACATCAGCCGGCGCTTTGCACAACGCCACCTGACCGTCTCGCTGCCTTCGCTGCGCATCGAGTCCTTCTCGGTGCAGTTGATGGAGCAGCTCCACCAGCTGCGCCCCGGCGGCGGTTTCACCCTCGCCCCCGAGGCCGCCAGCGACCGCATGCGCCAGATCATCAACAAACCGGTCAGCACCGAACAACTGCTCGAAACCGCCCGCGAAGTCTTCTCGCACGGCTGGACCTCGATCAAACTGTACTTCATGATCGGCCACCCCTCCGAGACGATCGAGGACGTGCAGGCCATCATCCAGGTGTGCAAGGCCGTCCTGGCCGAAGGGCGCAAGATCGTTGGCGGGCGCGCCCGCGTCCACGCCGGCGTCAGCACCTTCATCCCCAAGGCGCACACCCCCTTCCAGTGGACCGCCTGCGACACGGTCGAACAGATGCGCAGCAAACAGGACCTGCTGCGCCAGCAGCTGCGCAACCCCAACCTCAAACTGACCTGGACCGATCCCGAGGTCACCCTGCTCGAGGCCTGGCTGTCGCGCGGCGACCGCCGCCTGGGGGCGGTGATCCAGCGGGCCTGGCAGGCGGGCTGCAAGTTCGACGCCTGGCAGGACCAATACCGCTACGAAAACTGGCAGCAGGCGTTTGCCGGCTGCGGCCTGGATCCCCTGTTCTACAGCCACCGCCCGCGGGCGCTGGACGAGGTCTTCCCCTGGGATCACATCAGCACCGCCGTGCAGCGCGCCTACCTGGAGCAGGATTACCAGTGGAGCCTGGAGGGCAAACTGCGCGAAGACTGCCGCCAGGGCTGTTATGCCTGCGGCATCCTGCCGCACTTCAACGAACTGCGCATGACCACCGCCCCCGACGCCTGGCAGTGCCCGCCGGTCAAACCCCGCCCGCTCGCCTGAGCATTTCTACCAGAGGTCTCGTTATCTTGTCTACCCAACCCGAAACCACCTGTTTACAACGCCTGCGCATCACCTACGCCAAGCTGGGGGCGCTGCGCTACACCGGACACCTCGACCTGCAGCGCGTGTGGGAACGCGCCCTGCGCCGCGCCGGCCTGCCGCTGGCCTACAGCCAGGGCTTCAACCCGCAGCCGCGCCTGCACATGGCGCTGGCCCTGCCGCTGGGCATCTCGTCGGAATGCGAACTGCTGGACGTCTGGCTGGAAGAGAGCGCCGATCTGCAACACGTGGCTGCGGCGCTCAACGCCGCCCTGCCGTCCGGGCTGCGCGTGCACGCCCTGCAAAACGTGTCGCTGCGCGAAACGGCGCTGCAAAACGTGGTCAGCGCCTGTGAATACCGCGCCGACCTGCTGGAGACGCCGCCCGGCTACGACCTGGAAAGCGCCGTAAGCGGGCTGCTGGCAGCCGAAAGCCTGCCGCGCCGCTGGCGCGACAAGGATTACGACCTGCGCCCGCTGATCGAAGACCTGCGCATCCTGGCCGGCCCGCAGCCCGGCGTGGTCGCCAGCCTGTGGATGCGCCTGGCGGCCCGGGCGGGCGCCACCGGTCGCCCGGAAGAAACCCTGGCGGCCCTGGGCCTCGACCCGCTGGCCGCCCGCCTGCACCGCCAGCGCTTGATCCTGGGGTAAGGCCTGCGCCATCCGGGCGAGGAAAATTCTTGCAACAGCCTGTCGCGCCGCCGATATCTGTGGTAAAATAAACACAGTCATTCACCGGTCCCTGTAGCTCAGTGG
>CAZHTS010000012.1:0-54169 GCA_964535315.1 uncultured Anaerolineaceae bacterium
TGACCGGTTCGGGGCGCGGCATTGGGCGGGCGATTGCCTTGCGGCTGGCCGAACAGGGGGCGGATGTGGTCGTCAATTATGTGCGCAACCAGGCGCCGGCCGAAGAGACGGCGGCAATGATCCGTGCTCTGGGGCGGCGGGTGCTGCTGGTGCGCGCCAACATTGGTAAGGTGGAGGAGATCGAGCGCCTGTTTGACGCCGTACAGGCAGAATTTGGCCGGCTGGACATCTTTGTTTCCAACGCGGCTTCGGGTTTCAACCGCCCGGCCCTGGAACAGAAGGTGAGCGGGTGGGATTGGACGATGAACGTCAACGCCCGGGCGTTGTTATTTGCCGCCCAACGGGCCGTGCCGTTGATGGAACCGCAAGGGGGTGGATGTATCGTCAGTATTTCCAGCCCGGGGGCGGGGCGCGTCCTGCCCGATTATGTGGCGGTGGGAGCGAGCAAGGCGGCGTTGGAGGCGCTGACGCGCTACCTGGCGGTGGAACTGGCCGGGCGCGGCATCCGGGTAAACGCGGTTTCACCCGGACTGGTGGAAACGGAAGCGCTGCGACATTTTGCCAGCCTGGGCGACCCGCAGGTGATCGCCCGCGCCACGCGTAATACCCCGGCCGGCCGGCTGGTGACGCCGGAGGACGTGGCCGGGGTGGTCTCGTTTTTATGTTCGCCGCAGGCCGAGATGATCCGCGGGCAGGTGCTCGTGGTGGATGGCGGATATACGCTGCTCACCCCGGGCTGAACCGCGTCAGGCGGTGAGTATGGCGCGGGCCGGGGCGCCGTCTGAGCCGCCGAGCTTGAGCGGCAGGCAATAGAGGGTGTAGTCGCCGGCGGGCACTGCGGAGAGATTGACGCCCTCGAGCACGATCATCTCGGCTTCAAGCAGCGCCTCGTGAGTCGGGCGCGATTTTTTGAAGGGGGCAATGGAAAGATAATCGATGCCGACCAGGCGCAGGCCGTGTTCGACCAGCCAGCGCGCCCCACCTGCATCGATGCCGACAAAATCGGTCTGGAAGCGCTGCACAGGTTGGGTCCAGTAGGCCGAGTTGCGGGTCTTGAACAACACGCGCTGGCAAGGTGGGTGAAGACCGGCCTGCTCCAACACTGCGGCGGTAATGGTGGTTACCGTATCGGGCAGGGCGACGACCTGTACCGGGCCGATGAGCACTTCCAGGTCGAGCTGCTCGATGGTTTTGGCGCCGTGGACGAAATGATGCGGGGCGTCTACGTGCGTACCGGTATGGACGCCCAAATCCATACGTGAGACGTTGGCGTTGGCGCCCTCTTCGATCTTGTAGATGCGTTCCAACACCACCTTGGGGTCGCCGGGCCAGACGGGGAGTTCCGGGGTGATGGTCAGGGAGATGTCGTAGATTTTCATGCCTTCCTCCTGTTTGCCAGGCGTTTACCAGCCGCTGGCCTTGAAAATGGATGTAAGCAGTTCGTTGCGTTCTTCACTGCTCATAGGACGCAGCAGGGCGTAATCTTCCAGACGGGTGGTGAGCAGTTCGGTGCCGAGATAGCGACCATCGTAGAAGATATGGCGGTCAATGAAGCCGTTGCGGGTGGTGGTCAGGCGCACGCCGTTGACGGTGGTGACACCCATCTGATCGAAAAACAGGTTGCCCAGCCCGTAGTGGATGAACTGATCGTCGCCGTAAAAGCTCATGGCCTGCGGGATGTGCGACTGGCTGCCGCTGACGATTACGGCGCCGGCGGCGGCTATGGCCTCAAAGTCGCGGCGATGCTGCGGCAGCGGCCTGGGATCGTAGGATTCAAAGTATTGGAAGGTGGCGATAGGCAGGTACCCGGCCTGGCGTAACTCCTTGATTTGCTCCTGCATCCATTTGTAATCGCAGTCTGCCACGCCCGGCCGCTGGTCGGTGGCCCACACGTGCGCCGGGCCAGCCGGGTTGCAGCCGATGAAGGCCAGCTTGTTGCCGTTATGCTCGACGGTAATGGGCTGGCGGGCTTTTTCGAGGTTCTCGCCGGCGGCGTAGAACGCCCAACGCCGCTGGCGATACAGATCGAGGGTATAGAGCAGCGGTTTGCAGCCGTAATCGCAAATATGGTTGCCGCTCAATTCGACGATGTCGGTGCCGACGTATTCGAGCAGCTCAATGGTTTTGGGGTCGCTGCAAAACTGGAGGGTACGCTGGCCGGGGTTGGGGGTGGGACATCGGGTGTTAAAGGAAACTTCATTGCTGATGTGGGTCAGGTCGGCGTCGGCCAGCCAGGAGCGAATCTCTTTGGCCGGGTAGGTCATGCCCTGCGCATCCATTTTTGCAGCCAGGGCGCGCACCAGGGCGGTGACGCCGGTCATAGATAATATCGTCAGGCGCGATGGATCGCGGTTGGTGGCCGGGATGACCTGCGCCAGGGTATCCCGGTCGGGGGCGTTGCCGGAGAGGGCGTAACGGGCCACCAGCGGGTAAGTATCCGGATTAAAGTTTTTGTCGAACGGGGATTGTCCGTCCAGGCGCAGCACCTTCCAACGCGGTTGCAGGGCGTCAAAGGGCAGGATGGCCCAGGAAGGGCGTTGCTGCCAGGCGGTTTCCAGCAGGTCGGCGGCTGGCACGGTTTGCACCCCGTTGGGATTGGCCGGCCCAAGCAGGGTTTCGAGCACGGCGCGTGTGTCTGCGGATACCCGCAAGGGTTTGCCGCCAAAGGTTTCAACCGCCTGACCCTGCCAGGCGTTGCGCACATCTTGCAGGCGGATTTCTTCGACCAGGGTGGGGAAGGGCGCCGCCACGGCGTAAACCCAGGCGGAGACGCTGGTTTGATCGGTTTGGGCAGGGGCCAGGCGCAGGTTGGCGGCGCCGGGGCTGCCGGCCAGTTGTATGGCGTCTGTGGGGCGGATTTGCTGGCGCAGTCCATCCGGCACGTTTTCTAACCACAGGTGCAGCGGAGATGCCGGCGAGGCGGCAGAAGACGGTGGGGTCGGTAAAAAGACGGCCGCGGTGGGGATGGGGGTGGGGCTGGCGCCGGGTAAAACCGGGTCAGCGGGCGATGTGGCTGCATTGCCGGCGCAGCCAGCCAGCAGGGTAACGGCGAGCAGGAGCGAGAGGAGGCGGACGGGCATGGTCATTCGATCCTTTCCCAGCCGCTTTCGCGGAAGATTTTGTGCAGGAACCAGTCGCGCTCGGCGGGGGTCATGGGGCGCGGGCGGGCGTAATCTTCGAGCATGGCGGTGAGCAGTTCCGTGCTGATGTGGCGGCCGTCGTAGAAGACGTGCCGGTCGAGAAATTCGCGGCGCGTGCCGCGGATGGGGGTATCCATCTGATCGAAGAACAGGTTGCCCAGGCCGAAGTGCACGAAGGAGTCGTTGATAAAGGTCATGCTTTGGGGAAAGTGGGCCTGGCTGCCGCTGACGATGGCCGCTCCGGCCTCGGCGGCGCGTTGGAAATCGCCGCGCTGCGGAGGGGCGGGCTGGTAGCTGAAATCTTCGAGATGCTGAAAGGTGAAGATGACCTGGTAGCCGCCGGCGCGCAGCGTCTGGATGGCGGTGGTCATCCATTCGCGGTCGCAGGGATTGGCGCCGGGCTGATCGCCGGTGGCGTAAGCGCTGGCGGGGCCGGCGCTGTTGCAGCCCAGGAAGGCCAGGCGATTGCCGTTGTGCTCCACCAGCAGCGGCTGGCGGGCGCGTTCCAGGTCGTCGCCGCCGCCGTAATATTGCATGTTGTTCTGGCGGTAGAGTTGCAGGGTGAAATTGAGCGGGTCGGCGCCCCAATCCATGACGTGGTTGCCGGTCAGTTCGATAATGTCCACGCCGATATCCTGTAACAGGGCGATGTAGCGCGGGCTGCTGCAAAATTTCATCGAGCTGCGCACCGGTAGGGCAGGGGCGCATTCTTGCGAGAAGGCGATCTCATTGCTGATGTGGGTCAGGTCGGCGCCGGTCAGCCAGGGGCGAATGTCACGCGCCGGATAGGTGATGCCATGCAGTTCCATGCGGGCGGCGGTGTTGCGCACCAGGGCGGTCGTGCCGGTCAGGATGAGGGTTGTCAGGCGCTGCGGGTCGCGATTGCCGGGCGGCAGGATGGTCTGGGCAGCGCCGGCATCGCCGCCGGCAGCGTGCAGGGTGAAGGGAACGACCAGGGGGTATTTGCTGGCATCGAATTCTTTTTGGATGGGAGATTGCGCGTCGATGGACAGCACTTTCCAGCGCGGGCCGAGTTCTTCAAAGGGCAAGACGGCCCAGGATGGGCGTTTCGTCCAGGCCAGGTCGAGCATCTGGGCGGCGTCGACGGTCTGAACGCTGTCGGCTGCCGGGCCAAAGCGTGTTTCCAGGGCGGCGCGGGTGGCGGCGCTGAGATACAGGCGGGCGTTGGTATAGCTCTTAATGGGTTCGCCGCGCCAGGCCTGTTCGAATTCGCCCAGGCTGACGCCATCCGGGGCGGTGGCAAAGGGCGCCACCAGGACGTAGACCCACTTGCTGGCGCTGCCCGTTTCAGCCGGGTCTGCCGGTTCGAGGCGCAATTGCGCCGCAGACGATTCGCTCGCAATCTCGAAACCGGCCGGCAGGTTCAGCCGGCTTTGCAGGCCAGCCGGTACGGCGGGCGACAGCCACAGGCTGGCAGGAGCCGCCGTTGGCGCAATCGTGGGGGCGGGAGGCGGTGTGTGGGTGGGCGGGATGGGGGTAGGGGATGGAACAGGCGGAGGGGGGGGCGTCTGGGTGAGGGTGGGGGGGAGCGGTGCGGAAACGGCGGCCGGCGCAGCGCAGGCAGACAGGAATGTCAGGATGAAAAGGCAGTTGAAGATGAAAACGATGGGTTTGTGTGGCATGTTCGCTTCCTTATAGGCGTTCCCATTATACCCTTTTGTGCTTCGACCGTTAACTTGATAGTTCTTGAGAGCTGCGGTTTGTATAATGCAGATATATCCTGAGAAAGAAAGGTGGATGCCATGCGCGAAGTAGCTGTTTTGGGGATCGGCCAGACCCCAATCGAAGAACAATGGGACAAGTCGCTGCGGGTGCTGGCCGGCGAAGCGGTATTGGCCGCCATGCAAGACGCCCAGGTAGCACAGGTCGACGCGATCTACGTGGCGAATATGATGTCGGGCTCGGCAAACAACCAGCAGCACCTGGGGGCGTATATTGCCGATTGGGTCGGGATGCGTTACGCCGAGTCCATCCGGCTGGAGGCGGCGTGCAGTTCGGGCGCGGCGGCTTTTCGCACGGCGGTGATGGCAGTCGCCTCGGGGGCGGTGGACACGGCTGTGGCGGTGGGCGTGGAGAAGATGACCGACTCGCCGAGTGGCGAGATCACGGCGCGACTGGCCACCGCGGCGGATGCGGATTACGAGGTGGATCAGGGCCTGTCGTTTGTGGCCTTGAATGCGTTGGTAATGCGCCGGTATATGTACGAATATGGTTGGAAGCACGAAGATTTCGGCGCTTTTTCGATCAATGCGCACGCCAATGCGGTGCATAATCCGTTTGCCCGTTTTCGCGAGGCAATCACGGCCAGCGAATATAATCGTTCGCCGATGATCGCCGACCCGATCACGATGCTGGATGCCTCGCCGATGGGGGACGGTGCGGCGGCGGCCCTGCTGGTGCCGGCCGATTATTTGCGCCGGACGCCGGGGGGCAAGGTAATCAAGGTGATTGGTTCGGGGGCTGCTACCGATACGATTGCCATCCATGATCGTAAGGAACCCTTATTTTTGCATTCGGCTTATCTCTCGGCGCGCAAGGCGTACGAACAGGCCGGGGTGGGCCCGGAAGATATCGATTTCTTCGAGGCGCACGATGCATTTACAATCATGGCCACGCTCTCGTTGGAGGCCTGCGGCTTTGCCGAACGCGGCCAGGGGCCGCGCCTGGCGCTGGAGGGCGAGATCACACCCAAGGGCCGTATCCCGATTGCAACGCGCGGCGGGTTGAAGGCGCGCGGGCATCCGGTGGGCGCTACCGGGATGTACCAGCTGGTAGAAGTGGTGCAGCAACTGCGCGGCGAGGCCGGCGAGACGCAGGTGGACGGGGCGCGCATCGGGATGTGCCAGAATATCGGCGGCAGCGGCTCAAACTTGATCGCACACATTCTTAAAGCAGAATAAATTTTGTGGAGACGATATGGAACACCGTGAGAACAGTCTGCTGGTGATGTGGACCAGCGCAGATCGTGAAGTCGCGTTAAAGATGGTGATGATGTACGCCCATAACGCCCGGCTGGAAGGCTGGTGGCAGGAAGTCACCCTGTTGATCTGGGGGCCCTCGTCGCGCCTGTTGAGCCAGGACACAGAATTGCAGGAAAAGGTGGCGGCGATGCAGGCGGCGGGGGTGCGCATTGTGGCCTGCAAGGCCTGCGCCGATGGTTATGGCGTGGCGCCGGCGCTCGAACGATTGGGGATCGAGGTGTTTTATACCGGCGAATTCCTGACGGAGTGGATCAAATCGGGGACGGCGTTGATTACGATTTGACAGGCGGGCAGGTTTGCGGGTAAGATTGGGGGCATAGAAAGGATGATCTATGCCCCAGTTATTGCTCGATCAGCTTGCCGATTACCGTGCGCAAACTTTTCACACCCGTCCGGGTCTGCGCCTCGCTTCTGCTGAAGACGCGGTGCGTTTTGTCAACGAACGTGGATTTGTCTTTTTCTGGCCGATCAAGAATGTGCTGCTGCCAAGCATCTGGGTGGCGGCGGCGGGCGACCGGCCGGTGCCCAACGAGCACGATGACCCCGGCCACGTGACGTGGGGGTGGAAAGACGATTTGCTTGGCAAACGCCGCTGGTATTACGGGCGCGTCTTACGCAAACGTAACGCCATGCTATCGTTAGCGGCGCTGCCCTATTTTTATGCGCTCTCGCCCAATTACGGCGATCCGGAAAACGATTATCTCCTGGATTATGAACAGGGTACGATGACGCTGGAGGCGCGCAATATTTACGAAGCGTTGTTGAAGAATGGGCCGTTGGATACGCTCGAAATCCGGCGCAGGGCGCACCTGACCAACACCGGCAGTGATACGCTTTTCAACCGGGCGCTGGACGATTTGATGATGACCTTCAAGGTGTTACCGGTGGGGATCAGCCAGTCCGGAGCCTGGCATTATGCTTTTATCTATGACCTGACCGCGCACCATTTTCCCGACCTGATCGAGCGAGCGCATGCTGTCAGCGAGGCGCAGGCGCGGCGATATCTGCTCGAATTGTATTTCTATTCGGTGGGGGCGGCACAGTGGAGCGATCTTCACAAATTGTTTGGCTGGCGTCCGGTCGATACCCAGCGCGCCGTGGCAGTATTGCAGGAAGAAGGACTGATCAACCAGGGGGTAGAATACCCCGGCGGGCGCGGCGAGTGGATTGCCTTGCGCCAGTTGCTGCAATAAAACATGGGGGGGAGGCTGTTCGTTCCTCCCCCCATGTATACGGCGATTATTCGTCGGTGGCGGTGGGTTGGATCTGATCGGCGGTGATGACTTTGATGGTCAGATTGAAGACACAGAAGTTGGTGCCGGTGGTGTTGGTCAGCACCCAGTTTTCCACCGCTTCGCCGGTGGTTTTGGGCGCCACGGCGTCGATGACCACTTCGGCTACTTCGTTGGGTTTTACTTCCTTACGCAGCGGATAGCTGGTGCGTTCGTGGAACTTGCCGCCGTTGGCGCTGTAGAAACGCGCCAGATATTCCTTGGTCCATACCGTGGTGCCGGTGTTCTTGATGTACCAGACAATATCAAATTGGGCGCCAACCACAACCAGGGCGCCGTCCTGCGGGCTCTGACTGACCCATTCGCACTTGTCGGCCGAAGGGAGGCGGGCCTGTGTGGCGGTGGCAAAGCCGGGCAGTGCCACCGGCGTTCCGGCTGCGGGAACGGTCGGCAATAGGCCGGGTAAGGCGGAGGTCGCCGCGGGCGCTGCTGCCGGGAGAGTCGGTAGGGCGGCAGGAAGTGTAGGCAGGGAAACGGTGGGTTCAAGCGTCGCGGTGGGCGGCATTGGGGTGAAAGTGGGCGAGGGGTTCAGCTTGGCTTCGTTCGTGATCTGGGCGGCGACCGTCTGGGCGGCGGCGGTGTAGATCAGGTTCTGATCAGGTGTGGGCGGTGGTGGGGTGGCGTTGCCGCCGCAGGCAGCCAGGAACAGAACGCAAGCCAGCAAAACCGAGCGGCTGGCAGTTTTTCGTAGATCAAACATTGAGATACTCCTCCAAGTGATTGGTTTCCGTGGGAATAAAGCCCGAGATACAAATACTGCGCAATTTTCAGGCGGGTTGAAGTTATTGTCAAGGGATTCTAACTTACTTGACGAAATTTTGGGGATTTGGTGTAGGGAGCGGTTTCATGGTGAAGCCTTCTTCGCCTTTAAAGGTGAAAAAAGTGATTGCACCGGGATGGATGGTTACTTCCGCGTCGTAAGTCTTTTCTTTATAAGGAATCTTCACGGTGTAGGTGCCTGCCGGCAGATCGCTGAGCACCAGGTTCTCGTCGAAGTACTCGTCCGGGTTGACGATTTCGGGGCCGTACGAGCGGACGATCCAACTGCGCTTACCCTCGCTGTCCACCACTTCCACATCCAGGCCCTCGAGAATCTGCCCGTTGGTATGGCGCAGCTGGCCGACCAGCACTCCCCAACCCTGAGGCGGGGCCAGCCAGAGTTCGGGGTTGTAGGTGTAGTAGAACTTGTTGTCTTCTTTGCGCACCTCAAAATGCAGGTGCGGGCCGGTGGTGTTGCCGGTGATGCCCACCAGGCCGAGCTGCGACCCGGTGTTTACCAGTTGCCCGGCCGAGACATCGATGCGCGACATGTGGGCGTAGATGGTGTACAACCGCCTGCCTTTGTGGCTGAAATCGTGGCGGATGGTGACGGCCAGACCGTAGGGGTCGCTTGGGCTGTTGTTGCCGTAGAACATGCCATAGCCGGCCCACAGGACTTTGCCCGGCGCGGCAGCCAGAACGGGGGTGCCGATGGGGGCGTCGATGTCGATGCCGGTGTGAATGGCGGTGCCGCCGGGGAAGATGCCGCCATAACGGTAAGACGCCAGCGGCCAGTTGATCTCGTCAGCGGCGATGGGGCGAGCGAAGAAGAAGTGATCGTTGGGGTTGAGCGCCCAGGGAATGGGATAAAGCGGCGGACGCCAGAGCGAAACCGGGTCGGGCGCCGGCGGTGGGAAGGCAAAGCGCAGCGGGGGTTCGTGAACGGGTGGGGAGAGGGTGGGGTGATTAAGGGGCGGTTCACTGGCTGCGGTGGGCAGAATGAGCGGGCCGCTGGCCTGCGTTGAGGCGGGAGCCGGGGTAGGGTGCAGGGTAGGGAGTGGGGCAACAGGAGGAACCGTTGCCGTCTGATCGGGAGTGGCCTGACAGGCAGCCAGTAGCAGGAGAAACAACGCAAAGGCTTTGCGTACGTTCATGGCTTATTGAGGGGGAAGCGGCGTCCAGGTAGGGTGCAGGGTGGCCGTCAGTGTAACGGTTGGGGTGAGCGACGGGGTGGGCGAGACGTAGTTCTGCGGTTCTGGGGTGGACGTACGGGTGCGAGTGGGCCGCGGGGTAGGGGTAGCCAACGCTTCGGGCGGGTAGAGCTCGGACATGGCGGTGTTCCAATCCAGGCCTTCGGTGACGCCAAAGATGTTGAAGCGGGTGGCGGGGTAGTAAGTACGCCAGGTGCTCAGCGCAGAAAAGCGCTGCCAGCCGAACCGCAGGGCGATATCGGTGAAGTCGACCCAGTAACCGGGGGGAATGGCGGCCCATTGGCCGCCCTGCTCGTAGGCGTAGGGATCGGTGGTGTAGCGGGCCTCGAGGTTCCAGACGGGGGTATCCAGCGGGCGGCCCTGTGAGCCGTCCTGATAGCGGGCTTTGAGATAAAGGCGCCAGTAAGTCTGGCCGGCAACTTCTTCGCGGGTAATGACCATCCAGCCGGCCTGAATGGGGGCGCTGCTGGCGGCAAAGGCGCGGCCGGTGTACAGCCAGTTGAGGTCGCTGCCAGGCGGCGGGGGCTCGGTGAGGGGGATGTAGGCATTATCCAGATTGGCGAGGTAGTCCCAACCGGCGGTCTCGGCGCAGAATTTGCGCATGGCGTCGAAGGATTCGTCCAGGGTATCGTGCAGGTAAGGGTTGGGAGCGCTGACGTCGTTGAGTTTGACCACGCCGAAGCGTCCGGGGGGAGAGAGGGGATACAGGGTGAGAATGGGCTGGAAGAGGGCGGGGGTAGGCTCGGTATTGCCTGTCGTGAGACGCTGATAGAGCCGGTCGGCCAGCTGGCCGGCTTTCCAGGCCATGCCCTGCGTGTAGCCAGGGATGGGGGTAAAGGGCATGGCAAGTTTACCGGTCGAAAGCTGGTAAAAAGCCAGTCCACTCTGGTTGGGGCCGTGTACTTCGCTCAAGATTTCAGAGCCGGTCGGGCTCCAGATGGGCCAGTCGCCGTTGCCGATCAGGTAAGCCGTGTTGGGTGGGCGGGTGGTGTCCCAGGCGTAGATCTGGCTGACGCCGTTGACGCGTGAGGCGTAGGCCAGGAATTGCCCGGAGGCATCCCAGGCGGGATGCGCTTCGTTGCCGGCCGGCTTCTGGCTGACATCGGCAAAACGGTTCTCTACATTTTGCAGATAGGCGACCCAGATTTCATCGTTGCCGCTGCGGTTGGAAACGAAGGCAATTTTCTGCCCGTCGGGCGACCAGGAAGGTGAACGGTCGGCGGCCGGATGGTCGGTCAGGCGCAGCGGCGCCTGACCGGGATCGGTCAGCGAGCGGATATAGATTTCCAGGTTGTTATTAACGTAGGTTTCGTAGGCCAGCCATTTGCCATCAGGCGACCAGGTCGGGGCGCCGTCATACTCGGGCGTATCGGTCAGACGGGTTTGTTTGCCGTCCTTGAGGTCCAGCAGGTAAATGTCCCAATAACCATTTTGATGCGAGGCATACGCCAGCCGGTCTGCGTTGGGGCTGAGGGCCGGGTGCACATCGTCCCAGGGCGAATCCGTCAGGCGGGTGAGCGGCAGATACTGGGGGTGATAGGCGAATAGATGGGTGTTGACGCCGTCCGGCAGGGAGAGGATCATGATCCCATGCTGGCGCAGGCCCTCTTGGGGTGGGGCGTCGGGAGCCAGGGTGGGCAGCGGCGTCTGGCTGGCCGCCACGGCAAAGGGGCTGAGCGGGGTGGCCGTCTCGTCCCCGGCGGGGGCCGGCTGGGATGGCGCCGGGGTGGTGGTGATGACCACCACCTGCGGAGCAGCAGCAGGCAACAATCCGGGCCAACGGGTTGCCACCAGGACAATGATATTGAGAGCCAGCAGGATAATGAGCAGGTAAAGAAATATCCTTGATCTGGCTAAACGGTCTTTCAGTTGCGTTAAGAAAGGAATGCGCATGGTTTCCGTGAATGTTGCTATTATTATACCTGACATTGTGTACAGCCCAACCGGTTGTCGATTGTCTGCAAAGTGGGCCGCCTGCCGGCCTGATCGCGGACAGCGTAAAAAGTCAGGCGGGTTGGGTGCAGAGCGGGTAAGATGGGCGTTGAAAGGAGCGAGGTGTGGATAGTTTTGCGGGTTTGTCTCGGGCTCTGGACTATATTGAAGCCAACCTGACCGGTGTGCTGGACGTAGAGGCGGTGGCGCGCCAGGCGCATTATTCACCGTCCCATTTTCAACGCATGTTTCTGGCATTGACCGGCCTGACGGTCGGTGAGTATGCTCGCCGGCGCCGCCTGACACTGGCAGCGCAAGAGTTGGCGTTGGAGCACTCGTTGGTGATCGATGTGGCGCTGAAATATGGTTACGAGTCGCCTGAGGCGTTTGGGCGTGCGTTCCAACGGATGCACGGCCTGACGCCTTCGGAGGCGCGCCAGCCCGGTGTAACCCTGAAGGCTTTCCCACGTCTTTCCTTTCAACTCATCTTGAAAGGAGACCAACCCATGCAATACCGTATTTTTACCCGCCCGGCGATGACGATCGTTGGCAAACCGTTGCGCACCACCACCCAGGGCAGCGAGAACCTCAACGCCATCCCGGCTTTCTGGCAGCGTTGTCAGGCAGATGGCACTCTGGAGGTGCTGGATCGAATGGCCGGGCCGCTGGGTACGCTGGGCGTATGTCTGGAGATCGAAAACGCCGAGGAGGCGTTTACCTATCTGATTGCGGTGGAAAAGACGGACGCCGTGCCGCCGGCGGACTGGATGGAATACGTGCTGCCCGCCGGCACCTGGGCCGCGTTTGAGAGCTGCGGGCCGCTGCCCGAGAGCATCCAGCAGACGTGGGCGCGCATCTTCAGCGACTGGTTCCCGGCCAGCGAATACGAACATACCGGAACGCCGGATATGGAAGTGTACCCGCCGGACATGTGCGGCAACGACGCCAATACGCGCACCGAGGTGTGGGTGCCGGTGCGTAAGAAGCTAAAACTGGATGGATAGCAGGCGCATGGGGTCGAAGATCTGAAATAGACCGCTGACGCGCCAGGCGCAATAGCCGGCCCGGGCCTGGGGTGAGACGCCGCCGAAGTAGTGATCGATGTCGGTGAGCGGCGCTCCGGCCGGGCCGATGCGCGTTTCTAGATGCAGGTGCGGGTTGCCCGAGCGGCCGGTGTTGCCGACCTCGCCGAGCTGTTGACCACAACGGATCACGTCGCCGCTTTTGACCTTTGGCGGCTGGTTGAGATGGGCGTAGATGAGATAGAGCGAGCGCTGCGGGGACTGCCAGTTGAAGGCTTCTTCCCCGGTCGGGCAGCTCAGGTTGGGCGGGGCAACGGTAGGCGCCGGGGTGGGCAGGCTGAGCTGCTGTAGGACGGCGGGGGGAAGGTCTTGTAGCGGGGTCTCGATCAGGACGGCGTTGCCGTATACCAGCTTGTCTTGCAGGGCAACGACCACCCGCCCGTTCAACACCGAGTAAACCGGCAGGCCGGTGATGCCGATGCGCTCGCCGCGGCGATAATAGGCAAAATCTACCCCGTGGTGGCCGTCATCCAGGCCGGGGCGGGGCTGGTCGAAGGGTTGGGTGACGATTTCGGGCAGCGCGGCCAGGGTCAGGCCTTCGAGCGGGGAGCACATCTCGAATTGAGGGGCGGGGGTGACGCTGGGGGCGCTGGTGGCCGAAGGCAGCGGCGAGGGGGTGGCGCTGGGCGGCGGTGTATAAGAGGCCGTTGGGGGAGGAGTCTGGCTGGGGGGCGCGACGGTTGCAGCGGGGGTGGGGCTGGCGCAGCCGGCCAGCCCGATGGACAATGCACAGAGGAGTGCGCAGCGATGAATGAAGGTTGAATAATTCATGGCGGGTATACACAGGCGTGCCGGACAGGCGAATTAGCGCCTGTCCGGCATGGTTTAATCAGTTTCCCTGGGCGGGGGCCGGCAGGTCGAACTGGATCTGGCGTTGGTCGACGCTGCCCAGTTCGGGGTAGAGGATGTCGGCAACGAGCAGCAACGAGCCGGTGACCTGCGGCGAGCGGACGTGCATGGTGAAGGTCAGGCTATCTTCGGCGGTTTCGATAATGCTGGTGCGCGATACTTCCTCGCCGCCGGCGGTTTGAATGCAGAATTCCAGGTTGGGGAATTGTTCAAAGGGCGTGACCTGTACCAGGACGCGAATACGGCGGCCGTCGGACCAGGGCTCGACGCGCACATCGGTGAAGCGCATCTGAGCAGGGGGGACGGCGTCTTCGGCAGGCATAAAGGCGTGCGGGATGTTCGGCATGGGTGCGGGTTCCTGTCAGGCGATGCGGCGGCATTCCATGTAGAAGCGCTTGTCGCGCGCCTCGCCCATCGAGAAGGTCTTGCGGGGCAGCGCACCATCGAGGATGACGGTCTTGAACAGATCGCTTTTGGACATGCCGGGTAGATAAAAGCCCAGGTTGCCGGGCTGTGCGCCCAGACGGGCGGTGGCTTCCTCGCCGTGAACGTAGTCGATCTTTTCGGCGCCGCCTTGTTTGAGCCAGGCATCCAGAAATGCCTGCAAGGTGCCCACCGGCAAATTGGAGGAAGGTTTATGGATGTGTACCACGCCGGTAGTCTGCCCGGCGACGAGGCCGACGCTCTGGCCGGCGCCTTCCTGGCGATCCACACTGGCGACCATCTCGTGCAGGTCCTGGCAGGGGGTGTAAGAAACGCTGCCCTCGCCAAAGAAGCGTTGCAGGGCGGGCATGAGGTCTTCTTTGACGCCAAACAGGACGCGGTGGATGGGCTCAAATTCCAGCCCCTCATCGTGCACGTTTTCGATTTCAACCAGGGCGTAGCGGGCGGGGTGATCCATACCCACCTCGGCCTTGATCTTTTCCCAGATGGCCTTGGCGGTGGCCAGCGAGTGGTTGCCGTCGCCCATAGCGAAGAGCAGCACACCCTGCTCGCCGCCGACGTTGTATTTGGCCTGGAAGGTCTCTGGGGCGGCCAGTTTTTCCAGGGCGTGAACGATCTGGGTCTCGAGGGCAGGGTCATTGACCAGATAACCGCTGAGGTGCCCGGAGCCAAGCATCAAGTCGGTGTCGTAAAGCGGCGTCAGGCCGGCTTTGTGACCGGCGAGGGGCTCGATGACGGTGCGCTGCGGGTCGTCGATCAACACCAGAATATGCGGCAGCTCGACTTTGGCGCCCTGGCGGATCTTCATGCGCGGCGGCAGGCGATCCAGGATGGTACCTTCGGTGGCGCGGATGAGGCTTTGCGAGCCTTTGTTGTAGTCGTATTTTTCCAGATCGAGGGCCAACACCAGTCCGTGACGGGTTTTGCCGCTGGTGGTGCGCTCGACGTACACAAAGCCTTCGTGCGATTGCAAAACAGCGCCGTCCAGATATTGCTGCATGGTTTCTTGGGCGGTCTGGGTGCGGGCGGCTTCTTCGGGTGTGCCCAGGAATACCTCAGGCAGGGTAATGTGGAAGGTGGAGGGGGCATCGGCCACGATCTGGCGCACCTGTTCCCAGTATTCGGGTTCTGAGGTGAATTGATCGCAGGCGATGACGGCCCATTTTTTCAGATCCACGTGGGGTGCAGGGAGGAGAACGTCTGCAACCTGGATGCCGATTTGCGGGTAATTTCTCATGTGCAGTAGCCCTTTTTGCAAAAGATAGAATTTGGGTGAACCCCGTAATTTAATTGTACCACTGCGGCCAGGGGGAAGAAATTTATGTGATCTTTGGCTGGCAGCCCCCGCCAAAGATCACCTGCCGGGTTAAAAAATTTCTCCCCCAACGAATGATGGCGATGAAGGTGTTGGGGGAGAAGGGAACCGGTATGTTTTAGCGGAGGATCACATTCCGGCGAGATAGGCGATGCCCACGGTGCCCGGGCCGGTGTGGGTGCCCAGCACGGGGCTGACTTCGGTGAGAATGGCGTCGTGTACGGCGCTGACGCCAAAACGCTGGCGCGCTTTTTCGAGCAGTTGAGCGGCTTCTTCGGGGGCGTTGGCGTGCAGGGTGGCAATGTGCACCGGGGTGCGTTGGGCGACGCGTTCTTCAAACAGATCGAGGAGGCGGTCGATGGCTTTGTTCATGGTGCGCACCCGTTCGATGGCTTCGATGCGGCCCTCGCGCAGTTCGAGGATGGGCTTCAGGTTGAGAGCAGTGCCCAGGAAGGCGGCCGCACCACCGATCCGCCCGCCGCGGTGCAGATATTCCAGCGTGCTGACGGCGAAGAGCACGCCGCTCTGGTTGAGGGCCTGCCGGGCAAGCAGCGTACACTCCGCCAGAGTGGCGCCGTTGGCGGCGGCGCGGGCAGCGGTCAGGGAGGCGAAGCCCATCGCCATCGAAGTCGACAGCGAGTCGACCAGTTCGATGGGCGCGCCGGGGAGCATGGCTTTGGCCTGTTGGGCCGAGTCAAGAGTGCCGGAGAGCCGGCTGGAGATGTGGATGCTGAGAATTTCAAAGCCTTTTTCGATCAGGCTGGCATACAGTTGTTGCAGGGCGCCCGGGGTAGCCTGCGAGGTGGTCGGCATGTTGCGGGCTGATTTCAATCGTTCGTAGAATTCGAGCGGCTGGATATCGATGCCGTCGCGATAACTGGTTCCGTCCCAGATAACCTGTAAAGGGCAGGAAAAGACGTTCAAGCCGCGCAGCAGGTTGGCGGGCAGGGTGGCGGTGCTGTCGGTGACAATGGCAACGGGGGGCATAACAGATTCCTCCTGAGGATAAAAAGGTACCACGAATGGCTTCCCATAGCGTTATAACCCCGCGTTTTGCCGTTGGTTACGCTTTTGTGGTATAAGTAAATGAAGATTGGCCCTTGACCATTCCTGTCTTACAGAATAAAATCCAGTTCTGTTCAAACTCCGTCCCTGACGGTCATTTTTTGCTGCATTTGCGACGAAACCACTGTGTTTGAGAATCTTACCCAACGACTGAACCAGGTTTTTCAACAACTGCGCCGGCGCGGTAAATTATCCGAAGCCGACGTAGACGCGGCGATGCGTGAGGTGCGCCTGGCCCTGTTAGAGGCAGACGTACATTACAGCGTGGTCAAAGGCTTTGTGGCCCGGGTGCGTGAACGCGCCGTGGGGCACGAGGTTTCGGAGGCGCTGAACCCGGCCCAGCAGGTAATCAAGATCGTGCACGAAGAGTTGATTGCCACCCTGGGTGAACCCGGCCGGCTCAATCTGAGCGGGCCCAAGCCGCGCCTGGTGATGCTGGTGGGGTTGCAGGGTTCTGGTAAGACGACGGCGGCCAGCAAGCTGGCGCGCCTGTTGCGTTCGCAGGGTGAACGTGTGTTGCTGGTGGCGGCAGACCCCTACCGTCCGGCGGCGGTCAAGCAGTTGCAGACGTTGGGCGAGCAGGTGGGTGTGCCGGTCTTCACCGAGCCGGGGATCAAGCCCCCCGATCTGGTGGCGAAGGCCTACGATCAGGCGCAAAAGGGCGGGGTGACGGTGATGATCGTCGACACCGCCGGCCGTTCGCAGCTCGACCAGGCGTTGATGGACGAATTGCGCGCCATCACTGCCCGGGTGACGCCCAACGACATCCTGTTGGTGGTGGATGCGATGATCGGGCAGGAAGCGCTGCGCATTGCCGAAGGTTTCCGCGATGCGGTGGCGCTGTCGGGTTTGATCATGACCAAGATGGACGGCGATGCGCGCGGCGGTGCGGCCATTTCGATCCGCAACGTTACCGGTGTGCCGATCAAATTCCTCGGGGTGGGCGAAGGGGTGGACGCCCTGGAGATGTATGACCCGCACCGGCTGGCCTCGCGCATCCTGGGCATGGGCGACATGATCGGCCTGATCGAGAAGGCCGAGGCGGCGCTCGACCAGAAGACCGCCCAGGAACAGGCGCAAAAGATGATGTCGGGGCATTTCACGCTGGAGGATTTTGCCAGCCAGCTGCGCCAGGTGCGCAAGATGGGCCCGATTTCACAACTGCTCGAGATGTTGCCCGGCAATTTGGGGCAAGCAGCGCGCTCAGTTTCCCCACAAGATGCCGAAAAGCAATTAAAATTAACTGAAGCGATTATCAACTCGATGACGCCCCAAGAACGTCGCAACCCCGACATCCTTAACGCCAGCCGCCGGCGCCGTATTGCGCGCGGTTCTGGAACCGAGGTGCAGGAAGTCAACCGGTTGATCAAACAATTCCGTGAAGCGCAACGGCTGTTCAAGACGTTGCAGAAAAGCGGAGGCCGAGGGTTGCCTCGTTTATTTGGTTAGCCGATGGTCTGACGAGCGGTTGCAGCGCCCCTTCAGCGCCCCTCACCCGTTTTACAGGCTATCTGCGATTTGGATAAAAATTTTTGATGCTCAAGTCACTAGAGGAGTAAAGTTCGATGGTTCGCATTCGTTTACGCCGTGTGGGTCTGCGACGGCAGGCCAGCTACCGTATTGTTGTGGCCGACAAGGAAAGCCCGCGCGATGGTCGCTTCCTGGAAATCGTTGGTTTCTATAATCCCCGCACTGATCCTTTCACCCTGGAAGTGGATGAAGCGCGTGTGTATGACTGGTTGGGCAAGGGCGCTCAGCCGAGCGATTCGGTGCTCAAACTGTTCAACAGCGTGGGGCTGATGGAGCGCTATGCGCGCCTCAAGGCCGGTGAAGCGCAGGACACCCTGTTGGCCGAGGCCAAGGCCGTGGCGGAACGCCGCGGCAGCAATCCCAAGACGTTGGTGGCGGCGCAGAAACACTAACCGCCTATTTTGTAACCTGGCAAGGAGTAGCCGTGAAGGAACTAATCGAGTACATCGCTCGCTCCCTGGTGGATGATCCTACTCAGGTACAGGTGAAGCAGGAACGGATGTCCGGAAAAGTTCATCTGGAACTGCGGGTTGCCAAAGAGGATATGGGACGGGTGATCGGCAAGAGTGGACGCGTGGCCAATGCCATGCGTGTTCTGCTGCGGGTGGCCGCTGCCCGTGAAGGGAAGCAAGTCGTTCTGGATGTAATGGATCCACAATGACGTCCAGCCGCCCGACCTCAACCGACCGGCAAACTAACGAGACAGGCTCGCCCACGCCGGGCGAGCCTGTATTCTTGGTTGTCGGCAAATTACGCCGCACCCACGGGGTGCACGGCGAAATTATCATGGATGTGCAGACCGACTTCCCGCAGCGGCTGCGGCCGCACAAAGTGGTGTATGTGGGGCCGCGCCACCAGCCGGAGACCATCGCCAGTGTGCGCGCCCACGGCGCCGCACTATTGATTCGTTTTGCGGGGTACGATAGCTGCGAGCAGGCCGGCCTGTTGCGCAATCATTTTGTGTACGTCAAGGCCGAGGCTTTACCGCAATTGCCGGAAGGTGAGTATTATTACCACCAGTTGATCGGTTTGCGAGTGGTGGATGAGGCCGGGAAAGATTTGGGAGAACTGGCCGAAATTTTAGAAACGGGCGCCAACGATGTGTACGTGGTGCGCAGTGAGCAAGGCGAAGTTTTATTACCGGCGATAGAAGGTGTGATTCTGGAGGTCGATCTGGAACGGCGCAGTATGCGCGTTCGTCCGCCTGAGTGGATGTAGGGGGGCGCCGATGGATGTCAGAACCTGTTGGGTTGGTTTCAATCTGGTCAAGGGGATTGGGGCGGTGCGGGTGCAGGCGCTGCTGGATTATTTTGGCGACCTGCGCATCGCCTGGGACGCTCCGGCGGATGCGCTGCGCAACGCCGGACTGCCGCAGAAGATGGTTGAGAATCTGGCCCAGGTGCGTTCGCAGGTCAACCTGGAAAAGATGATGGAACGCATCCAGCAACTGGGCATCCAGGCGCTCACCTGGCAGGATGAAACTTACCCGCGGCGTTTGAAGGAGATCGACCAGCCCCCGCCGGTGTTGTACGTGCGTGGCAGCCTGGCGCCCGAAGATGAGTGGGCGGTGGCGATTGTGGGGACGCGCCGGGTGAGCGTATACGGCCGGCAGGTGGCGGCCGAAATTGCTTCGGCGCTGGTGCAGAACGGGCTGACGGTGGTCAGCGGGCTGGCGCGTGGGGTGGACGCCATTGCGCATGAGACGGCGGTGAAGGCCGGCGGGCGCACCCTGGCGGTGCTGGGCTGCGGCGTCGACCGGGTTTACCCGCCCGAACACCGTGCCCTGGCCGAACAGGTGACAGCGCAAGGCGCTCTGATCAGCGATTACCCGCCGGGTACGCCGCCGGATAGCGCCAATTTCCCGCCGCGCAACCGCCTGATCTCGGGGTTGACGCTGGCCACGGTGGTGGTGGAGGCGGGGGAACAAAGCGGCGCGCTGATTACGGCCACCTTTGCCGCCGAGCAAGGCCGGGATGTCTTTGCTGTGCCGGGCAACATTAATTCGCCGTTGAGCAAGGGCACCAACCGCCTGATCCAGCAGGGCGCTCGCCCGCTGCTTAAACCGGAAGATGTGCTGGAGGCGCTGGACGTGGAGCGGGTACAGGAATATCGCCAGGCGCGCCTGGTGCTGCCGGCCGATGAGTTGGAAGCCTGTCTCCTGGGCGTCTTGAGTCGCGAGCCGCTGCACGTGGACGAGATCCAATACCGGACGGGGCTGGCAATGGAAAAGGTTTCTGCCACGCTGACGCTGATGGAATTGAAGGGCATGGTGCGTCAGGTGGGTGGGATGAATTACGTCATGGCCGCTGAAACACCGGCGGAATATGGGAGGGATTGTGATGCATGAACATGATTATGGTGTGATTATGGCCGGAGGAGGGGGGACACGCCTGTGGCCACTATCGCGCCAGTCACGCCCAAAGCAGATGCTGCGTCTGGGCGGTGAGCGAACGCTTTTTCAACTGGCCGTGGACCGGCTGAAACGATTATTGCCGCCCGAACGGATTCTGGTCGTGACCGTGGCGGCGCAGGCACACGAGTTACAGGAACAATGCCCGGAGATTCCGGGTGAAAATTATTTGATCGAACCCATGCCACGCGGCACGGCCTCGGTGGTAGGCTTGGCGGCGGTGGTGTTGCATCGCCGCGATCCGCTGGCGCGCATGGCGGTGGTGACAGCCGATCATTTCATCCAAAACGTCGACAGTTTTTGCGACCTGCTGGCGGCGGCGTTGACCGCGGCCGGGCAGGACTATCTGGTGACGTTGGGGATCACCCCGACCCATCCGGCTACGGGCTATGGCTACATCCAACGCGGGCGCCGGCTGGCAGACCAGGACGGGCACGCGCTGTATGAGGTGCTGCGTTTCAAAGAAAAACCCAGCGAGGAAGTGGCGCGCAGCCTGTTGGCCGGTGGGGATCATGACTGGAATTCGGGCATGTTCATCTGGAAGGTGACGCGCATCCTCGCCGAGTTTGAACGCTGGATGCCGGATCTGTACGAACGGCTGCAACAGATTGCCGCTACGGTGGATACGCCGGCCTACGCAGAACGGGTGCAGGCCGTCTGGCCGACCATCCGGCCTGAAACGATCGATTACGGCATTATGGAAAAGGCCGAGCGTATTGCGGTCTTGCCGGCCGGCGATCTGGGCTGGAGCGATGTGGGTAGTTGGGATTCTTTGTTTGAAGTATTGCCATTAAATGAAAAAGGGAATATTATTTTAGGAGCCCGGCATCTTGACCTGGACACGCACGCTTCACTGGTTTGTTCTGAGAACGCCGGACGACTGATTGTGACGTTAGGGGTACAGGATTTGATCGTGGTTGATACGGGTGATGCGGTTTTGATTTGTTCGCGCGATCGGGCCCAACTGGTACGACAGTTGGTCGGCCAGTTAAAAGATTCGGGCCTCGGCCAATATTTATAGGAGATAGTTTTGTGTTGGAAGCCTACTGTCTGAAATGCAAGACCAAACGAGAAATTCAACAACCGGAGGCGGGCTTCAACGCGGCCGGGACGCCGGTCACGCGCGGTGTGTGCGCCGAATGCGGTTCGCGTTTATATCGCACGGGATACACGCCGGGGCACGAGGGCATGCAGTCACCGGGTAAGATTGCCGCCACGCGTAAGAACGGCAAACTGGTGATTGTCGAGTCGCCGGCCAAGGCGCGCACTGTGGCGCGCTTTCTGGGAAGGGGGTATACGGTCAAGGCTTCGGTCGGGCACGTACGTGATCTGTTGCGTTCAGAATTAGCGGTGGACGTCGAACATGGTTTTGTGCCGAAGTATCGGGTGCCCAATGAAAAGCGGGCAGTCGTGAAAGAATTGAAGGAACTGGCGCGACACGCCGAAGAGATTTATCTGGCGACTGACCCCGATCGTGAGGGTGAGGCGATTGCCTGGCACCTGATGGAGGCGGTTGGCATGGAAGAGACGGCGACGCGGCGGGTGGTGTTTCACGAGATCACCCAGCCGGCAATCCAGGAGGCCTTTTCTCACCCGCGCCAGGTGAACATGGCGTTGGTGGATGCTCAACAGGGGCGGCGGGTGCTCGACCGGTTGGTAGGATACAGCCTGAGCCCGTTGTTATGGGAAAAGGTGCGCAGCCGGCTTTCGGCGGGGCGGGTGCAGTCGGTGGCCTTGCGCCTGGTTTCGGAGCGGGAACAAGAGATTGACGATTTCGTCCCCAAGGAATACTGGACGATTGCGGCCGAGTTCAAGCCAGAAGGCGGGCGGATGGGGTATGTGGCCCGCCTGGTGCGTCTGGATGATGCCGACCTGGATTTGCCCGATGAAGCCAGCGTGCAGCCTTTGCTGGTCGATATGGAACAGGCGGCCTATCAGATTGCGCGCATCAAGCGCAGCGAACGCCGGCGCAAACCGGCGGCGCCGTTTATCACCAGCACCTTGCAGCAGGAGGCTTCGCGCCGCCTGGGATACACTGCCCGGCGCACGATGGCGCTGGCGCAGCAATTGTACGAGGGGCTGGATGTGGGCGAAGGCGGCAGCACCGGCCTGATCACCTATATGCGCACCGACTCGACCAACATTTCCGAACTGGCGCAGAACGAGGCGCGCCAGTATATCCAGCAGACGTATGGCAACGATTCTCTGCCGCCGGTAGCGCCGCAATATAAGACCCGCGCCGTGGGTGCACAGGAGGCGCACGAAGCCATCCGCCCCACCTCGGTGCTGCGTCTGCCAGAAAAGGTCAAGGCGCAGCTAACCGGCGATCAGTTCCGGTTATATCAGCTCATCTGGCAGCGTTTTGTCGCCTCGCAGATGGAAGCGGCGATATACGATACCCTCACGGTCGAGATTGTGGCCGAGACCGCTCTCCATCGCTACGGCCTGCGCGCTTCCGGTTCGACGCTGCGTTTTTCCGGCTTTCTGGTGGTGTACGAAGAGAGCCAGGACGAAGATCAGAAACTCGGCGAGGAAGGGGAGTTGGTGCGTATCCCGGCCGGGTTGAGCGAAGGGCAGCGCCAGAAGCTGGTGCGCCTGATCCCTGAGCAGCACTTTACCCAGCCGCCGCCGCGTTATACCGAGGCTTCGCTGGTGCAGACGCTGGAAGAATACGGCATCGGGCGGCCTTCGACGTATGCGCCCATTCTGTCCACCATTCAAGAGCGCGGCTATGTGATACGAGAGAGCAAACGTCTCATGCCCACGGAAACCGGGGTGTTGGTCAACAATTTGTTGGTGGAACATTTCCCCGAGATTGTGGACGTGCATTTTACCGCCCGCATGGAGGATGATCTGGACGAGGTGGCCAGCGGCAGCCGGTGCTGGGCGGATGTGGTCAGCGCTTTTTATGCCGAATTCGCGCCCCAGGTGCAGCGCGCCCAGGAATTGATCCCGACCACCAAGGCCGAATTGGAGAGAATCGGGCGAGCCTGCCCGGACTGCGGGCACGACCTGGTCATTCGCTGGGGGCGGTACGGTAAGTTCATCAGTTGCAGCAATTTCCCCACATGCCGGCATACCGAGCCCTGGCTGGAGAAGATCGGCGTCACCTGTCCGGAGGATGGCGGCGAGATGGTGCTGCGCAAGACGCGCAAGGGGCGTATCTTCTACGGCTGCGCCAATTACCCACAGTGCGGGTTCACCTCGTGGAAGCGACCGCTGTCTAAACCCTGCCCGAAGTGCGGCGGTTTGCTGGTGGTGGCCAACAAGCGCGAGGCGCAGTGTATCAAGTGCCAGGAGATGTTCTTGCTGGAGCAGGTCGAGGCAGCCGCCGAACAGGCATAAAGCTTGCAACCAGAGAATTGATTGGCTCTTGTGTGTTGCGCTGTAGTGAAATATGTTCTAAAATAATCTAGATATTCGAAGATAGCAATCGCTTGAGGTTACCCTGTCGTCCAGTAGGAGCAAAATCATGAAAATTCTCGATGTATTGAAAAAACCGGTGGTAGTTTTTGTCTTGGGGTTCATCCTCGGGCTGATTATCGGTTTGCCGGTGCTCGGCTGGGGGCTGATGCCTGTGCAATGGAAAAACGCCGCCGCCCAACATTTGCGGGAAGATGCTCAGCAAGACTACCTGCGTATGACGATCGATTCGTACCTGCGCAACAAGGATAAGGCCCTGGCGTTGATGCGCTGGCAGGAATTGGGCCCCAATGCGCCGGCTGTGCTTGAAGCGGTGAAGAAAACCCCCAGGAGCCTGAGCGCCAAGGATGTCGAGAAGTTTGCCACCCTGGTGGGCGCTCCGGCCCCGGCCCCGGCCGGGGAAGCCACGGCGCAGCCAGCTCAGCCGGGTGAGACGCCGGCGGCGACAGAGGCCGCTCCGGCGGGCGGCGGTTTCCTGGACGGCATCGTCTCCTCCTTGCCCATGTTGGCGCTGGTGTGCGTGCTGGTGCTGGTCGTGGTGGCGGCGTTGGTCTACCTGCTGGTGCTGTCGCCCCGGCGCAAGAAGGGGAGCGGGGCATTGGGCGCTTCGGGCGGTACCCGCGCGGCTGCGGCGGCGCAGGAAGCCAATCGGACGGCCGAAAAGACCGATTATGTGGAACAGGGCCACGAACCCCCGGTGGCGCAGTTCATGACCACCTACGTTTCCGGCGACGACCTGTACGACGAGTCCTTCAGCATTGATTCGCCCGGCGGTGAATTCCTGGGCGAGTGCGGTGTGGGCATCTCCGAGACGATCGGGGTGGGTGAGAAGAAGGTAACCGCCTTCGAAGTCTGGTTGTTCGATAAAAACGATATCCAGACGGTGACCAAGGTGTTGATGAGCGAGCACGCCTTTAACGATCCCAACATGCAGAGCCGGTTGGCGTCGAAGGGTGAACCGGTGGCGATTGACCCCGGCAAGACGGTGGTGCTCGAGACAGCCACGCTGCAAATGGTGGCGCGGGTGGTGGATATGACCTACGGTAAGAGCGCTTTGCCGGCCAGCAGTTTCTTCGATCGCATGACGCTCGAACTGGCGATCTGGCAGCGCCCGCAAGAATAGCCGGTGCCTGAGAAAGTAACGGAGGGTTCTCGCTCTGACGAGAACCCTCCGTTTTTTTTGTTACTTGATTTCGATGATCTTGAGGGTGATCGTTCCGCCGGGGGTTTCGGCGGTCACTTCATCGCCGACGCGGTGACCGATCAGGGCCTTGCCGATGGGCGATTCGTGCGAAATACGCCCCTTGCGGGGGTCAGCCTCTTTGGGGCCGACCAGGTAGTACGTTTCAGGTGGAAAATTGTCCTCCTGAATGGTAATGTTGGAACCGATGCCGACTTCGTCGCGATCCTGGGGCATTTCATCGATGATCACGGCGTTGCGCAGTGTGGCTTCCAGTTCTTGAATGCGTCCTTCCAGGAAGCCCTGATCCTCCTTGGCGGCGGTGTAATCGGCGTTTTCCGACAGGTCGCCCTGTTGGATGGCGGCGCGCAGACGTTCGGCCAGCGCCTGGCGCATGGGGCCTTTTAATTCTTCCAGTTCTTGAGCCAGGCGTTCGGCGCCTTCGGCGGTAAGATATTGAGCATCACTCATAGCAAACTCCCTATTCCGATAAATTCAACAGAAGTCTACGTGGGCAGGAGATATCCGCGCCACGCAAAATCTTATGGCAGCATTGCCGGATCGAATAATTTTTGGTGTTCTTCGACGGCGTAACGATCGGTCATTCCAGCGATGTAATCACAGATGGTGCGTTCCAGGCCGCGTTGCTGGATCTTGTTCTGTACGTGGCGGGGCATAATGGCTGGCTCGGCCTGATAGGCCTTGAACAGATCGGTGACGATCCGTTCGGCCTTGACGGCCATGCGCATCACGCGGTAATGGCGGTAGAGATTGGCGTACAGAAAATCCTTGAGCTGGCGATTGCGACTGTGCATTTCTTCGCTGAAGCCCACCACATTATACGGCAGACGTTGTAATTCGTCTACTGAGCGCACACCGCTCTCGCGCAAGCGCTGGTCGGTATTTTGTACCAGGGCGGTGACTTCCAGCCCGATGAGGCGGCGGATAATGCGGTGGCGGGTCAGGTCATCCAACTGATCGCCGTGCCAGTTGATGCTCTCCAGGACGATTTGCCAGAGCGGCATGTTGCTCAACATGGCAATATTGATCATACCCGAGCGCAGGCCATCGTCCAGGTCGTGGGCGGTGTAGGCCATTTCGTCGGCGACGTTGGTGATTTGCGCTTCCAGGTGGCCGCGCAGGTCGGGGTTGAATTCGCTGGCGTCGGCGCGGTCATATTCGGTTTCGTGTTTGACAATGCCTTCCAGCACTTCCCAGCTCAGATTGAGACCGGGGAAGTCGGGGTAGCGGTTTTCCAGTTCGGTGACGATGCGGAAGGATTGTTTGTTGTGGTCGAAGCCGCCGTAATCGCGCATCAGGCGGGCCAGGATGGTTTCGCCGGAGTGGCCAAAGGGCGGGTGGCCCAGGTCGTGCGCCAGGCAAATGGCTTCGACCAGGTCTTCATTGGCGCCCAGGGCGCGGGCGATGGTGCGCCCAATCTGGGTAACTTCGAGGGTGTGGGTCAGGCGGGTGCGATAGTAGTCGCCCTCATAATTGATAAAGACCTGGGTTTTATATTCCAGGCGGCGAAAAGCGGTGGTGTGCAGGATACGGTCGCGATCCCGTTGGAAACGGGTACGATATTCTGGTTCGTCCTCGGCATGCAGCCGCCCGCGCGAGTTCTTGCTGCGGATACCGTAAGGGGCCAGGCTTTTGTCTTCGATATCTTCCAGGTAGGTGTAGTCGAAAATCATGCTTTCCTCCTGCAATTACAGGGTCTGACAGATCCTGGTTCCAGGGGCGGCGCCCAGCAATGCCTGTTCGAGCAGGCCGGGTTGGGTGGCTGAAAAAATGAGCGCCTCCAGACCAGGGATGCGCTGGACGAGTTCCAGCATATCGTCTACTTTTTGCGCCATGCCGCCGGTAACGTCGACGGCAAGCGCCCCGCCGACGCTGGCAGAGTGGCGCAGGTCGCTGGCGGGGGTGATGAGGGGGAGCAGCTGCGTGCAGGTGGGAAAATCGGCCCACACGCCGCTTTCGAGGCCGGCCAGCAGGATGCGTTCGGGCTGTAATGGCGCAGCCAGGTAACGGAAAAGGGTCTCGGTCGAGAGAATTGTCCCGCCGCGCCGGGTGTCGAAAGCCACGTCGCCATAAACCAGCGGCACCAGGCCGGCCTGCAGGGCGGCCTGCAATGGGCGCAGATCCCATTCGGCGATCTCGCCATCGGCAGCCAGGGCGGCGGCGGAAGGCGGAAAGGCGACCACAGGCAGACCGGCGGCGCACAACGCCTCCAGGACGATTTGATTGAGGGCGCGCGCCTCCTGCCAGACTTCGGCGAACCCGAGCCACTGTTCGGGACTGTGCACGCCCTGGCGGGTGCCGTGTTTTTTCCCGGCCACGTGGCCGAAGGAACCGGAGCCATGCCCGATGAGTAATTGCAGGTCAGGAGCGGCGCGGCGGGCACGCTGGATTTCGTCCGCCAGGCGCGCCAGGGTGGCGGTGGCCGGGGTGTGGGGCCGGGTTTTGTCGGTGATGAGCGATCCGCCCAGTTTGAGAAAGACGAGCACGGTTACTCCTGTGTGGGTTGCAGGTGGGTGATGATAGTGCGGGTGGCGCCGGCCTGTTGCAGAGCGGCGGCAATTTGCTGCGCCTGCTCGTCCGCAGCCAGGGCGATCAGGTTGCCGCCGCCGCCGGCGCCGGAAAGCTTGGCCCCCAGTGCGCCGGCCTGCCTGGCGGCGCAGGTCAGGGCGTCGAGCTCGGGGCAGGAAACACCCATGTCTTGCAGCAGGCGGTGATTTTCATCCATGAGCGGGCCGAGGCCGTGCGGGTCACGCTCTTCGATGATGCGGCGCGCCTGTTGGACAATCTGACCGATGGCGGCAAAGCGCTGCTCGTAAGCCGTGGCATCGGCCTGCCAGCGCTGGCGTACGCCGGAGACTACTTCACGGGTGGTGCTCTTGACGCCGGTATCGGCGATGACCAGGGTGAACGGTCGGGCGATGTGCAACAGTTCGTGAGGTTGGCCGCGCACGAAGTATACCGGCCGGGCATAGGTGACGACGGTGTTGTCGATGCCGGATGGCGTGCCGTGGTGGCGTTTTTCTACCTGATAGGCCAGGGCCGAGACCTGCTCATTGGACAGGGAATGGCCGAGAAACGCGGCGAGGGCGCGAATGAGCGCCACCGAAACGGCTGCCCCCGACCCCAGACCGGCGGCGACCGGGATGGTGGCGTGGATGTGAATTTTCAGAGCGGGGAGGCGATCGTATCCCAGCATCTGGCGTACGCCTTCGATGGCGATTACCAGCGGATCGTTGCCGTCGAGGGTATCAAGCGCGGCGTGCAGTTCGATATCCGGCGCGTCGATCTGTATTGCGCAGGGCGGGGCGAGCGGGTTGGCCTGCACCACGGCGCGGGCCTGCACCTGGTGTACCGGGGCGGCGATGGCAGGTTGGCCGTATACGGCGGCGTGCTCGCCAAACAAGATGATTTTTCCGGGGGCCGAGGCGCTGACGGCGGGCATAGCAGACGTCAGGAAAGGTAGAAAATAACGAGAATGGCCAGGCCGTACAACACGGCGGTGATTTGCAATGGACGGTCGGTGAGCACCAGTTCTTCGGGGGCGCCGCCTTCCTGTTTGATTTGAATGAGGTATAACCAGCGCATGATGGCGTACAGAACGAACGGTACGGTCAGCATCATGGCGTGGTTGGCCGGCAGGTTGGGGGCCGAGAAGGTGTACAGACTGTAGGCGATGATGGTGGCGCTGGAGGCGATGGTGATCAACTGGTCGAGGAAGGGGATGGAGTAGCCTTCCAGGACGCGGCGGTGCGAATTGGCGCCTTCAGCCAGCAGGGTCAGTTCGGCGCGCCGTTTGCCAAAACCGATGAACAGCGCCAGCAGGGTGGTGACGACGTACAACCAGGGGGAGAAGCGTTCGACCTGGATGACGCTGACGCCGGCGGCAACGCGCAAGACGAAGTCGGCGGCGATGACCAACACATCGACCAGCGGGATGTGCTTGAGCCATTTCGAGTAGGCCAGGTTGAGGACGAAGTACCCGGCTGAAATCCAGAAGAAGCCCGGCGAGAGATAATAGGAGAGTGGCAGGTCGATGAGCAGGATGACGGCGGCGGCGATGATGGCGGCCGGGACGGGTAATTGCCCCGATGCGATGGGCCGTTTGCACTTGCGCGGGTGTTTGCGGTCGGCCTCCACGTCGGCGATGTCGTTAATGATGTAGACTGTGCCGGTGAGCAGGCAGAACAGGAAGAAGCCGATGGTCGAGCGGAGCAAGGCTTCGGGGTGGGTGAGCTGGCGATCAAAGATCAACGGTGCCAGGACAAAAGCATTTTTTGTCCATTGACGAGGGCGCATTGTTTTAATCAGAGCTTTAATCATGGGGTTATGATAACACAACCTGGAAAAGAAAAAGTAAAATTAGCGCATGCAAAAGATACGTCTGGATGTACTTCTTACCGAACGCGGGCTGGCCGAGAGCCGCAATCAGGCGCAGCGCCTGGTGATGGCCGGGCAGGTGCGCGTGGACGGGCAGGTGGAACTCAAGCCGGCGACCAAAGTCGGGGTAGAGTCTGCTGTGGTTGTGGAGCAGGGGCCGCGTTTTGTCTCGCGCGGCGGCGAAAAACTGGAAGGGGCGCTGCTGGCCTTTGGTCTGACCGACCTGAGCGGGCGGGTGTGTGTGGATGTGGGCGCTTCGACCGGCGGCTTTACCGACTGCCTGTTGCAGTATGGAGCGCCGCGGGTGTATGCGGTCGATGTCGGTTACGGCATCCTGCACTGGAAGCTGCGCAACGATGAGCGCGTGGTGGTGATGGAACGTTGCAACGCCCGTTACGTGAACGCCTTTCCCGAGCCGGTTTCGCTGATCACCATCGATGCCTCGTTTATCTCGCTGCGCATTCTCCTGCCGGTGGTGCGCAGCTGGCTGGCGGCGCAAGGCGGGCAGGTGGTGGCGTTGATCAAGCCGCAGTTCGAGGCCGGGCGCGAGGACGTGGCGCGCGGCGAGGGGGTGATTCGTAACCCGGCGATCCATCGCCAGGTGTTGATCGACGTGCTGTCTTTTGTGGAGCAGGAGGGGTTTACCGTGTTGGGTCTGGTGCGTTCTTCGCTACAGGGGCCAAAGGGCAACACCGAGTTCCTGGTCTGGCTGGGGTATCCGCCGGGTGAGGGCATTGATTGGAATGCACGCCTGGATGTGGTTGTCTCGCCCGAAGAAGGGGTATAAAATAAAAAGCAAACAAGGAGCGGAACATGAGCGGATATGTACAGAGCCTGTTGAGTGAACACGAACAAATCGAACTGGCTGCCCGCCAGCACTGGCTGGTATTGTTTGGGTCGATTTTGATGGAGATCATCTTAATCCTGGTGGTGCTGGTGGGTTCGATTGCGTTGACCTGGGTGACTCCGTACGCTTTCCTGGGGCTGCTTTTGCTGTTGATCCCGGTGATCAGCATGGTGCGCGATATTTTGATCTGGCGCAACCGCCAGTACATCGTCACCAACCGGCGGGTCGTGCAGATTGCCGGGGTGTTCAACAAGAGCGTGATCGACTCGTCGTTGGAGAAAGTGAACGATGTAAAGATGGAGCAATCGGCGTTGGGGCGCATGCTGGATTACGGCGACATCCAGATTCTGACCGCCAGCGAACTGGGGGTGAACCGTTTTGCCATGATTGGGGCGCCGATCCGGTTTAAGACGGCGATGCTGAACGCCAAAGAGGCGATGGGCATGGACGAAGATCACCCTGGGCGGGGGGGTGTGCAGCGAGACGATGTGCCGGCGTTGATCGAAGCGCTGGACGTATTGCGCCAGAAAGGGGTATTGAGCGCCCAGGAGTTTGCTCAGAAAAAAGCGGAACTGCTCAAGCGCATGTAGCCGTGCGGACAGAAATTCCCTGATTGCCCTCGATCTTATCGAGGGCAATTTTTCATTGTTCGGGGTGGCCGTCCCAGGGGTAAATGGCGGCGGCTGCGGCGGCGGAGCGCAACTGTGGATCGGGGGAATAGTGGCCGCGCCGCTCGGGCGGCAAGAGGTCGGCGATGCGCCGCATGATCTCGTGGCCGATTTCCTCGAGCTGCGAGCGTTCGACCCGGCCGTGATTGGCGAGGAAGAAGGGGCCGAAGGGTTTGCCGATGCGCATGTGGATGTGGGCGCGGCGGCCGGTGCGCAGGGCGGGGAAGACGTCGATGAGGCCATCGAGGCCAACGGGCAGGATGTGCGCCGTCGTGCGCGTAGCCAAAAGGGCGGCGCCAGGGCGCGCCGGGCGCAACACGCTGGCCCAACTGCCGCCCTCCGGAAAGATGCCCAATACGCCGTTTTGTTCCAGGACGCTTTGCGCGCTGAGCAATGCCTGGCGGGATACTGTGCCGCGGTGGACGGGCAGCGTCCCGTACAGGCGCGGCAGCCAGGTGACGCTGGATGGAGCGTTGGGCATGCGGAACCCACCCATAAATTCAATCGTCCAGGGCATGCCGCCAATCAACGCCAGCGGGTCGAGATAGTTGAAATGATTGCTGACCAGCAGCAGGGGCCCGCCGCCGGGGAGGTTTTCCTGTCCGGAGATCTCGAAGCGGGTGAGGGTGGACAGGATGGCCCGGCTCAGCCGTTTGAGTACGCCGCGAATGACTTTGCGGCGCGGGTAGGGGATGCCGGTCGGGTCGCTCATGATTCTGGCGGGGTTGGCGGCGTTTGCGGGCGGACAAAGGCCAGCACGATCAGGCCGGCGAGCAAGAACGCAAGGATGAGCAGGATGGCAATGTGCAGCCCCTGTTGCTCGGCGCTGAGGGCGTCCAGTCCACGGCGTTGATACCAGAGCGCCGCCTCGGCTGCCAGCAGCCCGTAGAGGGTGGGGCCCAGAAAGGATGAGGTGCGCCCGGCGACGGCAAAGAAACCGTAAAACTCGGCGCTTTGCCCGGCAGGGGCGAACTGCCCGACCATCGTCCGGCTGACGGATTGCACCCCGGTGAGGGCAAAGCCGGCCAGCGCGCCGATGAAGAAGAAGGTGTTGACCGAGTCGACCACCAACAGCATGAGCACGGAACCGATCATGAACAACAGCGAGACGACCAGGGCGCGCTTGCTGCCGAAGCGATCGGCGGCGATGCCGAAAATGTAGGCGCCGACGACGCTGGTAATCTGCACGATGATCATAAAGATGATCAGCTGCTGTTGGCCCATCTGGAACAGCACCACGCCGATGATGGCGGCGAAGTCGAGGTTCATCATGATGCCGTCGTTATAAATGAGGAAAGCAACGACGAATTTGACAAATTCCTTGAAATTACGGATGGCGCCGAACGTCTGGCCGAGTTGTTTGAGCGCCACCTGCAAATAGTTTTGGCCGGCGGGCAGCGGCTGCGGTTCGACCCGTTCCCGCAGCCAGATAAAGGTCGGCACGGCAGAAAGGGCGTAAAACAGGGCGGTGATCAGGAAAGAGAGGCGAATGACCAGTCCGCCGCCGACGGTGGTGATCAGGGTGAGCACGATCAACAGGCAGACGATGCCGCCAAAGGAGCCAATGGCCCAGCCGTTGCCGGAGATGCGTCCCATCTCTTCCTGGCTGGCGATTTCCGGCAGAAGGGCGTCGTAAAAAACCTGCGCACAGCGATAACCGATTTCTGCCAGGATGAAGAAAACCGAACCGGTCAATAGATCGCCCTTTTCGACGAAAAAAAGCAGGGCGGTGAAGACGCAGGCCAGGCTGGTGAAGAAGAACAGGAAACGTTTTTTTGAGGCGGAGAAATCGGCTATGGCGCCCAGGACGGGAGCGATGATGGCCACGACGAGCATGGCAATGCCGACCGAGAGCCCCCAGAGCCGCGAACCTTCGGCGCCCCCCACCACCTGCTGTTTATAATAGGCGGAGTAGACGGCCAGTAAGATGACGGCGGCGTAAGCCGAATTGCCAAAATCGTACAGATACCAGGCCCATAATTCTCGTTTGGAGACCGGGCGCCGTTGTAGTTTGTGCTGTGCCAGGGCGGGGGTGGCCAATTGGGGGGCGGCGTTTTCCATGCAGTGACTGCTCCGTAAATAGAAGAGGTTAACTGGATTGTACTCCATTTTGACGCTCAGGGTCTAACAACGCCGTTACGAGGGGGAGTCAGAGCGTGGGAAGGGGGGATCGGTGCGGGGCTGCCTACAAGTCACACGGCTGGGGAGTTTTAAGGTATACTATTGCCCGTCATGACCACCCAAATTCGTAATTTCTGTATTATCGCGCATGTCGATCATGGGAAATCCACCCTGGCCGACCGGATGTTGCAATTGACCGGGACGATCTCGGATCGCGAGATGACCGACCAGGTGTTGGATTCGATGGATCTGGAGCGTGAAAAAGGGGTGACGATCAAGGCTTCGGCCGTGCGCATGAATTACACGGCGCAGGATGGCGTCACCTATGAGCTCAATCTGATCGACACGCCCGGGCATGTGGACTTCAATTATGAGGTCAGCCGGGCGTTGATGGCGTGCGAGGGCGCCCTGTTGGTGGTGGACGCCACCCAGGGGATTGAGGCGCAGACGCTGGCCAACCTGTATCTGGCGCTGGAGAGCGACCTGGTGATCATCCCGGTGATCAACAAGATCGATCTGATTTCGGCCCGGCCGGACGAGGTGGCCCAGGATTTGCACAATCTGTTGGGCACGCCGGTCGACCAGATCGTACGCATTTCTGCCAAAGAAGGGCTGAACGTTGACCAGGTATTAGAGGCGATCGTACGCCTGGTGCCGCCGCCCAAGGGGCTGGTGGATGCGCCGTTGCGCGCCCTGATTTTTGATTCGCATTACGACTCGTACAAGGGCGTCATTGCCTACGTGCGCGTGATGGAGGGCGTGATCCGCCCGAACGAGATGCTGCGGCTGATGGTCACCGGCGCCGACCTGCGCCCGGTGGAAATCGGTTTCTTTGCGCCAGACCTGCGTCCCGGTGAACGCCTGGAGGCGGGGGATGTGGGTTATGTCGCCAGCGGGCTGAAGACGGTTTCTGAATGCCGGGTAGGGGATACCATTACCCACACCGCCAGCCCGGCTCCCGAAGCGCTGCCGGGCTATCAGCACCCCAAGCCGATGGTGTTTGCCGGGATTTACCCGGTGGATGGCGAGGATTACGGCGATTTGAAGGAATCGTTGGAGAAATTGCAACTCAACGATGCCTCGTTGAATTACGAACCGGAGACCTCGCAGGCGCTCAATTTCGGCTTCCGTTGTGGGTTCCTGGGGTTGTTCCACATGGAAATCATCCAGGAACGCCTGGAGCGCGAATACGATCTGGATATCGTCGTGACGGCGCCCTCGGTGGAATACGAAGTGTTGATGAAGACGAACGAATTGGTATTGATCGACTCACCGGCGCAACTGCCGGATGAGGCCGATATCCTCGAGATTCGCGAACCGTGGATGCGGCTGCAAATTTTCTCGCCCACCGAGTATTACGGCACGGTGATGGATCTGGTCACCAAGCGGCGGGGGACGTTTGTGGAACAGGAATACCCGGCGCCCAACCGGGTGCAGCTGGTGTTTGAGATCCCGCTTTCGGAACTGATCATTGATTTCTTTGATGAGTTGAAGTCGCGTTCGCGCGGTTATGCGTCGATGGATTACCAGTTCGCCGGATACCGGCCCAGCAACCTGGTTAAACTCGAGGTGCTGGTCAACGGTGCGCCGGTGGATGCGCTGGCGGCCATCGTTCATCGCGAGGACGCTTACCACAAGGGGCAGGCGCTGGTCAGCAAGCTCAAGGAAATCATCCCCCGGCAGTTGTTCGATGTGCCCATTCAGGCCTCGGCCAGTGGGCGGGTGATCTCACGCGCCAACGTCAAGGCAATGCGTAAGGACGTGCTGGCCAAGTGTTACGGCGGCGATATTACCCGCAAGAAGAAACTGCTCGAAAAGCAAAAACGCGGCAAACGACGCATGAAGATGGTTGGCGATGTGGAAATCCCACAGGAAGCGTTCATGGCGGTGCTGCGGTTGGGGGACGAGTGAGCTCCAGGCCGGCTTCATTGTGGCGCGATGTGCGCCGCTGGTTGCCGGGTGTGTTGATCAGCCTGGTGGCGATTGCGGTGATTTTCCGGCTGGCGAACGGGCAGGATCTGCGCCCGGCGTTTGCTCAAATTCGCCCGGTGTATATACTCATCTCAGTCGTCATGACGCTGTTGTTTCTGGCGGTGCGCGCTCTGGCCTGGCGCACGCTCCTGGAAGAGAAAGCCACCTTTCGCCAGGCATTTTTTACGATTAACGCCGGTTATTTGCTCAATAATCTCTTCCCGCTCCGCGCCGGTGAGTTTGGCCGGGCGATCTTGATGGGGCAGGCGAGCGGGCTGGGGATGATGCACGTGCTCTCGACGATCGTGATCGAGCGGGTGTTTGACCTGGCGATGGCAGCAGGGCTGTTGCTCAGCACGCTGCCGCTGGCGTTAGGCATGCAGGGCGCACAGCCGGCGGCCTTGATAACGTTGGGGCTGGTGCTTGCCGGGTTGGTGGTGTTGTACCTGATGGCACGTTTCAACCAGCAGGTGCATGCCTGGGTTGTGCGTTGGGGGCAGCGCTGGCCGGTGGTGCAGCGCTGGGTCGTGCCGCAAATCGATTCGCTGCTGCGCGGCTTGCGGGTACTGGTCGACCCGCGGCGCTTCGTGTTGAGCGTGCTGTGGATTGCCGCTTCCTGGTTGGTAGCGGTAGTGTTATACTACATTATGGTGTTGTCGATCGCCCCGCAGGCCGTTTTGTGGTGGGGGGCGTTTCTTGATTCGGCGTTGGCGGTGGGCATTGCGCTGCCGGCGGCGCCGGCGGCAGTCGGTACGTTTGAGGCCTCGTTGGTAGGCGCCTTGCAATTGCTGGGTGTGGCGTATGTGCCCGCGCTGGCTTATGCGGTCTCCATCCATTTTTTACAGTTTGTCATCACCGGCGTTTTGGGGTTCTACGGTCTGGCAAAAGAGGGTCGTTCGATCACTTCGTTATTTTCTGAATTCCGTCTGAAGCAGGCGGCCAAGTAATCTTTTACCCGGGGGTGGCGGCGCCGCAGTAGGCGCCGGTATCTGAAGCGGGTACCAGTCTTTCTCATGGAGCAGTGTCATGTCTCGTCACTTTTTGGTTACGGGTGGAGCCGGTTTTATTGGCTCAAACTATGTCGCCCGCCTGTTAGGGCGCGGGGAGCAAGTCACTGTATACGATAACCTGTCGCGCCGGGGTTCGCACAAGAATCTTGAGTGGCTGCGCACTACCTACGGGCCGGATTCTTTCCGCCTGGTGGTCGGAGATGTACGCGATGCCGCTTTAATTCGCCAGGAGGCGCAAACGGCGGATGTCATCGCCCATCTGGCGGCGCAGGTGGCAGTGACGACTTCGGTGGTCGAGCCGCGCGAAGATTTTGAAATTAATGCCCTGGGGACGTTTAACGTGCTCGAAGCGGCGCGTGCTTCTGGGCGAAAGCCGGTGGTGTTTTATACCTCTACCAATAAGGTGTACGGCGGCATGGAAGATGTGCGCGTGGTGGAAGAAGCCACGCGCTACTGCTACGCCGATTTTCCCGATGGCATTGCTGAAAGCCAACCGTTGGACTTCCATTCTCCCTACGGCTGCTCGAAAGGCTGCGGCGACCAATACATGCGCGATTACCATCGCATTTACGATCTGCCAACCATCGTCTTTCGTCAGAGCTGCATCTACGGCACGCGCCAGTTTGGGGTTGAAGATCAGGGCTGGGTGGCCTGGTTTGTAATTGCCGCCATTACGGGCAAGCCGATCCATATTTATGGCGACGGCAAACAGGTGCGCGATTTGCTCTATGTGGAAGACCTGATCGACGCTTACGATGCTGCCCTGAACCATATCGATCGCGCCGCCGGGCAGGTATACAACCTGGGCGGTGGGGTGAGTAATATTCTCTCGGTATGGAAGGAGTTCCAGCCGCTTCTGGAAAAACTGGCCGGGCGGCCGATTCCGGTCGGCTGGGGGGATTGGCGCCCAGGGGATCAGCGTATCTATGTCTCCGATATTCGCAAGGCGGAGCGCGAACTGGGCTGGAAACCCAAAGTCAGCGTTGAAGAGGGTATTACCCGCCTGTTCGATTGGGTCAATACCAACCGCACGCTCTTTGGTTAGGGGGAAGCTGGATGCGCATTCTGATCGTTCTGACCTACTATCGCCCACACACCAGTGGATTGACGATTTATGCTGAGCGCCTGGCGCGGGCATTGGCCCGCCGGGGCCACACCGTTACCGTGCTGACGGCGCGTTACAAAGCGGATTTACCGGCGGAAGAGGTGCGCGACGGGGTGCGGATCGTACGCGCCCCGGTGATGGTGCGGATCAGCAAGGGGGTGGTGATGCCCACCTTCGCCCTGATGGCTGCCCGCCTGTTGAAAGAACACGACGTCGTACAGCTGCACCTGCCGCAGTTTGATGCGGCTGGCGTGGCTCTGTGGGGCCGGCTGCTCAAGAAGCCGACCGTAATCACCTATCATTGCGATCTGCGCATGCCGCCCGGCGTTTTGAGCTGGCTGGCGAACCAGGCGGTGCGGGTGATGAACAACCTGGCGGCGCTGTCCACGCATCGCATCGTGACGTACACGCGCGATTACGCCGAACACTCTTCGTACCTGCGCCGTTATCTGCACAAACTGCACGTCATTCCGCCGCCGGTGGAGCTGCCGGAGGTCACTGCGGATGCGGTGACAGCCTTTGCCCGGGCGCATAATCCGCATAACCGCCGCCCGGTGATTGGCATGGCGGCGCGCTTTGCCACCGAGAAGGGGGTGGAGGTGCTGCTGGGGGCGCTGCCGCGTTTGTTGGAGTCGTACCCGAACGCACAGGTGCAATTTGCCGGACCGTATCAGAATATCATCGGCGAACAGGATTATTTTGAACGGTTGATGCCCACCATCCGCAAGTATGAAGAACTGGGTAACTGGTTGTTCCTGGGTGAATTGAACCCGGTGCAGATGGCCACCTTTTACCCGAACATTGATGTGTTGGTGCTTTCCAGCCTGAATTCGACGGAAGCGTTTGGATTGGTACAGATTGAGGCGATGATCAACGGCGTGCCATGCGTGACCTCCGATTTACCGGGGGTGCGCCAGCCGGTACTGACACACCAGATGGGTAAGATCATTCCCATCGGCGATTCGGACGCGTTGGCCCGGGAACTGTGCACCGTTCTGGCCGACCCCCAGGCGTACCGTCAGGATGCGCAGGTGATTGCCGGGCGTTATACCCCCGATTCGATTGCCGTGGCATACGAGGCATTATTCGCCGAGATAGAAAAAGGTTTGCGGGCATGAAAGACTTTTTGTGGTTGAATATTCGCGAGTTGCCGTATTTTCGCGCCCTGGTGCGGGCAGTGGAAGCGGGTTTTTATCAGCAATTTGAACTGGCGGAACCGGTGCTGGATGTGGGATGTGGGGACGGCCAGTTTGCCAAAGAGACGTTTGACCGTCCGTTGGACGTCGGGCTGGACCCGTGGGGGCCGCCAATCCATGAGGCGGGCACGACGGGCGCTTACCGCCTGCTGGTGCAATGTGATGGCGCCAGGACGCCTTTCCCGGATGGGTATTTTGCCAGTGCGATCAGCAATTCGGTGCTCGAGCACATCCCCCATATTCAGGATGTGTTGAATGAGACCGGGCGGGTGTTACGACCGGGGGCGGTGTTTGTGTTTTGTGTGCCCAACCCCGATTATCTGGGGGCGTTATCGATCCCGGCCTTTTTACGGCGGATTGGGTTACGCCGCCTGGCGGATGCTTACACGGACTGGTTCCGGCGTATGTCGCGCGTTCAACACGCCGAGTCGCCGGAGGTGTGGGCGGGCTGGTTAGAAAAGGCCGGCTTCCGTTTGGAGCGCTGGTGGCATTATTTCCCGCCCAAAGCGATGCACACGCTGGAGTGGGGGCATTACTTTGGCGCTCCATCGCTGGTGGCGCGTTGGATCTTCAAACGCTGGATCCTGGCGCCCTATCACTGGAACCTGGCCTTGACCGAGGCGATCACGCGCCCATTATCCGCGCCGGTGGAACATCCCGAGGGGACCTTCACTTTCTTTGTGGCGCGTAAGATCTGATTGAGGAAAACATGAGCGATACACCCGTCAAAGCGAACGGCAGCAGCGCCGGCCCATTCGATGAGACTTATTTCAGCCGCGAAACTTATGCGGGCGTTTCGTTTGCCAGATACAGCCAGTACTGGTGGTCTAACCGTTTTTATGCCGGGCTGGTGAAGAAATTTGGCCCGCCGCACGGCCGCGTGCTGGAAGTGGGCTGTGGATTGGGACATCTGTTGGGCTGGTTGGTGGGCGATTACCAGCCGGTGGGTGTGGATATTAACCACTGGGCGCTGGCGCAGGCGCGCCAGAACGTCCCCGGCGTCGATTTTGCGCTGGCCTCCGCCCAGGATCTGCGGCTTTTTGCCGATGCGACCTTTCAGGTGGTGGTGAGCAAGCACGTGGTCGAACATCTGCCCGATCCGGAGGAGTCAATCGCCGAGATGAGCAGGGTGCTGGCGCCGGGGGGACTGCTGGTGCTGGCAACGCCCAACCTGGATTCGCTCATGCGCAAACGCAAGAAGTCACAGTGGATCGGTTATCGTGACCCGACCCACATCAGCCTGAAGCCGCCGGCAGAATGGTTGACGTATCTCGACCGTTATCATTTCAAGCCGCGGCGCGTTTTTTCGGACGGTTTCTGGGATGCGCCTTATATCCCCTGGGTCCCCAAGGGGTTACAGAAGCTGTTTTTTGGCGCACCGGGCGGCTTGCAGGCCATTTTGGGTTGGAGTATGATACCCGTACCTCTGGGTGAAAGTCTCATCGTCCTGGCGAGCAAAGAGAGATGAAGAACGAACCGACTGTCCTGGATTATGTAAAAGCATTGTTGACCCCCTGGAAGGGGGCTCCGCCGCCGATCCCACACGAGGGAGAGGAGTTCCCGGCGTATGAGGAAACGGCGAGCGAGGAAACCGCGGTTGCACCCATTGCAGCCGGAGAACAGCCAGCGGTAGTTGAACTGGTAAGCGCTCCAGCGCGTGAGCGGGTAAAGGTGCGTTGGCCGCTGCGTACGTTGGCGGCGGTAGTGCTGGCGCTGGCGGCGCAGGCGGTGCTGGAACCGCCGGAACCTGCACTGCAGGCGGGGGCGTTTTTGTATGCGGCGGCGGCAGCGATGGTCATCTGGGCCATGTTGTCGGCGGAATGGTCGCTGGCGCCGTTGAGCGATGACGCTCCTGACCCCATGCCGCAGCAGATTCGCCTGGTGCCGGTGGCCTGTGGTTTGGTTCTGGCGATCATTGCGTTTCTCGCGTTTGGCAACAAAACGAACGGGGTGCGCTTCACCTTGCTCGATATGGTGCTGTTGGGCGCCGCCGTGTTCTATCTCTGGTACGGCGTGTGGCTTCACCGGCGCCCGCTGAAAGAAAAGCTGCGTGCTGCGGCAGCCTTTTTGCGGAAAGGGCAGTGGACGGCGCAGTTGCGACCTTTCACGCTCCTGGTGCTGCTGGCGATTGGATTGGTGGTGTTCTTCCGTTTCTACCGGCTTGAACAGGTGCCGAACGAGATGTTCAGCGATCAGGCGGAAAAGCTGCTGGATGTTTCGGACGTGTTGGACGGGCAGTATTGGGTGTTCTTCCCGCGCAACACCGGCCGCGAGGCTTTTCAGATGTACCTGACGGCGGCGATTGCCGCCTGGCTGGGCACCGGCCTGACGTTTATGAGCCTGAAGATCGGCACCGTGTTGGCGGGGGTGTTTACCCTGCCGTATATCTATAAATTGGGGAAAGAGATCGGCAATCGTTGGGTCGGGTTGTTGGCGCTGGTGCTGGCCGGGATTGCCTACTGGCCGAACGTGATTTCGCGCATCGGGCTGCGTTTTCCGCTGTACCCGTTGTTCGCCGCCCCGGTGTTGTTTTATTTAATCCGTGGTCTACGTACTTCCAATCGCAACGATTTTGTGTTGAGCGGTGTGGCGTTGGGCATTGGTCTGCACGGCTACAGCCCGATACGCATCGTGCCGTTTGTCATTGTGATTGCGATCGGGTTGTATCTGCTGCACGCCCAATCGCGCGGCAAGCGCAGCGGGGTGATCGTGGCGCTGGCCTTGTTGGTGATGATGTCGCTCTTCCTGTTTGTGCCGCTGCTGCGTTATATCGTTGACAACCCGGAAATGTTTGCGCTGCGCGCCTTTTCGCGGCTGACTTCCAGTGAACAGGCTTACCCGGATAGCCCGGTGAAGATTTTCTTCTCGAACCTGTGGAACGCTTCGGTCATGTTCTTCTATGACGACGGCGAAATCTGGGTACATTCCATCCCGCATCGTCCGGCATTGGATACGATTACCGCGGCTTTCTTCTTCCTCGGGTTGGTATTGGTGCTGGCGCGCTACGTGCGCCGCCGTCACTGGTTGGATTTGTTCCTGGTGCTGTCGGTGCCGTTGTTGATGATGCCGTCGATTCTCTCGCTGGCTTTCCCAGGGGAGAACCCTGCCCTGAACCGCGCGTCGGGGGCGATTGTGCCGGTGTTTGTCATTGCCGCCCTGGGACTGGAGAGCTTCCTCTCCACGCTATCCTCCCGTCTGCCGACGTTGTGGGGTAAGGCGCTGGTTGTTTTGTTTGCTCTCAGTCTGTTATCGACGAGCACCTGGCTGAATTACGATCTGGTCTTCAACCAGTTTGCCAAACAGTTTGCCGGCGGGGCCTGGAATACGACGGACATCGGGCATATCGCCCGGTCGTTTGCCGAACTGATCGGCACGGAAGAGACCTCGTATGTGGTGCCCTATCCGTATTGGGTGGATACCCGCCTGGTAGGGATGAACGCCGGGTTCCCGACCAAAGATTACGCCCTGGATCGCGACCGTATCCCCGAAACGGTGGGGGACGGGCGCGCCAAGATGTTTATCGTCAACAAGGACGATCAGGATACGCTCAAAGTGCTGCACGAAGTGTACCCATCAGGCAGCGAACGCCTATATGAAGTGCCGCTTGAGGGTAAGAGTTTCTGGATCTTCCTGGTGCCTGCTCAGGCATCGCAACCCTGAGATGTTTATGCTCAAAGGTGATGGTGGCTATGGAAATAGACCTTGATACTGCCCCCCAACCTGAACCTGTTGTGGTGAAGCGCCCCAGAGTGCAGTGGGGGTGGGGTGTGTTGTTGGTACTTGTGTTGCTGCTGGGGGCGTATCTGCGTTTTGTCGGGTTGGATTGGGATGGACCACATCACCTGCACCCGGATGAGCGTTTTTTGACGATGGTTGAAACGGCGATCCAGCCGGTGGAAAGCCTATCGGATTATTTCGATACCCAGACTTCGACGCTGAACCCGGCCAATCGCGGTTATGGTTTTTACGTATACGGGACGCTGCCGCTGTTCGTGGTGCGCTACCTGGCCGATGTGGTTGAGAAGACCGGATACGATCAGGTACAACTGGTTGGGCGGGCGGTTTCGGCCAGCGCCGACCTGTTGACCGTTTTACTGGTCTACCTGATTGCGGTGCGTCTGTATCGCAAACAAAGCGTTGGCGTACTGGCGGCGGCCTTCTCGGCGCTGGCAGTGTTGCAGATTCAGCAATCGCATTTCTTTACCGTGGATACGGTGACCAATTTCCTCGCCTTCCTGGCCTTTTATCTGGCGGTGTGCATCATGACCGATACGCAGATGAAGGAGGAGACCGGGGCAGAGAGCGGCGGCCATGCCTGGCTTAACGGCCTGGGGTTAGGGGCAGAGGCCGAACGTCTCTTGCGCATTCTGTTTGGCGGTTGGCGCAGGAGCGGTCTGTACCTGCTGTTTGGGGTGGCGCTGGGCATGGCGGTGGCTTCTAAGGTGAGTGTGGCGCAGATTGCCGTGTTGTTACCGTTGGCGGCCTTCGTGCGCTACGTGCAACTGCCGGAGGAACTGCGTTTGCAGGAAGCTGTGCGCATGATCCGCAACATGGCGCTTGCGGCAGTGATCAGCCTGATCGTTTTTCGCATCTTCCAGCCGTACGCTTTTGATGGGCCGGGCTTCTTGGGTGTGCACATCAATGAACGCTGGATGGCGAACATGAAAGAATTGCAGGCGCAGAGCTCGGGAGACGCCGATTTTCCACCGGCCTTACAATGGGCGCGCCGCCCGGTGTGGTATGCCTGGCAGAACCAGGTGTTGTATGGCATGGGCCTGCCGTTGGGGCTGCTGGCCTGGGCGGGTTTTGTGTGGATGGGCTGGCGCCTGTTCCGCCGCGGCGAGTGGAAGCAGCACATCTTGATCTGGGTCTGGACGGCCTTCTTCTTTACCTGGCAGTCGTTGGTGTTCAACCCGACGATGCGTTATTTGCTGCCCATTTACCCGACGCTGGCAATTATCGCCGCCTGGGCGCTGGTCTGGTTGTGGGGCAAGGCGCAGCGGCAGGAGGGCGAAGAAACCCCTGCGCCGGCGCGTTGGCCGCGCCTGGCGGCAGGGGGGATCGCAGTGCTGGTACTGGTCAGTACGGCGGTCTGGGCGGTGGCGTTCAGCCGCATCTACACCCGTCCGGTGACGCGCCTTGCTGCCAGTTCGTGGATTTATCAGAATATTCCCGGCCCGGTTAACTTGCGGGTGGATACTGGGGCGGCGGAATTACAGCAGCAGCCGTTGGGGATGCGTTCGGGAACATCGATCGAAACGGGCAAGCCGCTGATCCTGACCTTCCGTCCGGCGCAGGCTGCGGTGTTGACGCAGATCGATCTTCCGCACGTGGTGGACGCTCTGTACCAGCCGGTGATCAAGACGTTGACGATCACGGTGTACGAGATCAACCCGGAGCGTAAGATGTTGAGCGGTGGAGTTCTTTCCGGCGATTTTCCGGCGCCGGACGATCCACGCGGCCAGAGTTACAGCCTGGCTTTCCCGCAGCCGGTGGCGCTCGACCCGGACAAACAATATCAGCTTGAGTTCACCCTGCTTGAGGGCGGTCTGAATCTGAATCTCTACGGTCAGGCCAGCCTGCTGGGCAACGGCGTTGAGGGGCCCTTCCAGCAATATTTGCCCGAGCCGGTAGAACTGGTGCAAACGGGCAAGCCCTTCCTGTTGAACTTCCAGCCGCTGTATAACGGTACACTGAAAGAAGTTTATTTCCCACACATTGTGGATTGGGCGGCGCTGCCGGGCAACAAGACGGTGCGCCTGGATGTGTTGCAGACGGAGTTTAGCGAGCCGGCGCTGGCTTCGGCGCAGTTGCAGGCCGGCTTCCTGGCAGAGCGAGACCCGCGCGGTGAGGGGTACCGGTTTGTCCTGGAGCAGCCGGTTGCACTCTCTAAGGAGACCAGTTACACCCTGCGGATCGAACTGGTGGACGGCGGCGGGGCGCTGGCAATTTATGGCAGCGAGCATGCCAATGAGAGCACCTGGGACGATGCACTGCCGTACAGCGTGGATGGTTTCAACCCGTACGATCTGTTTAGCGGCATTTACCGCAGCGATCTCAATTTTGAGATGTACTGGGATGATAACGCCGATAAATTGAACCGCTTCCAGACGACCCTGGATCGCACGGATTATATCTTCATCAGTTCGAACCGGCAGTGGGGCTCGGTGCCGCGCGTGCCGGAACGTTACCCGCTCAGCCTGGTGTATTATCGCGAATTGTTAGGCTGCCCGCCCGAGCAGGACGTGGTGCGATGCTATACGGTGGCGCAGCCCGGCATGTTTGCCGGCCGGTTGGGCTTCGATCTGATCTATGTCAACCAATCTGAGCCGGAACTGGGCCCGTTGTGGGTCAATACTCAGTTTGCCGAAGAGGCTTTCACCGTATACGACCACCCTAAGGTGCTGATCTTCAAGAAGCGGGCCGACTATGACGCGCAGGCGGTGCACGCCGTGTTGGGGGCGGTAGATTTGAGCAAGGCGGTGCACCTGACGCCGCGCCAGGCCAGCAGTTATCGCCCCGGCATGCAGCTTGAGGAAGAAAAAGGGCCCGATGGGTTGTTGCCGGCAGATCGCCTCCAACAGCAGCGTGAAGGCGGCACCTGGGCGCAGTTGTTCGACCGCCAGGCGTTGATCAACCGCTCGCCGGCGCTATCTGCGATTGTGTGGTACCTGGCCCTGACGATCCTGGGCTGGATGTTCTATCCCCTGACCCGCCTGGTGCTGCGCGGGCTGCCGGATCGTGGCTACCCATTGACACGCCTGGTAGCGATGTTGTTGATCAGCCTGGTGGTGTGGTGGCTGGGTTCACTGGGACTGGTGGTCAACCCGGCGTTGATTGGCTGGGTGATCGGCTGGTGGCTGCTCTTCAACCTGCTGCTGGTGTACTGGCAGCGAGACGAACTGCGCCGCGAACTGGCCGAGCGCGGCCGCTATTATCTGGTGGCGGAAGCGGTCTTCCTGGCGTTGTTCGTCCTGGATACGTTGATCCGCCTGGGCAACCCTGATCTGTGGCACCCCTCTAAGGGCGGCGAGAAGCCGATGGATTTCTCGTATTTCAACGCCGTGCTGAAGAGCTCCACTTTTCCGCCGTACGACCCGTGGTTTGCGGGTGGATATCTGAATTACTACTATTATGGCTTTGTGTTTGTCGGTGTGCTGGTCAAATGGATTGGTATTGTGCCCACCGTGGCGTACAATCTGGTGCTGCCGACACTGTTCAGCATGGTGGGGGCGGGGTCGTTCAGCATTGGCTGGAACCTGTTCCTGCACGCTGCCGGGCAGAAAGCAGAGGAGCCGGTCGATCTGGCTGCGGATGAGGCACTGGCGGAAGTTGAAACAGCGCCGGACGAGGAAGTTTCGCTGACCGGTGAGCCGGCAGAAGCCGAGGGTATTTTTGCTGCCGGTGAACTTGCGGCGGCGGAAGCTGACGTCCCCGAGACCGGGGAGCCGCTGGCGGCAGTTGAAGCGACCGTTGCACCGCTCGAACCAGCCTCTGCGGAGTCTACAGCCTTTTGGGCCGGGTTGGCCGCGGCGTTGGGGGTGCTCATCCTGGGCAACCTCGGTACCGTGCGGATGATCTGGCATGGATTGATGCGTTTGGGCGACCCCGGGCTGGATCTGGCGGCCTCGACCTTTATCCAGCGCTGGTCTGCAACGTTGAAGGGCATGGCGGATTTGCTGTCAGGGATGCGCCTGCCGTATCCGCCGGGTGACTGGTACTGGATCCCCAGCCGGGCCATTCCGGGCGAGCCGATCACCGAATTCCCGTTCTTCACCTTCCTGTATGCCGATTTGCACGCCCACATGATGGCGCTGCCGCTGACTGTGTTGGCGCTGGCCTGGGCGCTCTCGCTGGTGCTGGGACACTGGCGTTGGGGCCTGGAAACAGGAAAGCACAAGATTTTCCACTTTGTGGCGTTTGTTTTGCTGGGCGGGGCGGTCATTGGCGCATTGCGCCCGGCGAACACCTGGGATTTGCCCACTTATCTGGCGTTGGGGATTGTGGCGCTGCTGTATACGGCCCTGCGTTATGCTCGCCGGCCCGACTGGCTGAAACCCTGGCTGCCGCAGGATCGCTGGTGGTACCGGCTGGGGGTAGCCGCAGGCGGAATTGTGCTGCTGGTGGCGCTGGCCTTCTGGCTTTACCGTCCGTTCAGCCAGTGGTATATGCTGGTTTACAATGCGGTGAAACCCTTTGAGGGTGAGCATACGCCGGTATGGTCGTACCTCACGCATTGGGGGCTGTTCCTGTTCGTCATTGGCTCGTGGATGATGGCGGAGACGATCCAATGGATGTCTGTGACGCCGCTCTCGGCGCTCAACAAACTGCGCCCGTACCGGGCGGCAATTCTGGCGGCGTTGCTCTTCCTGCTGGCGGCGATCGTTCTTCTGATGGCGTATTTTGAAGTTGGGATTGCCTGGATCGTGGCGCTGATGGGGGTGTGGGCAGTCATCCTGCTCCTGCGCAGTGGTCAACCGGATAGCAAACGTGTCGTCCTGTTTATGACCGGCAGCGGGCTGGCGCTGACGCTGGCGGTGGAACTGGTGGTGTTGGAAGGCGATATCGGCCGGATGAACACGGTATTCAAGTTCTACATGCAGGCCTGGACGTTGCTGGCCTTGAGCGCGGCCGCCGGGTTGATCTGGCTGCTGCGCCTGGCCGAGGCCTGGCATTCGGCCTGGCGGACGGTCTGGCAGGCGGTGTTGGTCGTATTGATCGGCAGTGCGGCGCTGTTCCCATTGATGGCCGGATTGGATAAGATCACCGACCGGATGACGTCTCAGGCCCCGCACACGCTGGACGGCATGGAATACATGGCGCACGCGGTGTACAGCGATTTTGGCGTGGACATGAACCTGAACGAGGATTATCAGGCGATTCGCTGGATGCAGGAAAATATCCAGGGGTCGCCGGTGATTGTAGAAGCCAACACCCCGGAATACCGCTGGGGGTCGCGGTATACCATCAATACCGGCTTGCCGGGCGTGGTGGGCTGGAACTGGCACCAGCGCCAGCAGCGCGGCGAAATGGCGCCGCAGGTGGAGCAGCGCGTGGCGGAAGTGATGTCCTTCTACCAGGGGATAGACCGTCTGCCGGTGGAAGAGTTTTTGCATAAATACCAGGTGCGTTATATTGTTGTAGGGCAGCTCGAACGGGCGGCCTACCCGGGCGCAGGTCTGGCGAAATTTGACAACTGGAACGGTGACCTGTGGCGGGAAATCTACCGCCAGGGAAGCACAGTGATCTATGAGGTGTTGCCATGAACTCTGGTGAAGCGTTGATTTATCACATTGCCCATGCAGAAGTCTGGATGAAGGCGGTGCAGGCCGGGATGTACGAGGGGGATACGCTGGCCACGGAAGGGTTTATCCATTGTTCGACGGCGCAGCAGGTGTTGGCCACGGCGGAGCGCATCTTTGGCGGTCAACGGAATCTGGTGCTGCTGGAGATCGAGAGCGCCCGGGTGCAGGCCGAGATTCGCTATGAAGCGCTCTATGGGCCGGAGGCGTTCCCGCACATTTATGGGGCGCTGAACACCGATGCCGTACGGCAGGTGGCGGCGTTGAACGAAGACGAGCAGGGGCATTTTGCCTGGCCGTTTGGCGCCCAGGCTTGAGGAGCGTGGCGATGCTCTCGTTTTTGTGGTGGTATCTGTTGATTTCTCTGGTGGGCTGGCTGGCGTTCCCGCTGGCGTATCGTTTTCTGGGGCGGCTGGCCGACCGCGGGCTGGCGCTCAGCCGTCCGTTGGGGTTGTTGGTGTGGGCATACGCCTTCTGGCTGCTGACCTCGCTGCAACTATCGCAGAACGATCCGGGCGGAATGATACTGGCGCTGGCATTGCTGACGGGCCTGAGCGCCTGGGCGGTGTGGGGGGCTGGCTGGCAGGAACTGCTGGGGTGGCTGCGCGCCCACCTGCGGCAGGTGGCGGTTACCGAGGTGCTTTTCTTGCTGGCTTTTGCCGCCTGGGCGGCGGTGCGCTCGGTCAGCCCGGATGCGGTCGGCACCGAAAAGCCGATGGAGCAGGCGTTTATCAATGCCATTCTGCGTTCGCCGTCCTTTCCGCCGCTTGACCCGTGGCTGTCGGGCTATTCCATCTCGTACTACTATTTCGGCTACGTCATGGTGGCGATGTTGACACGCCTGACGCAGACCGCCTCGGGGGTGGCCTTTAACCTGGCAGGCGCCCTGTGGTTTGCGCTGACGGCGGTGTCGGTGTATGGGGTGGTGTTTGCGCTGCTCTCGGCCTGGGCGCAGCGGCGCCCGGACAGGCCGGCCTGGACGATGCAGCTGTGGGCATTGCTGGGCCCGTTGTTCATCCTGATCGCCAGCAACGTGGAGGGGGTGTTTGAAGTGCTGCACGATCGCGGCGTATTCTGGACGAAAATGCCGGATGGCAGCCTGCAATCCTCTTTCTGGCGCTGGCTCAACATTCAAGAGCTGGTCAACCCGCCGATTGAACCTTTGGGGGGTGTGTTGGATCGACCGGGCATCGTCTGGTGGCGTGCTTCGCGCGTCTTGCAAGATTTCAATTTACGGGGCGAGTCACAGGAAATCATTGACGAGTTCCCCTTCTTTTCGTATTACCTGGCCGATTTGCACCCGCACGTCCTGGCGATGCCGTTTGTGCTGCTGGCAGTGGCGTTGGCTTTCAATCTCTACCTGGGCGGGGGCAAGGAAGCTTTTGCCGCGCTGAAGCCGGGCGAGTGGTTACGCCGGGCGGATTTCTGGCTGGCGGCGGTGGCGTTGGGGAGTCTGGCTTTTCTCAACACCTGGGATTTCCCCATCTACGTCGGGTTGTACATACTGGTGTATGGTTTTCTGCGTTACCAGCAAGAGGGCTGGAATTTCCGCCGGCTGGTGACGGAGGTGTTTGCTTTTGCGTTGGTGTTGGGAGCAGTGGGCGTCGTCCTGTTCCTGCCCTTCTACGTCGGCTTCTCTTCGCAGGCCGGTGGTCTGGTGCCCAGCATGGCGTTCCACACCCGCGGGGTGTTCTTCTGGGTCATGTTCGCCACGTTGCTGGTGCCCATCCTGCTCTGGCTGGGGATGGAATGGCGTAAGCCATTGGAACTCTGGCTGGGGGCGGGGGCTCTGGTAGCGGGGATTGTGCTTACTTCGTGGCTGTCGGATCCGCCTGCGGGTGGCCTGGTGGTGTTGCTCATCGTGCTGTTTGTGGTGTACTGGTTTGGCACCGAGGCCATACGGCGTTCGTTACAGTTTGCCTATGCGGTGGTGTTCGGTCTGTGGGCGGCGTCGCTCCTGTATGGCTGGGGGGTGGCCAATTTGCCGCTGCTGGCAAACACCCTGTTCAGTTTCTCGTCAGAGGAACAGACCGCAGTACAACAACTGGCGCTGAAGATGGCGGACGCCGGGAACCGTTTTATGGGGCTGCACGCAGCGCAGAGCATCGGTGAATTGTTCAGCGCGGCGTTGATGCGCCGGCTGGAACAGCCGGGTACGTGGTTGGTGCTGCTGCTCATCCTGGCCGGCGTCTGGGGGCTGCTCTGGCGCTTTGGGGCGGGGAATCAGGCTGCCGGAACGGAGAAGGGCAAGGCGAAGCGTATCCCTGAACCCACCGCGGTTGACCCAAGCGGCTTTGTCCTGCTGCTGGTGTTGTTGGGCGCAGGTCTGGCGCTCTTCCCGGAATTTTTCTACCTGCGCGATCAGTTCGGCTGGCGCATGAACACCATCTTCAAGTTTTACTTCCAGGTGTGGATGACCTGGGGAGTGGCGGCGGCTTACGCCACGGTGGTGGTGTGGAACAGCGTTGATTCACTCGCAAAATGGCTGGCGCGTTGTTTTGTCTCTCTGGTTTTTGTCGTCTGCTCGCTGGTGTATCCGCTCATCATGCTCGACTTGCGTCTCACGCCGCCGCAGAATGCAGGGCAGCCTGTTTCCTTCACGGAATGGACGAAAGAATGGGATCTGGATGGCAATGCCCACGTCGCCAAATATACGCCGGATGAGATGCAGGCGATCCAGTGGCTGGCGCAGGCGCCGTTGGGGGTGGTTTCTGAGGCGGTGGGCGGTAGTTATTCGGCCTACGCCCGGGTTTCGACGTTGAGCGGCATGCCGACCGTGTTGGGCTGGCCGGGGCACGAGTCGCAATGGCGCGGCGGGGCCAAAGAAATGGGCACACGCCAGGACGATCTGGCCGCGCTGTACCAGTCGAGCGATTGGAACGCTACCGAAGAGATTTTGCGGCGCTACAATATCCGTTATATTTATCTTGGCGGGCTGGAGCGGGCGGCGTATCGGGTGAATGAGGCTAAGTTCCAGCGCAATCTGAAGCCGGTTTATCAAAATGCGAGCGTGGTGATTTATGGCGCGACGCAATGAGATGGATTGAAAAGCTATGATGAATCGTAAAACCACTGAACACTTCTGGTATGGACTGGCCCTGTTGCTGGCGGTCATTTTGCGTTTCGCCAACCTGGGTGGAGATTGGCTTGGGGACGGCGAGGCATTGCAGGCGCTGCAAAGCCTGAACCTGGCCAATGGTTTACCGCAATTGATCGGCTCGCAACCGGGCTACGTATTGCCGACGGCCGGCCTGTTTTTTGTCGCCGGCGCCAGCGAGTTCTGGGCGCGTTTCTGGCCGGCGCTGGCCGGTTGTGTTCTGGTGCTGGCGCCGTGGCTGTTCCGCCACCGGCTGGGTAAGCCGGTGGCGCTGGTGACGGCTTTCCTGCTGGCGTTGGACCCCGGGCTGTTGGCGCTTGCGCGCCGGGCGGACGGCGCCATCCTGGCGTTGTGTGGGGTGCTCCTGGCGGCCGGTTTCTTATCGGCCGGTAAAACGCGTTGGGCGGGGGTCTGTCTGGGGCTGGCATTGCTCAGTGGGCCGGCAGTATGGCCGGCGCTGCTCAGCCTGGGGCTGGCGGTATGGGTGATCGACCTTCCGCAGAAGAAACAGGCGGTGGACGTGGCGGAAGACCTGGCGACCCCGCCGGCGGCTGCCGGGGCAGGGCGCCGGATGCTGCCCTGGTTGGCGGGCACCCTGTTGTTGGGTGGAACGTTGTTTATGATCTTCCCTTCCGGGCTGAGCGCCATGTTTTCGGGTTTGCTGGCTTATGTTGGCGGTTGGGGGGGCGGCGCTCCGGCTGCATCGATGAGCCAGTTGTTGTTATTCGGTGTGACTTACCAGCCGCTGATCCTGGTGTTTGGATTGGCCGGCATAGGCTATGCCTGGTTCTATCGCAATGTGACCGGCCGGTTGTTGTTAACCTGGTGGGGAATTGCCTTGCTGCTGGCGTTGGTCTACCCGGCGCGCCAGGCGTTGGATGTTTGTTGGGCGACCATCCCGTTGTGCGCCCTGGCGGCGCAGGCGTTGGTACGCCAGCAAGAGGACGTTGCCCAGGCCCTGCGCTCCATCATCATAACCGATGAAGAAGAGCAAACGGATCTCCAGGCCGGAATCTGGGGAAAGCTGGTTCAGCGGGGGATGTTCTGGATGCAGGCCAATCTTTTCTCAAGCGGAAAGATTGGGGTTCTGATACAGGCGCTCCTGGTGTTGGTGACGTTTGGCTCGATGTGGCTGGTGGCCCTGGGCGGTCTGAACCCGGTGCAGGGTAACGTGGACACCCAGTTGCGTCTGGCGGCGTTTGGCGCCATGTTTCTGGTGTTGGTGATCGGCACCTTTCTGGTGGTGGCCGGGTGGAACGCGGCCATTGCCCGTTCGGGCCTGGTGATGGCCCTGGGCGGGCTGCTGGTGTTGTCTGCCATTGGCGCCGGTTGGCGGGCGATGGGTGGGGGCCCGGATAAGACCGCCGAGTTGTGGCGGGCGAGCGGCTATCCGCAAGAAGCCGATCTGTTGGTGCGCAGCATGCAGGACGCCTCTGAATGGCGTACGGGCCGGCGCGATACGTTGGACGTGGTCGTGGTGGGTGAGGCGGCGACGCCGTCGCTGCGCTGGCAGCTGCGCCAGTTTAACAATGTGCAGTACGTGGATATCCTGGCGACGCAGTCCAGGCCGGCGCTGGTTATCACAGCGGGCCAGCAGCAGATTGAGGCGGTGGATGCGTATCGCGGTCAGGATTTCGTCTGGTCACGCACGCCGGCCTGGTCGCTGGTTGCGCCGGCGGAGTGGATTCGCTGGTGGATCTACCGGGACGTAATCATGGATCAGGTGGATGTCGTCTTGTGGGTGCGAGCCGATGTGTTCTCGGGGAGGGCGGGACAGGCGCAGTAGAAGACCGGGCCCGCGTTTCGATTACGTTTGAGGAGTTGTATGCAAATGCCCAATATTATTGCTATTGACGGCCCGGCCGCTTCGGGCAAATCGACCCTGGCGGAGTTATTGGCACGCGATCTGGAATATTTGTACTTTGACACCGGGGTGATGTATCGAGCCGTGACCTGGGCGGCGTTGACGCGATTGCAGACCGTCGAGGACGAGCGGGCGGTTACTGCGCTGGCGGAAGAAGTGCAGATTGATGTCCGGCCGCCCAGCCAGGAAGATGGGCGCAAATACGACGTCTTGCTGGAAGGCGACGATATTACCTGGCAAATCCGGCGCCCCGAGGTAGACGCCAATGTATCGCAGGTCTCTGCTTATCCGGGGGTGCGCAAGGCGATGACGGCGCAGCAACGGCGCATTGGTCTGCGGGGGCGAGTGGTGATGGTGGGGCGCGATATCGGTACGGTGGTGTGCCCGGACGCCGAATTGAAGATTTACCTGGATGCTTCGGTGGAAGAACGCGCTCGCCGGCGGTATGAGGAAGTGATCCGGCGCGGCGAGACGGCCTCGTTGGAAGAAATTCTGGAGTCGATGCGCCGGCGTGATCAGATCGATTCGACCCGCTCGGTGGCGCCGCTGCGCCCGGCCGAAGACGCCCTGATTATTAATTCAGACGGCGTCAGCGTAGGCGAGGTGCTGCGGCAGATCGAAGAACGTTTTCTGGCCCCCTGAACCCAAACAAAGGGGGATTGCTGGACGAACTGTTGGGAGAGGAGCAATCCGGTGTCCGGTCAAGTGGTGCAGGTGTTGTTCTTTCAGGTGCCTCCGGAGCTGACACAGGCCTGTCTGACGGCGCTGAAGGTGAGCGGGTTGTGTTTCGATTGGCGCTGTGCGGACAGTGAGCGCATAGAACAACGATGTGATTTGATCGTGACGTATGCGCCGGCGGAGCGCTCTGCCGGCTGGTCGTCTATTCTTCAATCTTACCCCGGAGCGGCGCTGATTGCCCTGGTGGAGCGTTTTGAAGCGACGGTGGTGCTCAATCTCGAAGACGCCGGCGCGTTTCGATGTATCCCTTTGGAAGCCGTCCACCAGTTGGGGCGTTATGCCCGTATGGCGCTGCTTAACCGTCAGACAGAGCTGTTTCTTGCCGCGGCGCACGGGTCGGCTTCTTGCCGGGCGCTGTTGAACTCGTTTGAGGCGCCGGGCGGCGCGTCGACGCCGGCAGTGCGCCGCAGCGACTTTCTGGCAACGGTGCTGGATACCATCGATGCATTGCTGGTGGCGTTGGATTCCCAGGGGCGCATCGTGACATTCAATCGAAGCTGCGAGCGCCTGACCGGTTATTCTGCGCCAGAAGTGGTGGGAAAGCCGTTGTGGGACTTGTTCCTGGTAGCGGATGAAACGCCGGGTGTGTTACAGGTGTGGCAGCATCTGTTAGAAACCGCTCAACCCAGCCGCCATCAGAATGCCTGGCGTTCACGTCAGGGGCAGATTTATCAGATCGAATGGTCGAATACGGTTGTATTGGACGAATATGGACGTGTGGCGTATGTGATTGGCACGGGGATTGACGTGACCGGAAAACAGGACAGCGCCCAATTGCAGTCGGCTTTGACGCGCGAGCGTGAACTGGGAGAACTCAAGTCGCGTTTTGTGGCGATGACTTCGCACGAGTTTCGCACGCCGTTAAGCGCCATTCTGTCTTCCACGCAGCTTTTGCAGCGCTATGGTGAAAACTGGCCGCAAAAAAAAGCTCAGCTTCATCTGGAGCGGATTGTCCGGGCGGCGCAGCGCATGGAGAGTATGTTACAGGATGTGCTCACGCTCAGCGGGTTAGATATCGGTCTTGAACCCGCGTTCAATACCTGGGTGGATGTGACCGGGTTGACGCGGGAACTGATCGCAGCGTTGGTCGAACTGGAAAACAACCCGCAGCGCATCCGGTTGACCTGTCCCCCGGAACCGGTATGGCTTTGCGCAGACGGCCGGCTGCTGCGGAATGTTTTTGAGAATCTATTGAGCAACGCCTTGAAGTTTTCTTCA
>CAZHTS010000012.1:54269-78595 GCA_964535315.1 uncultured Anaerolineaceae bacterium
TTGAGCGAGATCGAAATGGAGGGATGGAATGCAGAAGATCCTGGTGATTGAAGACGAGGATGTACTGCGCGCCAACATCCTCGAGTTACTGGAGGTCGAGGGATATCAGGTGTGGGGTGGGCGCGATGGTGAGGAAGGGCTGCAACTGGCCTGGCAAATTTTGCCGGATTTGATCGTGTGCGATATCCTCATGCCGCGCCTGGATGGATATGGGGTATTGCAGCGTCTGCGCCAGGATCCGACCACGGCCAATATTCCGGTCATATTTCTGACGGCGTTGTCGGATCGTTTCAGTTTGCGCAAAGGGATGGTGCAGGGGGGCGACGATTACATCCCCAAGCCGTTCACCTTGACGGAGCTGCTTCAGGCGATTGAGGTTCGCCTGCATAAAAAAGCTGCGCTGACCCAGGAAGCGCAAAAGCGTTTGGTCGATGCCCGCACCAGCATTTACCAGGGATTGCCGGAGGCCATGCTTTCTTCGCTGAGTGTGATCTTGAGTTTTTCGCAACTGCTGGAGAATGGCGAAGTGTCAGAGGCGGTCGATGTGCGTTCGGTGGGGCGCAATGTGCGCATGGCGGCAGAACGTCTTCTGAGCACGACGCGCAAATATATGGATTACATCGAACTGGATCGTCTTGGCGACGATGCCAAAAGACTGGCAGCTTTGCAAGAGAGCATAACGTCTACCGCGATGATCGGTGAACTGGCGGCGGTGCGGGCGGCGGCCTGTGGACGCCCCGCCGATTTGCGGGTGGAGATCGAGACGGCGCAGCTGGCGATGGACGTGGTTTACGTTCAACGGTTAGTGGACGAGCTGCTGGAGAATGCGTTTAAATTTTCGCAGGCGGATACGCCGGTCGAGATTGCAGGACGGGTAAATCTGTCGCATTGGCATTATGTATTGACGGTGAGCGATCAGGGCAGGGGCATCGCCGATGAGCAGCTTGCTGCGCTGCAAGGTGCGATCCCGGCGGAAAAGGCGTCTTATACGCAGCAATTTGCCGGGGTTGGGCTGGCGTTCGTGCGCAGAGTGGTTGAATTACACGGCGGGCGGATGGCAATCCGCAGTACAGAGCGGATTGGCACACAGGTTTCATTAATTTTGCCTTTGGTGCCAAAAGTTTCTGGATGAAATAAGGGCCTGATGCTATAATCTTTATGATACGGTGTTTCCATTGGTATAATTCTGGTTTCCTTACTGGCACTGATGCCCACCATGCCTGGTTCGCTCTCCCTCCAGTTTAGCGTCAATTGGCCCCCCAGCCTGTTAGGATGGTTGGGGTGGTTGGGTATGCTTGTGTTGATTGGGGCAGGGGCGTATTATTGGCGCTCCGCGTCGCACAAGGGGCCGCAAGGTATGCGCGGGTGGTTGCTGCTGCTGTTGTTGGCGCTGGCGCCGCTGACCGCGCTGTTCCTGGGGCTGCGTCTGCCGGGCAGCAGTACGGCCGCGTTGGCGCCGGATGCACTGGCCGAACCCGCCAGGCCGCCGTTGATGATGTTCCTGGTGGCTGTGCCGTGGGTGTTGGCGGGCGGGTTTATCGGGCCGTTGGCGGCGGTCGGCGTGGCGCTGGTGAGTGGGCTATGTCTGGCTTTGTTCGATACCCATTCTCTGTTTACCCCGCTCGAGGTGGCAGGGATGGCGTTGTTGTTTGCCGGAATGGTGCGCCAGCGTTATCGCACGCCGTTTTACCGTTTGATGCGCCATCCGCTGGCGGCGAGTCTTCTTTTGTCGATCCTGTATGCGCCGGTGTTTGTGTTGAGCGCATTTTTTGCGACCAACGGCTCTCTGGCCGTGCGCATGGATTATGCCCTGACGCAAACCTGGATGTTGATGCTGGCGCGCTCCGGCGAATTGCTCATCGCCGGGTTTGCCGCCGAAATCCTGGCTCAAATCTGGCCGCGGGCCTGGGGCGGGCAGGGGGCGCTGGTGCCTTCGCCGTCCGAGACCAGTTTGCAGATGCGTTTCTTCTATGTGACTGCGCCGCTGGTGTTGGTGCTGGTGTTGGTGCTGACGGCAGGGGATTGGGTGGTGGCCGGGAACTCCGCCCGCCAGATGGTGCGCGAACGCCTGACCAGTACCGCCTCCGTAGCCGCGGAGAGCCTGCCGTATTTCCTGGAAACGGGGCAAAATCTGATCCTCAACCAGGCCAGCGTCGATTTGCTCGATCTGTCGGGAGAGAGCCTGGACGCCGAACTGGCGCGCCGGCTGCGGGCGGTGCCCTATTTCCGCCAGCTTGTGTTGCTGGATGCCGGCAGTAAGGTGTTGGGCGGATACCCTTCCAGAGATTTGGATGCCCTGCACCTGACGCCGGAAGAAAAAACCGGTTTGCAGCTGGCGTTTAAGGGCGCCATGATCCAGACCTATACTGTTCCACCCCTGCCGGGTGAAACGACGGCGCAAATATCGTTTCTGGCGGTGGTAAAGAACAAGGAAGGCAAGCCCGGAGCGGTGTTGTTGGGGCGCACCGATCTGAGCGCCAACCCGTTTACCCAGTCTGCCATCCAGGCGCTTAAGAGTATGAGTGAGTTGGGGGGTGAAGGGATGATCCTGGATGAGAGTGGGCGCATCCTGTACCATCCTTTGCCGGCGCAGATCATGCAATCTTACACCGGCAGTCTGCCGGTTGATACCGATTTCTTCGACGATACGTCTCGCACCGGTACCCGCTTGCTGGTTCATTACCACAAAGTCATCGGCCGGCCGTGGCTGGTGGTGCTGACCATGCCGGCGCAAAAGGCGCAGCAGCTGGCGTTGGATATCGCCATCCCGTTGTTGTTCCTGCTGCTGGCAATTGGCGGCACGGCCATCGTTGCCTTGCGGCTTGGTTTGCGGACGGTGACGGCTTCGTTGAAGACGATGGCCGAGGAAGCCAGCCACATCGCCCAGGGGAAGTTCGATCGCCCGCTGGCGGTTCCGCCGGGTGTGGATGAGGTGGGCCGGCTGGGGATGGCGTTCGAGCGCATGCGTCTCAGCTTGAAAGCGCGCATGGATGAGTTGAGCCGGTTGTTGATGGTCAGCCAGGGGGTGGCTTCGAACCTGGAGATGGAACAGGCGGCTTTGCCGGTTTTGAAAGCGGCGGTGGGCGGCGGTGCGGCGCTGGCGCGCCTGGTGTTGATCAAAGAAGTGGCTTTCGAGACCGGGAAGCACCCGGCGATTGCCTTTGGATACGGGCCGGCGGCAAACGCCTACGCCTTCCTGGACGACCAGTTGTTTGAGATGATGCGCCATCAGGAACTGGTCTCGGTGCCCAACACCAGCCGGGTGCGTATGTTGACCTTCCCGGCCGGGGCGCCCACGTTGGGGGCGGTGCTGGCGCTGGCCTTGCGGCACGAAAACAACTATTACGGCGTCTTGTGGATCGGCTACGACCAGCCAACGACCTTCTCGGAAGAGGAAGTGCGTTTCCTGACCACCCTGGCGGGTGAGGCGGCGTTGGCGGCGTCCAACGCCCGGCTATATACCAGTTCCGAGGTGGGCCGCCAGCGTCTGGAGGCGGTACTGGATTCGACCCCCGAGCCGGTGCTGGTGATCGATGAGTTGGATCGGCTGCTGCTGCTCAATCCGGCGGCGGTGCAGGTGCCCGGGTTGATCGCCTCGGCCATGCCGGGCCGCCCGATCAATGAGGTCGTGGCGCAGGCGCAGCTGTTAGAGTTGATTCGCTCGCCGTTGGAAGAAAAGATGACCTCGCGCGAGATTTCGCTGCCCAACGGGCGCGTGTATTATGCCACCATTTCCCCGGTATTAACCGAGAATCGCCCGGTGGGACGTATTTGCATGCTGCGGGATATCACCCATTACAAGGAACTGGATGCGCTAAAGTCCGATTTCGTTTCCACCGTGAGCCACGATCTGCGTTCGCCGTTGACCCTGATCCGCGGCTACACCACCATGCTGCAGATGGTCGGGGAACTCAACGACCAGCAAAAGAGCTATGTGCGTAAGATCATTACCGGGGTAGAAAATATCACCCGCCTGGTCAACAACCTGCTCGACCTGGGGCGGATTGAGACGGGGATCGGGTTGCAGATCGAGGCGCTATCGCTGGTAGAGGTGGTGGAGCGGGTGGTCAACGGATTGCAGCCGCAGGCCAGCCAGAAGAACATCCAGATTTTGATGTTCCTGGACAAAATCCAGAACCTGACCGTGCCCGCCGACCCGGCGTTGCTAGAGCAGGCGGTGTTCAATCTGCTCGAAAACGCGATCAAATATACCTCGTTGGGTGGGCAGGTGAAGATTGCCGGTCAGCTGAAGCCGGCCAGCGTCATTCTGGAATTCCACGACAGCGGGATTGGGATTGCGCCGATTGATTTACCGCATCTGTTTGAGAAGTTCTATCGCAGCGGGCGGAGAGAGGTGTATCAGTTGCGCGGCACCGGCCTGGGGCTGGCAATCGTCAAATCGATTGCCGAACGGCACGGCGGTAAGGTATGGGTAGACAGTCAATTGGGCAAGGGGAGTACTTTCTACCTGGAGATTCCTTTGCAACAGCCTGCCTGAAAGCGGCCGGAAATTAGCAGGGGAACTTTTTGCAAAAATGCTTGACGAAGGCGATTTTGTGGTATAATTTCAATTTGCATGCGTATCCAGGACTACCTTTAACCTGTTATCAGCGCTGAGCATCATTGATCTCATGCGCTGCTCTTCGTTTCATTCGGCCAGGGTTCATTTAGGAGGTTTTTAGTGGAAACAAAGGGTCTAACCTCACTTCGTATCAGTCTGGCGTCCCCTGAGACCATTCGCAGCTGGTCTTATGGTGAAGTGCTCAAGCCAGAGACGATCAACTACCGGCGTTTACGCCCGGAAAAAGATGGCCTTTTTTGCGAGGCGATCTTCGGCCCGACCCGTGACTGGCAGTGTTATTGTGGTAAGTACAAGAACCCTCGTTACAAAGGCATCGTTTGCGATAAATGCGGCGTTGAAGTGACCCGTTCTGCGGTCCGCCGCGAGCGCATGGGGCATATCGAGCTGGCAACACCGGTAGCGCACATCTGGTATACACGCCGGATTCCGTCTTACCTCGGTTTGCTGCTGGACATTTCGCGCCGCAATCTTGACCGGGTTCTGTATTTTGCCCAGTATATTGTCACTTATGTCGATGAGGAAGCCCGACAGAAGGCTCTCAAGCGTCTCGAAGACGAAATCAGCGTCTCGGAGCGTGAGCAGGCGTCACAGATTAACGCCCGTATCATCGAAGTCAAAATGGGGCGTGATCGCAAGTTGGGTGAATTGCAGCAACGCAAGAGCGATCTTGAGACTCGCTCGGACGAACAGATTGCGACCCGGTTGGAACCGGTGATGCAAGAGGGCCAGCGTTTGCAGCGTACTTTGGAAGAAAAAATCAACCAGGTTGTGCATACCCCAGTCGTTTTTAGCGCCGCGAATAATGTGATCGTGGTTGGGGCCGGCGAGGCGGTGACCTCGCAGCACCTGGCGCGGGTACAGAAAATCGTCAAAGAACGCCTGGACGAGCTCGAAGGTGAGTTTAAGGATCAGTTGCTGCGCGATCTCGAGCAGATCAAGATGACCATTGCGCAGGTGCGTTCGCAGGCCGAAGAAGAAATGGAGTCGCTGCGCAATCAACTGGAAGACCAATCGACCGAGTCGCAGAACCAGAATTCGCACCAACGCGACGAGTTGTTGGAGCTGCGCCCGTTCACCTTCTTGAGCGAGAGCCGCTATCGCGAATTGAAGTCGCGATGGGGGCAGGTCTTCCGCGCCGATATGGGCGCCGAAGCTTTCTACGACATCCTGCGCCGCCTGGATCTGGATAAGCTGTCCGAAGAACTGTGGCACGAGGTGCGCACTTCAAAGAGCAAGCAGAAGCGCAAGAAAGCCACCACGCGCCTGAAGGTGGTTGAGTCGTTCCGCCGCTCGGGCAACCGTCCTGAGTGGATGGTGCTGACCGTTTTGCCGGTGATCCCGCCTGACCTGCGCCCGATGGTGCAGTTGGACGGTGGGCGTTTTGCCACCTCGGATTTGAACGATTTGTATCGCCGTGTGATCAACCGCAACAACCGCCTCAAGCGTCTGCTGGAACTCGGCGCGCCGGACGTGATCGTGCGCAACGAGAAGCGTATGCTGCAAGAAGCGGTCGATTCGCTGATCGATAACTCGCAGCGCGGCAAGGCGCTTTCGCGCCGCGGCCGGCGTGAGCTCAAATCTTTGAGCGATATGCTCAAGGGTAAGAAGGGCCGTTTCCGCCGCAACCTGTTGGGTAAGCGTGTCGACTACTCGGGCCGTTCGGTGATCGTGGTCGGCCCGGCGTTGAAGCTCTATCAGTGCGGTCTGCCCAAGACGATGGCGCTGGAACTGTACCGCCCGTTCGTGATCGCTCGCCTGGTGGCGCACAATTACGCCGCCAACGTTAAGGGCGCACGGCGGTTCATCGAACGCAACCGTCCCGAGGTGTGGGAAGTGCTGGAAGAGGTGATCAAGGAACGCCCGGTGTTGTTGAACCGTGCGCCGACCCTGCACCGCCTGGGCATCCAGGCTTTCGAGCCGACCCTGATTGAAGGCAGCGCCATTCAGCTTCACCCGTTGGTGACGACCGCCTTTAACGCCGACTTCGACGGCGACCAGATGGCCGTGCACGTGCCGCTTTCTGAGAAGGCGGTCAACGAGGCTCGCCAGTTGATGCTGGCCTCACGCAATCTGCTCAAGCCGGCGGATGGCGAACCGATCATCAGCCCGTCGAAAGACATGGTGCTGGGGGTGTATTACCTGACGGTGCTGGATGCGCGTCCGCACCGCGGCGATGGCCGTATCTTTGGCGATTTCGATGAAGTCGAACTGGCCTATCATCTGCAGCAGGTTGAAGTACACTCCAAGATTCGCATTCGCTCGATTACCTGGTATGACGATAAGGGCAGCCGCCTGCTGGCCAGCCGCCGTGCGTTGCTGGAGACCACGGTTGGGCGTGTTCTGTTCAATCGCATCCTGCCGCCCGAGGTGCAGTTTGTCAACGAAGTGCTGGATAAAGGCGGTGTCAAAGACCTGGTAGCGGAAGTGTATGAAGTCTGCGGTCAGGAAGTGACCACGGATGTGGCCGACCGCATTAAGGATATCGGCTTTGAATACGCCATGCGCTCGGGCGCCACGATTGCCGTGGCGGACATCACCATCCCGCCCGAGAAGCAGGACATTCTTGGCAAGTCGCAACAAGAAGTGGAAAACGTGCAGCGCGCCTTCCGCCGCGGTTTGTTGACCGACCAGGAACGCAACGAACGCGTCATCGAAATCTGGCAGCAGACCACCAAGCAGGTGGCCGACGCTGTGCGCCGTTACATGGATCCTACCGGGAACCTGGCGACGATGGCCAACTCGGGCGCCACCAAGGGCGGTTTTGGCCCGATTGCTCAGCTGGCCGGGATGCGCGGTCTGATGGCCGACCCGGCGGGGCGCATCATTCGCCTGCCGATCATTTCGAACTTCCGCGAAGGTCTGACGGCGTTGGAATACTTCATCTCCACCCACGGCGCCCGCAAGGGTCTGGCAGACACGGCGTTGCGCACGGCTGACGCGGGTTACCTGACCCGTCGTCTGGTGGACGTGGCCCAGGACATGATCGTCAATGAGGAAGACTGCGGCACGGAAGAAGGGGCGTATATTCGCCGGTCGGACGACGTCGCCGGGCAGTCGATGGGGACGCGTTTGTACGGTCGTCTGTTGGCGCAGCGGGTCATCGATCCGCTGACCGGTGAGGTGCTGGGTGAGCGGGACGACATGCTCGACCACGAGCGTGTGCGCCGCATCATGATGACTCGCATCGATGAGGTCAAGGTGCGTTCACCACTGACCTGCGAACTGACGCACGGTATTTGCGCCAAGTGCTATGGTATGGATCTGGGGCGCGGCAAGATGGTCGAATTGGGTTCGGCGGTTGGTATCGTGGCGGCCCAATCGATCGGCGAGCCGGGCACTCAGTTGACGCTGCGCACCTTCCACACCGGTGGTGTGGCGGCGGGCGGCGATATCACCACCGGTTTGCCGCGCGTGGAAGAATTGTTCGAAGCCCGGCGCACGCCCAAGGGCGAGGCGGTGATCTCGCGCATTGCCGGCGTGGCGCACATCATCCAATCGGATCGCTATAGCGATCAGCGCGTGGTGCGGGTGGAGCACAGTGAAATCGTCAGCGACGAATACGATGTGCCGGAAGAATGGACGATTGCCGTTCGGGATGAGGGCAGCATTTCGTTGGGCGAATTGATCGCCTCGCAAAATGGCGCCGAGATCACGGCTCAACACGCCGGTCGCATCCGTATCGAAGGCCGTAAGGTGATCGTTTCCTACGAGCAGCGCGAAACGGAAGAATACGACATTCCTTCCACCTCACGCCTGCTGATCAAAGACGGCGATCATATCACCGCCGGCGAGCAGCTGACCGAGGGTTCGCTCAACCCGCACAGCATTCTGCGCATCAAGGGTCGCGACGCCTGCCAGATGTACCTGCTGTCCGAGATCCAGAAGGTGTACCGCTCGCAGGGTCAGAACATTCACGACAAGCACTTTGAGGTGATCATCCGCAAGATGATCGGCAAGGTGCAGGTGGTTCGCCCCGGCGATACGCCGTACCTGCCGCAGGACCTGGTCGACCGCTTGGATATGCGCCTGCGCAACGAACGGATTGCCGTGCAGGGCGGTCAGTCGGCGCGCTACCTCGAGGTGCTGCTGGGCGTCACCAAGGCTTCGTTGAGCACCGATTCGTTCCTCTCGGCTTCTTCCTTCCAGCACACGATCAAGGTGCTGGCCGGTGCAGCGATTGCCTCGACCGAGGACCCGTTGTACGGCCTGAAGGAAAACGTGATCATCGGCAAGCTCATCCCGGCGGGCACGGGTTTTGTGCACGGGCGGTTTGAGGCAGACCAGATCAGTGACACGCCGGCCTCGGTGCTAAACCTGCCCGGCGCCGACTAATATTGTTCTTGAAATGGGCTGGCCAGGCCGGGTAGACTCTACCCTGTGGCCAGCCCACTTACTTTAACGCACAGACGCAAAGGATCGTAGCCCCTTTGCGTCTTTTGTTGGCGTGGCGCAGGCCGGAGAGTGGCTTGCAACCGTTGACATCGGGCCAATTTGTCGTAATATTGTTCTATAATCGTTGTTGCTGGGTGTACATTTTGCCGGTAAGAAGATAAGGAGTGACAGCCTATGGAGTTAGGGATGGTTCGCAAGGTGGATATCGACCAGGAGATGCAGCAATCTTACCTGGATTATGCCATGAGCGTGATTGTTTCTCGGGCGCTGCCGGACGCACGCGATGGCTTGAAGCCGGTGCAACGGCGCATCCTGTACGCCATGTATGATATGGGGCTGCGCGCCGAGAGCAGTTATAAGAAGTCGGCCAGAATCGTGGGTGAGGTGTTGGGCAAATACCACCCGCACGGCGATATGGCGGTTTACGAGGCAATGGCGCGCATGGCGCAAGATTTCTCCTTGCGATACCCCCTGGTGGACGGCCAGGGCAACTTTGGCAGTGTGGACGGGGACCCGCCGGCGGCGATGCGCTATACCGAGGCGCGCCTGACGCCGTTTGCACTGGAATTGTTGCAGCAACTGGATCGCAACACGGTTGATTTTACCCGTAACTTCGATGACACCCTGTCTGAGCCGGAGGTTTTACCCGCGGCTCTGCCCAATTTGCTGGTCAATGGCGCCAACGGGATTGCGGTGGGCATGGCGACCAGTATCCCGCCGCACAACCTGGGCGAAGTGGTGGACGCCCTGGCCTACATGCTGGAGCAGTGGGAGCGCCTGGACGATATCGCCGTGGCAGATTTGATGCGTTTTATCCAGGGGCCGGATTTGCCTACGGGGGGGATCATCGTTCAGGAGAACCAGGGCAACGATCTGTTAAGCGCCTACGGCAGCGGCAAGGGCCGGGTGACGGTGCGCGGCCGGGTGCACCTGGAGGAGATGGGACGCGGCAAGAGCCGCATCATCATTACCGAGCTGCCCTATTTGATCAACAAGGCTTCGTTGATCGAGCGGATTGCCGAGCTGGTGCGCGAAGGCACCCTGGATGGTATCGCCGATTTGCGCGACGAATCGGACCGCCAGGGGATGCGGATTGTGATCGAACTCAGCAAGGCGGCCGAAGAGGAAAAACTGCTGCGCGAATTGTATAAGCGCACGCCGCTGGAGACGACATTGGGGTTCAACCTGCTGGCGCTGGTGGATAATCAGCCGCATCTATTGAACCTGAAACAGGCGTTGCGGGTGTACCTGGATCATCGTCTGGTGATCGTGCGGCGGCGCAGCGAATACGACCTGGAGCAGGCCCGCAAGCGCGCACACATCCTTGAAGGGCTGCGGGTGGCGCTGAAGAACCTGGACGAAATCATCACCCTGATCCGGAATGCGCCGGACACGGATACCGCCCGGCAGCGTTTGATCAAGCGTTTTACATTGAGCGAGATCCAGGCGCAGGCCATTCTGGAGATGCAATTGCGCCGGCTGGCTGCGCTGGAGCGTAAGAAGATCGAGCAGGAATATAAAGAACTGGAGGCGCGCATCAAAGAGCTGGAAGGGCTGTTGAAATCGCCTAAGAAGCAACGCCAGGTGGTAGAAACCGAGTTGCAGGCGATGAAACAGGCTTTTGGCGACCGGCGGCGGACGCAGATCGTATCGCTGCGCGAAGGCGAGTCGGCCAAATTGCTGCTGACTGCCACCGACCTGACGCCCGAGCAGGTGGTGTGGGTCGGCATCACCGAAGAGGGCCTGCTGGCGCGTACCAACAACGATAGCGCGCCGCGTTTGAGCGGGCGGCAGGCGCCGCGCTGGCTGCTGCGCACTAACACCCACCATACCCTCTACCTGGTGAGCGAAGAAGGTAAGGCGGCGGCGGTGGCGGTGCACGCTCTGCCGGAGGCCGAGAAACCGACCGACGGCGTACCCTATTACAAGGTTTCGCCCCTGAGCCAGGAGGATTTGCTGGCGGCGGTCTTCTCACTGCCGGGGCGGGATGTCCCCGAGGATCGCTATATCGTCACCGTGTCGCGTTACGGGATGGTGAAGAAGTCGGCGCTTTCTGAACTGCCCGGACCCTCGGCGCAGCTATTCACCCTGGCAAAGATCAACCCCGGGGATGCATTGGAGGGCCTGTTCCTGAGCGATGGGAACGACGAAATCCTGCTGGCTACGGCGCAGGGCATGGCGATTCGTTTTTCGGAGCAGGAAGTGCGCCCGATGGGTCTGGTGGCCGCCGGGGTGAATGGCATCAAGCTGGCGAACAAGGATGAAGTGATTGCCGGCGAGCGGGTCAGCGGCGACGGCGAGGTCTTCTTATTGGCGCAGGATGGCTGCGCCTGGCGGGTGACGGTAGAAGAGTTCCCCTTACAGGGGCGCTACGGCCAGGGGGTGATAGCCTGCCGCTTGGGGCAGGGCGTCCGGCTGGTGGGCGGCATGTTTGGCAAGCCCACACAAGGCGGCATCTTGCATTATGAGAAGGCGGCGGCGCGCGCCACGCGCCTGGACGAGACGCCGTTGGTCAAACGGGCCAGCGCCGCCAAACCGATCTTTCCACCCAAGGCGGGCGATGTGGTGCTTTCCTGGACGCCGGCGCAGGATGGATTGGTCTTCTGGGGCGGCAAGGCGCCGGCGCTGCGCAAGAAACGTACCTGAGCGAGCGCGCTCGCTCAGGCGTTGGGGCTGATATTGAACGAGGTGTAATGGTAAGCGATCTTGTCGTTGATGATGCCGATGGTGTCGCTGCCGTCCAGCACGCGCCCCTTGGGTGAGGTGGCCTGCCAGTTGAAGTGCCGGGTGGGCCCCGAGCCGCTGGAGCCGGTCAGGCGAAAAGTGGCGCTGGGCAGCGTCAGGTTGAGGAAGATCAGATACCAGTTACGGATGTTTTCACTGCCCTGAATGGTTTCGATGGCGGTGACGTGCACGCCGTTGGGATTAAACAGCTGCACGACGCGGTTGGCGTCGCGCGAATTCAGGGCGGTGATGTATTGCGTGACCAGGTCGGCGGCCGGCGGGGTAACCTGGCCCCACGAGAAACGGGCGATGGCGTCCCACACCAGCGGCAGGCGGTTGCGGGCGAAATCCCAGCTATACAGCGCGGCCGATTTCAGGCTGAGGGCGCGCGCGGCATTGAGAAACTCGGTGACATCTTCGGGGGTGGCGGCCCAGCCGGCGTTTCCGTAGGCCGAGCCGAGCGGGTAGACCGGGCGGAAGGGGGTGATACCCTGGAATTCGCGCAGGCAGCGGCTGAGCTGTGCGGCGGGATTGTGCGATTGTTCCCAGTACATCTGCGGCATGTTGTAATCGCATTTTTCCAGAAATTCGCGCCAGGGGAGCTGTGGATGGTAAGACGGGTAGCGGTAGGAACACAACGAGATGGGGAAATTGGGCAGCGATTTGCGCAGTTCGGACATGAAGGTGCGCGCCGCGCTGGCTCGCCCGGATTGTTTATATTCACCCTCGGCGTCGATGGCGTAGCCATCCAGCCCCAATTGTTGGATGCGCCGCACGGCCTGGCGCGCTTCGCCGACGGGGTCGGTGCCAAGTACGTAGTGCCAGCCCCACACCTGAATGCCGCGGGCATGCAGCAGCGGTACCAGCGGGGCGACGTAATCCTGGTTGGTTTTGCTGACGTTAAACGGATAGATACCGTTGGCGATTTTGATCGAGACGTGCGTCAGCCCGATGGACTGCGCCGTGTTGGCGATGGCGGTAGGGTTCCCGCCCTCACAATCCGGGACGTTCCAGATCCAAAGACCTTTCCCTTCCAGTGCCATGGGGTCCTCTCTTTCTACGAGCTACAGATGTGATCAGGCCGGGCTGCCGTCGGGGCGCAGGTTGCCTTCCAGGCCGAGTTCGGGGGCAATCTGGCGCATGGCCAGGATGACGTTATCCACGTGCTGCCATAATTCCACACCAAATTCGGCGCTGGCCTGCGTGATTTCTTCGCGGTTGGCGCCGGCGGCGAAGGCGCGATCCTTCCACTTCTTCTTGACGGATGCGGCGGTCAGATCGTAGAGCGAGCGCGACGGGCGCACCAGCGCCACGGCGGTCACCAGGCCGGTAATTTCATCGCAGGCGTAGAGGGCCTTTTCCATCGGGCTGACCCGTTCTACACCGGTATGGTCGGCGTGGCTGAGCGCAGCGCGGATGAGCTCTTCCGGCACGCCGCGCCGGCGCAGGATCTCGGCCCCCTTTTGCGGGTGCTCTTCGAGCGTGGGGTGGATTTCCCAGTCGAAATCGTGCAGCAGGCCGGCGTTGCCCCAGGTTTCGGGGTCGCCGCCCAGTTTCTGGGCGTAGAAACGCATGGCGGCTTCTACGGCGAGCATGTGGTTGACGAGGTTCTGGTTCTTGACGTATTCGTGTACGATGGCGAGCGCTTCGGCGCGGTTCATAGGGCCTCCGGTTGGTAAATAGGTTGCAAGCTTCGTGCCTCAGGGTGTTTTCTGCGACAGGGTTTGTTCGGGAAAAATGGGTTCGGGGTTGCCCAGCACCGGTTCCGGACGGGTGAGCCACACATCGCTCAGGGCCACCAGGGTGGCGGGCAGTTCGCGGATATTCCAGGCCAGGCGGCTGCGCTTCAAGAAGTAGGCGCCGTCGGCAACCACGCCGATGGCCTTGAGGCCGATCTGGTTACAGGTGAACACGGCGCGCGGCATGTGGAAACCCTGTGTCACCAGGATGACGTCCTCGAGGCCAAAGATGACCCGGGCGCGATAGCAGGTATCGTAGGTGCGCCGTCCGGCGTAGTCGAGGACGATGTCTTTATCCGGAACGCCCAATTCGATTGCATAGGCGCGCATGGCTGCCGGTTCGTTGTAGTCGACGAAACGGTTGTCGCCGCTCATCAAGAGTTTTTCGACCTTGCCGGCGTTATACAACTCGACGGCTTTGTTGACCCGGTCGCGCAGGATGAGGGTCGGCGAACCGTCCCGGCGCAAGCCGGCGCCAAAGACGACGGCCACCCGCCGGGTTGGGGTGGCGCTGGCAGTGTACAGACGAGAGCGGGTATATAACTCGGTGATCAGACGGGGCAGGCCAAAGGCAAGCAGGGCGCCGCCAACCAGATAGGGAAACATACGTCTGAGCAGCTTGAAAGAGTGTTTGATCATTTTGGTAAGCATAGTGATTTTATTGTACCATGTCCGTTTTACTTGCCAATCAGGTTGTCAAGCTCTCCGCCGGTGTATTCCAACATACGGCGCAGCGGGTCGTAGAGCGGATCTTCGACGATGCGCAGGTCCTGGATACTGTAATCGGTGGCGCGCGAGAGCAGGTCTTTGCCTTCGGGCGTTTTGACCAGTTCGGTCAGGGCGGCGAGGGTATCCTGGCGCAGATTGTCGGGCACCTGGGCCTGCACGGAGAGGTTGAGGTTGGGGATGATGGCCTCGCTGCGCCAGAGGATGACGACCTTCTCCATGGCATCGGGCAGGTCCTGGAGCACATTCGAGGCGGTGCGCGGGTCGCCAGAGGTGGCGAACGTGGCGCCGAAATCGCAGATGCCGCGGATGTAGAGGGCGCGCACGACGGCGGTGTGGCTCTGGAGGAGCGCAGGCTCGGCCAGGGTGAGGTTTTGCTCTTTTAACAACCCGAGCGGGACGATATAACCGGAGGCCGATAGCGGCTCGACCAGACAGGGGCGCTTGCCGGCAAGCTGCGGCAGGGCTGTGGCGCCGTCGGCGGTGTTTTGATTCTTGATGGGGTCAAAGTAAGGGGTGAAACGGGACTGGATGTGAGCGAGGTATTGAATGCCGTATTGATAGACGCCGAAGTGGTTGCTCAGCAGGTTGACATCGGCATAGTTTTCGCGGCGCGCTTTGAGATAGGTGAAAGGCGGCAGCCAGGCAAAGTGCAGGCGGCCGGCCTTCATTTCGGCCAGCAGTTCGTCGTAACCGGTGAAGAAGCGAGTCTGGGTGGCGTGCCCGGAACGGGCGGTGAGGCGCTGGTCGAGTTGTTGGGCTGCGGTGGGGGCGTCTGCGGCGGCCGCCACTACGCCGATGAGCAACGGGTTGGAAGGGCTGCCGAGCGGCTCGGGGGTGGCGGTGGGCGTGGGGCCTGGGGTGATGGTCGGGGTGGGGGTGGCGACGTTTCCGTCGGTGGCTGCCGGGCGGCAGGCTCCCAGGAGGCCGGCAGCGATCAACAGAGGGAGAATGGCGCGTATATGGTTAATAAAGAGATATTTTGCCCGCATAGAAGGTATCTTTTCCGTTTTGTCTGATTATAATCAATATCAGGGTATGATCCGTTAATTGAACCTGAGTGAGTGCAAAGGAGAAGAGGCGATGAAGCTAAGCACACGAATCATTGTTATCCTGGTGTTGCTGTTGGTATTGGTGGCCCTGGTCTGGATTGGGGCAACGGGCTTGATGCGTGTGATCCAGCAGACGGCCAGCCAGGCCATGGATCCGCTGTCGCAGTCGAACAGTTCGCTGAGTACACAGGTGGCCGAACTGCGTAACCCGACGCCGACCATCATTCCGGACCCGATCACACTGATACGTGAGGTGCGCACCCTGGCGCGCCTGGAAACGATCCAGTACACCGTGGAGAAGGTGATTACCGCCGAGATTGGGCAAAACGAGCTGGGTTTCCTGTTTGGAGATAAGCTGTTGTTTGTGGCGCACGGGCAGGTAATTGCCGGGGTGGACATGGAGAAGATTGGGCCGCAGGACATGTGGGTGGAAGGGAAGACATTATATTTCCGTTTGCCTCCGGCCGAGGTGTTTGTGGCGACGTTGGATAACGAGAAGTCGTATGTGTATAACCGTGAGACAGGGCTGTTGACCCGCGGCGACACCACGTTAGAGACCAAGGCGCGCCAGGCGGCCGAAGCGGAGATTCTCAAGGCGGCCATCGAAGATGGGATTCTTAAGCTGGCGCAGCAAAACGCCGAAACCTATCTGGCGCGCCTGATGCGGCGCACGGGGTTTAGCGAGGTGATTTTTGTGCCGGCGAACAATCCGGCGATCACGACCGGGGCACCCACGGCCGCGCCGCAGCCGGCCACACCGCCGGTGCAGGCGCCGGAGGGTGTTCCGGGGCAGGTTACCCAACAGCCGTAGTTCAATAGCGTTCGTTCCGGGCACGGTCGGCGTATTTTTGCTCCACCAATTCGGCGGCGCGGCGGGTCTCGAAATCAGTGAGCTCGCCGCGCTGGCGTTGCAGGCTGCGTGTCTGGATGAAGCCCGGCTTTGCTGGCCGCGGCCGCCGGAACGGGCTGCGACGGGGCCGGTCACGGTGATTTTGTGATTGGGGGTATTCACAGCATATTCAAAGTTTGCTCTTGGCATTCTCACAGCTTCGCATCTTAGAATAAGGTCTGTAAGAACAAACATATCTCCCTCCCTCCCAGCCTCCCCCAATTTCGCTCAGAAGTTGGGGGAGGACAAGGAAGCGCTTATGTATTTAAGACTCAGACGCAACTATCCGATCCTGCTCCTGTTGGCCTTTGTCCTCGGTTTTCTCGTCCTGGTGATGGGGGAGCGGCGTGTTGTTGCTTACAGCGCCCGGCCCGAAGCTACCCCAACCGCCACAGTTGTCGTTGCACAGGATGTGACCAATTCTGTGGCCCTGTTTGACGAGGGCGTGGTGCACAGCATCCAGGTCATCATGAGCGATGAAGATTATAGCAAAATGGTTTCAAGCTATAAAAATGCCGGCCTGAAAGATTATTTCAGGGCCGATATCCTCATGGATGGGGTGCGCATCGCCGATGTTGGCATTCGCTTGAAGGGGAACGCCTCGTTGCGCACGGCGCTGGGGGGCGGCATGGGAATGGGCGGCGGGAACCGCCCCAACGCTATGCCACCGGGCGGGCAACCGCCGGCGATGGATGAGAACGCCAGGGGCGGGGCGCCCGGTGGGCCTGGCGGGCCACCTCCTGCCGGCGGCGACAACGCCGCGGCGCAAGAACGGGCGCCCGGCGCCGGAATGCCTCCGGGCGGGCCGGGGGGCGGCGTCTCGGCGGGGCAGATCAAGGTTCCCTTCCTGATCCGCTTTGACAAATACGTGCCCGGGCAGACCTACCAGGGATATAGCAAAATTGCCATCCGGAATTACGGCACCTCGTATGACGCCGCCATGCTTCAGGAGCCGCTGACCAATACCATCGTCCGCCAGGCCGGGCTGCCTGCCACCCGCACCGCTTACGCCGGTTTCAAGCTCAATGACGCCGCCGAAACGCTGTACGTGGTTTCGGAGATCCTCGACGAGCGTTATCTGGCGGAATATTTTGAAAATGGCGGCGGCATACTCTACAAGGCCGAGGTGGGTTCGACGCTGAGTTACGCCGGTGAAGACCCGAGTTCGTATAGCCGCAGTTTCAGCCAGGAGACGCGCGTCAACGACGCCGACCTGGCCCCGTTGATCGACTTCATGCGTTTTCTCGATCAGGCCGATGATGCGACCTTTGAACGGGAGCTGCCCCGCTGGCTGGACGTCGACTCTTTTGCCGCTTACCTGGCGTTGAACAACCTGCTGGTCAACACCGATTCGATGCTCGGTATGAACAACAACTATTACCTGTACTACGACGACGTGCAGCAGCGTTTCACCCTTTTGATGTGGGACGCCAACGAGAGCCTGGGGAAATTGGGCGGCAGCGCAAATTATGATCTGTATTTCAAGAATACCGGCGGCGCTCCGGGGGGGCGCGGCGGCATGGGCGGCGGCCCCGGGCGCGGGCAGAACGTGCTGATGACGCGCTTTATGGCCAACGCCACTTTCAAAGCGCTGTACGAGCAAAAGGTGAAAGCGATCTATCACCAGGCGTTTGCCGCCGGGGCGTTACAGGCAGGGGTTGAACGTTACGCGGCGTTGATCCATTCGGCCACCGAAGGGCGCAACCTGGTGGAGATCACGGCTTACGACCAGGCCGTGCAGAAAATGAAGAATTTTATCGACCAGAGAAATCAATATTTGAGCGGCACGTCATTATTGAGCCAATAGGAGTTTGCATGAACAGTAGCGCATCCGCAATCGTTTCGCCGGCGTCGCCGGAAGAAGGGGCGTCTCATTGGCGGCAGAAAGTGTTACCGCTGGTGGGGCTGGCCGCCATTGTTTTGCTGGCTGCTGCCCTGCGTTTTGCCAGCATCGACTCGCTCGGTTATGTCAATCACTACTACGCCGCGGCGGTCAAGAGCATGTTGCAGTCCTGGCACAACTTTTTCTTTGTGGTTGCCGAACCAGGGGGTTCGGTCACGGTCGATAAGCCGCCGGTTGGCTTGTGGTTACAGGCCATCTCGGCCTATTTTTTGGGCGTCAACAGCCTGGGGTTGTTGCTGCCTCAGATTCTGGCCGGTCTGGCCTCGGTGGTGGTGGTCTACCACCTTGTGCGCCGTTCGTTTGGGCCGGCGGCCGGGTTGCTGGCTGCCTTAACCCTGGCGGTGATGCCCGTGGCGGTGGCCGTCGACCGGAATAACACCATTGACAGCCCCATGATCCTGACCCTCTTGCTGGCTGCCTGGGCGTTTATCAAGGCGACCGAGAGCGGCAGGCTGCGCTTCCTGTTGGCCGGTGCAGTGCTGGTGGGGGTGGCCTTCAATATCAAGATGTTGGCCGCCTATCTGCCGGTGCCGGCCTTTCTGGCTTTATACTTTTTGGGAGCGAACGAGACGTTCTGGCGTAAGGCCGGCAAACTGGCGCTGACCGGTGTGGTGATGCTGGCTGTTTCCCTTTCCTGGGCGGTGGCCGTCGACCTGACCCCCGCTGAAGAGCGGCCCTATGTGGGCAGCAGCAGCGATAACTCGGAATTGACCCTGATCGTGGGCTACAACGGCCTCAACCGCCTGGTGGGGATGGGGCGGAACCGCGATACGAAAGAGGGCGTCAATGTGGCCTCGTCTTCTACCACGGCGCGGGGCTCCGGTATGGCGGCCGCGGCCAGCGAAGCGCCCCGGGGCGGCACGGCCGGCCAGCCGCCGAACCGGCCGCAGAACGGCGGCCGGCCGGGAGGGAACCCTCCGACCGGCGGTGGCGGGGGTGGCACGCCCAGCAATATCGGCCAGGCCGGGCCCTTGCGCCTGCTGACCGCCCCGTTGAGCAAAGAAACGAGCTGGCTGCTGCCTGTGGCGTGGGTGGGTCTGGCGCTCTTACTGGCCGGCGCGCGCTCATCGGCCCCGGCGCGCCAGGCGCTGCTGGTATGGGGCGGCTGGCTCCTGACCGGCGGGGTGTTTTTCAGCGTGGCGTCGTATTTTCATGAATACTATCTGGCGCTGTTGGGCGCGCCCCTGGCCGCGCTGACCGGCATCGGATTGACCGAGCTATGGAAAATGCGCACCCGCCGGCCGCTGTTTGCCGTCCTGTTGTTCTCGACCCTGGCGGCCGCCACGTTGGCCTTCCAGTTCTATACCGCCCTGTCCTTCGTCAGCACGGCGACCTGGCTGATCCCCACCCTGGCGCTCTTCGTCGTGGGCACGGGGCTGTTGTTGTTCTCTGCCCAGCCCCTTACCCGCAGGCGCTGGATGCTGGCCGGGGTGATATTGCTGGTCGCTTCATTGTTTATCACCCCTGTCATCTGGTCGGGTTATACCGCCCTGTACCCCGGCAGCAACCTCTCGCTTCCGGCCGCTTACTCGGGGAAGCAATCCAGCCCCGCCGCCAGTCGTTATGCCCAGGTCAACCAGAGCCTGCTGGATTATCTCCAGGTCAATACACAGGGCACCCGCTATCTGATGGCTGTGCCCACCTCGATGCAGGGCGCCGATTATGTGCTTGCCAGCGGCCGGCCGGTGTTGTATATGGGCGGTTTTAAAGGCAGCGACACTGTTATTGACGCCGACGGGTTGGCGCAGTTGGTGACCGGCGGCGAACTGCGTTACGTCTATCTCTCGGGCGGCAACGGCGTTTCGTCCGGCATTTCGTCCTGGGTGACGACCCGGTGTAGCCGCGTCGCCGGTTTTGATAGCACCACGCGCAATGCCGGCGCCCCTGACGGCACAACCAGCGGTTCCACAGTCAACGCCGGGCGTACAGGAAATGCCCAGGCCATCAGCCTGTACGATTGCGGCAATTCGTGAGGAAGGGGCGAGAGGATTTTTGCCCCGCTTTCCCGTTTCAATCTCGTAACCTGTTTAACACCGAAAGGAAAACGCTTCATGAAAAGAACATTGTTTGTCATGGCCCTTCTGGCGCTTGTGTTCAGCGCCTGCACTTCGGCGCCGCGGGCGGTGAAGGGCGCCAATGACCCGGCCTCGGCGACCCAAATTGCGGCCGTGGTCGAGCAGCAGCAGAAGACGGCCGCCCCGCCTGAGCCCGGCAAGGCGCCTGAAGGCACGCCACCCGGCCCCAAACCGGCCGAGGCGGGCGCCCCGAATGAAAACGCACGCTCGGTCGGGGTTCAATTGTTGCTGGGCACCTTTAAGCTCGAAGGGACGGATCTGGCGGTAACCAAAGAACAGGCGGTCGTGCTGCTGCCGTTGTGGAAAGAGTTCAAGACGCTCAGCGAGAGCCTTAGGCCTGCACAGGGCGGCGCTCCGGGTGAGCCGGGTGGGCAGCAGCCGGGGCAGGCGAACGCCACCCCGCAGCCCATGCCCACCCTGGACGATGCGAGCCAGGCCAAAACCGCCGATCTGATCCAGCGCATCCAGGCGGCGATGACCGCCGAACAGCTCAAGGCCATCGCGGATCTGAAGATTACCAGAGAAGCGGTTACAGCCCTCTTGGAGGAGCTGGATATTCAGATGGGTGGGCCGCAAGGACAGGGCGGTAGCCAGCCGCCCGGCGGAGGCCAGCCCCCCAGCGGAGGCCAGCCCCCGGCAGGCGGGGCGCAATCCGGGACGCCCCAGGCCCCGGGATTGGGCGGGGAGGACGCCGGTTTCATCCCTCCTGAACTGATCGACACCCTGATCAGTTTGCTGGAAAAGAAATAGACCTGTTCCTTCGAAGTGACGCTCGCACAGGTTGCAGGGAAACGATCTCTGCAACCTGTTGTCTGTCTATCGACTTCCATTTGCCCGCCAGGGCTCGCTCACGTCGCTGGATGAACCGTGTTTCCGGATCGCGCAAAATCAGGCGAGGGGGACAGCTTCCTGGCGTCCCGCTTTTAAACGCTTATCGTAGGGGCGTGGGCGAGGTCGTTTTTCTTTTTCTGTTGAACCGCGCTTTGCAGCCGCGGCGCAGGGCGTTCAGGCCGGCGGGAGCGTCGGGGGCGATCACGGCGGTGATCTTCATGTGCGCCAGCAGGCGCGTCTGGGCGGTGGGCACCTGTTCATTCCCGTCTTGCAAACAGCGCACCAGGACGCAGCCTGCCGGCAGCCCCAGGTCGCGCACCAGGCGACCCTCAAAGGGGGCGCCGCTGGCGATCACAAAATCGACGACTATCGGGGTCTTCATGACCACGTGTGGGCCGTTGCGTTCCAGGTCGCGCTCGAGCAGCGCCTCGTAGACCGGCAGGTCTTTGAGCAGTTCGGCGGCGGCGTAGGCGCCAAAGCAGCCGACCAGCAGCGGCAGCATCTGTTCGTAATTACCGGTCATTTCAAGGATCAGCACGATGCCGGTCAGGGGGGCGCGCACGATGGCGGTGAAATAGGCCGCCATGCCCACCACGGCGAACACAGCCGGCTCGGGGACGACGCCGGGGGCAAAGGTGTGCACGATCTGCCCGCCGGCAAGGCCCAGCAAGGCGCCCAGCACGAGCAACGGGGCAAAGATGCCGCCGGCGGCGCCGGTGCCGTAACTGCCAATGGTTAAGAAGAAACGTGCCGCAAACCACAGGGGAATGGCGGTCAGGGCAAGCTGCCCGGCCAGGGCGGTCTCGGCCAGGGCGTGCCCGCTGCCGGCGGCCAGCGGGGAGAACCAACCGGCGACGCCGGCCAATGCGCCCACCAGGGCAGCGACAGCCAGGGCGGTTTTTCCGCGGCAGCGGGCGAACAGGTTGAGCGCGCCGATCAGGCTGCGATTGAATAAGACGCCCAGTCCCCCGGCCACGACGCCGAGCAGGGCGATAAAGGGCAGGGCGGTGAGCGGCGGCGTGGGGTATTGGGGGATGGCGAAAACCGGCTCGGGGCCCGAGAGCAGGCGGGCGACGATGTCGGCGATCACCGCGGCGACAAAAGCCGCGGCGAACACCAGAGGGTGAAAATCGCGCTGCACCTCTTCGAGGACGAAGGTCAGGCCGGAGAGCGGGGCGTTAAAGGCGGCAGCCAGCCCGGCGCCGGCGCCGGAAGCGATCAACGTGCGCTGTTCTTGCGGTGGGGATTTGAGCCAGGCGGCAATGGCGTTGCCGGTGGCGCCGCCCATTTGCACGGTGGGGCCTTCGCGCCCCAGCGCCAGACCGCCGCCCAACGCCAGCGCCCCGGCGATAAATTTGGTGGGCAGCACCCGCTGCCAGCTCAGGGTGCGAAAGCGCAGCAAGACGGCTTTGAGATGTGGGATGCCGCTCCCGCTGGCTTCGGGGGCAAAGTGGCGCACCAGGGCCACGGAAAGCAGCGCGCCGGCGGCGCCAAGCAGAATGGGAAATATCCAACCGGGAGCTGTGCTCTGGTGCGCCCAGATCAGCAGCCGGTTGCGCAGGGCGTCGGCCTGGGCCAGGGTGATGCGGAACAGCGCCGCGACGAGACCGGAACACAGGCCGACCAGTGCGGCGCGCGGCAGCAGATGGCGCCGCTGCTGGCGGACGGCGGTGTATTCCTGGATTTCAGAGGGTTCCTCTGCGAGGGATGTTGGGGAGGGGGGATTGTGGGTCATTGCCGGCGATTATAACACCACTGGCGGGCCGCCGTTTGGGGCGACCGTCTGCTTGTGGGGAAGCCTTGAACGGTACTACAATAAAGCCACGCACAGCACCAGGAGGGTGGCATGCGACGACGGGTATGAGACTTCTGGTGGTTGGCGCCGGGTGAGACAGGGGCGGGACAGGGTAACGGTCTGGCAGGGACAGATGTCCTTCGCCGTGACCGGGCGTTGGGAGGCTACGCCCGGTTTGTCCTGCTCGACCAGGGACGCAATGGACAGGGGCCGATGACTGCCCGGGACATTGTGACCCACTTCGGTGTGTCCCGCAAGACGGCTTATCGCTACACCGGGCAGCGCGAGGCGAGCGAGATTGGGTTGTATTTCTACAATGCCAGGTGGTATGATCCTTTATATCTTACGTGGTTCTTATCTAACGCAAGGAAAGAGCGAAACACGGATTTACAATCCACACCGCCGATAATGATATTCAAGGAAATAGCCAATGAAAAAAGAACTTGCAAAATGTTTCGTTTATGGCGCTGCCTTTTTGCTTACATTATTTTTAGTGCGAGTTTTAGCGCCTCTTTTTCCACCTTCTGATTCTCTTGGACGGATTGAAATATGGGGTCTGAGCATCTATCTTCTCGATGTGCTTGCATGGGCCTCGTTTTCTGCATTTTTCATTATAATCAACTTAATCTTTACAAAGATTATTGATCAGAAGATGAAATGATGGAAATGCCTAGAATGAGCTTATCGCTGGCAAATTACGAAACGAGGACGGTTTTTTGAAATTGGATGCTCCAAATGGCTGTAGATGGCGCTAACCCCCTGATGATCCCAGTTCCAGTGAAATATTTGCAGATATGTTTCTGGCATGGGGTTACGAAGGTGGTGGAGAACCTACCTGGGCCCCCGACCGTTATGGAGAGGAGCGTAGTAAGTTTATGTGGGACCATATGCCGGCGTGGATTGAAAACCCAGGGAAATTGATGTCTGAGGTAAGAATTTATGGCTGATAAACTGAAGATGTTCACCCGTGGCGCCATGTGGATGCTGATTTTGTTGGCAGTGTGTTTAAACGGCTGCGGCCAGGGCAAAGAGACCTTGCCGCCAGAAACCACAAACACACCCGCTGCGGTTTCTGCAACGAGCGTTCACACCACCACGCCAACGCTTCCCCCGTCGCAGGTGGTACCTCCAACCCCAACTGCGACAGCGACGATGCAGGCGCCGACCCCGCCCTTCCGCCCCATACTCCAACCAGCGGATGCCAAAATGCTGGTAACCGATCTCTTACAGGGAAATGGCGGCTGCCGCCTGCCGTGTATCTGGGGGATCGACCTGCAAAAAAACTCCTCCTCTGAGGCAGCGGCTTTTGTGCTTCAATTTGGCGAATTCACCGGGGAGGATCTTGATATCCTTGCTGGTATTACATGGACTGGTAGATGGAGTGATAAAGGCAAAGCTGATGATGGTGGAGGAGTGGCAATTGATATGTGGCAGCAGGGTCTCGCACTCACAAGCAGTTTCGCTTACTATAATGATAAAACGCTCCTAAAACAAATTGTATTGAGCGCTGATGTGGAGAAAATTGAGGGGAACCCACCGGATAAAAGCAAAGGAACTAAAACATTGTATGAGGGCTCACCCTATTTTGAAGAGCAGGCTGGCTATTACCTGCTGCCGC